>JADKJZ010000001.1 GCA_016720805.1 Gemmatimonadota bacterium | reverse complement strand
GAGTGGAGCGACGAGCCTCGGTCGCCAAGCATACCGAATTTCTGGGGATGTGTCATCTAGGCGTCTCCGGCACGGCGGCGCAGCCACCATTCGGTGGCCAACAGGAGGGCAAACGGGAGAATCCACCACGGGGAGCGCATCGGGTGCCATCGCTCTGGCGTCGGGTCGGCACCGATCAACTCCTGCACTACGTCCGGGAGCCTCGCGAGGTTGTCACCGGCCATCTGTATCCCGCCCGCGCCTGCCGTCAGGCGGGTCAACAGGTCTGCATTGTCGGGGGCGGCCGTCCAAGCTGCCGAGTCCGCCAGCATCGGCACCGAGGCGCTGTCCGCCCCCCGCTGGACCACGAGCCGCCAGCGGCCGCTCGCGGAGGCATGTACCATCCCCTCCAGCGTTCCCATGGTGTGCCCAGGCCAGAGGCGTACCAAGCGCTGGTTGCCGTCGGCGGCGATCGTGCGCGCAGTCACCGACGCCTCCGAGCCGCGCCCGGCGGCGACATCCCGAAGGGTGATCGTGACCTGAGAGGAATCACCGGGACGGAGGACGCTCTGACGCAGGGCGACCTCGATCGGTGGTGGCGCCGCAGCCGCAAGCCCCGAAACCAGGGCCGGCCAGAAGCGTGCGAAGTCGGATTCGGTCGGCGCCCGGTGCTGCCAGCTGTCGAGCGCCCCGACGACGACGACTTCGCCATCCCCGACCGGCCGCCGCCAGATCACGGCGCGTCCCTCACCCGTCGACGAGATGATCTCGGCGCCTCGCGGCAGTCCCGCCGGATAAACGAAGGTCACCCCGCGGAGGCGGCCGAGCGAGGAATCAGCCGCGAGGTCAACGACCCGACCGCTGCTATCCTGTCGCCACGCTGAGCCACCCACCATGCGAAGGAGTTCCCCTGACGGTGGCGCGTCCAGCAGGAGCACGACACGCCCACCGCGCTCGCGGAGGAACCCCTCGATGGCCGAGAGATCCCGCTCCGCGAGCAGTCCGGGTGCCCCAATGACCAGCACGTCGTGGCGCGCGAGTGTCGCGGCATCGGTCAACGCGGTCGGGGCGGCCCCGCGGGACCTCGTAATGCCCGACGAGGCGACTACCCGGCTCGTCACCGCAAGTCGTGCGTCGGCCTCGAGCGCCCGGCGCACGAAGGTGGCCTGCCACGATGGCCGCAGATCGAAGGCGAGGACATCGCGACGGGGGTCACGCACGTCAATGAGCAGATCTGTCGCCGTCGCCTGGGCGCCACTGGCCTCCACGACGACGCGGAGCCGCGACGCGCCGAGGGTCGTGGCGAAGTACGGCAGGGCGACCGCGAGGCGATCGTCAGCGCCCGCCGGCATGACTGTACTGCGGGCCACAACACGCGCTCCGTCATGCAACGCGACGGTGATCACCCTCCCCTTCGCCCCGACGGCACGCAACTGCGCCGTAACCTCCACGCGCTCGTCCTGGAGGACGCTCGAAGGTGCCGCCACACGCTCGACGACCAACCACGGTGACGGGCGAGGTGGCACCACGACAACCAGCGGTCCGCGGATGGACTCGACCATCGACGGCAACCTGTCTCCCACGAGGATGGTGGCATCCGACGACCCCGCGTCGCCGACAACGACCCGGAAGGCTCCGCCCAACCGACGCACCACCGACGCCACGAGCGGAGCGTCGCGATCAGGGTTCGTCGCCACGACCTGCACCTCGGCCCGGGCAAACCGTTGCGTCATCATCGAGGGGTCCAGTACGCCGAGCGACGCGATCAGCAGCGCGAAGGTGCGGAGCCAGCGGCGGGGGGTCACGGCGACCTCGACGTCGGCGCAGGCGGCCCATCGGCGAGGCGTCCGCGCAGCCGTCGCAACTCGCCACTGGTGGGTGCCGTCGCAGCGCGCGGCGCAACTGAGCCCACCAACGTGCTCAGCCTCGTCGCCACGCGGTCGAGTCCCTGCGCGGCGGCCACCGTGCCGCCACGGCCCAGCTCCTCCGCGGCCTTGGCGAGTCCGGACGCGATGGCCTGCAGCTCGCCATCTGCTGGATCGATCCGCAATGCCGCCTCGGCGAGTGTGCCGACGGACGTCCGCGAGGGAATGGGTGGAAGTGCGACCAGGGCTGCAAGCACACGTTGGGTGGCTGCGCGCTTGGCATCGGATGGCGGTGGTGCCGCAGCCTCGGTCGAACTGGACGCGTCGGCGAGCGCGCCACTCAGCCGCCGGGAGAAGTCCAGGGACTCGCGCTGCGTCAAGGCTCGCAGGATGATTCGCGAGTGCGAGAAGGCCTGCTCGATCTGTGCCAATGCCTTCCGCTCTTCGATGAGCGCGCCCGGGACCTCATTGGTGCCGAGCAAAGTGGCCGCGCGACTCATATCGCGGATCCCACGGATCAACGCCAGACGGCCGGCATTCAGGAGGCGCCCAGCGGCGAGCTCATCCTCGCCCTCTGCTTCGGCCACTTCGTTGAGTTCGGTCTGGCTGATCTCCCTCGCCATGGCCATGACCGTCGTCGACTTCGCCGCCCATCATGAAGACGAACTCGGCCCGTACGCGGCGCTGCTCCATCCCGATCTGCGCCGCCGAATCGGCGAACGCCTCCGGCGTGAGACGGGCCTTCCCGGCCAGCAGCCGTTCGGTCTTGAGAATCACCATCTGCTGCGAGAGGGCGTAGCGGTTCTGCTCCGGGTCGATGGCGAAGCCGCTCGCCGCGAGGCTCCCCGGCGCCGTGATCTCGACGATCCATGCGTCGGACTCCACCGGCGTGGCGCCGGGCCGATGGTCGGTCGCCACGGCACGGTACACCACCATGTCGCCAGGCTCGAGGCCGAGCGCCGCCAGCCGCCACGAGGTCGAGGCGGTCCAGCGGCCAGCACCCTGCCGAGTGATGGTGATCGGCACGTCGCGCTCGGCGAAGGAAAAGCGCTCGCCTGACCCGGAGACGGTGGTGGCCCGGAGCGTCAACGAGGCCAGCCCATGGTCATCGTTCGCATCAATCGCGATCGACACCGTGCGGGCGCCGTCCGGGAAGTGGAGGTCGCGCCCGGGAGTGCGGACAACCACCGTCGGGGGGAGGTCCGCGAGCACCGTGAGGCCAATCAGCCGCCGGTCCCCCAGTTGGCCGTGGCCATCGGCCGGTTGGAGTACCATGAACCCATCTGCGGTCGCAGTCACATTGCCACCGAAGGCATCGCCATTACGGACCATCGAAGCACGCCCTGCCAGAGTTTCCCAGTGTACAGCCGCGGCGCGGGCGGTCGCCGTGATCTCGAGGCGACTCCCGGCAATGACGTCGATCCGAGCCGGGTTGCGGACAGTTCGTGGCGCGAGGCCGAGGTACGACGGTGGTGTGACGACGACGGATACATCGGTGATGGCGGGCGGACCGCTCTGCGAAGCGATCACGTCGGCCTGCTCGGAAGTCGTCGCACGCCAGGCGACTGCGCCCCCCCACACCACCGCCGCCAGCAGCAGGCGTTGCATCGCTCCGCGATGTGGGAGCACGGCGGGAAGCGCCAGTGAACCCGTGAGCGTCGCGGCCTGTTGGTACACCAGCGCTCCGACATACGGATTGACGCGGGCCCCTGCGAGCAACTCACTCGCCGTGACGAGCAGGTTGCGACACTCCGGGGCGCGCGATTCGATGCGCATGGCCACGGCGCGTCGGCTTGAACGTCGGAGCAGTGCCCACCGCAACCCGCCGCCGACGCCGGCCATCACCCCGAGGAGCAACAGTGGACGGAGTCCGTCACGGATGGGCCAACCGACCATCGTGAGCAGCGCAGCGACAGCCAGCCCGATGGCAGCCCCGGTGATAGCCATCCCCTGATCGGCCCGTCGGCGCGCTGCGTCGAGGAACTGCTCGACCGCGGTCTGTTCAGCCGACGGCAACTGGCACCTCCGCCGTTCGACGCCGCATCCACCACTCGGCCCCAAGCAGCACCAACGCACCCAACCAGAGCCAGCGCCCCTCCGACGATTCGGTGGCAGCGACTGACCCGCTGCCCTCGGTACCGGGAACGCGTTCCCACGACGCGAGTCGAGTCGGATCGATCGCGATCGGTTCCTGCTCACTCATCGGGGTGGCACGATCCTGGAGCCGGAGCACCGTGGCGGCGAGTGCTGCCGAGAAGGTGGCGGCGACGGAGTCATCGACGAAGAGCAGCAATTGGTTGCCATCTGCGGCCGCCGCGACTCGCGCCGCCCCGCGTAGCGAGCGCACTGCGGCTGTGAGGGTGTCACTGGTGCCCGGGCCATCGGCGGCGAGCTGAGCAAGCAACGTGGACTCGCGGAGCCGCGCGACGAGGGCGATCATCCATGCGGCGCGGAGTGGCGCGGCGCGGGCGCGCAGCGTGGCGCGCTCCGGAGCTGTCGGAAAGATGAAGGTGACGCTGTCTCGTGAGGTTGAGGCCGCCGGTACCCCGATGCTGTTGGCGGCGCGCAGAGACGCAGAGGCCAGGGCGGTCTCGCCGGGCCCCACCAGCCAGCGCAGAGACGCAGGAGGGATAGCGGACGGAGATCGGCGCCAGTTCACGGTACTCGACAGGGAGTCCGCCACGATGGTGGCCGTGACGAGGTCCGCGTCCTGGTGACTGAGAAACTCCGACGTGGGCGGTGCCGTGACGGCGACTGGGACAAGGCGGACGCCGAGTGAGGGGTTCACCGAAGCGATGTCGTTGCTATCGATGGCACCGAGTTGGAAGTCCGAGATCACGACCAGCTCGCGCTGTCCGGACTGTTGCGCGAGCCAACTGGTGGCGCCCGGGATTGCGGCGCCTGGCGTGGCGGTCAGGAACCGGCGGCTCGTCGTGGCCTCGCCAGCGAGCCGATCTGTCGCGTCACGAGCAGCACGATGCCCCGGTACCCCGGCCGCCGTGAGCCATCCCATGCTCACCGACGTATCCATCACAATCGCCCGCGTGAGACCCCCTCCTGCGGCCCCCACCCCCTCTGCGCCGCGCATGCGCGGCTGCGCGAGGGCGATGACGCCAAGAGCAAGACCGCGACGCGCACCACCAGCAGGGGAAGGTCTTGCAGGCGGGTCCGCTGTGCCGGGAGCAGCCGCGCCGCATCGATGAACCGGAGCGAGGGAAATCGGTGCGTACGGCTCTGCCCCCGACCGAGCAGGTGAATCAGGGTCGGGAGGAGGATCGTTGCCGCGCCGAGCCAGGCCCAGGGCTGGAGCCATGTCATGCCGAGGCGGGCCGTTGCGCGTTGGTCGACCGCGACTCGCGGTGCCGCAAGTAGTGCCGCAGCGCCCGCGCGGGTGGGACATCGGTCGAGAGGAGCGCGTAGTCGATCCCTGCCCGGACCGACTCCATCCGGCAGCGTTCATGGAAGGCCGAGACGGCACGGCGATACTCGGACGCGATCGCCGTGGCGTCGGTGATGCGCTTCGTCCCCGCTTCCACGTCCTCGATCTCGACCGCTCCGCTGAAGGGGAGTGCCACTTCGTCAGGCGAGGTCAGCTGGAGCACGGTGACATCGTGCCCTCGCTGCACCAGATGCCGAAGTTCGCGACGGCTCTCTTCCTCGGCGTCGTAACAGTCGGAGAGCAGGATCACCACGCCGCGGCGGCGCAGCAGGCGGCCGACACCGGCGATCGCCCGCGGGGCGTCGAACGCGCCGGTCGGCGTGAGTCGATGCAGTCGGGCGAGCAAGGCCAGCAGGTGGGGGCGCCCGCCGCGGGCCGGCAGGTGCGTCAGCGCGCCGCCTTGCAGCGTGGAGAGGCCGACGGTGTTTCCCTGCTCCGCCACGAGATAGGCGAGTGACGCGGCGACGATGCGCGCGTACTGCCACTTGCTGACGCCGTGCTCAGGGTACGCCATCGACGCGGAGGCGTCGACAATGAGCGTGACCGCGAGGTTGGTCGTCTCGCGGTATTGCCGAGTGTAGAGACGATCGCTTCGGCCGTAGAGCTTCCAGTCGAGATGCTTGAGGTCGTCGCCGGCGCGGTAGGGGCGGTGCTGGTGGAACTCGGTGGTGAAGCCGTGGAACGGCGATCGGTTGCCGCCGGTGCGGGTGCCTTCGATGACGATTCGCGCCATCAACTCGAGGTCGTCGAGATGCGCGAGGACCGACGCGCTCAGCGATCCACTGCCGGGCGCCTGCGTCACGTCAGGGCCGGACGGCGTCGAGCAAACGCCGGATCACGTCATCCGGCGTGATGCCATCGGCCTCGGCCTGGAAGTTCACCAGCAGGCGGTGCCGCAGCACGGGCAGCGCGACGCGCGTCACGTCCTCTGGTGCGGGGACAGCGCGACCATCGAGGAGAGCGGCGGCCTTGGCACCGAGAACGAGGGCCTGCCCGGCGCGCGGTCCGGCACCCCAGCGCACGAAGTCGCGCACGGCGGCCGGGGCGTGACCATCGGCAGGGCGCGTCGCGCGGATCAGGCGCAGCGCGTAGTCCACGACGTTCGCGGCGGCAGGCAGCGCACGCACCAGCATGCGGGCCGACTCCAACTCCGCGCCGGTGGTCACTGGCGAGACGGCCGCGGTGCGTCCGGTGGTGGTCTCCGCGAGTATGCGTCGCTCATCTTCAATCTCGGGATAGTCCATCACGACGTTGAAGAGGAAGCGGTCCAGCTGCGCTTCGGGCAGCGGATAGGTCCCTTCCTGCTCGATCGGGTTCTCGGTGGCGAGCACGAAGAGCGGACGCTGCAGTTCGTGGCGGACGCCACCGATGGTGACCTGGTATTCCTGCATCGCTTCGAGCAATGCGGCCTGCGTCCGTGGCGGGGTCCGATTGATCTCATCGGCGAGGATGATGTTGGCGAACACCGGCCCCGGGAGGAAGCGGACGTGCCGCTTGCCGCCGGTGGCATCGTCCTCGATCACCTCGGTGCCGAGGATGTCGGAGGGCATCAGGTCGGGGGTGAACTGGATGCGGGAGAAGGTCAGGTGCACCGCATCGGCCAGCGTCTTGATCAGGAGGGTCTTGGCGAGCCCAGGGACGCCGCGGAGGAGGCAGTGGCCGCCGGCGAGGAGGCAGGTCAGGATGTCGTGGCGGACCTGGCGCTGGCCGATGATGACGCGGCCCACTTCCTCATCGAGGCGGTGGACCAGCGTGACCGCGTCCTCGAAGCGGAGCGGCGGGGCGGCAGACGGAGTGGTCAGGGATTCAGCAGGCATGGAGGAACATACCCGAGGGTCGGCGCGAGGGACCAGCGGGTCATTCCGGGTCAGCTCCGTTCGAGGAGGGCAGCCACCTCGTCGGCGACCGCACGCATCCGGCGCTGATTGGCCGCCGCGATCCGATTCCACCAGAGCCGGGCGACCCCAAGGTACGCGACGCCCGCGCCGAGGGCGATTGCCGCACTGAAGCTCACGCCGGCGGCCTGCCCGGCCGCGAAGCCGGTGAAGACGGCGGCGGCCAGCGCGCCGGCGTGGATCACGAACTGCGTCCCGTCGGCTCGCCCGGCCACGTCGATGCTCGTCGTCGTGTCGTCCGTCACCACCGTGACGGCCGTGGTGCTGAAGCCGCTGTCGTAGCGCCACTCCATCCCGCCGGCGATCTCCCGGCTCTCGCCGATCTCGGCGAGGCGAGCGCGCACCTGCGCGAGGGCCGCGGAGAGGTTCTGCGGCGTGGAGGCGCGCGCCACCACTCGGGTGAGATGATTCGCCGAGGATGCGCCCCAGAGGCGAGAGGGTTGCTCGGGGTCGGCGAGCGGAAGCGCGGCGGCACGCGTCACCACGTCCGGCGCGATGCCGATCTCGGCGGCGATCCGCTGGATGTCGGCGAGGGAGTGCTGCCGTTCCTCGGCGCTCGACAACTCCACCGCACGGCGCAGGATGAGGGCCATCTCCTTGTCGGTGAACTGGGGGTCGGTCACGCGGGCGGCTCCGGCGGGAGTAACGCAGTGCTGCTCGGAGGAAACGTACGCCGGATGGCGGGACTGGGTTGCAGCGAGGGGTCCGAAACGCCGATCGGCCCGCCGGGAGGGGCGGGCCGATCGTGATGATGAACAACTGAGTGCCCGAGGCGAGACTCGAACTCGCAAGGGATCGCTCCCGGCGGATTTTGAGTCCGCTGCGTATACCATTCCACCACTCGGGCGTGCCCAGAATCTCATCGCAGACGCAGGCGCAGGCAACCCCGGCACGCGCCCCCCGATTCGCCTACATTTGCGGCAGCCCCCGTGCCCAAACCCATAGCCCCGGCCAACCCCGTGATCTCGCCCCGCCCCTTCCATCCCTGGCACGACATCCCCCCCGGCCCCAACCCGCCGGAGACCGTCACCGCCATCATCGAGATCCCGGCCCACGGCCGCAACAAGTACGAGCTCGACAAGGAGCTCGGCGTCTTCCGCCTCGACCGCGTCCTCCACAGCGCCGTCCACTACCCCGGCGACTACGGCTTCATCCCCCGGACCCTGGGCGACGACGGCGACCCGCTCGATATCATCGTCCTGCTCACCGAGCCGGTCTTCACCGGCTGCCTGATCGAGGTCCGTCCCGTCGGCGTCTTCGAGATGGTGGACCGCGGCGAAGCCGATGAGAAGATCATCGCCGTTGCCACCAGCGACCCGTTCGCCGAATCGATCCACGACCTCGGCGACATCCGGCCGCACGCGCTCCGCGAGATCGAACACTTCTTCCAGGTCTACAAGAACCTCGAAGGGACACGCGTCGAAAGCCGCGGCTTCCAGAACGCCGCAGCCGCGAAGCAATTCATCTCCCGCTACATCACGGCGTACGACGAGCGCTTCGGAGCGCCCAAGGCGTAACTGTCAGTCAGTCGCCGTCGCGGAGGGAGAGCGGCGGCGACAACACCTCGTGCCAGATCATCGCCCGCCGCAACGCCGTCGCCCGAGTCTCCGGGGCCGGCACCACAGCGGGCGCCTTCGCGCGGATCGCCGTGTCGAATCGACGGTGATCGCCCGGTGTCATCGCGCCATCGCGCAGCTGCGCCGCCGAGACCCGCCGCCGCACCAGCGCCTCGGCATCATCGTCGTAGTCGATCCGCTGCGGCACTGGCCGCGCGCCGATTTCCTCGACCGCAATCGGACGCGCATCAACTTCGAGCGACTGCCCCTCCTCGACGTCCCACGGCTCACGCCCCGAGGGAGGAAGACGCTTGACGGTGGCTGTCGGTACCGTCCGCGGCGGCCGCGGGCCTGGGAGTCGCTTGACCGGCCCGGGATGAACCGTCGCCGCCTCGATCTCCTGGTGACGACGCGCGCCATCGAGCTGCCCGCGCATCTCCTGAAGCAACTCTTCCATCGTCTGCGGCGGGCGCGACCGCCCACCTGATACGGTGGACATGTCGAGTTGCCCGCGCTGCTGTTGCCCGGCCTTCGCCGCGCGCTTCACGAGGACGATGAGTCCGTAGACCACCGCCGCCGTGAAGAAGACTCCCTCGCCAGCCATCGATCAGCCCGAGATTTCGCCGACGCCCGGCAACTCGCCGCCCGCCGAGATCGAGCGACGCATGTCCGTGTCGGCCTGCATGTTCTTGTAGCGCTGGTAGTCCATCACCCCCAGGTGCCCGGCCCGGAACGCCTCCGCGATCGCCATCGGAATCAACGCCTCGGCGGCCACCAGCTTGGCGCGCTCACGCACCACTTCGGCCTTGTACTCCTGCTCGACGGCCACGGCCAACGCACGCCGCTCCTCCGCCTTGGCCTGCGCGATCCGCTTGTCCGCCTCGGCCTGGTCGGTCTGCAACTCGGCGCCGATGTTCTTGCCGACATCCACGTCGGCAATGTCGATCGAAAGAATCTCGAACGCCGTGCCGGCATCGAGGCCCTTGGCGAGCACCGTCTTCGAGATCATGTCGGGATTCTCGAGTACCGCCTTGTGGGAATCCGCCGAACCGATCGTACTCACGATGCCCTCGCCCACTCGCGCCAAAATCGTTTCCTCACCGGCGCCACCAACCAGCCGATTGACATTGGCGCGCACCGTGACGCGCGCCATCGCCAACAACTGGATGCCGTCCTTCGCCATGGCCGCGATCTTCGGCGTGGTGATCACCTTCGGGTTCACGCTCACCTGCACCGCCTCGAGCACGTCGCGGCCGGCAAGGTCGATCGCCGTCGCCTGCTTGAACGTCAGCGGGATGCCGGCCTTGTCGGCGGAGATCAGCGCGTTGACCACCCGCGCCACGTTGCCGCCGGAGAGGAAGTGCGCCTCGAGCTCGTTGATGCCGAGCGGCAGCCCCGCCTTGATCGCGGTGATGAGCGGATCGACGATGCGCGTCGGATCGACCTTCCGGAAGCGCATGCCGAAGAGCGTGACGAACGGCACCCGCACCCCGGAGGCTGCTGCACGAATCCACAGTCCCACCGGGATGAAGCGGATGAAGATCGTCAGCACGATCAACGCGATCGTGAGCAGGACCAGGAGCATCGCCAAACCGGCGGCGTCGTTATTCATGGAGGGTACTCGCGTGTGGAAGATGAAGCGTGGCGGCGTTGGCCAGCCGCACGACATGCCGATACCCCTCGGCATTGATGACCGTGACCGAGGCGCCTGCCACGATGAACTCGCCCTCGGTCACGACGTCCATTCGTTCGCCGCCGATCTCGGCCGTGCCCGATGGACGGAGATCCGTGATGGCCGTCCCGACCTGTCCGATCAGGTCGTCGCGCTGTGGCGCCGAGATGTAGCCCTCGCCGCGCGCCACCCCGTGGCTGTGCAACAAGCCGGAGAACCGGTCCGAATTCGGGAGGTGACGGATCCAGGCGTAGAAGACGGCCGCGGTGACAGCCAGGGATGCCCCGAGGACGGCGAGGCCACCCATGATGTCCGCGGTGCCGGGGGAGCCCCCGGCAAGCGTGAGGACGGTCGCCGCCGCCATGAACAGGATGCCGAGCACGCCCGCGACCCCGAAGCCGGGGAGGAGGAACACCTCGACCATCAAGGCAAGCATCCCCAGTCCGAGCAGGATGACCTCCTCCCAACCGGCGAGTCCAAGCAACAGGGAGGATCCAAAGAAGAGGCCAAGGGAAACGACCGAAAGAAGCCCGCCAAGACCGAATGCGCCGGCCTTGATCTCGAAGATCAACCCGACCATCGCCATCACCAGCAGCAACAGCGCCACCGCGGGATTGGTGAGGAACTCGAGCACCGGCGCAGCGACGACCGGGTCGAATCCCGCCAAGGTGGGCAGCACGCCGGAAGCGGGATGCTGCGCCCCGGCGACAGCCGTCAGGCCCAACATCCCGCCGATGATCAACCCACCTGTTCGCTGCATTCCGCTCCTCCGCGCCAAGGTGGCCTCGACGGGAATCTAGCGGCTTCTGTTTCAGATCACTCCTCCGGTGGCGGCCCGCCCGCCGGGGGGCGGTTGTCCTGCAACTCACGGATTCGCTGCAGGAGACGATCCCGCATGATCAGGTACTGGCCACGCTGGATCGGCGTCAGCACGGGTTGCAGGTCGCGCATCTCGTCGCGGAAGGATTCCGCGTAAGCGACGCGATTCTGCCCCATGCGGTCAATCATCCGCGAAACGGAGTCGGCGTCGGCGGCGACTCCCGGGCGCAACTCGCCGTCGAGCGCGTCCTGCAGCCGTCGCATCTCCTCCTCGAGCAGCCGGCGCCGCTCTCCCGTCGCCTGGACCACGCGTGACATGCGTGCAGCCTGGTCATCGGTCAGCGCGAGTTCCTTCACCGCCCGGCGTTTGAATGTCTCCTCGATCTGGCCACGCAGGATGGCAGCGCGCGGAGGAGGTCCGCCGGGACGTTGACTGCCCCGGCCGCCGCCCTGCGCCGTCAATGGCGCCGCGGCAAGCAGGAGCAGGAGTACGGCACGAGTCGAATGCATGGTCATCCCTCCACGGTATTCAAGAGCTGTTGCAGTTCGGTTTCCGTCAGGTCATCGAGCCTCGGCAGCGGCCCCGGTGTCAAAACCGGTGCTGGTGCCTCTTCCTGGACTGCGGCGAGTACCAACTTCAGTTCGTCTTCGAGCAGAGCGTCAAGTTCCGGAATCGTAGTGACTGCCCGGGTCGGCACGACCGCGACATCCGTGGCCGGCTCGGGCCGGGTCGGCAGGTAGACGGCCAACGCGATCCCAGCCGCCGCAGCCAGCCCCACCAGTGCCCTGCTCCAGCGACGCCGGGAGGCGATCGACACCACCGCCGGCATCGGCTGGACGGCCGCGTGCACTGCGGCGGCAATCCGTTCGACGTCCATCGTCGGCGCCGGGCGAGCGGCCCGCGCGATCGGAGCGACCAGTCGCCATTCCAGCTGGCAGTCTTGGCAGAGGCCCAGATGAGCCGCTTCCTCGCTGTCCCAGCTTGCCTCGCCACGAGCCACCGCCGGCATCCGGTCGGAGAGTGCTTCGCAGATCATTCGACCAACTCCTTCAGGCGGCGGACCGCGTGATGGTAGTGGACCCGGGCCGCGCCCGGGGTCGTCCCAAGGGCGGCCGCGATCTCGGGATATTCGAGGCCCTGCTCCACTCGTAGCGTGAATACCTCGCGTTGGAGCCTCGGCAGCGCGGCGAGCCCGACCCTGATTCGCTCGGCGGTCTCATCGGCCGCCAGTTCGCCAGCAGGATCGGCGACGTCAACCACGTCGTGATCCTCGATCGCGACGTCGATCCGGCCACGCCGATGCCGAAAGCCGTCCTTGACCAGGTTCCCGGCGATCCGGAAGAGCCACCCCCGGAAGGGGCCGTCGCCACGCCAGTTGTCGAGACCCCGAAACGCCCGGATGAAGGTTTCCTGGACCAGGTCCTCGACATCCGCGCTGGACGCCCCACCAGCCGCCACATAGCGCCCAAGCGCTGGGGCATGCCGCCTCACCAGATGGGTGGCGGCCTGCTCGTCCCCTCGGCGCCAGGCGGCAACCAGATCGGGATCGTTCGGGAACTCGGCGGCAAGGGCAGTCATCAAACTCAATGACGAGGTAAGGAGGGCTCCGTTAATCGATGATCGTCCATCGATGATCGATCATCGATGATCGATCATCGACGATCTACCCACAACACCTTGTCCACAATGGTGATAAGATGTGCGTATTCAAGTAATATCCACAGCATACACACCCCGTCCACCCTCCTCCCACAGCGGATGTCCACAATGTTGGTGATCGGTCACCGTGGGGCCTCCGGACATGCCCTCGAGAACACGCTGGACGCCTTTGAGCGATGCGTGGCACCCTCACCGACCGCCTGTGATGGCGTCGAGCTCGACATCCACACTACGGCTGACGGCGAACTGGTGGTCCACCACGACGCCGCGCTGACGGACGGTCGGCCGCTTCATGACCTGACGGCGGCCGAGGTGGCGGAGGTGCGCCTGATGGACGGGAGCGGGATCCCCACGCTGGCAGAGGCGCTGGCGGTGCTGGCACCGATCCAGGTGTTCATCGAGGCCAAGGGGGTCTCGAGCCACGGCCTGGGACGACTGCGGGCCCTGATGGCAGGCCACCCCTTCCCCGAGCGGCTCCACGTGCACGCCTTCGACCATCGGGTCATCCGCCGGCTGTACGAGGCCGATGCCACCCTGTCGCTGGGCGTCCTCTCCTCCTCCTATCCACTCGACGTCCCCGGGCCGGTGCTCGCTACCGGTGCCCAGACGCTCTGGCAGGAGTGGCACCTGATCGATCGGGACCTGGTCGAGCGCTGCGCGATGGTGGGGATCCGGGTCGTCGCCTGGACGGTGAACGAGGCCCGGGCGGCGGAGCATCTGGAGGGGTTGGGGGTGGCGGGGGTGTGCGGGAATTGGCCGGAACGACTGGTCGTTGGTCGTTAGCCGTTGGTCGTTGGCCGTTAGTCGTTAGGGGTGCAGCACCGGTCACATACAAAAAGGCCAGTCCCCGCACGGAGACTGGCCTCTAACGACTAACGACCAACGGCTAACGACTCAGGAAACCGGCTTCGGATACACCGACACCTGCTGCCGCGCCTTGTCCTTGCGCTCGAACTTGACGACGCCGTCGATGTACGTGTGCAGCGAGTCGTCCTTGGCGCGGAAGACGTTCTTCCCGGGGTGGAACTTGGTGCCGCGCTGCTTGACGAGGATGCTCCCCGCCGTGACAGACTCGCCACCGAAGTGCTTCACGCCCAGGTACTGCGGATTCGAATCGCGACCGTTGCGGCTAGAGCCGACACCCTTCTTGTGAGCCACGTATTACCTCAACCCGTCACAACGTCAGTGATGCGGACTTCGGTGTGCTTCTGCCGATGTCCGGTCTTCCGGCGGTATCCCTTCCGGCGCTTGAACTTGAAGACGTAAATCTTCTCGTCCTTGCCATGCTTGACGATCTCGGCCGAAACCGAAGCGCCCGCGATGGTCGGCGCGCCAGCGGTGATGACATCCCCGTTGGAGGCGAGCAGCACATCCGTGAAGGTCAGCGTGTCCCCAGCTTCCTTCCCGTCCATGAACGGCAACTTCAGCGTCGCGCCCTTTTCCGCGCGGAACTGCTTGCCCAAGGCCTTGAAAATCGCGTACATAGAACCTGTTTACTCCAATGGGTCTGAGTTGCCAAGCCAACCAATATAGCCCCCCGTTTTCCGGGGGGCAACCCCGAAATTACGCCACCGCATAGAGTTCGGTGACATCGCGGCCAGCAGGCCTCGACATGAGCCGGAACTCGTCCAGCCGAAGCATCGGGTCGTCCCGAACCTCAAGCTCCAACCCGGACTGCCGGCCCAGGGTGGCCACCAGCTTCGGCTCTTCCTCGAGCAGGTAGAGGGCCACGTCCGGATGGAGGCGAATGGCCAGCTTCCGCTCCTTCTGGTCCACGGCGGCCCGCTTGAGGGCCCGTTCCAGCCGCCTCGAAACCACCTCGGGCGAGAACACCCGACCCGTCCCGCTGCAGGTCAGGCACTCCCGGGTCATCGAGGCCCAGAGCGAGGGCCGAACCCGCTGACGGGTCATCTCGATCAATCCGAGTTCCGAGACCGCGAACGCCCTGGTCCTGGCTCGGTCCCGCCCCAGATGGGTCCGAAGCTCGGCCAGCACCCGGTCGCGATTTCCCTTCGACTCCATGTCGATGAAGTCGACCACGATGATGCCGCCGACATCCCGGAGGCGGATCTGCCGGGCAATCTCCCGGGCCGCCTCGACGTTGGTCCGGAGGATGGTCTTTTCGGGGTCGCGCTTGCCGGTATACCGGCCGGTATTCACGTCCACCGACACCAAGGCTTCGGTCGGCTGGATGATCAGGTAGCCGCCGGTCGGCAGGTCAACCCGTGGCTTGAAGAGGTCGCGGATCTCGTGTTCGATCTTGTAGGCGTCGAAGAGCGGCGTCGGGTCCTGATAGAAGTGGACGCGCGCCTCGAGCTCCGGGTCGATCAGCTGGAGGTACTGGACGATTTCCGCATGCAGTTCCTTCGAGTCAACCCAGAGCGCATCGACCTTGGCCGAGAAGACGTCGCGAATGAGGGAACGCGTGAGCGAGGCCTCGCGATGCAGCAGCGCCGGCGCCTTCACGTACTGCTGCTTCCGCTGAATCTTGTTCCACGTGGCCAGCAGCGAATCGATCTCGCGGCGGAAGTGGTCTTCCGTCACCCCTTCGGCAACGGTGCGCACGATCACGCCGCCTGCGTCGCGCGGAAGCAGACGGGACACCATCTCGCGGAGGCTCGCCCGCTGCTCGCGATTCTCGATCTTGCGGGAGACGCCGACCTTTGAGGCGTAGGGCATGTACACGAGGAAGCGCCCGGCCAGCGAGATCTGCGCGGTGACGCGGCAGCCCTTGGTCGAGATTGGTTCCTTGGTGACCTGCACGGGGAGGAGCTGGCCCTTCTTCAGCATCTCGCCGATGTCGGGCACGGCGCGCCGGGCGCCGACTTCGCGCTTGCCGCCGGAGCCGCGGCGCTTGCGCGCCGTCGTCGGATCCTTGGCCGCTTCCGCGTCGTCCTCGCCCTCACCCTCGCCGTCCTCGTCCGTCTCGTCGTCGACGTCCTCGGGCTCGGCCTCGACCGGGCTTTCGTCGTCTTCGGGTTCGAGCAGGTCCGAGGCGTGGAGGAAGGCGCTCTTCTCGAGGCCGACATCGACAAACGCCGCCTGGATGCCCGGGAGGACGGCGTCTACGCGCCCGTAATAGACGTCACCAACTGTACGCCGCTGATCCGGGCCGATCGACGAGGAGCTCGACCAAGCGGTCGTCCTCGAGGATGGCCACCCGCGTCTCGCGCGGGGTGCCTGAAATGAGAATCTCGCGCTTCACGGAGAGTCCTCGCGGTCCGCACGCGCCCAGGGGCGCTGCCATCCGCGACTATAGGGGTGGAGGAGGATCGTCCCGCGGGGACGACCACGAACCGACCAGGACTCCAGCGCCCGAGCCGTCGAGGCCCGTGCTGCCGCCCAGAGGAAAGCCCCGCAGTCGTTCGGGAGCGGCGGATGGCGGCGGGCGGACCCGACACAGTCGTGTCGAGCGCGTCCGATGCCCCTCCGGCGCGAGCCAGAAGCCGAGGCTGTCGCAAGGTGGGATGGAGCGGCGATTTGGCGAGGAGCAGTGACCGGCGGAACTGTGTGACGATACCGCATGCGACTCGCCGGATCAGCACTCTGGCTGATCCGACCCCCGGGGCCCTGTGGCGGCGGAGCACGATTCGCATCCGTGAAAAGCTATGGGGGACAGCAACTTACGGCAATAGCCGAGCGCCATTCCCGGGCTTTCCCTCTACCCACAAATTCGGGTGCCCGGTACGGAGGCGGTTCGCTACATCGGGGGGCGCTCCCCGTTCCGAGCGGTTCCCCTCCATATTTCTGCGATGCCATCCATCCCTCGGTCGAATGCCCCGCTCCTCCTGGTCGTCGCCCTCCTCGTCGCGGCCTGCGGCGGTGAGACCGGTTCGACCCTCGGGCCGCCGGCCACCCTGGAAGTCCTGGCCGGGGGGGCACAATCGGTTCCGGTCGAGGGCGTCGCACCGATCCCCCCTCGTGTTCGCGTGCGGGATGCCAACGGGGCCGCCCTGCCGAACGTCGCCATCCTCTTCAGCATCGATGCCGGCGACGGGGCCGTCACCCCAACCCGGGTCGTGACCGGGACGGATGGGGTCGCGGTGGCGACAACCTGGACCATGGGCTCGTTCCCGGGGGTCAATACACTTCGGGCGGCGGTCGAGAACACCACCGTCAGCAACACCATTTCGGTGACCGCCACGGTGGTCCCTCCCTCGAGCGTCGCCGCCGTGGGGACCGCGAATTTCGTCGCGTTCGCCGGACAACCCCTCGCGACGCTGCCGGTGCTCGAGGTCCGAGACGGATTCGGCGCGGTGAAGCCGGGGGTCACCGTGGTCTTCACCGTGACGCTCGGCGGCGGCACGGTCACTGGCGGAACCGGCGTGACCAACGCCCTCGGACGGGTTTCTCCCACTGGCTGGACGCTCGGCCCAATCGCCGGCGTGAACCAGCTGACCGCGCAACTTCCTGCGGGCGAACGGTTCATCTTCACGGCGCAGGGGCTCGGGGCGAACATCACGACGCTGGAGTTGATCTCTCCCGCGGCCCAGACCGGAACACTCGGCTTCCAGGTCCCCGTTCTCCCCCGAGTCCGGGTCGTGGATGCGCTCGGCGCACCCGTCCCCAACATTCCGGTGGGCTTCGCCCTGACCGGCTTCGGCGACGCCACGATGACGGGGTCGGTGGGAATTTCCGATGCCACCGGGATCGCCTCACCGCAGGACTGGAAGCTCGGCCGAGTCAATCCGACCAGCACCCTCGTGGCGACCGTCCCCGGCTTTCCGGGGCCGCGCGCGGAGTTCACCGCGAGCGGCACCGCCAAGCAATTCGTGGTGGACCTCCGGCTACTCACGCCGATGAAGGCGAGCCAGCGTGATGCTTTCGTCACGGCAGCCACGCGCTGGATGGCGATCATCACGGACGACATCAGCGACGTGCAGATGACCCGCCCCGCCGGCGATTGTGGCACCGGCTCGCCAGCGATCAACGAATTCGTCGACGACGTGATCATCTTCGCGGCCGTGGAGAACATCGACGGCCCCGGTGGCGTCCTCGGCAGCGCCGGCCCATGCACCATCCGATCCCCGTCGGCGCTCCCCGCCGTCGGCCGGATGCGCTTCGACGACGCCGATCTGGTCACTCGCGAGAACACCGGCCAACTCGTCCCGCTGATCTTGCACGAAATGGGGCACGTCCTCGGCTTCGGCACCATCTGGACCGACCGCGGCGTCCTCACCGACAGGGGCGGCGCCGACCCGATCTTCATCGGCACCCAAGCGCTGGCGCTTTGGCCCACACTGACCTTGGGCTATGCCGGTCGTCCCGTCCCGGTCGAGAACAGCTTCGGCCCGGGGACGGCGGACGCGCACTGGCGTGAGTCGATCTTCCGGACAGAGTTGATGACGGGATTCATCGAGTCACCCGGAGTGCCGATGCCGCTCTCGCGCATGACAATCGCCTCGATGCGCGACCTCGGCTATGTGGTGAACTACGACGCGGGCGATACCTTCGCGGGCTCGCTGGTCGCCATGCTCCGCGAGATCAACAGCGTGCCGACGCGCATCAACGAGGTGGTGATGCTGCCGACCACCTCGGTCGACGTGCAGGGTGTGACGCGGCCAATCAGCCGTCCCTGACACGCAGCAACCCACGGGGTGTCCTCACCGCCCCGTGGCCCGGCAGCGATCACACCCGGCACAGCGCACGTTCTTCTCCCCGAACCATTCCATCAACACGCGCCGCCGGCAGCTCCGGGTGAGCGCATAGCTGCTCATCGCCGCAAGCCGCTTTTCCGCCTCGCGACGCCGCCGACGCACGCGCGTCCAGTCCACTGCACCCCGATCAGGGCGCAACTCCGCCGCCAACCGATCCGCTGCAGCGACGACGCTAGGCGGATGGCGTGGCCGGAGCTCTGGCGTCTTCCAGAGCAACTCGAGCGTGCGCTCTGGCGGGTAGGTCACGTCAAGCTGGCGCCGTGGCAGGACCACATCGCTGGGATGATGAAAGATGATGCAGCGTGCTGCACTGCCGTCACGCCCTGCCCGACCGGCCTCCTGATAGTATGACTCGGGCGTGGCGGGCATCGTCCAGTGCGCGACCAGCTTCACCCCCGGCTTGTCGATTCCCATGCCGAAGGCGCACGTCGCGACCACGACGCGGATCTGGTCGTCGAGAAAGCGTACCAGCGTGTCGCTGCGCTCGGTGGTCGTCATCCCGGCGTGGTACGGTGCGGCCGCCACGCCAGCCTCGACCAGCACGCGCGCGAGGCCCTCGACCAGGCCGCGTGTCGGGGCATAGACGATGGCCGCGCCGGGCGTGGTGCGGATGAGGACGGCAAGCCGCGCGAGGCGATCGTCGCGCGAGACCACCGGCACCACGCTGAAGTGCAGGTTCGGGCGATCGAACGACGCGACGATCTCGACGGCGCCGCGGCCGAAGCCGAGGGCGTTTCCGATCTCCTCGCGAACGGCCGGGGTCGCGCTACCGGTGAGGGCCACGCACGGCGGAGCACCGAGGGCGGCTCGTGCGGCGCGGAGTCCGCGATACATCGGTCGGAAGTCGTGCCCCCATTCGACGATGCAGTGCGCCTCGTCGACGGCGAGGCGTTCCACCCGGGCATTGCGGGCCTTCAGTTCGTCGCAGAGGCGTGGCAACCGCTCGGGTGAGACGTAGAGGAGGCGGAGCGCACCGCGCGCGGCATCGGCGATCGTGGCCGCCTGTTCGCTGGCGTCGAGGGTGCTGTTGAGGGCGGCGGCAGCGATGCCGCGCGTGCGGAGCGCGGTGACCTGATCCTGCATCAGCGCCACGAGCGGCGACACGACGACTGTCAGCCCGCCGCCGACCAGCGCCGGGACCTGGAAGCAGATCGACTTGCCGCCACCGGTGGGAAGGACGGCGAGCACGTCGTGCCCGCTGAGTACGGCGGAGACGACGCGCGCCTGCATCGGACGGAAGTCGGGATAGCCGAAGGCGCGGCGGAGGACGTGGCGGGCGATGGGGGGCGTGGTGAGCATGCCGAAGGAAGGCAGGGTCACCACAATCCTGGGGTGGAGATTTCTGCGGCAGGGTACCAACCGTTGCCGGCTACTCCTCCATCGCCTCGCGCTGCGCGTCCTGCAGCCGCCGACGGAGGAGCAGCCGCACCAGCACCGACGCACCCAGACACCCCATCGCCACCCACATCAGCATCTGATCGTCCCGCGCGACGGCCGCGATGACGATCAACAGCCCCACCAGCGAGAGTCCGATCCGGAACCGCGAGAGCCAGAGGATCATTTGGCCAGGAACGCCGCGATGGCGCGCTTGAAGTCCTCGGTGGCCCGGGAGAGCGCATTCACCCGCGCGCCGAGGAGAATGCCGTCCTGGAAGCTCCGGCCATCGAGCTCGGTGAAGAGCTGCTTGGTGAGCGCCAGCGCCGTGACACTCCGGCCAGCGAGTGCGGCGATGACCGCTGCGGCCGCGCCGTCGAAACCCTCCTCAGGCAAGACCCGGCTCACCAGCCCACACTGCTCCGCTTCATGCGCCGAGAGGAGCCGCCCGGTGGCCACCAGGTCAAACGCGCGCTTCTCGCCGACGGCACGCTTGAGCATCGTCATCACCATCGCCGGGACGAAGCCGCGCTCGATCTCGGGGTAACCGAATCGCGCGGCCTCGCTCGCGATCACCAGATCACACGCCGTGGCCAGGCCTGCCCCCCCTGCCAACGCCCGCCCCTGCACCACCGCGACGGTCGGTTTCGGGAGGCCGCGCAGCGCCAGGAAGAGCTCGCCCAGAGCGAGGGCGTTCCGCTCGTTCTCTTCGAGCGAGTTGTCGGCGGAGGCGAGCAGTTCGTCGAGGTCCGCCCCGGCGCAGAAATCCTTTCCCGCCCCGCGAATCACCAGCACCCGCACCTCGGCGTCGAGCTCCGCCTGCGCAATACCGATGGCCAGGCCGTCGACGATCGCCGCATTGAGTGCGTTTCGCTTCTCGGCGCGGTTCAGCGTGAGGGTCAGCACGCCGCCCTCGAGCCTCGAGTCCACCGCGCTCATGATGCGGCGTCCTTGATCTTCTTGGCGAGCTTCTTCGGCACCTCGATCTCCATCCGGAGCAGCGCGGTCGAGAAGACCTTCCCCTGCGCGTCGGTCTTGAGCGAGAGCGTACCGCCCCCGTCCAGCGCGCCGTGCAACAAGAAGTTGAGGGCATTCAGGTTGGGCAACTCGAAGCGATCCACCGCCGAGACCATTCCCTTGAAATGCTTGGCCACCCGACGCTTGGTCACCTGTTCGACGAGCAACGGGTAGTACTCGGCCTCGAAGGCGATCAGGCCGACGTTCGCCGTGTCGCCCTTGTCACCGGAGCGGGCGTGGGCCAACCAGCGCAGTTGCAGCAGGGTCGTCGCCATCAGAGCATCTCCACGCGGACGCGAGGTTCAATCTTCTCCCGCGCCACCAGCGCGGGCCAGTAGGCCACGATCTCCTCGACCGCCGGACGGCCACCGGCGAATCCGGTAACGCTCGGCGGGCCGGTCAGGACCAACGGCGCGATTTCGCGGGTGAAGCGCTCGACGGCCGCCTTGTCGGTGCCGCGCACGCCGACACGGAGCATCACCTCGGCGATGTCGTCACGAGGCTCGCCGGCGAGCTTGCCGTGCGTTGCATCGACGCCGACGTACTCGGTCAGGATCTGCTCGAACGACAGGCCGAGCGTTGCCAATCGCTTGCGGAGGATCTTGTCGGCGGCCTTCGCCTTGTCATACGCCTCGGGCCACGAGTAGACCAGCGTGCCGACCGCCTTGTAGCCGTAGAAGTAGGCCACCGAGACCTTGAGCATCGGGGTGCGCGCCGACCCGGTGATCCCCGAGACCCGGACCCGATCCTTGCCGACCTGGTCGAGCCGGATGGAGGTGAAGTCGGCGATGCCGTCCGGCGTGATGTAGTTGTGCGGATCGCCCATCTCGTAGACGAGCTGCTCGGTGACCGAGGCGACGTTGACGACGCCGCCCGTCCCCGGATGCTTGGTCACCACGAAGGTGCCGTCGGCCTCGACCTCCGCGATCGGGAAGCCGACGTCCTCGAGCCGCTTCACCTTGCGCCAGTCACGAAGGAGGTTGCCACCCGAGCTCTGCGCGCCGCATTCGAGGATGTGCCCCGCGATGGTGCCGGCCGCAACCTTGTCCCAGTCGTCGTAGCTCCAGCAGAATTCGTGGACGAGTGGACCGAGGGTGAGGCCCGTATCCGTCACGCGACCCGTGATGACGATCGTCGCCCCCTGGTCGAGGGCGTCGACGATCGACTTCATCCCGAGGTAGGCGTTCGCGGAGCGCACCTGCGAGCGCACGTCGCTCAGCGGCCCACCGGTGTCCATGTTCGAGAATGGCTCCCCCGCGGCGGTCAGGGCATCGAGCTCGTCGAGGAGGTCATCCCCGGTGACCAGCGCGATCTTCACCTTGTCGCCGACACCAAGCTTGTCGGCGGCCGCTCGCACGGCGGCGGCACAGGCGCGCGGATTCACCCCGCCGGCATTCGAGATGACTCGCACGCCGTTGGTCGCGATGGTCGGGAGGATCCGCTCCATCTGGGTGACGAAGTCGCGGGCATAGCCGGCGCCCGGGTCGCGCGATCGCTGCTTCTGCAGGATCGACATGGTGACTTCGGCGAGGTAGTCGAGGACGAGATAATCGATCGCCCCGCCCTCCACCTGGCGCACCGGCGCCTCCAGCCAGTCACCCCAGAAGCCCTGGCCCGCGGCGATGCGAACGGTCTTGCGAACGGTCATCGGGACGTACCCCCTGCAATGTCGAGCGAGACCTCTCGGGTCCACGCGTGCTCATCACCCTCGAGGGCGACGAGAATGACCACGGGCCGAAACCCAGCCGGTAGTTCGAGCGGCAGCATACCGAGTGGATAGCGTTGCGTCACCGAGGCGCGACCAGCCAGTGGCGCAAACGGTGATCCACCGCCATCGAGTTCGGTCACGTCGGCGGCATAGAAGCGCACGGCCACATCGAGTTCCCACGGGCCGGCACGTTCCGCGAACCCCGGCGCCAGCAGGATCACGAGCGAGTCACCAATCACGTGCGGCGGCAACTCGGGCGTGGCACGGCCGAAGGCGTAGTTGAGCGGCAAGGCGTCGATGTGACGGCCGGTCTTGTCCTGAATCGTCACGCCGAAGTCCGAAAAGCGAAGCCACTGCTCGCGCGGCATGCGCGAGTCGATGCTGACCCGTTCGGCCCACTCGGGCACGGGAATGACCAGCCGCACCGGGGCATCACCGGACCGCTCGATGCGCTGCCGCCATTCGCCGCCGATCATGCCCGCACGGGTACGGACCGAGAGGCGAGCGGCGACGACCGAGGTCGTCGTGACCCGCAGGGAATCTCCCGACGAAGTCGCGTCGAGCGTCAGGGGTGCACGCCGGACGGTGACTCGCATCGTGGCACCAGCCAGCGGGCCGCCCGCGACGACGACCTCATACAGACCGGCGACGACGTCGTTGCCGGTCAACTCGAAGAGCGCTGCGCCGTCGCCGAAGCCGGACGGGCTCATCGCTCCCTCACGGAATGGCATCCCACCGGGCTCGTGCAGGGCCGCCGTGGCCATCTGCGACGCTTCTGCCGTGGCCACCTCGACCTGGAATCCGCGTCCCGCTTCGGCCGGAACAAAGATCCGTGTCGTCCCGCCGGGCGTCACCGTGAAGGTGTCGACCACCGTGAGCGCCGTCGCCGAGATCGGCAGGCGCACCGTGACCGGCACAAGCGCCAGGAGCGATCCATCGCGTGCATCGCTCACCCGAATCCAGCCCGACGCGTTCCGACGCCCAGCGGTGACGGTCGCCGTGAAGGTGGCTTTCCCCCCGCTGATCACGGTGGCGGCCGGGACGACAATCCATGCCGCGCTGGCATCCAGTCGAATCGGTGGCGGCGGCCCGGCGTCGATCTGCCGCAACGTGAATTGCGTCCGCACCGGCCGCGTTCCGTCTGCGGAATCACGCAGCGTGATCCAAACAGCCCCGCGCCCCTGCACACCATCGACGACATCCACGACGAGGGCTGCCGCGCTTTCGCGCCGCTCAAGCCAGCGCCACGCCTTCAGCAGGTCAGGCCGGCCCGAGCCCTGCTCCGCCGTGGTCGCGCCGGGCACCTGCTGCGCCGAATTCCGGAGCGCCTGGATGATGAGCGTGGCCGGCGTGGTGGCTGCGCGGGTGCCCAGCGCCGAAAGCAGTCGCGCCGCTAGGCCGGCGGCATGCGGCGCTGCCATGCTGGTCCCGCTTTCGATCTCATCGCCCATGGCAAAGTTGGGGACCGCGCTGTAGGCCGTCCCCGGCGTCACGAGATCTGGGCCGGCGACTTCCCCGCCGCGACTCGAAAAGTCGGCGAGCGGCTCCGGCACGGAATCGCTCGCGCTGACCCCGTTGAAGACCAGAGGCTGCGTCGCACCGACCGAGAGGACACGCAGTGCGGTGCCCGGGAAGCCGATGGTCGACAGCGCCGGACCATCGTTGGCGGCGGCGACGGCGACGACGACAGTCGGATGCGCCGCCAGGACGGAGTCGACCAGGGCGTCAATGCGGGATGCGCCCTCGCGCTCGTTGCCAACGCCAAAGGAGATGTTGACCACCAGCGCGAGCTGGCGTTCGGCGGCAAAGTGGATCGCGTAGTCCAGCGCACGGATCATCGCGCCGGTGACCGTGATCCCCCCGCCCGCATCGTTGGCGATCTTCAGTCCGAGCAGTCGGGCCCCGGGGGCGACCCCATCAAAGCCGGCGACACCGTACAGGCCGTGGCCTGCGGCGATCCCTGCCACGTGCGTCCCGTGCGCGCTGGTGTCGAACACGAGGTCGAGCGTGGGCGTGCCAGCAGAATCGGCGAAGTTCACGGCCATCTGCGTCGACGGCGGTCGCACGGTGCTGCTCCACCCGAAATACTCCTGTGCCGTCGCGTAGTCGCGGATCGGTCGGTCATCGGTGAAGGTCCCGTTCCCCTGGGTGTCGGCGAAGAGCGCCCATCCGTTCGCCGTGCGGACCACGACCACGGGGAGCTCGTCGCCAACGGTCCCATTGCCGTTGGCGTCGGCGGCGCGAGCCGGGCCAAGCGGCAGTTCTGCGAAGACGCCGCCCCACCACGCCGATCCGACGGCCACGGACGCAATCCGCGACGCGCCGAGGATGCGCTGACCATGCACGAGCAGGGTGTCGCCACGTCGCACGATCGGCACGAGCGGCACGCGCCCCTCGCCAGAGAAATCACGGGCGTCGAGCAGCTTCGCCGTCCCATCGGTGGTGCGCTGGAGCCCGGGCACCGACGGGTCGATACCGCTGTCGAGAATGGCGATCACGACGCCACGGCCATCGGCCTGCGGCATCGCGCTCGCAAAC
Source organism: Gemmatimonadota bacterium (assembly GCA_016720805.1). Taxonomy (NCBI): domain Bacteria; kingdom Pseudomonadati; phylum Gemmatimonadota; species Gemmatimonadota bacterium. Next base: position 639,952 of record JADKJZ010000001.1, on the reverse strand, counting down.
TGGGGCACGCCGGTCGAGGCCAACGGCATCAGGCCGCGGCGTGCAGCCTCCTCGGGGGGGAGCGAGCGCTTCGCGTCATCGGCTGGCGCCACCGGCGGCGTCTCACTGCTCGGTAGCCGAGGCTCAGTGGGGCCCGGCAGTGGGGCCGGGTCCATTTGCGGACGAACTTCCACCGCCCGCGGCGGCGTGCAGCCGAGCACCACGGTGGCGGCCAACCAGGGAGCGAGCCGCCACAGCCTCATCCACGCACTCCATCGAGGACGAATGGCCCGAGGTGAGGGCCGGCGTAGTTCGACGTCACACGCAGCAGGAAGGCGAGGGCCGAACGGCTCTCGTCGGGCGCCACGATGGCGTCGACGAAGCCGCGCGCGGCGGCGTAGCGTGCATCGAGCTGCGCCTCGTAGTCGGCGCGCATCCCGGCGATCGCACCCTGGGTGGCGTCGTCGAGTGGACGCTTCTCCTGCTGCGCCTTCCCGATGGCGGCACCGTGCACGGCCATGATCGCGGCCTCACCCTCCATGACCGCCATCCGGCCCGTCGGCCAGGAGAGGATGAAGTCGGGGTCAAACCCCTGCCCCGCCATCGCGTAGTAGCCCGCACCGGAGGCATGGTTCACCGTCAGCACGATCTTCGGCACCGACGCCGTCGCCATCGCCTCGACGAAGTGCGCCCCCGCCCGGATGATCCCCGCGTGCTCCGCCTCGGCGCCGACCATGAAGCCGGAGACGTCCTGCACGAAGAGGATCGGGAGCCCTTCACGATTGGCCGTCTCGATGAAGAAGGCCACCTTCTCCGCGCTCTCGGGATAGATGATGCCGCCGAACTTCGGCCGCTCCCCGGGCCGTCCCTTGATGACGCCCCGCTGGTTGGCGATCACCGCGACCGGTCGCCCCTCGATGCGCGCATGCCCACAGAGCATCTCGCGTGCGACATCGGGCTGGAACTCGTCGAGCACGCCACCATCGAGCAGACCGTTGAGGATGTGGCGCATGTCGTAGGAGAGGCGGTGGTCGGCCGGCAACATGTCGTACAGTGCCGCCGGTTCGGCGGCCGCCGGCTTCGACTCGATCACCGCGTGCCCGACGCCCTGCGCGCGGGGCAGACGCCCGATGTACTCGCGCATCCGATCGAGGCACGAGGCATCGTCGGGCGCGCGGTAGTGTGCCACCGCGCTGACCTCGGTATGCGTGCGGGCACCGCCGAGCGTTTCGCCATCGACGGTCTGACCGGTCGCGCCCTTGACCAGGTTGGGGCCGCCGAGTCCCATGAACGACGTCCCCTCAACCATGAAGATCACGTCGGAGAGCGCGGGGAGATACGCGCCGCCGGCGATGCAGCTCCCCATGACCGCCGAGATCTGCGGGACGTGCAGATAGCGACGCATCAGCGAGTTGTAGTAGAAGATCCGCGCCGCGCCATACTGCCCGGGGAAGACCCCTTCCTGATATGGGAGGTTGACGCCGGCAGAGTCGACCAGGTAGACGATCGGGATGCGCTGACGCATCGCGATCTCCTGGGCGCGGAGGATCTTGGTAATGGTCTCGGGCCACCACGAGCCGGCCTTGACCGTGGCATCATTCGCCACGACCACGACGTCCCGCCCGGCGACCACGCCGAGGCCGGTGATCACACCCGCGGCCGGCGCCTCGCCGTTGTAGCGATCATGCGCGACGAGGAGTCCGATCTCGAGCCACGGCGACTCGGGATCGAGCAGGTGGGTGACGCGCTCGCGAGGCGACAACTGACCCTTGGCGTGCATCTTCGCCACGCGCGCCTCGCCCCCGCCGGCCCGAAGGCGGTCGGCGAGGGCGCGGTATTCATCGGTGGCCCCGCGAAGACGCGTGGGCTTGGCTTCAGTCACGAACGCCTCACGCGCTGAGGTGCGTGCGCGACCACTCACGGATGTAGGTCACCAGGTCTCCCGTGGGGGTCCCGGGACCGAAGAGCTTGCCGATGCCCTGGGCCTCGAGCGCGTCCATGTCCTCCTGGGGAATGATGCCACCCCCAGTCACGAGGATGTCGGGGCGCCCCATCTCGCTCAACAGCGCCCGGACCCGCGGGAAGAGCGTCATGTGGGCCCCCGACAGAATCGAGAGTCCCACCACGTCAGCGTCTTCCTGCACGGCGGCGGTGGCGATCATCTCCGGCGTCTGGTGCAGCCCGGTGTAGATGACTTCCATCCCCGCATCGCGCAGCGCGGCGGCCACCACCTTGGCGCCACGATCGTGACCGTCGAGGCCTGGCTTGGCCACCAGCACCCGAATCGGGCGATTCAGGGCCGGGGCATCGGCAACTGCCATCATGCGCATCTCCTTGAAGTCAGGCTCACTTGAAGCGGAGCAGCCCGGCCAGGCCGTCGACGGATTCGGAGGCGTCCTCGTCATACACCACGTCGAGGCCAACGCGCTGCCGCAACGCCTCTTCAATCGCATCATCGAGCACATCGAGCGTCGGCACCACTTCGCCGTCCTCGCGGAGGTCTCGCGCCAGCGTCGACATCCGGCCGGTCGCCAACGAGCGGAAACCCGGCAACGAGGCATCGCCGCGCACGAGCAGCAGTCGGACCTGGCCATTCGCCAGCGCCTTCAGCGTCTCGCGCACGCCATTGACGGCCCAACCCATGCCGAGGCCTTCACCGAGTTCCTCGACGTGGTGGCCCTCCGAGGCTCGCGCGTGCGCCTCGCGCACTTCCATCGTGAGCTGGTGCACCGCCCCCGGCGTGGCATCCTTGGGCGCCAGCCGCGCGAGGCCGATCAACCGATCGGCGACGTAACGATGCAGGAACGGTTCGAGGGCCTGGGCATCGTTGCCGGCGCCAGCGAGTACAATCTGGTGTCCGGGCGAGGCACGATCGACCTCGAACAACGCACGCGCCACCGTCTCCAGATGCCGCTTCCGCTCGTTGGCGATCCGGTTGTGGAAGGTGTGCTCGCCATGCGCCGCGTACGGTCCCGCGTGGAAGCGACTGCCGCGCGTCACCTCGGTCTTGACCTTGCGGACCACCTTGGCGGCGAACGCCGTCACTTCCCAGACGAGCGCCGTGGTCTTGTCCATCGTCACGGTGAAGAGGCGCCCGAACTCCTCCTCGGTGGCGGCGAGCTCGCGCACCAGCGGGGTGCGCTCGATCGCGAGGCGCGACCGGTGGACCTTCGGCAGTTCATGGACCTCGAAGAGCTTGTGCCCGGCCGAGGCGAAGAGGGCGATCCCCGGCGACGCCGGCAAGTTGGCTTCGTCGCCGAGATAGTCGAGGATCCGCGCGAGGTCGAGGCGGGCCATCTCCTGCTGCGCCTTGGTCCAGTGCGAGGTGGCGAGCGTGGACTCGATCGCCTTGACCCGATTCTTCACCTTCGTCAGGTACTTCTTCCGAGCGCGGTCGCGCGTCTCGATCTTGAGGTAGCAGGTGACGACCGGATGCGGACCAGGCTTCATCCGCAGCAGGTCACGGCCGCTGGCAGTCTGCCGGGCGGTGGCCATGTTGAACCTCTCGTGAGCTAAAAGAACACCGGTTCGCGGTACGCACCCCAGACGGTCTCGAGGGCGTGCCGGATTTCGTACAGCGTGCAATAGACCCGCGCGCAATCAAGCATCGCGGGGATGACGTTCACTTCGTCCTTCGCGGCCTGGGTCAGTTCGGCCAACCGGGCCGCCACCAGCGCCTCGTCGCGCGCGGCGCGCATCTGCTGCATCCGCTGGCGCTGCAGCACTTCGGCACTCGCATCGATCTTGAGGATCTCGATCGGCGATTCCTCGTCCTCCACAAAGGCATTCAGGCCGACGATGGTCTGCCGTCCCGTCTCGACCTCGGACTGGAAGCGCGAGGCCGAGCGCGCAATCTCGCGCTGGAACCAGCCGGCGTTGATTGCCGCCACCGTCCCGCCCATCTCGGCCACCTGCGCGAAGATCCGTTCCGCCTCGGCTTCGAGCTGGTCCGTCAACGCCTCCACCAGGTACGAGCCCCCCAGCGGATCGGCGCTGTGGGCCACGCCGGTCTCGTAGGCAAGAATCTGCTGGGTGCGCAGCGCCACCCGCACCGCCTGTTCCGTCGGCAGCGCGAGCGTTTCGTCCAGTGCGTTGGTGTGCAGCGACTGGGTGCCCCCGAGGACGGCGGCGAGCGCCTGATATGCGACGCGGGCCACGTTGTTGAGCGGTTGCTGTGCCGTCAACGAGACGCCGGCGGTCTGGCAGTGGAACCGCATCTTGAGCGAGCGGTCGTCCTTGGCGCCGTACCGTTCGCGGAGGTGCCGGGCCCAGATCCGACGGGCCGCGCGCATCTTCGCAATCTCTTCGAAGAAGTCGTTGTGCACGTCCCAGAAGAAGGAGAGGCGCGGGGCGAACTGGTCGACATCGAGGCCGCGCTGCATCCCGCGTTCGACGTAGGTGAAGCCGTTGAGCAGCGTGAACGCCAGCTCCTGGGCAGCGGTCGACCCCGCTTCGCGGATGTGGTAGCCCGAGATCGAGATCGAGTTCCACTTCGGCGTGTGCGCGCTGGTCCACTCGAACAGGTCGACGATGAGCTTCAGCGACGGCTCGACCGGATAGACCCAGGCGTGCTGGGCCACGAACTCCTTCAGGATGTCGTTCTGGATGGTGCCCTGCAACTTTGCGATCGGCACCCCCTGCTTCTCGGCCGCAGCCACGAAGAAGCAGAAGAGGATCGCCGCCGGCCCGTTGATGGTCATCGAGACGGAGACCTGGTCGAGCGGAATGCCCTCGAACAGCGTTTCCATGTCGGCCAGCGAGGAAATCGCCACGCCGCACTTGCCGACCTCCCCCTCGGAACGGGGATGATCGGAGTCGTAGCCCATCAGAGTCGGGAAGTCGAACGCCACCGACAGGCCGGTCTGCCCACGCGCGAGGAGAAAGTGATAGCGACGATTGGTGTCTTCCGCCGTGCCGAAGCCGGCGAACTGCCGCATGGTCCAGAGCCGACCGCGGTACATGGTGGGGTGGATCCCGCGCGTGTAGGGATATTCCCCAGGGAGCGGCTCGCTGCCGTTCGCGTCCAGCGCCGTATAGACCGGCTCGACCGCGACGCCAGACAAGGTCTCGAAGGTCGCATCGTCGCGCACAGGCAGTCGCGCCACGCCCGCCTTCCAGGCGGCGACCTCGGCACGCAGGCGCGCCAGCTCTGCCTCCTGGACCGCGAGGCGCTCGAGTAGTCCGCTGTCGGACATCGTGGTCGTCATACGCGCTCTCCCTCCCGCAACGCGGCCACGATCTCGGCCGCCAGTTCGTACGGACTCACCGCCCCCGCCCCGATCTCGTCCAATCGCGCCGCGATCGCCTCCTCGGCATGCGACTCATGCCATACCCACCGTCGCGCAGCCCGATCCACCACTTCTCTCGTCCGTTGCGCGAGTCGCTCCCGTCGACGAGTCGCCAAGGCGCCGCTCTCCGCCAGCCACTGCCAGTGCCGCTCCAGCGCGTCCACCAGCTCGGGGATTCCCTCACCTTGGGCGGCGACGGTCAACAGCACGGGGGGACGCCAGCCCGACTCATCCTCGTGGATCACCGGCCCCTTCGGCCCCCGCAGCGCGCCGTGATGCGCCGGGATGTTGCGAAGCGTCTTCCCCATCCGGAGGTCGAGGGCCATCTCGACCTCCCGCTGCAGTTTTGGTGCCCCGGGGCGATCGCTCTTGTTGATCACGAAGAGGTCGGCGGCTTCCATCACGCCGGACTTGAGGGCCTGGATGCCGTCACCCGATTCGGGGACCAGCGCGAGGAGGGAGGTATCCGCCATCCGGGTGACGTCCAGTTCCGACTGTCCGACACCCACGGTCTCGACGAGAATCCGATCGAAGCCCGCTGCATCGAGCACGTCGCAGACCTCGCGCGTCGACGTGGCCAGCCCGCCCAGCGAGCCGCGAGTCGCCATGGAGCGGATGAAGACGCCGGGATCCAGCGCGACCGACTCCATGCGGATCCGGTCGCCGAGCAACGCCCCGCCGGTGAACGGCGAGGTCGGATCGACAGCAACGACGGCCACCCGCAGCCCTTGGGCGCGGTAGGCTTGCGTGAGTCGCTCGGTCAACGTGGATTTGCCGGCGCCCGGGGGGCCGGTGAGGCCGATCCGGCGGGCGTGGCCAAGGTGGGGATGCAGCGTGGAAAGGAGCTCTTCAAAGCCGGCGCGGGCGTTTTCCACCACGGAGACGGCACGGGCGACACCCGCCACCTTGCCGTCGAGCACCTGCGCCGCCAGCGTCGATTCGCTCATGCCTGTAAACTAGCACCGGGCCGGGAGTTCAGGCACCTCGGCAGGGCCGCTGGACGCCCCCGTTTCAGAGCAGAATCGCGGTCGCCAAGCCCAGCAGGAGGCCGAATCCGCAGACGTCCGTAAAGGTGGTCACGAAGATCGACGAGGCGATGGCCGGATCGATCCCGGCCCGCTCGAGCATGACGGGGATGAACGAGCCCGCGAAACCGGCCACGAAGAGGTTGCCGGTCATGGCGAGGAAGACCACCAGGCCGAGCTTCCACTCGCCGCCGAGCAGCACGGCGAGACCGGCGATCACCAGCCCGATCGCCGCGCCATTGATGACCCCGACGACCATCTCCTTGGTGACGATCGCTCGAAAGCGCGTCCCCACCCCGCTCCCGAGCGAGAGGCGGCGCACCGAGACGGCCAGCGCTTGCGTGCCGGCATTGCCCCCCATCCCGGCGACGATCGGCATCCAGATCGCCAGAAAGGGGAGCTTGTCGATGGAGCCCAGGAAGAACTTGACCACCGCCGCTGCCAGGAAGGCGGTCAGCAAGTTGACGTAGAGCCACGGCAGTCGACTCTGCACCGCGGACGACCAGCCGCCACCGAGTTCTTCGTCCGGCGAGACACCGCCGAAGCGGAGCAGGTCTTCCGTGGCTTCCGCTTCGGCGACATCGATGACGTCGTCGTAGGTGATTCGACCGAGGAGTCGGCCCGCCTCGTCGACCACGGGGATCGACGGGAGGTTGTAGCGGCCCATGATGCGCGCCACCTCTTCCTGGTCGACATCGGTCGACACCTGCGCCACCGCCGGCTCCATCCCGTCGCGCACCAGGCGCGAGGGGGTCGAGAGCACGAGCTGCTTGAACGAGAGGACGCCCACCAGCCGACGTGCGCCGTCGACGACATAGACTTCCATCACGTCGTCCATGTCATGCGCCTGGCGCCGCACGGCCTCGAGCGCCAGGCCCACCGTGTCGAGGTCGGTCACGGTGACGACCGAGGTCGTCATGATGCCGCCGGCCGTCTCGTCGTCGTACCGGAGCAGCCGATCAACGCCGGAACGATCCCCGACTTCGGCGAGAATCCGCTCCTGCTCTTCCGGCTCCATCTCGCCGAGAAGGTCGGCGGCGTCGTCGTCCTCGAGCTCCTCGACGATCTCGGCGGCCTGCTCCGGATCGAGCGCCGCGACGATCTCTTCCGCGTGTTCATCCGCCGGCATCTCGACCAGCGCCTGGGACGACAACTCCGCCGGCAGAATGCGCACCAGCGCGAGCCGCTCGTCTTCGTCGAGGGCCGAGAGGACGTCGGCGAGGTCGGCCGGCTCGAGCGTCCACGCCTGCGCGAGGAACGCGCCCTCGCGGCCTTCACGGGCGAGGGCGACGAGTTCCGCCAATCGGGAATCAGTCATCGAACTCACGTCGGCTCCCGGTCGAGGGACACTGGATGCGTTCCGCCGCGCCGCACCAACAATCGCTCCACGCGTGTGGGCGACGCCTGCAGCACTTCCACTTCAAGGCCGACGACGGCAAAACGTTCCCCGGCCACTGGAATCCGCCCCGCCAACTCGCCAAGCAGCCCGCCGATCGACGCCGCCTCGCCCCCCGGCAGGACGACGCCGAAGTGCTCCTCGATCAGGCGCGGCGGCTCCGATCCGTCGAGCTCCAACAGCGACCCCGGCGCGCGGTGGGACGGCGTTGAGCCATCATCCTCGTCAGAAATCTCGCCGACCAGTCCCTCAAGCAGGTCCTCGAGCGTCACGATCCCTGCGGTCCCGCCGAACTCGTCGAGCACGACCGCAAAGTGCCGACGCTCGCGCTGCATGTCGAGGAGGAGGTCGCCGGCGAGGCGCGACTCCGGAGCCAGCGAGACTGGCCGCACCGGGACCGGGTCGTCGGGCTCGAGCTTGAAGAGGTCGAAGGCGTGGACGATGCCGACGATCTCATCGAGCGTGCCGCGCATCACCGGCAATCGGGTGTAGCCGCTTTCCGCGAAGGTGCGCATCACTTCGTCGTGGCTGGCATCGTGCTCGACCGCCACGACTTCGGTGCGCGGGGTCATCACCACCCGCACCGGGCGTTGGGCGAACGACATGACGCCACCGACCATCACCAGCTCGTCATCGGCGAGCCCGCTTGCGGCGCCCTCGCGAGCAAGGGCGCGGACGTTCTCCGCGGGGTCGGTCAGCCGTGCCGGCATCACCACGCCAAGCAGGCGACTCCACGCGGCGAGCAGCGGTCGCAACGACTCCACGACCGTCTCCGCCCGCGGCACCGTCAGCCATCGCGGCAGCAGGTAGCCGCCGACCAGCGTGGCGGGCACCACGAGCGTGAGGACGGCCAGCGCGAACTGTGTCGACGTGAGCTGACGCAGCAACCCCGGGATCGTCACCCCGATCAGCGCGATGCCCAGGGAGGTTGCCGCGGTCGCCGCCGCGACCTGGCGCTCCGTCTCGGCGAGCCAGGCGAGCGAGTCATCACCACCCCGGAGCCGTCGTGCGATGGCTTCGGCCAAGGCTGCACGCGCGGTGGTGACCAGTGCGGTGGCACCGGCCGATCCGGCGACCGCGAGAAGGAGACCGAGGGCGAGGAGGAGGAAGCTCACGAGTCCTCCGCATCATCGTCGTCCTGTGCGGCAATCGGCGGTGTCACCGCGACGCGACGCACCCGCCGGCGCGTGATCACCTCGACTGCGATCTGCCACCCATCCACGGTGACCACCTCGCCGGCGCGCGGGACCCGGCCGAACTCGGCGAGCACGAGGCCGCCGACGGTGGCGACGTCGTCGCGCGCAAAGTCATGCTCGATCTCCGCCTCGAGATCGGCCAGCGCCACGCCTCCCTGCACCGTCAAGTGCCCGTCGGGATGGCGCTGCACCGGTTGCACCTCGTCGGTGTCGTGCTCATCGCGGATTTCGCCGACGATCTGCTCGAGAATGTCCTCGAGCGTCACGAGGCCGGCAGTACCACCGAACTCGTCGACGACGACGGCCAGGTGTCCGGGGCCACGCTGGAAGTCCCGCAACTGTCGATCGAGCCGCTTCGCCTCGGGCACGAAGGCCGCAGGACGGATCAACTCCTGCCAGGCGCCTCGCGGGGCGATGACGGGACGAAGCCGGGGCAGGATGTCCTTGGCGTAGATCACGCCGACCACGGCGTCGGGATGGTCATCAAACACCAGCAATCGGGCATGCTCGCTGCGACGGAGCGTGTTGACGACCGCCGCCTCCGTCTCCGCAACATCGACGGCGATGATGTCAAGGCGCGGTGTCATCACTTCGGACACCGTCATCTCCGCCAACGAGAAGACGCCCTCGGCCATTTCCTGCGGGGTGATCCGATCCGGCGCGGTCCCCACGGCACGAGCCTGCTCGGTCGTGGCGCGGTCGAGCGCCAGCGCCAGCCAGACGAGCGGTCGCACGATCGGTGTGGTGGCGAGCACGAGGCGCCGTGCAGGCGCCACCAGATCGGGGGCCACGACGCTCAGCAGCCGCGGCACCAGGTCGCCGATGGACCAGACAACCAGGGTCGCGAGCACGACACGCAGGACGCCCATGAGCGGGGCATCCTCCCACCACGAGGTGCCGACCGCCGCGAGGACACCAGCCAGCGTGAGCCCGGCCAGGTGCATGACGTGGAGGATGCGTTCCGGCGGGAGGTCAGCACCGGACGGCTCCCGCGCGAGCGCGCGTGCGCCGAGCTCCCCCTCATCTTCACCGGCCAGCGCGATCACGGCGACCGCAAAGAGCACGATGGCGGTGACCCCCCAGAGCGTCCCCTGCAGCAGCGGAATCACGTCGTGACCTGGCGGAGGTAGCGTTCCTGGCTGGCCCACATCGCCGAGTGCTCGCGCCCCTCGCCCTCGGGATGATCCTGCCCCAGGACATGGAGCGTGCCGTGGACCACGAGGCGCAGCACCTCCTCCCGCACCGAGAGGCCACGACGACGCGCCTCCCGGGCCGCCACGGCCCGACAGAGATAGATGTCACCGGCGAGCGAACCATCGGGCTGGGGCAGCGCGAACGAAATCACGTCCGTCGGGCGATCGTGGTGCTTGTAGTCTCGATTGAGACGGCGCATCCGCCGCAGCCCGAGAAAGGTGACCGCGACAAACGCCTCGCGACCTTCCCCCGCGAGGACCGTCGTGACCGCCCGGCGCACCGCCGTGGGCGGGAAGCCGCCAGCGGCGCCGCTCACGATCACGGTGGTCGGTGAGTGACCCGCCATCAGCCCGCCTGGTCCTCCGCGTAGGCGCGGACGATGTCGCGCACGAGGCGATGCCGAACCACGTCCTCCTCGCCGAAGTAGTGGAACCCGATCCCCTCGATCCCCGGCAGGATCCGCTCGCACTGCACCAGCCCCGAATCTTCGCGGCGCGGCAGGTCGATCTGCGTCTTGTCGCCGGTGATCACGGCCTTGCTGTTCACGCCGAGACGGGTGAGGAACATCTTCATCTGGGCGCCGGTGGCGTTCTGTGCCTCGTCGAGGATGATGAAGGCATCGGCCAGGGTGCGGCCGCGCATGTAGGCGAGCGGCGCGATCTCGATCACTCGCGTCTCCATGGCGCGCGCCACCTTCTCGGGCGGCATCATGTCCTCGAGTGCGTCGTAGAGCGGGCGGAGGTAGGGATCGACCTTCTGCTGCAAGTCGCCCGGAAGGAAGCCGAGCGACTCGCCGGCTTCCACCGCCGGCCGTGCCAGGATGATCCGGCGCACCTGCTTGCGTGCCAGCGCCTCGACCGCCTTGGCCACCGCGAGGTAGGTCTTCCCGGTGCCGGCGGGTCCGATGCCGATGACGATGTCGTGTTCGTGAATGACTTCGAGATACGTCCGCTGGCCGGGCGTCTTCGGCACGATCGCGCGGCGCATCCCCGGCAGCACGACCTTTCGGATGTCGCTCGGCGAGGCGATCTCCGGCACGCCGCCGTTGGTCGCGAGACGGAAGACATCCTCGGGCGCGACGCTTTCGCCGGCGCGGGCGAGGTCCACCAACCCCTGCACCACCGGCGTGGCCCGGGTGACCTGGTCCACCGTCCCCATCAGCGTGATGGCGTCACCGCGCTGCGACACCCGCACGCCCAGGGCGCGCTGCAACTCGGCGAAGTTGGCGTCGTTGACGCCGGCGAGCAGCAGCGGATCGGCGCCTTCGGCCGAGAGGGTGTGACGGATGTCGTCGGCGCTCACGAACGCTCCTCGGGGAGGGTGGCGAGGTGCAGGGCTGCGAGGTCTCGCGTGGCGATCGGGGTCGGCGCCCCTTCGAACATCGCCCGCGCGTTGGCGGTCTTCGGGAAGGCGATCACGTCACGCAACGACGGTGCGCCGGCGAGCAGCATCGCAATCCGGTCGAAGCCCAAGGCAAAGCCACCATGCGGCGGTGCGCCGGAGGCGAGGGCGTCGAGCAGGAAGCCGAAGCGCCGGCGCTGCTCATCGGCCGGAATCCCGAGGAAGCGGAAGACCGTTGCCTGCAGCGCCGGATCGGTGATCCGGATCGAGCCGCTGCCGAGCTCGTTGCCGTTGTAGACGGCATCGTAGTGCAGCGCGCGGCAGCGCGACGGATCGGATTCGACGTAGGCGAGGTCATCCGGATGGGGTGACGTGAACGGGTGATGCGTGAACACCCATTCGCCGGTGGCGTGGTCCTGCTCGAAGAGCGGGAAATCCACCACCCAGGTGAAGGCGTGCGCCATCAACGGGTCGACGCCGGGCCGTTTGGTGAGTGCCGTGCGGACGTTGTGCAACGCCGGAGACGTGATGCCGTCACGCCCCACCACCGCAAGGACCAGGTCGCCAGCTGCGGCCGGGAGCGCATCAAGGCAGGTCGTGCCGAAGGCCTTGACGCCCTGTCCTTCCCAGCCCGCCTCGGTCCGCTTGGCCCAGAGCAGGCCGCCGGCTCCTGCCGACTTCGCGGCGTCGGCCATGGCATCGATTTCCTTCCGACTCGCGGTCGCGGCACCCGGTGCGTGGATCCCGCGGAGGCGACCACCGGCGGTGATGGCATCGTGTACGAACGATGCGGCATCCGCGCCGACATGTGCCGTGATATCGACAATCTCGAAGCCGTACCGGAGATCGGGCTTGTCGATCCCGAAGCGTTCCATCGCCTCACGATACGTCAGCCGTCCGAACGGAATCCGCACCGGCTGCCCGGCTTCGGCCCAGAGATCGTGGAGCACCGCCTCGATCACCGGGAGGATGTCCTCCTGCGTGACGAACGAGGCCTCGAGGTCGATCTGGGTGAACTCGAGCTGACGGTCGGCGCGAAGGTCCTCGTCACGGAAACAGCGTGCGATCTGGAAGTAGCGGTCGAAGCCGGCCACCATCAGCAACTGCTTGTAGATCTGCGGCGACTGCGGCAGCGCGTAGAACTCGCCCGGATAGATCCGGCTCGGCACCAGAAAGTCGCGTGCCCCTTCCGGGGTCGGCTTGGTGAGGATCGGCGTCTCGATTTCGAGGAAACCGAGCCCACTCATGGTCTGTCGGGCGCGCTGCAGCAGGCGGTGACGCATGATGATGTTGGCCTGCAGCTCTGGCCGCCGCAGGTCGAGCACGCGGTGCTGCATGCGCAGCTCCTCGGAGGCGAGCTCCTCGCCCTCTCGGCGCGCCACCGGAATCGCCGGCGTCATCGCCGGGCCGACCACGCGAAGCCCGAGCACCTGGACCTCGACATCGGTGGAGCCCGTCGCCCCATCGCGCGCCGCGTCGCGGCGAGCCGCCACCGTTCCCTCGACCAGCACGACCGTCTCGGCCCCCAGCCCGGCCGCCAGCGCGAGCACCTCGGGCGGCGTCCAGGTCGGGTCACAGGAGAGTTGGACCAACCCGTCGATGTCGCGGAGGTCGAGGAAGACGATGCCGCCGAGGTCGCGCCGGCGATGAATCCAGCCGCCGAGGCGGACAACGGTCCCGACATCGGCGCGGGTCAGGCCGCCGGCGCGATGGGTGCGGAGGGAGGTGGTGAGCATCCTCGCAAACTAACGCCGCCCACAGGGGCACGAAAGCGAGGTGACCACCCCGTGACTCGCCGCAAGTGGCGCAACGGCTTAGCTTTCCGCCCCATGACGACTGAGCCGACCCTGCTGGATCTCCCCCCCGATGCCGCGGCCGGACGGCTGCGCGGTTGGGTGGCCGCTGAGGGGCTGCCGACCTATCGCGCCGCCCAGATCCACCGCCGGCTCTGGGTCGATCCCGTCGCGACGTGGGCCGAGGCCACGGAACTCCCCAAGGCGCTTCGGGAGCGGCTGACCACGGCGTTCCCCCTGCCGAGGCTCGTGGCCGAGGTGGTGCAGCAGTCGCAGGACGGCACGCGGAAGTACCTCTGGACGCTGCCCGATGGCGAGAAGATCGAATCGGTGCTCATCCCGAGCGCCGGGCGGCGGACCCTCTGCATCTCCTCGCAGGCGGGGTGTGCGTTGGGCTGCACCTTCTGCGCGACCGGGACCATGGGGCTGCGCCGCAATCTGAAGACCTGGGAGATTGCCGGACAGGTCCGCGAGATCGTCCTGGCGAACGTCGAGGAGAAGCCGACCAACATCGTCTTCATGGGGATGGGAGAGCCGCTGGTGAACTGGCCGGCCGTCGACGCCACGTTGACGATCCTCAACTCACCGGAGGGCTTCGGCATCGGGGCGCGCCACATCACCGTCTCCACGGTGGGAATCGTGCCCGGCATGAAGGCGCTCGCGGCGCGGCCGGAGCAGTTCCGGCTCGCAATCTCGATGCACTCGCCACGCGGCACGGATCGCATCGGCATCATGCCGGTCGAGAAGAAGTACCCGCTGAAGGAGGTGCTCGAGGTGGCGGAGACCTTCCACAAGCGGATCACCTTCGAGTACGTGCTGATCGCCGGCGTCAACGATCGTGACGACGACGCCGCCGTGCTCGCGAAGCACGCACGAAAGCTCGGCGCACACGTCAACCTCTTGCCGCTGCACCCCGGCGGGGCGCCTGGCCTGGTACCGACGGCGCCGGCCCGCATCCGCGAGTTCCGCGACTTCCTGGTCGACAACGGGATCGAGGCGGTGGTGCGCCGCTCGCGTGGGCTCGACATCGACGCCGCCTGCGGGCAATTGCGAGTGCAGATGGACAAGAAGAAGCGGGCGGACGAGCGTGTCGCGGCCGAGTGAGTTGATCCTCGCCGTGGCGCTCGGCAGCGCCGCGGGCGGCGTCGCGCGCTTCCTGCTGACGGACGCCGTACAGCTCCGCACCGGCGGGACCTTCCCTCTCGGCACCCTGGTCGTGAATGTCGTCGGCTGCTTCGCCCTCGGCTTCATCACCCAGCTCGTCATGCAGAGCGGCGATGCCTCGCCACGATTGCGCGCCCTCCTGACCACCGGACTCTGCGGTGGCTTCACGACGTTCTCGGCGTTCTCGCTGGAGACCGTGCGGATGCTCGAAGACGGCAACGTCGGCGGCGCGGCTGGCAACGTTGGCTTGAGCGTCACGCTCGGCCTGGCGGCGCTCTGGCTTGGGATGGTGGTGGGGCGGCTGGTCAGTCCCGCGGCCTGACCGCCTTCCGCTCCTTGATCCACTTCGCCACGTCGCCGATCATCTCCGCACTCACGTGGCCACCCTTGGCGTATTCCGAAGGATTCGGTGCGCCTTCGCCGGCGATGAAGAGGTGGTTGAGCGCGGCGTAGCGCTTCACCGTCATCTCCTTCCGCGGTCCCACCGCCTTGAGCCAGTCCTCCAGTCCCTCCGGCGTCACCTGGTAGTCCCGCATCCCCTGCAGCACGAGCACCGGTCCGGTGACCTGGTGCATCACGACCGCCGGGTCGTATGCGTTCATGTCGAGGTAGTAGGAGGCCGGGGCACCGAGGAGGTTCTGGGTCTTGGCTGAATCGGCTGGCGTGACGCGACGGATGGCATTGAGGAACGGCTGGAATTGCGCGAGCTGCGCGCGCAGCGCCGAGGTGTCCGCACCACCCAGCGAGATCATGTACTCGATCTGCCTGGGCAGCGCGTCCTGCAACTTTTCGCGCGTTGCCCCTGCCATGATGATCACGCCGGCGACATGGCCATCAGCCAGCGCGATCCGCGGCGCGAGCATCCCGCCGAGGGAGTGGCCGATGAAGAAGGAACGAGACGGGTCGATCTCCGGCTGCTGTCTGGCCAGTTGCAGCGCGGAGACGGCATCGTCGATCGTCTCGTCCTTCACCGTGAAGGCGCGCCCGAAGTACCAGAACGGCTTGACCTTGGCGCGCTTGTCGTAGCGGAGCACCGCCACGCCCCGCGTGGCAAGCCCCCACGCGATGTCGCGGTACGGCTTCACCTGCGCCACGCCCGCGCCCATCGTGAGGTCCCGGTCGCCGGCGCCGGAGCCATGCACCAGCACCACCACCGGAAAGGGCCCCTTCCCCGACGGCAGCGTCAATGTCCCCGGCAGCGGCACCGGCCCGGGCACGATGATGTCCCGTTCCGTCACGCCGACCGGTGGCGTCGGTGCCTGCGCCTGGGCCGGCGTCGCGACCATCATCACCACGGCGGCTGCCAGCGCCGCCCTCTTCAAGACTGTCCGCATTGCCCTGCCTCGACGGTTGATGTGCCTGCGGGTGACATGCGCGTCAGGCCACGCGATTCGGAACTGGTTGCCCGGCAAAGAACGCCTCAAGATTGGCGACCACCATCGCCCCCATCGCCTCGCGCGTCTCTCGCGTCGCCGATCCCTGGTGCGGCAGGAGCATCACCTGCTCCAGCGCGAGATATCGCCGATCGAGATGCGGCTCGCCCCGGTAGACATCGAGCCCGGCACCGGCGAGGTGTCCCGCCATCAGCGAGGCGATCAGTGCGTCATCATCCACCAGGTCGCCGCGCGCCGTGTTGATGAGGAAGGACCCCGGCTTCATCAACGCCAGACGCGGCGCATTGATGAGATTGCGCGTCTCGGGCGTGCTCGGTGCGTGCAACGACACGACATCGGCGCGCGCCAGCAGTTCCTCGAGCGTCGCGACGGCTTCGATGCCATCGGCGGCAAGCGTAGCGGCATCCTTCGGCGTCCGCGAATATCCAAGGACCGGCATGGCGAAGCCGAAGTGCGCCCGACGGGCCACCGCGCACCCGATCCGCCCGAGGCCGATGATGCCGAGCGTGCGCCCCGTCACCTTGGCACTCAGCAGGTGGGTGGGCCGCACGCCGGTCCAGCGACCACCGCGCAACTCGCGCTCGCCCTCCCCGGTGCGACGCAGCGTGCCGAGGATCAACGCCATCGCGATGTCGGCGGTGCAATCGGTCAGGACGTCGGGGGTGTTGGTGATCACGATCCCATGTGCCGCCGCGGCGGCGAGGTCATGGTTGTCGGTACCGACCGCGTAGTTGCAGATGATCTTCGCACGGCGCGGTGAGGTGGCCAGGACATCCGCCCCGAATCGATCCGCACCGGTGCAGATGATGGCGTCGGCATCGCCGAGGGCGGCCTGCAACTCCTCCGGCACCATCGCGTGATCATCGCGCGAGAGCACGGCGTCGAAGCGCTCCACGAGCGTCGCCTCGGTGGCGGGTGGCAGACGACGTGTGGCGATGACCCGCGGACGGACGGTACCAGACATGGCGTGACCGGGTGAAGGACCGGGGTAATATTGACGGGAACGCCTCAGGAGTCACCGTGGCCCACCCCTGCTCCACCCCAGCCGACCTGCTCCGCGCCTGCTTCGATGACGCGGTGGGCGCGGTACACCCCGAGACGGTGATGGCTGCCCTCCCCATCGCTGCCGGCCCCGGCTCGGCGTGGATCATCGCGGTCGGCAAGGCGGCCGAGGGGATGGCGAACGGTCTGTTTCGCGCTCTCATCGCGGCGGGCCGTCAGGTGGAAGGCGGTCTCGTGATCGGCGCCTCGGAGACTGTCGCGGTGCAGGCTCCACTCCGGCATCTGGTGGGTGATCACCCCTTGCCCGAAGGACGCTCCACCGCAGCCGCCACGGCACTTGGCGAGCTCGTGGCGCAGATTCCCGGCGATGCCGAAGTCCATGTGGCCCTGTCCGGCGGGGCCACCTCCCTGTTCGCTGCACCGCGCGGGGGGATGTCCACCGAAGAGCTCACGTCGGCGTTTGCCGCGCTCCACCGCACCGGCCTCCCGATCGAGGCAATGAATGCGGAACGCCGGCGCCTGGTCCGCTGGGGCGATGGCCGCCTCGCTGAGGCGCTCGCGCCGCGCGCCACCTTTGTCTGGCTGATCTCGGATGTCATCGGCGACGACCCCGCCACGATCGCCTCGGGGCCCTGCGTGACCGTGCCACCGCTCCGGACCGTGCACCATACCGTGCTGGCGTCAAACACGGTCGCGGTGCGTGCCGCGGCGCACGCTGCCGGCCAGCGCGACTGCGTGCAACGCGTCGCCGCCGCCCCCCTCACTGGAGAGGCCCGCGCGGCCGGTCGGTCGGTGGCCATCGAAGCGATGCGCGCGGCGCGCGAGTGGCAGCTGCAGAACCACGCCCTGCGCGAGGACGGCCACGGCGACTTCATCCGACCGCTGGTGCTGGTGTGGGGGGGCGAAGCGACCGTCACCAGGCAGGACGACCGTGGGCTCGGCGGTCGGGCACAGGAGCTGGCCCTGGCCGCTGCCGAGATGCTCGATGTCTCGCCCCTGCCGGTCACGCTCCTCGCGGCGGGGACCGACGGCCGCGACGGACCGACGGACGCCGCCGGGGCAATCGTGGA
Source organism: Gemmatimonadota bacterium (assembly GCA_016720805.1). Taxonomy (NCBI): domain Bacteria; kingdom Pseudomonadati; phylum Gemmatimonadota; species Gemmatimonadota bacterium. The sequence continues at coordinate 622,110 of JADKJZ010000001.1, read as the reverse complement.
CCAAGGGAGCTGGGCTCGCCTCGCCGAGATTGGCGACCCGCGCGCCGCGCTCGATGGGCACGACGCCTATCCGCTCCTCGACCGGATCGGCGCACTGCTGCGGACCGGCCCGACCGGCACGAACGTGATGGATCTGGTGTTGGTGGTGGTCGGCTGGGAGGACGCCCGCCTGGAGGACTAGGTCGCGAGGGTGCGGATCAGTCGACCATGCGCGACAGCCACGTCCGGCGCCCGCTGCACGAATTCGTGGTAGCGCTGCTGGAAATCGCTGCCGTTCTCGTCGGGGTGCAACAACGTCGCCGCCTCGGCGAGAATCGCCGTGGTGCGCGACTCGCCCTCCGGGGTGTCATCCACCAGCGCCTCGTCCATCGCCGCGATGAGCGCGGTCAGCGGTCGAAGCCAGGTGAACCACGGATCCTCGATCGCCAGATGCAGCAGCTCGACATTGCCGACCGTCCGGCCGTTCATCCGTTCCCACGCGAGTCGCTCGGTTTCGAGCAACGCACGATGGAGGGACAACACCGCATCCCGGACGGCGACCAACGTGGGCCCTTTCATGGTTTCCCCCGCTTCACGACATCACGGCCCAACACCATCGTCAGATCGACCAAGGGCGTCGACGACGGGTCGTCGCGAACCAAGGCCTTCGGATAGGCGGCCAAAATACGACCCACTCCGGTGGAGTCGCGGCGCCGAATGAGCACCATGGTCACCCCGGCCTCACGCTGCGCCGCGGTGGCGTTCCCGGTCCCGACCACGTCGAGTCCCACGCGACGCAGCCTCGCCATGCCGACGCGCGCCAGTCCGTCGACGCCGCTCGCATTGAGCACCTCGACCGTGACCCGCCGCGGGAGCGGTGGCAACCCGACCAACGCGCTGTCGGCGTCGACCCCCTTCGGGGCGTCGGTGCCACTTCGGCGGAGGGCGAACACCACGACGATCACGAGGAGTGCCCCCCCGCCGCTCCACAATGCGAGCTTCGGCACGTTCAGCATCCGCAGATGACCCGCCGAAACTCGGCGCTCTCCGGCGGATGACTCCATCCCTGGCTGTCGGCGTACGCGAAGCGTGCCACCACCACTTGGCGGAGCACCTCGTCCGGCGCCTCCGGGAAGCGTTCGGCCAGCGCCGCCCGCCCTTCCTGATCGAACGTGCGTCCCGGCTCGAGGAAATCGGCGCAATAGAGCGCCCGACCCGTCCGTCCCCAGCCGACCCACCCGACCGAGTGCCAGCGCACGGCACTGAGCACGTCGGCGTTGGCCTCGCCCTCGAGCTCGGCCCGCGCCGCCGCGGCGGGTCCGTGGCGCAATTCCACCGGTCCGTCCACGGTCGGGGCCCAGCGGCGCATCTCGGCCTCGGGCGCGTCACGCAGCGCGTCATGCAACCATCCGGCCCGAAGCCATCGCGCCGACTCGTCAGGGGCCAACTTCATCGCCACGGTCCAGTGCCGCAGGAGTGCCACGACGCGGCCGATATGTTCGCGCCGACGCGGCGAGACGACGGCCCAGGGCGGGAGTCCGTCCTGGGCCGTGGCGAGTGGCGGGGCCGGCGGCTGCGTCACGCGGCCGGCTCGACCCGCCGATTCTGTCCGTCCACGAAGACGACGGCGGGCGTGAAGGCGGCCACTTCGTGGTCCTCGACGTCCCCATACGCGATCAGGATCACGAGGTCACCCACCATGCCGAGGCGCGCTGCAGCGCCGTTCAGCTGCACCACGCCGCTGCCGGCCGGCCCCGGGATGACATACGTCGTGAACCGCTGGGCGTTGTTCACGTTCACCACCTGGATTTCCTCGTATTCCACCAGGTTCGCCGCGGCCATCAAGTCCGTGTCGAGCGTCAACGATCCCTCGTAGTGGAGATCGGCGGCGGTGATGGTGGCGCGGTGAACCTTGGACTTCATCAAGCGTCGGCGCACGTCAGACGTCCTCGTCTCCAAGGATCACATTGTCGATCAATCGCGTGCGCCCCACGCGGGCGGCCAGCGCAATGATCGTTCCGGCATCGACGGTCGACACCGGGGCGAGCCGTCGCGGCTCGACGACCGCAATATAGTCCGTGGTGATCTCCGGCTCCTCCTCCAGCACCGTCCGCACCACGCGTTCCAGCGTGGCCGCGCTGGTCTCGCCCTGTTCGAAGGTCGCCTCGGCCGCCCGGAGCGCGCGCGACAACGCCAACGCCTGCACCCGTTCGGCGGGGGCCAGATAGACGTTGCGGGAGCTCCGGGCCAGCCCGTCGACCTCGCGCACGGTCGGCGAGATGTGGAGTCGCACCGGAATGTCGAGTTCCTGGATCATCCGCCGGATCAGGGTGACTTGCTGGATGTCCTTCTGCCCGAAGCACACGACGTCCGGCTGGACGATGTTGAAGAGCTTGGCCACCACCGTGAGCACCCCGTCGAAGTGCCCGGGCCGAAACTCGCCCTCCCAGCGCGCGGCGGTCTCACCGGCGACGATCCGAAGTTCGTCGCCACTGCCATACATCTCGCCGACATCCGGTGTGAAGAGGATGTCGACACGACGCGCCTCGGCCAGCGCGTGATCGTGCGCGAGATCGCGCGGGTAGTTGTCGAAATCCTCGCCGGGCTGAAACTGCCGCGGGTTGACGAAGATCGACATCACCACCACGTCGGCCTGGCTGCGGGCGGCGTCAACCAGGGCCAGATGGCCTTCATGGAGGAAGCCCATGGTCGGCACCAGCGCGATGCGTCGGCCGGCGTGCCGGTGCGCGGCAAGGGCGGCACGAAGCCCCGCGATGGTGGCGTGCTGTTCAAGGGTGGTCATTCGAAGGAATGCTCATCGTCAGGGTAGCGACGTGCCCGCACGTCGTCGCCGAACTGCCGGGCCGCAGCTTGCACGGTCTCGGCCAGCTCGGCATAGCGGCGGAGGAACTTCGGCTGGAACCCCGCGTTCAGTCCAAGCATATCCTGCAGCACCAGCACTTGCCCGTCGCAGCCCACGCCGGCGCCGATGCCGATGGTCGGGATGCGCAGCGTCGCGGAGATCTCGGTAGCGAGATCCCGCGGCACGAGCTCGAGGACGATGGCGCTCGCCCCGGCGGCTTCCAGCGCCTGCGCATCCGTGCGCAGTCGCTCGGCGGCCGTCAGCCCACGGCCCTGCACGCGGTAGCCGCCGAGCGCGTGCACGCTCTGCGGCGTGAGACCGAGGTGGCCCACGACCGGGATGCCCCGCGCGACCAGTGCCTCGACCGTCGGCGCCATCACCTCGCCACCCTCGATCTTGACTGCGTGGCAGTCGGTCTCCGCCATGACCCGTCCGGCGTTCCGGATGGCGTCTTCGATCGACACCTGGTAGGTGAGGAACGGCATGTCGACGACGATCGGCGTCCGCTCTGCGCCGCGCCGCACGCTGGCCGCGTGGTAGATCATCTGGTCGAGCGTCGCACTGAGCGTCGATCGCCGCCCGGCGAGCACCTCGTTGACCGAATCACCGACCAGCAGGATGTCCACGCCCGCCCCTTCGAGCAATCGGGCAAAGAGTGCGTCGTAGCAGGTCAGCATCACGATCGGCACACCATCACGTTTCCGGAGGGCCAGATCGGGCATCGTCAGGGGACGGTCAGCCATGGGACTCCAAGGTCGCGACTTCGCGGGCCCAGAACAGGCGATCACGAAGTCCGGGATGCGGCAACACCAGCGTCGGCGTGTCGCAAAGCAGATCGGCATACCGTACCACGTCGAGGTCGAGCGTGCGCGAGGCCCACGCTTCACTTCGCGTGCGTCCCGCCTGTTCCTCGATCCGATGACAGGCGGCCAGCAAGACGAGCGGTGCCAGTCGGGTATCGAGGAGCACCATCTGGTTCAAGTAGGTCGGCTGCGCCATTCCGCCCAGTGGTGCGGTCTCTTCCGGCGCGGTCTCGGCCCGAAGCGTCGTGTCCGGCAAGGCTGCCAGTTCGCGCCGTCCTAGGGCCAGCATTGCCACGCGGTCTCCCAGGTTGCTGCCGAGGGCCACGAACGCGCGGGCCGCCGGCATCAGGCGCTGTCCAGTGCGGACCGGAGTCCGGCGAGGAAACGGTCCGCCCCCGCGACACCTTCACGCCCGAGGACGTCCACCAGGGCGCTGCCGACCACAACACCGTCAGCGAGGCCTCCCACGGCACGAGCCTGCTCTGGCGTCGAGATGCCGAAACCGACGGCGATCGGCAACGTCGTGGCGGCTCGCACCGATGCCACCGAGGCGGCCAATCCGTCCGCGAGATCTCGCGAGGCACCGGTCACCCCGAGCCGAGCAATCAGGTACACGAATCCCTGCCCGCCGCCGACGGCGGTCGCGATCCGCGACGCCGACGACGTCGGCGCGACCAGTCGGATCAGGTCAAGCGGCGACCGCTGCACCGTGGATTCGAGTGCGGCATCCGCGCCGGCCGGGAGATCGGTGAGCAACAACCCGGACACGCCGACGCTGGCCGCGTCGTGCACCAGGCGGTCGACGCCGTACTGCAGCACCGGATTGAGATAGGAGAAGAGGACGACCGGCGCCCGCAGCGAGGCACGGGCAATCAGGTCGAGCGTCTTCGGGAGTGTCATCCCGTTCTCGAGGGCGCGAAACGTCGAAGCCTGAATTGTCGGGCCGTCGGCCAGCGGATCGGAGAACGGCACGCCGACTTCGATGACGTCGGCGTGCGCATCCGCCGACTGAAGCGCCGCCAGCGAATCGTCGAGGGTCGGAAAGCCGGCGGTCAGGTACGGAACCAGCCCGGTCCGACCCTCGCGGCGCAGGTCGGCCCAGGTGCGATCAAGCGCGGAATCAGACAAAGAAATCACCGACGACGAGCCCATAGCGGTCCGGGGAAGTCACTTTCATGATGCTGCGAGAATAGGTCCCATCGGGACCCGCAACGGAGAGATCGACCAGCTGCCCCGGCGCGGGCACCAGCCCGCCGGCCGAATCGATGGCAATGCGGACCAGCGGACGGTTCAGCTGCTCGGGGTCGGGACCGATGCCTGCGACGATCGCGACCTCGTAGGTGTCGAGGATCACGCAACTGCCGACGGGATAAATCCCCAGCATGTTGATCAGCGCCTTGACGAGCGTCAGGTCGTACCCGCGATTGGCGTTGAGCCACATCTCGCGGAGCACCGCCTCCGGCTCCCACGGCTCGGTCTGGTACGAGCGTCGCGTCGTCGCCGCGTCGTAGCCGTCGGCCACGGCGACCAGTCGCGAGAAGAGCCCCAGCCGGCGAGGCCGAATCGGTCGGGGATAGCCGCTGAGATCCACCTTCATGTGGTGCTCGTGTGCGGCCAGAATTGCCCGATAGGGGAGCTCCTCGCCCTCGCGCATCTTGAACAGCGTCAGCGTGCCGAGCCAGGGGTGGGCCTGCATCTGGCGCCACTCCTGGTCATCGAGGGCCGAGTCCTTGTTCACGATCTGGATGTCGAGCCGCGACTTCCCGATGTCGTGCAACAGGGCCGCGAGGCCAAGGTCGTACAGTTGTCGCCGGTCCAGCCCGAGTCGCTTGCCCAGCGCGACCGAGAAGATGCAGACGTTGACGCAGTGGGTGAAGGTGTACTCGTCGTAGTCGCGCAACGTGGTGAGTCCGGCGATCGAGAGCTCGTTCTCGAGCACCTGGTCGACGATCAACTGGATCGCGCGCTTGAGTCGTCGCACACTCGGCGTCCGTCCCATGCGCACGCCCGACACCACGTCACGCGCCACCGCCACGCCATGCGCGTAGGTCCGCTTGGCCCGTTCGAGCGCCTCGTCGGCCTGCGGCCCCTCCTCCCCGTCGCCGCCACCGGTCTCGACCATGAGACAGGTGATATCGGCCTGCTGCATGCGCTGGCGAAGCTGGTCCATCCGCTCGAGCGGCTCGTCGGCCGTGGGAAGGGAGCCGAGAATCGAGAGCCATGCCTGCCATTCACGCCGGGTCACGCCGTCCTCGACCCGGAGGACGCCGATCCCGCAACTGTGCATCAGGCTGACGAAGCCGCTGAACGCGGCGAAGTTGTCGAGCCCGAGCCGGAGCCGTGTCTGATTGACGAAGATGACGTCGCCACTCAGCCGGACATCGATCGCCCCTTCGAGCCGGAGCAGGCTCTCGCCGGTCGCCACCAGGTCGTCGAGCGCCCGCTGCACTGCGACATTCTCGACGGGGTAGAGCTTGAGCGCGCGCCCGGCGCCGTGGATCGCGACGAGCAGGGCCCGGCCGGATGCGCGCAGCTGCGCATCATCGCGAGGTGCGTCGGTCATGCGAGCCAGTCCCGGAGCACGGCGTTGGCGGCGCTGCGCACGATCGCTTCCTTGTCGGCCGTGAACTGGTCGACCACGAGACGCGCTTCGAAGGTGCGGATCTTGGCCAGCGCGAAGATGGCGCAGGCCCGCACGTCCGGCAGCTCCTTGCGTCGCAGCAGGCCGCGCGGGGCGATCAAGTCCCGCAACCGGGCGATCGCTGGCGGACCAGCCAGCTGCCCATACGCTTCGAAGAGGGCGCGCCGCTCGCTGCGCTCCCAGTCCTGGTCCTTCCCCGTGAAGAGCAGCGACTCGAGCTTCGCCAGCGTGCCCCCGGAGCCGCCGCGCGTGAGCAGGATGGTCAGCGCGGTCTGGCGGACGGTGCGCTCCTCATCGGCCAGGGCCGACTCGATGGCCGTGATCGCCGACGGCGTGCCAAAGCCGCCAAGCGCGTTCAGTGCCGCGACGCGCACGCCGACCGTGCCATCCACGAGGCGCGCGGCGACCGACGGCACCAGCGCGTTCAGGCCGAGCCGGGCGACCAGGTCGATCGCCGGCTCGACGGCGTCGCTGCTTCCGGCATCAAGCACTTCCTGCAGTGCCTGCGGGCGGCTCCGCGCCAGCTGTTCGACACTCGGGAGGAGCGCCCGGCGGATCTCCGGGGCGATGCTCCGGCCGAGGTGCACCAGCACGATCGGCAGTGCGCCAGGCTTGAGTTCCCGCAACACCTCGCCGATCTCGTCTTCGGCCGGCCGGGTCGCGGGATCTTCGAGGGTGCGGAAGAGCTGCTCGAGAATGTCGGGTTGGGAGAGTCGCTCTTCGAAGGAAAGGATGGCATCGTGCAGCGACTGTTCCAGGCCGGCCGCCCGCACCGCGATGACGCGCAATTCCCTGAGGATGCGGGCGACGGCACGAAAGCCACCCACCGCCAGTTGGGACGGCAAGACGTCCTCGAGCAGCGCGACGACCTCACGCCGCACCGCCGGCTCGCGTTGTCCCTCGAGGACGTCGAGCAGCGCATCGATGGCGGCGGTGCGAATGTCGCGGCGATACTCTTCCTCAAGCTCGCTCTGCATCAAGCGCAACTCGGCCTCGTCGAGGAAGAACGGTGCCGCGTCCAGATCGGCCGGCGCCACCGCGCCGCCCGGATCCTGCTCCACCTTTTCGCGGACGGCCCCGGGATCCTGCGCGGCGTCTGGTGCGCCGCCTGATTGCAGGAACTCGACGCCGTCGCTGAGCGCCTCGACGAAGGTGTAGGCGATCAGCACGAACTGCTGCTCCCAGAGCAGCGTGAGGAGATCGTCACTCGCATCCTTCGGCAACAGCCGGGCGCGATTCATCACCGCGAGAAAGCGGGTGATCTCCTCCGACTCGACACCGGGCAGCAGGACCAGCCGGCGCAATCCGTCCTGATGCAGCTGCGCCGCGAACCCTTCCGCGCGCGACGCCCCGTATTGCAGCGACACGCCCTCCCACTGCAGCTCACCGTCCTGCAGGTCCAGCACCAGCCGCCCCGTCACGCCCCACACCGGTCCGAACGCCTCGGCCACCTGCTCGATCGATCGCTGGTAGACGGGGTTGTTGGGGAGATACATCTGCAGCGCCCGCTGACCCTTCGCGAGCGCCCGCAGCAACTCCTCGACCACCCGCACATCGGTGGGTGCCGGCGGTGCGACCAGGGGCGAGGTCACCGGCGCGCCTCGAGCACGGCCGCCACATGCGCCACGTCCTTGTCGCCGCGCCCGCTGAGGCAGAGCAGGACCAGATCGTCGGCGTGCCACTGTCCGCGCTGCCCCTGAATCCACGCGATGGCATGGGCCGTCTCGAGCGCCGGGATGATTCCTTCCATCCGCGTGAAGGACTGGAAGGCGGCCAGGGCCTCGTCGTCGCCCACGGCATGGTACGCAACACGGCGCGTGTCGCGCAGGTAGCTGTGCTCGGGGCCGACGCCCGGATAGTCGAGTCCCGCCGACACCGAGTGGGCCGGTGACACTTGGCCATCCGCGTCCTGGAGCAGGTACGACAACGTGCCGTGCAGGACACCGGGGCGGCCAGCAGAGAGCGTCGCGCTGTGATGGCCGCTGGCGATCCCCTCGCCCGCAGCCTCGACGCCGACCAGGGCGACGTCGGCATCATCCAGAAAGCCGGCGAACATTCCCATCGCGTTCGACCCGCCGCCGACGCAGGCCACCACCGTGCTGGGCAGGCGCCCGAGCTTTGTCAGCACCTGGGCGCGCGATTCCTGGCCGATCACCGACTGGAAATCGCGAACCATGCGCGGGAACGGGTCCGGACCCACGACCGAGCCGATGATGTAATGCGTCGTGGGGACGTTGGTGACCCAGTCGCGGAGCGCTTCGTTGGTGGCGTCCTTGAGCGTGCGCGTCCCGGAAGTCACCGGGACGACCGTCGCGCCAAGCAACTGCATCCGGTAGACGTTCAGGTTCTGCCGAGCGACATCCTCCTCGCCCATGTAGACCACACACTCGAGACCGAAGCGCGCACAGATCGTGGCCGTCGCCACGCCGTGCTGCCCCGCCCCGGTCTCCGCGATGATGCGCCGCTTCCCCATCCGCCGCGCCAGCAACGCCTGGCCAATCGTGTTGTTGATCTTGTGGGCGCCGGTGTGATTGAGATCCTCGCGCTTCAGCAGGACGCGAACCCCCGCCGCCTCGCTGAACCGCGGCGCATCCGTCAGCCGCGACGGCCGACCGACGATCTCCTCCAGCAGGGCCTGATACTCCGCCCAGAAGGACGGATCGTGACGCACGCTGTCGTAGAGCGCGGTCAAGTCGTCGAGCGCGGCAACCAGCGTCTCAGGGACGTAGCGTCCGCCGTACGGTCCGAAACGACCAGCGACCGAGGATTCAGGCGGCAGGGTGAGCGTCACGCGCAATCTCCAGAAAGCGAATCAACCGCGCGGGATCCTTGATCCCGGGCGCACCTTCAACCCCGGAACTTACATCCACGAGGTCAGGACCGACGAGCCGGATCGCGGCGGCGAGGGTGTCCGGGGTCAGGCCACCGGCCAGCCCGACGCGAACCGTCGGTGGCAACTGCTGACGCGCCTCGCGCGCCGCCGGAAGTGCGATCGCCACCCCGCGCCCTCCCGAGGCGTGCGGCTCCCCCTGGAGGCGCGGTTCCAGCAAGACCAAATCAGCCTCCTCGGCGAACGTCACCAGCATGGCGAGCTGTCCCTGCGGGACGCGCGCCACGCGCCAGACCTCGAGGCCTTCCGCGCGCAGTCGCCTCGCGACCTCGGCGGACGAAGGCCCGTGCAATTGTGCCCCGGACAGGCGCGCCGCCCCGGCGACCGCCAGGATCTCCTCGACCGACTGGGTGCCGAAGACGCCCAGCACCGGGACGCCATCCGCCGCCGCAACGATCTCTCGCGCCTGGACCGGGGTGCGCTGCCGCGGACCGCCGGCGAAAATCACCCCCAGACGACTCGCGCCATGTGCGGCGGCCAGTGCCGCGTCGGCCGGGCGGGTCAGCCCGCAGATCTTGGCATCAACGGCCACAGCGTGCGATCCCCGCCATGCTGCGTGCCGCCGCTTCCGGTGTGCCGTGCGCGGCCAGTGCGCCCCCGATCAGCACCGCGTCGGCGCCGGCGGCGGCCGCCGTCGCGACGTCGTCCGGCGAGGCCATGCCACTTTCAGCCACGGCGAGCAGCGTGGCCGGGACCTCCATGAGCAACCGCCACGCCGCCTCGCGATCGATGGAGAAATCATCGAGGTCGCGGGCGTTCACGCCGATGACCGCCGCCCCGGCATCAATCGCTCGCCGGATCTCTACCGCGGTGTGCGTCTCCACCAGCACACCGAGCCCCAGATCATCGGCCGCACGGTGAAGGGATCGGAGGGTGGCATCGTCCAGGACACGCACGATCAGGAGCACAGCAGACGCCCCGGAAGCGCGGGCTTCGAGCAATTGGCACCGATCCAGGATGAAGTCCTTCCGCAGGGCCGGGACCACGACCGCCCGGGTGACCGCCTCGAGGTCGGCCAGCGACCCGCCAAAGAACGGGCCGTCGGTCAAGACCGAAATGGCCGCCGCCCCACCCGCCGCGTACGCCTGGGCGAGCGTGGCCGGGTCGAGCGCGGCGTTGATCGCCCCGGCCGACGGCGAACGGCGCTTCACCTCGGCGATCAGGGCGACGGTCGGTCGGCGCAGGCTGTGGACGAAGGAGGGGGGCGGCGGGGCGAAGGCTGCCGCGTGCTCAAGCTCCGCCTGGCGCGCCTGGAGGGCCGGGAGGGTCGCACGGGTGCTGGCGATGATGGAATCGAGGACTGGCATCTTGCCGTTCGGGGTCCCTTCGGGTATGGTTGGTTCGGTTTCTCTTCGCCATGGACAGCTCCGAGGCCCCGATGACGCTCTCACCGCTGACGCCGAAGCAACGCAAGATGCTCGATTTCCTCTCCGAGGCCATCACCCAACAGGGATATGCGCCGTCGTTCGAGGAGATCGCCGAGAAGTTCAACTACCAGTCGCTGGCGACTGTCCACGAGCACCTGACCACGCTGCAGCGAAAAGGCTACATCCGCCGCAACTACAACGAGAGTCGGGCGATCGAAGTGCTGCCGCCGCGAGGCAGCAGCGGCGCCACCGACATCCCGTTGCTCGGTTCCGTCGCCGCCGGGTACCCGATCGAGTCGATGATGAGCGGGGAGGTCGTCCAGGTCCCCGATGTCATGCTCCCCCGCCGCGGCCCGAACTATGCCCTGCGTGTTCGCGGCGAATCGATGATTGACGAACAGATCTGCGATGGCGACCTGGTCGTCGTCAATGGCCGGGATTCCGCCGACAACGGCGAGATGGTGATCGCCCTCGTGAATGGCAACGAGGCCACCGTCAAGCGCTTCTACCGCGAACCGGGCGGTTGGATCCGACTGCAGCCTGCGAACACTGCGATGCGCCCGCTCCGGTACCAGGAAGACGACGTCCTGATCCAGGGGATCGTCGTCGGCGTGATCCGGAAGTTCTAGCGCGTGGCGGCGTGCAGGGCCGCCAGCCGCTCCGCACCGCGGCGTTCACGCAATGACGTGCGCGCTGCATCCACCGCGGCTTCCATCGTGTCCACCACCCCGCTGACGTAGATCGCCGCCGCGGCGTTGAGCAGCACCGCCGACGCCACCGCGGCGGGCATCGCTTCTCCGTCCAGCAGCCGCTGGATCACCCCCGCATTGTCCGCTGGCGATCCACCACCAAGCCCATCCAGCGACGGCGCCGCGAGGCCGAAGCGTGCCGGATCGAGGCGCCATTCCCGCACGCCACCGTGCCGCACTTCCCAGACGGCGGTCTCCCCCATCGGCGCGATCTCATCCATGCCGATCTCCGCGTGCACGACCAACGCGTGGACCGACCCGAGCCGCGCCAATGCCCCGGCCATCCTCGGCGCGCGGTCGATATCGGCAACACCCACGACTTGGCGACCGGCGAGGGCCGGGTTGGCGAGGGGGCCGACCAGGTTCATCACGGTCGGGACGCCAAGCTCCCGACGCACCGGCGCGACGTGGCGCATCGCGGGGTGGTAACTCGGGGCGTACAGGAAGACGATGCCGGTGGTCGCGAGGACTTCCGCCGCGCGCTCCGGCGTCAATTCGATGCCGACTCCCAATGCCTCGAGAACATCGGCCGAACCGGACTTCGAGGTGAAGGAGCGGTTGCCATGCTTCGCGACCGGAACCCCCGCCCCGGCCGCCACGAATGCCGCCGCCGTCGAGAGGTTGAGCGTGGTGACTTTCCCGCCCCCCGTGCCGCAGGTGTCGACCAGGGATTCCGGTGTCGGGTGGTCGACACGGCGCATGGCATCGCGCAGTGCCCGGACCGCACCGGCGATCTCCTCGGCGCTTTCCCCCCTGGTCCGCAGGGCCAGCAGGAGGGCGCCGAGCGAAGCCGGCCCGGCGGCCCCCGCCATGATCTCGCCGAAGGCACGCGCGGCCTCCTCCTCACTCAGGCCATGGCCGGCAGCAAGGAGGCCGAGGGCATGGCGAACAGCCGGGGCCGGAACGGAAGCGGGAGTGGTCATCGTGGCAGGCCAAGCGTATCGGGCAGACCGCCGTTTTGTCAATATTCACAAGGGTTTACGACGCTTGCCGCACCCCCGGGAGCGGACTAGGTTTCGGGCCGGAATGGGACGCGCGCTGCTGCTCACGCTGGAGTTCGACGGATCCGCCTTTTTCGGGTGGCAGCGCCAGCCTGATCGACGGACGGTGCAGCAGGTCGTCGAGGAAGCATTGGGTCGGCTGGCCGGGATGCCGTGCACCGCAATTGCGGCGGGGCGGACCGACACCGGCGTTCATGCGTTGGCCATGCCGGTCTCGACAACGATGCCCGAGCAGTGGACCGCCGAGGCGTTGCTCCGTGCCCTGAACGCCGTGCTGCCTCGCGACGTCGCCGTGTCGGAGATCCGGGCCATCGCCTCCGGCCGTGATGCCCGGCGAGCCGCCGACTCGCGCCGGTATCGGTATGACGTCGGCGTTGACGCTGCGAGTCGCTCGCCATTCCGGGGGCGGACCGAATGGGCGCTGGGGCGTCCGGTCGATCTCGCGCTGCTGCAACGGGCCGCATCGGTCCTGGAAGGCGAGCATGAATTCCTCGCCTTCATGGTGACCGGCGAACCGAAGCCGCACTACCGCTGCCGTATCATCGAGGCCGCGTGGTCGGCACCGGAGACCGGGCGTCTCCGCTTTACCGTGGCCGCCGACCGCTTCCTCCACCACATGGTGCGCATGCTGGTTGGCACCATGGTGGAGATCGGCCAAGGACGACGACCGGAGAGCGACATGGCCCGACTGTTGACGATGACCCACAACGCCGACACCAGTGCACCGGCGCCGGCGGCTGGCTTGAGTTTTCTGTCCGCGACGTACCCCGCGACTTACTTCCTCGGAGAGCGTGCCGCGTGGTGACCCGCCGTATCGGAGCCCTGCTCCTCGCACTCGTGGCCGCCGCCTGTCGCGGCGAGGCCACCGCCAATGCCCAGCAATCGACGCCGACCGCCCCGCGCCCGGCCGCACCGCTTGATGCCTCACGACGCACGGCGATCGTCGATGCCTCCGCCCGCGTGGCCCCGGCTGTCGTGTCCGTACGGGTGACGCTGCCGACCCCGCGTCCCTCGCAGTGGGATCTCTTCACCGGCAACCAGCCGGGCACGCCGCAGAGCTTCGGCACCGGCTTCATCCTGCGCGCCGACGGCATCGTCGTCACCAACCAGCACGTCGTCGCCAACGCCCAGCAGGTGACCGTCACGCTGGCCGACGGGACCGACGTCGAGGGGCGCGTGCTGGGCGAGGATCCACTCACCGACATCGCGGTCATCAAGATCGAGCGCAAGGGACTCCCGATCGTGCAAGTCGGGCGATCGAGCGACCTGATGATCGGCGAATGGTCGATCGCGCTCGGCAATCCCTACAGCTACCTCCTCGGCAACGCGGAACCGACCGTCACGGCCGGGGTGATCAGTGCCACGGGGCGCAACATCCTGCCGACGGGTGAGCAGAACGGCCTGTACCTCGACATGATCCAGACCGACGCCGCGATCAATCCGGGCAATTCCGGCGGCCCGCTGGTCAACGCTCTCGGCGAAGTCATCGGCGTCAATTCCTCGATCTTTTCGAACAGCGGCGGCAGCGTCGGGCTCGGCTTCGCCATCCCGATCGAGCGGGCGGTGCGCGTGGCGGAAGAGATCGTCCGCAACGGCACCGTGCGTCGCGCATGGGTCGGGCTGGATGTGGCGCAGGCGAGCGAGATGGGCGAATGGAAGCGCACCGGTGGCGTTGCGGTCGCGAGCGTGGCCCCGGGCGGACCGGCGGCCAAGGCTGGTCTCCGCAACGGTGACGTCCTGGTGAAGGCCAACGGTCGCGTCCTGCGCAATTCGCTCGATTGGGAATCGGTGAAGCTCGATCTCCACGTCGGCGACCCGATCACCATCACGGTGCAGAGCGCGGGGCAGACGGCCGAGAAGCGACTGGTCTCCTCCGACCTGCCCACGGCCACGGCGACCCGCGTCCGCTTTGGTGGCCTCGACCTGGTGACCGTGACCCCCGCGGTGCGCGCCGAGCTGGGCATCCGCAGCGAGGGTGGCGCGGCGATCACGAAGGTACCGTCCGAACTCGCCCGCGAAACCGGGCTGCGCGAGGGTGACGTGATCGTCAGCCTCAACAGGACGCCGGTGCGCCGCGCAGAGGATCTCGCGCGGCTCCTTGACGGCATGCGGGCCGGCACGTCGTTCCAGTTGGTGATCGAACGTCGCGGCACGCTCTATCCCTTGAACCTGCGGATCTGATGACCGACGCCCGCTGGCAGTCCCCGCTTTCCGGCCGCTACGCGTCTCCGGCGATGCTCCACCTCTGGAGCGAGCCCTATCGCATCGGCCGTTGGCGCCGTGTGTGGCTCGCGCTGGCCGAGTCGGAGCAGGCCCTCGGGTTGGAGATTCCCGACGCCGCCCTTGCGGCGATGCGGGCGCATCTCGACGACGCCGACCTCGCCGTCGCGGCCGCGTACGAGAAGCGCTTCCGCCACGACGTGATGGCACACGTGCACGCCTTGGGCGAGCAGGCCCCGGCGGCGCGCGCCCACCTGCACCTCGGCGCGACGTCCGCGTTCGTCACCGACAACGCCGATGTGCTCGTCATGCGCGACGGCCTGGCGCTGATCCTCGGCCGATTGCTCGACGTGGTCGGCCACCTGCGCACGTTTGCCGAACGCCACGCCGCCCTGCCCTGCCTGGCGTACACGCACTTTCAGCCAGCCCAGCTCACCACGGTCGGCAAGCGCGCGACCCTCTGGGCACAGGACTTCGCCCTCGACATCGAGGCTGTCGTCCATCGTCTCGCGACGCTGCGGCTCCGAGGCTGCAAGGGCACGACCGGCACGCAGGCCTCCTTCCTCGAGCTCTTCAATGGCGACCACGCCAAGGTCCGCGAGCTGGAGCAGCGGATCACCGAGGCACTCGGCCTGCCGCGTGCGTTCGCCGTCACCGGCCAGACCTACCCGCGGAAGGCCGATGCGCAGATCCTCGATGCCTTGAGTGGCATTGCCCAGTCGGCGGCGAAGTTCGGCTCGGACATCCGGCTGCTCCAGCATGAAGGCGAGCTGCTCGAGCCGTTCGAATCGGAGCAGATCGGATCGAGCGCGATGGCGTACAAGCGCAACCCGATGCGCGCCGAACGGATCGGGGCGTTGTCGCGTCACGTCATCTCGTTGCAGGCCAACGGCGCACACACCGCAACGGCGCAGTGGCTGGAGCGGACACTCGATGACTCGGCCAATCGCCGCTTGACGTTGCCGGAAGCGTTCCTCGCCGTCGATGCCATCCTGCTCCTCGCCGGCAACATCGCTCAGGGCCTCGAGGTGCGAGAGGCTGTGATCGCCCGCCATGTCCGCGAGCAGATGCCCTTCATGGCCACCGAACGGTGGTTGATGCTCGGCGTACAGGCGGGCGGCGATCGCCAGGCGCTCCACGAAGTGGTGCGCAGTCACGCCATGACGGTCCACGCGGCCGTCGCCGGCGGCGCGCCGAACGACCTGATGGATCGTCTCGCCGCCGACCCGGCGTTCGCCGGCATCGACCAGACCCGCCTCGCGGCCGAACTGGACCCCGCACGTTACACGGGGCGCTCCCGCGAACAGGTCGCCGAGTTCGTCACCGAATACCTCGATCCGCTCATCGGCGAGGCCCGTCCGTACGCCGCCGCCGCGGAGCACGCGGAACTGCGCGTATGACCGCCCCCATGGTGCAGAGCCAGCTTCCGCTCCCGTTGTGGCGTCGTGGCAAGGTTCGCGAAGTCTACGAAGTCGACGAGGCGCGACTGCTGCTGGTTGCCAGCGATCGCGTCTCGGCGTTCGACGTCGTCATGGCCGAGCCGGTCCCCGACAAGGGCCGGGTCCTCACGCAGCTGTCGGCCTTCTGGTTCCAACGGCTGGGCAACCTCACACCGTCGCATTTCCTCACGGCCGACACCGACGCGATTCTCGTTGAGGTGCCAGCACTCGCCGCGCACCGTGCGGAGATCGCCGGCCGCGCCATGCTGGTGCGTCGCACCGCGCCGGTGGCGTTTGAATGCGTCGTGCGCGGTTACCTCTCGGGCTCGGCGTGGCAGGAGTATCGCAAATCCGGCACCCTTGCCGGCGAGCCGTTGCGCCCCGGCCTGATCGAGTCGTCCCACCTGGAGCCGCCGATCTTCTCACCGGCCAGCAAGGCGGAGTCGGGACACGACGAGAATGTCACCTTCGGCACGATGCGCGCCGCGCTGGGCGCCGACCTGGCCGATGCGCTGCGGGATCTCTCGCTGGCGATCTACGCCGCGGGCCGGCTCACTGCCGCCGAACGCGGACTGATCATTGCCGACACCAAGTTCGAGTTCGGCCTCGACATCACGGGGCACCCGATCCTCATCGACGAAGTGCTGACGCCGGACTCGTCACGCTTCTGGGAAGCAACGGCGTGGACTCCGGGGAGCACGCCACCGAGCTTCGACAAGCAGCCGTTGCGGGACTATCTCGCCAGCGAACGGGAGGCAGGCCGCTGGAATGGCGACGCGCCACCCCCGCCGCTGCCCGAGCACGTGATCCGCGCCACCACGACGCGCTACCGCGAGGCGTACCACCGACTGACGGGCCACGAATTGCCCGAGGACCGCTGATGCGCGTTGCGCCGGAAGGACTGCCATTCATCGCGATCGCCTGGGTGATCGCCGCCGCACTCTTCGGCCTCGGCCTCCCGGTGGCCGGCCTCGTCTGGCTGCCGATCGCCATCTGGGTCGTCGCCTTCTTCCGCGACCCGGTCCGGACCGGTCGTCGCGGCGATGACGTGGTGATCGCGCCGGCCGATGGCAAGGTGGTCAGCATCATCCCGATCCACGAGCCGCACGTGATCGGGGGGACGGCCACCCGCGTCTCGATCTTCATGAACGTCTTCAACGTCCACGTGAACCGATACCCGAGCAATGGCACCATCACGTTCCGTCGCTACACCCCGGGCAAGTTCTTCAACGCCGCGGACGAAAAGGCTGCGATCGAGAATGAGCAGAGCGACATCGGACTGACCACCCCGCGCGGCTCCCTGTTGGTGCGGCAGATCGCCGGGCTGATTGCGCGACGGATCATCACCGACCACGCCGAGGGTCGATCGGTGGTGCAGGGCGAACGCCTCGGCCTCATCCGATTCGGCTCGCGCGTGGATGTCTTCTTCCCGCCGGGCGTCCGCATCCTCGTCAAGGAAGGAGACGTGACGCAGGCTGGCGTCACGGCGATTGCCGAATGGACCTGACCTCGCCCCCCCCGCGGAGCGGCATGCGCCGCGTCGTCGTCGTGATGCCGAACGCCTTCACCCTCGGCAATCTCTTCTTCGGCTTCTGGTCGATCGTCTCCGCCCACAACGGCAACTTCCTGTGGGCGGGGTGGTTCATCGTCTTCGCCGGCGTGCTCGACATGCTCGACGGCCGCATCGCCCGCGCCTCGAACAGCGGCTCGCGATTCGGCGCCGAGCTCGACTCGCTCGTCGACGTGATCTCGTTCGGTGTCGCGCCAGCGCTCCTGATGTACTTTCTCGAATTCTCGACCGCCGGCCGCCTCGCCTGGGTGATCTGCTTCTTCTACGTCGCCTGTGCGGCGCTCCGATTGGCGCGCTTCAACGTCCTGGCCGGCCAGGGCGGCAAGCCGTCGCACTGGTTCACCGGCCTGCCGTCGCCGTCGGCCGGGATGACGCTGGCCACCTACTTCGCCTTCTCGCAGACCGATTGGTATCGCGGCTCGCTCGCCTACCTGAACTTCCAGCACCAGGGGCTGGTGTTCCTGGTGGTGGCGCTGGCCCTGCTGATGGTGAGCAATGTCCAGTATCCGCGCTGGCCGGCGGCCGGCGTTCGCACCCCGGCGCAGGTCCTCGGCCTGCTCTGGTACCTGGTGGTGCTCGCGGGCTCGCTCCTTGTGCCCCAGTACTTCCTCTTCACGCTGGGCCTGACGTATCTGCTCTACGGTCTCATTCGCCATGTCGTGCTGCTGATCACCGCGCGCGACGATGAGGAGCACGACGAGCAGCCCCCGATCACGCTGGTCACCCCGACCCTACGTCCCCGCCGCGCTGAGCGGCGTCAGGAGAACGCTGAATGATCGTCCAAGTCCACGTCCGCGTGATGCCCCGCCCCGGCCTCCTCGATCCTCAAGGGCAGGCCGTGGAGCACGCCCTCGCGTCGCTGGGGTTCGGCGCGGCGACCGGGGTGCGCGTCGGCAAGGCGATCGAGCTCGCGCTCGACGCGGAAAGCCCCGCCGCCGCCGAAGCGATCGCCCGCACGATGTGCGAGCGCTTGCTGGCCAATCCGGTGACCGAGGACTTCGTCATCGAGGTCGGGTCCTGATGGCACGCGTGGCCGTTGTCCGCTTCCCCGGAAGCAACTGCGAGACCGAGACCCTCACCGCCATCGAACGCGCCGGCGGCGCGGCCGTCCTGCTCGACTACCGTGACACCTCCCTGCAGGGCGCCGACGCGGTCATCCTGCCCGGCGGCTTTTCGTACGGCGACTATCTGCGCTCGGGGGCCATCGCGCGCTTTGCCCCGGTGATGCACGCCGTGCGCGCCCATGCCGAAGCCGGCGGCGCCGTGGTCGGGATCTGCAACGGCTTCCAGGTCCTGTGCGAGGCGCACCTGCTCCCCGGGGCGCTGCTCCGGAATGCGGCGCAGCGCTTCCTCTCCCGGCCGGTCGATGTGCGGGTCGAACGCCGCGACACGGTCTGCACGTTCGACTACGCTGTCGGCGACGTGATCCGGATCCCGATCGCCCATGGGGAGGGCCGTTTCGTCGCCGATGCGGATACCCTCACGGCGCTCGAGGCCGAGGGTCGCGTCGTGCTCCGGTATGTCGCCGTCCCCGGCAGCGATGCCCCGCACAATCCCAACGGCTCCGCCAACGACATCGCGGGCATCTGCAACGCCGCCGGCACGGTGGTCGGCTTCATGCCGCACCCGGAGCGCCTCGCCGAGGCGGCGCTCGGCTCCGACGCGGGCCACCGCTTCTTCACGTCGCTAATCGGCCGCCTCGCGACGACGGGGGTGGCGGCATGACCGTCGTGACTCCCGCTGAGGCGTTCCCGGGCGAACGGCCGGTGACACAGGCCGTCGTGGCCGAGCACAAGTTGAACGAGACGGAATACACCGCCATCCTCGCATTGCTTGGTCGCACCCCGACGCTCACCGAGCTCGGCATCTTCTCCGCGCTCTGGTCCGAGCACTGCTCGTACAAGCACACCAAGCCGGTGTTGCGGCGTTTTCCGGTCGAGGGGCCGCAGGTGGTTCAGGGCCCGGGCGAGAATGCCGGCGTGCTTCGCCTCCCCGAGGGCTGGGCGGTGGCGTTCAAGATCGAGTCACACAACCACCCGAGCGCGGTCGAACCGTATCAGGGCGCGGCGACCGGCGTCGGCGGCATTCTGCGCGATGTCTTCACGATGGGTGCCCGGCCGGTGGCGGTGCTCAATTCGCTGCGGCTCGGCCCGCTCGAGGATCCGCGCAATCGCTGGCTCTTCGCGGGGATCGTCAAGGGCGTCGGTGACTACGGCAACTGCGTGGGAATCCCGACACTCGGCGGCGAAGTCTGCTTTGCGCCGGGCTACAGCGGCAATCCGCTCGTCAACGCCATGGCGGTCGGGCTCCTGCGCGAGGCCGACCTGATCACGGCGCGTGCGCACGGCGTCGGCAACATTCTCCTGACCGTCGGCGCCAGCACCGGACGCGACGGCATCCACGGGGCGTCCTTCGCCTCCGAGGACCTGACCGCCGAGAGCGAGAAGCGGCGGCCGCAGGTGCAAGTCGGCGACCCCTTCACCGAGAAGCTGTTGCTCGAGGCGTCGCTGGAACTCATCACCAGCAATGTCATCGTGGCGATCCAGGACATGGGCGCGGCCGGTCTCACCTCCTCCTCCGCCGAGATGGCGGCGCGGGGTGGCGTCGGCGTGGAGCTCGATACCTCGACGGTGCCGACCCGCGAACCGGGGATGACGCCGTACGAGATCATGCTGTCGGAGTCGCAGGAGCGGATGCTCGTGGTCGCGGAACCCCATCGGATTCCGGAGATCCAGGCGATCTGCAGGAAGTGGGAACTCGACGCCACGCCGGTCGGCCACGTGACCGACGATGGTCTCTTCCGAATCGTGCACGAGGGGCGCACCGTCGCGGCGATTCCCGGACAGGAACTGGTCGATGGCTGCCCGATCTACACACCGGCAGCGATTGAATCGGAGGAAGCCGTGGCCCGACGGGCCCGGACACCGAGCCGTCCTGCCCCGACGCCTGGGCAGGCACTGCTCACCCTGCTGGATGCGCCGACCATCGCCAGCAAGCGGTGGGTCTTCGAGCAGTATGACTCGACGGTGCGCGCGGGCAGTGCGATTCTCCCGGGCGGCGACGCCGGTGTCCTGCGCGTGGCCGACACCACCTTCGGCCTGGCGATGACGGTCGACTGCAACGCACGGCACGTCCTCCTCGATCCGTTCGAGGGTGGCAAGGGCGCGGTCGCCGAGGCGGCGCGCAACATCGCCTGCACCGGCGCGCGGCCACTCGGCATCACGGACTGCCTGAACTTCGGCAATCCCGAAAAGCCGGAGATCTTCTTCCAGTTCACCGAGGCCTGTCGGGGCATCAGCGAAGCGTGTCTGGCATTCAACACGCCGGTGACCGGTGGCAACGTCTCGCTCTACAACCAGAACCCGCACGGCGCCATCGATCCGACGCCGACGATCGGGATGGTCGGCTTGCTGGCGGACATCACCACGGCCGTGCCGTCGCACTTCCGCGCGACCGGCGACGCCGTCCTGCTCCTCGGCACCAGCCGCGGATACCTCGGTGGATCGGCGTATTGGGCGGAGGTCCTCGACACCGTCGCTGGCTCGCCGCCGCCGGTCGACCTGACCGCGGAACGCGCGCTCCAGGAAGTTCTCATCGCGGCGGCGGAGGCGCGACTCCTCCGCTCGGCGCACGACCTCAGCGATGGCGGCCTGGCCGTGGCACTCGCCGAGTGCTGCATGGGCGGTCCGTGGGCCACCAGCACGTTTGGCGCGATCATCGATCTCGACGCGCACGCCCCGGACGTCAGCGATGACGGCTTCCTCTTCGGGGAGGACGGCGCGCGCGCCATCGTCTCCTGCGCCCCGGCGGACGTCGCCGCGCTGCAGCGCATCGCGGCGGCGCAGGGGGTGTCGGCACACTACCTCGGCCTGGTGGGTGAGGCCGATACTGACCTGATCGTCAATCGGGACGGCCGGGGCTGGACGTGGCAGACCGCCGCGCTCCGCCAGAAGTATTTCGACGCGATCCCCCGCCGCATGGCGGCTCCGGTCACGGCCTCAGGAGAGGAGTAAGCGATGTGCGGTGTGATTGGTGTCTCGGGGGTCCCTGACGCATCGCGCGTCGCCTACCTCGGCTTGTACGCGCTGCAGCATCGCGGCCAGGAGAGCGCCGGGATCATGGCCGTCGACGAGGCCACCACGGCCCGGATCCATCGCGAGATGGGCTTGGTGGCCGACGCCTTCTCCGAGCCGGCCCTCGAGGCGCTCCACGGTGACGTGGCGATCGGCCACACCCGCTATTCGACGGCCGGGAGCACGGTCCTGGCGAACGCCCAGCCATTCCTCGTCAACTATCACGCCGGTCCCTTGGCCGTGGCCCACAACGGCAACCTCGTCAACGCCGACGTGCTGCGCGAAGAGTTGGTGCGCGGCGGCGCGATCTTCTCGTCCAACAGCGACACCGAAGTCCTGATCCACCTGATCGCCCGTTCCGACGCCCCGACGGTCGAGGGACAGATTCGCGACGCCCTGGAGCAGGCCGATGGCGCCTACTCCGTGGTCATCGGGGTGGGTCGAACCCTCTATGCCGCGATCGACGCGCGCGGCTTCCGGCCGCTCTTTGTCGGCCGAGTCGGCGACGGCCTCGTCGCGGCCTCGGAGACGTGCGCGCTGGACCTGGTCGGCGCCACCAACATCCGCGAGCTGGAGCCGGGAGAATTCGTCCGACTCGAGGATGGCGTGGTGACCAACCTCGCCCCCCTCTCGCCGCGCCGAGTGACGCGCTGCATCTTCGAGCTGGTGTACTTCTCTCGACCCGATTCCACCATCTTCGGGGAATCCGTCGACCGCGTCCGCCGCGAACTCGGCCGCCAGCTGGCACGTTTCCACCCCGCCGCCGGGGCGGATGTCGTCTTCTCCGTGCCGGACTCGGCAAACGTCATGGCTCTCGGCTACTCCGAGGTCTCTGGGGTCAAGCTCGAGCACGGACTGATCCGCAACCACTATGTCGGGCGCACCTTCATCAACCCGACGCAGGCCATCCGGGTCGAGAAGGTGAAGATCAAGTTCAACGCGGTCCGGGAAGTGATCGCCGGGAAGTCCGTCGTCGTCGTCGATGACTCGCTGGTGCGCGGGACCACGAGCAAGGGACTGGTCGAGATGATCCGCGCGGCCGGCGCGCGCGAAGTCCACCTCCGCCTTGGGTCGCCGCCGATCACCGGACCGTGCCACTACGGCATCGACACGCCGACCCGGGACGAGCTCATCGCGGCGACGCATTCCCGCGACGAGATTCGCGCCTACCTCGGCGTCGACTCGCTGGAATACCTCACGCTCGACGAAATGACCGGGGCGACCTCGCACCGCACCGACTGGTGCCATGCCTGCTTCTCCGGCGACTACCCGACCCCCGTGCAGCTCACCTTCGGCGCGTTCCGCACCGCCGCCGCACCGTTGGAGGTCATCGCATGATCGACGCCTTCGCCCAACAGCCGCTGGTCTACTCGTTCGGCCAGGGACGCGCCGAGGGCTCGTCGGCGATGAAGGACATCCTCGGCGGCAAGGGGGCCGGCCTCGCGGAGATGACCAATCTCGGCATTCCCGTTCCGCCAGGCTTCACCATCTCGGCGACGCTCTGCCAGACCTATCTCGACACGACGTCCTTCCCGCCGCGGCTCCGGGCACAAGTCGAGCAGTCGCTGCAGCGGCTCGAGGCCGCCACGGGTCGGGAGTTCGGCGACGCGACGAATCCGCTGCTCGTCTCGGTGCGGAGCGGCGCCGCCGTCTCGATGCCCGGCATGATGGAGACCATCCTCAACCTCGGCCTGAACGATCAGACCGTGGAAGGACTCGCCGCCAAGAGCAATAACCCGGCGTTCGCCTGGGATTGCTATCGCCGTTTCGTGCAGATGTACGGCGTGGTGGTGTTCGACCAGCCCCGGGCGCCGTTCGATCAACTGGTCGAGGAGGCTCGGCACGCCCACGGGGCGTCGCGTGACATCGACCTGCCAGTGGCGGCGATCAAGGGCCTGGTGGCCCGCTTCAAGGCGATCATCACCGAACAGGCCGGTCGCCCCTTCCCCGAAGAGCCGATGGAGCAGCTCTGGGGCGCCATCGCCGCGGTTTTCGAGAGCTGGAACACGCGCCGGGCGATCGACTACCGTCGCATGCACGAGATTCCCGACACGATGGGCACCGCCGTCAACATCGTCGCGATGGTCTACGGCAACCTCGGGGAGACCTCCGGTACCGGCGTCACCTTCTCGCGCAATCCGTCGACCGGGGAGCGGCTGCTCTACGGTGAATTCCTCTGCAACGCGCAGGGCGAGGACGTCGTCTCGGGGGCGCGCACGCCGGAGCCGATTGCCGCCCTCCGCGAGAAGATGCCGGGCGTCTTCCAGGAGCTGGAGCGGATGGCGCGCACCCTGGAGCGCCACTTCCGCGACGTGCAGGACATGGAGTTCACCATCGAGGAAGGGCGACTGTACATGCTGCAGACCCGGCGCGGGCAGCGCTCCGGGCAGGCGGCGTTCCGGATCGCCTGCGAGATGGTGACCGAGGACCTGATCAGCGAGGAAGAAGCGGTCGCGCGCATTCCGCCCTCCGCGCTCGAACAGCTGCTGCACCCGATGATCGACCCCGGCGCCGTACTCGACCGCCTCGCGACCGGCCTTCCGGCCTCGCCCGGTGCCGCCTCCGGGAAGATCGTCTTCGACGCGGATGTTGCCGCCGATCGGGCGCGTGCCGGCGACGCCGTGATCCTGGTCCGGCGGGAGACATCCCCCGAGGACTTTCACGGCATGGTCGCCTCGAAGGCGGTGCTGACCGCGCGCGGCGGGATGACGTCGCACGCGGCCGTGGTCGCTCGCGGAATGGGCAAGCCGTGCGTGGCCGGTGCGCAGGATCTTGAAGTGGACGAGGCCCTCGGCACGGTGCGGGTCGGCGATCGCGTGCTGCATGGGGGCGACTGGATCACCCTCGACGGCAGCACGGGCATCGTGTACGTCGGGCAGGCCAAATTGATCGCGCCGGAGCTCGACGAGCACTACCACACCTTGATGGCGTGGGCCGACCGGATTCGCCCGATGAAGGTGCGCGCCAATGCCGACACCGCGGCCGACGCGCATCGCAGTCGCGACTACGGCGCCGAGGGGATCGGCCTCTGCCGCACGGAGCACATGTTCTTCGACGGCGATCGCCTCCTCGCGATGCGCGAGATGATCGTCGCGGAGGATCGGCCGGCACGCGAGCGTGCACTGGCCAAGCTCCTCCCGATGCAGCGCGGCGACTTCGAATCGATCTTCCGGGCGATGGAAGGATTCCCCGTCACGATCCGCCTCCTTGATCCGCCGTTGCACGAGTTCCTGCCGAAGGACGAGGGGGAACTCCTCAAGTTGTCGCAGGATCTCGGCAAGCCGCTCGACCGATTGCGCCATGTCGTCGAGTCGCTGCACGAAGAGAATCCGATGCTCGGGCTGCGCGGCTGCCGGCTCGGGATCATGTATCCCGAGATCACCGCGATGCAGGCCCGGGCAATCTTCGAGGCCGCCTGTACCGTCGCGGCCCGCAAGGGACGGGTGATGCCCGAGGTGATGATCCCATTGGTGGCGTCGGTGATCGAGTTCCGACGCCAGGCGCTGCTGGTCCGGCAGGTGGCGGAAGAGGTGTTCCGCGAGCGCCAACTGACGGTGCCGTATCTGCTCGGCACGATGATCGAGCTGCCGCGCGCCGCCCTGACGGCCGACGAAATCGCCCGGGAGGCGCAGTTCTTCTCCTTCGGGACCAACGACCTCACGCAGACCACGTACGGACTGTCCCGCGACGATGCCGGGCGTTTCTTGCCCCACTACGTCGCCAGCGGCATCATGGAACAGGACCCGTTCCAGACCATCGACCAGGCCGGGGTCGGCAAGCTGGTCCGGATGGCCTGCGAACTGGGCCGCGCGACGCGGGCCGACCTGAAGATCGGCGTCTGCGGCGAGCACGGTGGCGATCCGGCATCCATTGCCTTCTTCGAGACGGTCCGCATGAACTACGTCTCGTGCTCGCCATTCCGGGTCCCGGTGGCCCGCCTCGCCGCAGCCCAGGCCGCGCTGGCCTCGCGCGGGACCGTCGACCGCACGAAGGCCACGGTATGAGCCCGGCTACGCTTCCGCTGGTCGGCGTCGTGATGGGGAGCGACTCTGACTGGGCCACGATGCAGCACGCAGCGGCACGGCTGGTCGAGTTCGGCATCCCCTACGAGACCCGAGTCGTCTCGGCGCACCGGACGCCCGACCTGCTCTTTCAGTATGCGTCCGAGGCCGCGGAGCGTGGCCTCAAGTGCATCATCGCCGGTGCCGGCGGTGCTGCCCATCTTCCGGGGATGCTCGCGGCGAAGACCATCGTCCCGGTGCTCGGCGTGCCGGTCGCGTCGAAACACCTGCAGGGGCTCGACTCGTTGCTGTCAATTGCGCAGATGCCCACTGGCGTGCCGGTTGCCACCTTCGCCATCGGCGATGCCGGCGCCCACAACGCGGCGCTCTTCGCCGTCGCGATCCTCGCCCGAGAGAACCCGGACCTCGCGCGTCGCCTCGAGGGCTTCCGCGCAGCGCAGGACCTGAAGGTCCGTGCCTTGACCCTCCCCCCCGCGTGATCCTTCCGGGCGGGACGCTCGGCGTGCTGGGGGGCGGCCAGCTGGGGCGCATGTTCACCGCCGAGGCCCAACGCCTCGGCTATCGTGTCGTGGTCCTCGATCCCGACGCGGAGGCCCCAGCGGGGCAGATCGCACACGAGCACATCGCCCGGGAGTGGAGCAATCGCGAGGCGCTGGAGGAACTCGCGGCGCGCGCGGATGCGATCACCACCGAGTTCGAGAACGTGCCTGCCGACGTGCTCCGCGCCCTCGCCGCGCATTGCCCGGTGCGGCCCTCCGGTGACGCGGTGTGGACCACGCAGGATCGGCTCCGCGAAAAGGCGTTTCTCAATCAAGCCGGGGTCGAGACGGTCGGCTGGCAGTCCGTCGCATCGGTCGCGGATTGCACTTCGGCATGGCAGCGCGTTGGCCCGCTCGGCGCCATCCTGAAGACGGCGCAGTTCGGCTACGACGGGAAGGGACAGGCCCGCGTCGCCGCCCACGACGAGCTGGCTGCGGCGTGGGTCGCGCTGGGTGAGGTTCCCTGCATCCTCGAGGAGCGCGTCGCGCTCGCCACCGAGCTCTCGGTGATGGTGGCCCGAGACGCGGCCGGCGCCGTCGCGACCTGGCCGGTCGGCGAGAATGTGCACATCGCCGGGATCCTCCACACGACGGTCGTTCCTGCCGACGTCCCGCCAATGCTGGCCGACGCGGCACGCAGCATCGCGGAGCGCATCGTCGCCGCCCTCGAGTACGTCGGTGTCATGGGCGTCGAGTGCTTCGTCACCAGCGACGGCCGGTTGCTGGTGAACGAGCTGGCGCCCCGTCCGCACAACAGCGGGCACTGGACACTCGATGCGGCAGTGACGTCGCAGTTCGAGCAGCAGGTTCGCATTCTCGCGGGGCTTCCCCTTGGCGAGACGGCGGCGTTCGGTCCGACGGCGATGGTCAACATCCTCGGCGACCTCTGGGCAGATGGCGATCCGAAGTGGGCCGCCGCCCTGGGAATGCCGGGAGTACGACTTCACCTCTACGGCAAGCGCGAACCACGCGCTGGCCGCAAGATGGGCCACCTCACCGTCACGGCAGAGACCGGTCCCGAAGCACTCCAGCGCGCCCTTGCGGCATGGCGCGCGCTTACTGATTGACCTTTCCCCCCTGGAGTACCGCATGCTGATGCTGTCCCTGCTCGCCCTGACCCTCGCCGCCGATCCCGCCTGTACCCCCCAGCGCCCGGCCGCCTCCGTCGCCACGCGCGCGTCGAAGTACGACTCCACCACGACCAAGGTGGGGACGGCGGTGGTGAAGGTCTGCTACGGCCGCCCGTTGATGAAGGGGCGCGCCATCTTCGGCTCGGCGTTGGTGCCGTACGGCAAGCTGTGGCGGACTGGCGCCAACGAGCCGACGATCATTCACACCACCGGCCCGATCACGGTGGCGGGCGTCCGCCTCGAGGCCGGGAGCTACTCGCTCTACACGGTGCCGATGGCTGGCGCGTCGTGGGACGTCGTGATCAACCGGTCGGTCTCGCAGTGGGGGATCGAGAGCGCCTATGACGGGGTGAAGGCGCAGGAAGTCGGGCGCGGCAAGGCACCGACGATGCCGATGTCGCCGCCGGTTGAGGCGTTCACCATTTCCGCGGCCCCGACCTCGCTGAACCTGAGCTGGGAGAAGGTGATGGTGATGATTCCGATGGCGGCGGCAAAGTAGTTCGCCATGTCCTACCCAGCCCCCCTTCCCTTCCGGATCAAGATCCCCGACGAAGACTCGGTGGAACTGACCGAGGTGCGTTCGATCACCACCAAGGTCGAGGGGCTGTTGCACCTGGAGGCGGACCGACTGGTTCTCGAGTGGGCGGTGACTCGCACACTCGAGGAGGTCGGCCTGAGCAGCGTGAAGGAAGAGACCGAGACGTTCGCCCCCGAGGAGGCCGAGGTGCCCATCGACTGGCTGGCGGGCGTCTCGTTGGCCGGGGGCATCCTCTTTCCCCGGCTGGTGTTGCGCGGGCGGGGCCTGCGCGTCTTCGACGGCGTCCCCGGTGCGAAGGGGCCCCGGCTCGAGTTGTTCTACGCGCGGAGCGACCGGATGGCAGCGGTCGCGATGGTCCGCGCGATCGAGGCGACCATGGAGTCGCCGCGCCTGGACGATTCGGGCGAGACCCAACGGCTCGGCAACAGCGACGCTCGCTGACACTCCACGGTGCGCCGCTAGCGCACCATGCGCGTCGCGCCGGCCATCGTCCACGTCGACGGGTCGGCCGAGCACATATTCGGGGCCGTCTGCGGGACCTTCCGGATCATGAGCTCACCCGGCCCGGTCATCATCAGCAGGACGTTGATGAAACCACCGGCCCCCGGCGCAGGGGCGTAGCAGTAGATCAACCCATCCGCCGTAACCTGCTCGAAAGGACGGTTGACGCGACCCTCCGTCGCGCGGGGGACCACCAGCACGGTGGCGCCGAGAATGTCCGGACCGAGGCTGAGCGCGAGCTCGGCTTCCGGCTGGTACGGGTAGTTCGCCAGGGTGATGTAGCCGGTTTCGTTCCCTTGCACCGGCTCCGTAATGCTCGGCAGCGCCCAGACCCCCTTCGCGGTCCCAGCGACGTCCACCACCATGGTTCCGCAGCGCGGCTCCCCGCTTGATGCCCTCGGCACGCCGCTCAGGTCCCGCAGCTTGGTGTAGAGTTGGGCCTTGATCGTCGCGTCGAAGCGTTCCCACGGGCAGACGGATCGCAACACCGGCTCGGGGAACCGCCATCGCGCCACATAGGCATTCGTCACGCGCGCGTCCAGCAGCCCGAAGTCGAGCCCCATGAGGCCGAGGGCGATCGAGAAGCCGCTCGTCCCCATCGGTTGTCCGGCGGTGAGCGAGACCTTGTCGACGCGCGCGGTGCAGCTCTCGATCGACTCCAGCGCGGTGCTGTAGCGTTCGCACTCCTTCCAGCCACCGTCCGGCACCGGGATCGCGGTCGAGAGCGACGAGAGGTGGCCGAACCAGCCGGAGATATCCTTGCACACCTGGAATTCGGCGGTGTAGTCCTCGTGCCCCTGCCGGTTGGGCGACGTGATGTAGCGGGTCCGGCGGAGCTTGGTGATCTGGATGGCGCCGGGAGAGCGAACTTCGGCGCCTTCGGTTCGGAGGATGAAGCCGGTGTGCGCCGTGGGCAGGGTGTGCCCGGGCGCACCGAGCCCGCCCACGACGGCGATCGCCTCGATGTCGCCAAGCGCCACGGGAATCGCCGTGAAGTGAGGGTCTCCCCCGCACGCCTCGCCCGCGGGACCCACCAGATTCTGTCCGCACGCGGCAAGGGCCATCGTGAGCACGGCGAACACGCTGCGGCGAAGGGCGCGGAGTTGGGAGCGCATGATGCCTCTGGGGGAGGAGGGTCGGCGAGCACCCGGAGTATACCCCCAGACGGCGCGGCACGGGCGGGTGGCGCCCCGCAACGCCCCGGGGCACCCGTCCCATCGGCTATGCCACGCCAAGCACCGTCAGCAGGAACGCGTAGTCGACGGCGTATTCGCGCAGCCGGTCGTACCGGCCAGACGCGCCGCCATGCCCTGCCCCCATGTTGGTGAGGAAGAGCAGCGGGGCGTCGGTGGTCTTGAGCGTCCGCATGCGTGCCACGTACTTGGCGGGCTCCCAGTACATCACCTGTGAGTCATTGAACGCCGTGCGCACCAGCATCGGTGGGTATGGCCGTGCCGACAGATTCGTGTAGGGGCAGTACACGCGCATCCAGGCAAACTCCTCGGGGAGGCCCGGATTGCCCCACTCCTCGTACTCACCCACCGTGAGCGGCAGCGTGGCGTCGGACATGGTGTTGATCACGTCCACGAACGGGACCTGCGAGAGCACTGCCGCGAAGCGCTCGGGGCGGAGGTTGACGACCGCACCCATCAACAGCCCGCCGGCACTGCCGCCCTCGATCGCGAGGCGATCCGCGGCCACGATGCGATGCGTGACCAGGTGATCGGCACACGCGATGAAGTCGGTGAAGCTGTGCATCTTCTCACCCATCCTCCCGGCATCGTGCCACGGTTTGCCCAGCTCGCCCCCGCCACGAATGTGGGCGATCGCCACCACCATGCCGCGTTCGAGCAGCGAGAGACGATTCGACGAGAAGGAGACCGGGTAGGGATAGCCGTACGAGCCGTAGCCATGCAGGAGTGCCGCCGCGGTGCCGTCTTCGGGCACATCCGCGCGACGCACCAGCGAGATCGGCACCTGCGTGCCGTCGGGCGCCGTGGCGTGGATGCGGCGCGAGACGAAACGGGCGGCATCATAGCCGCCGACCACCTCCTGCTGCTTGAGGAGGGTGCGTTCACGCGTGCGCAGATCGTAGTCGAGCACGGATGACGGCGTGACCAGCGATTGGTAGCCAAGGCGATAGACCGTCGCGTCGAATTCGGGATTCGCGTGCGGATAGCACTCGTAGGCCGGCTCGGGAAAGGCGATCCGGTGCATCGCACCATCCGCCAACCGATGGACGGCGATCTGGGGCACGCCGTCCTCGCGCTCGTGCACGATCAGGTGATCGCGGAAGCACTCCATCCCCTCAAGCATGACGCCGTCGCGATGCGGGACGACCTCGGTCGCCTCCGCCAGCGTCCCCCCCCCGACGGGAAGCGTCACCAGGCGAAAGTTGCGCCCCGTGTCGTTGATCCGAACGAAGAACCGGTCGCCGTGATGATCGACGTCATACTCGCGGTCGGCGATCCGCGGGAGCACCAGTTGCCAGGCGTCAGCAGTGCCGGCGCGCCGCACCCGGGCTTCCGACGTCGTGTGGCTGCCGCTGAACATCACGAGCCATTCCCGACTCCGGGTCCGCGCGATTCCCACGTTGAACGCCTCGTCGGCCTCGTGGAAGACGAGCGTGTCCTCCTCCGCGCCGAGCCGGTGGTACCAGACATCACACGAGCGCTTCGTCTCGGCGTCCTCGACGCCGTAGTAGAGTGTCTGGCCGTCGCTGTCCCACGCCACCGAGGTCACGCGTTCACGCCGGACGGGCAGCAGGGTGCCCGTGCGCAGGTCCTTCACCGCTAGGGAGTATTGCCGGTAGCCGCTATCATCGGTGCTGTAGGCCAGAGCCAGCCATCGTCGCTCACCGCCATGTCGCCGAGCGCCATGAACGGCTTCCCCTCGGCGAGCAGGTTCAGGTCGACCAGCACCGTCTCCTCCCCCTCGGTCGGCGAGCCATGCCGACGGCAGTGGATCGGGTACTGCTTCCCTTCCTCGGTCCGGGTGTAGTACCACCAATCGCCCTTCCGGTACGGCACCGAGAGATCGGTCTCCCGGATGCGGCCGAGCATCTCCTGGTAGAGTTGCTCCTGCAGCGCCGCCGTCGGTGCCAGCCACGCGTCCGCCCACGCGTTCTCGGCCTCGAGATACGCACGGACCGCCGGGTCCTCCTTCTGACGGAGCCAGGCGTAGTCGTCGGGGAGCGTCTCACCGTGACGGACGGTCGTGGTCGGGTGGCGGGGCGCGACGGGCGGAGCGAGTGGAGAGGCCAAGAGATGTCTCGTGCAGGGAGAGGGTAAACGGTAAACGGTGAACGGGATCGCGGGGATTGCCCGTTCACCGTTCACCGTTCACCAACCAAATGGAGGCGCAGGGAATCGAACCCTGGTCCGAATCAATTTCCGGGACCGCGTCTACGTGCGTAGGCTCCGCTTCGAACTTGGCGTTGGGCCGGTGCCGAGCCGACCTTCCCAACGTTGACCTCCTGAAGTCTCGCTTCTGGCGTCGGAGGACCACCAGTCGCTATTCCGGATTAATGATTCCGATCAGAACGCCCCGGACGGGCTTTCATCTCGGAGGTGCGTGAAGCGAACTACTTAAAGCTCAGCTTACGCAGCCATCGCCAGATCAGTGTTGGCAATTGTGTTTTTTTCCGAAGGGATTATCCAGGACCCCGGACCTGGGCACGCGGCGATGCCTTCTACCAACCCGTCGAAGCCGATCGCCCCCGTGCCCGAAGAGTAACCGAAGCTCCGGCGCTGGGCAAGTCCGGCGCATGGAGACTGGAGTCTCTCCCTCCGAGGATGGATATTAGGTGACTTCCCTCCATTCCCTCCCTACCCGTGGGTCCTCCATGCGCTTGCCGCTTGTCGCGCTTCTGCTCGTCGCCCCTGCCCTCCAGGCCCAGACGCTGCCGCTCCGCCAGTCGAAGCTCGATGCCTCCGCCCGAGACGCCTCGCTCCGCGTCCCGCTCGATTCCACCGTCGACGCCCGCTGGCTGGGGATCACTCCCGGCGCTCCACGCTGGGACCTCGAGGGGCGCTGGATCTATTTCTCCTATGACACCGTGGTGAAGCCTGCGGAGCCGGTGGCCCCCGAGGCGCCGTGGTTCCGCGTCTCGCGTGACGGGAAGAAGATCGAGGGGGTGAGTCGGGAGATCGCCACGAAGATTCCGATCGGCGTCCAGTGGACGCGCGATGGGAGTCGCGGCGTCTGGAGTGCGCGGAACGAGCTCCGCATCTGGGAGCGTGGCAAGGGCGAGCGGCTCCTGCGTGCCGGCCTCGAGGGTGGCGGCTTCAGCTGGTCGGAAGACGACACCGAGCTGCGCTTCCAGCGGAACGGCGACCTCTTCGCGCTCAACCCGACCACTGGCGTCGAGCGGCAACTCACGCGCACCAGCGTCAAGTTCGAGGCACCGAAGGACAACAAGAACGCCGCCGAGCTCAAGAAGGAGCAGGTCGAGATCTTCGACTTCGTCAAGCGCCGCAAGGAGCAGCAGGACTCGGCGAAGGCCCGCGCCCGCCGTGACCGTGTCGCGATGCCGGCCGTCGTCCTCAAGCCGAAGAAGGACGACACGATCGGCGATCTGGCGATCACGCCGAACGGGAAGTACGTCAGCTACATCGCCACGCCGAAGGTCGAGGAAGGGTCGACCGTCTTCGGGGACTACGTCAACGATTCCGGCATCGTGATCTCGCGGACGTCGCGCGCCAAGGTGGGCGCGCCGTTGGCACAGAGCCGTGCCGCGATCATTCCCGTCGACCCGATGGCCGATCCGGACAGCGTCGCCATCACCTTCGTCGACACCGCCGGCTTTGGCAAGCCGGTCCGCGCCACGGACCTGCAGTGGAATCGCCAGGGGACACACCTGATCGGCGAGTTCGCCTCGCTCGACTACAAGGACCGCTGGGTGGTCCTGGTCGATCCGGCCACCGGCAAGCAGTTGAAGACGCTCGACCACCAGCACGACGACGCCTGGCTGCTCGAGCCGCGCGGCCTCACCTGGATGCCGGACGGCGAGCACATCGCCATCCGCACGGAAGAGACCGGATGGGATCATCTGGTGCTGGTAGCGATGGACGGGACGCGCCGCGCACTCACCAGCGGTCAGTGGGAAGTGCGCTCGGCCTCGCTCTCCCGCGACGGCAAGTGGTGGACCCTCTCCACCTCCGAGGCACATCCGAGCGAGTTGCACCTCTACCGCATGCCGGCCGACGGCGGACCGCGCACCCGCATCGACAACCTCGGCGAGGGCGAAGTCACCGCCGTCTGGGCACCGGGCGAGGACGGCGCCGTGCTCCGCTGGAGCACCCCGAAGGAGCTGGCCGATCTCTACCTGATGCCCAGCCTTGCGGCGGCGCCGATCCGCGTGACGAAGAGTGGCACCGACATGTTCTGGAAGCTCGCCTGGCCGACCAGTGACTTCGTCACCTTCGATGACGATCAGGGGAAGCCGGTGTGGGCGCGCGTCTATCGGCCTGCCACGCAGCACGCCAATCGTCCGGCGGTGATGGAGATCCATGGCGCGGGCTACGCCCAGGGCGTCCACAAGGCGTTCTCGGGCTCGGGTGCGCACGGCGGCTCGCTCTATGCCAAGCACCTCACCGACCTCGGCGTCACCTACATGGTGCTCGACTACCGCGCGAGCGCAGGCTATGGTCGCGACACGCGTACGGCGGTGTATCGCAGCATGGGGGATCGCGATGTCGCATCGGCCGTCGCGGCGGTACCGTTCCTCAACGCGCAGTACAACGTCAACCCCGACCGCGTCGGCCTCTACGGCTGCTCGTACGGCGGCTTCTTCACGCTGATGGCGCTCTTCAAGCACCCCGGGGTGTTCAAGGGTGGCGTGGCGCAGTGCTCGGTGACCGACTGGGCGCACTACAACCACTGGTACACCGCTCGCATCCTGAACGGCGCACCGGCCACCGACTCGGCCGCGTACCGGGCCTCGTCACCGATCTACTTTGCCGCAGGCCTCAAGGATCGCCTGATCATCCAGCACGGCCTGGTCGACAACAACGTGACGTATCAGGATGCCGCCCGGCTGACGCAGCGGCTCATGGAACTGGGGAAGGACTTCGACTTCGTCACCTACCCGATCGAGGCCCACGGCTGGCAGAACTCGTGGTCGAAGCGCGACTCGCAGCGTCGGATGCAGAAGTTGTGGGAGGAAGTCCTGCTGAACCGATGATCGATGGTCGATGATCGATTTGGGATGATGGATGATGGATGATGGATGATGGCGGCATGCCTATCGAACATCGATCATCCATCATCGTTCATCCGCCGAGCCACCCCTTCCGCCGAAACCACACAAAGATCGCTGCCGAGACGCCGACCATGATCACCAGCACCGCCGGGTAGCCCCACGGCTGCGCCAGCTCCGGCATGTGGGCGAAGTTCATCCCGTAGATGCCGACGATGAAGGTCAACGGAAGGAAGAACGCCGAGAAGACGGTGAGGACGCGCATCACTTCGTTGTTGCGATGCGAGGCAACTGCCAGGTGCACCTGCTGGAGGTTGTTCGCTTCATCAAGCAGCTGATCGGCCCAGAACAGCAGTGCTTCGACCGATTCGCGCACGTCCTGATAGAGCGGCTCGGCGCGCTCGGCCTGCGGCACCAGCTTGTTGATCACCTGACTGCTCTGCCAGAGGATGCGGCGGATCAGCGAGACGCGGCGCTTGAGGTTGTGCGCCTGCTCCAGCGAGGGCGGCGGGCCGCCGTCAAAGAGCCCCGCCTCGATCTGGTCGAGCAGCTGCTCGGCCAGTTCCAGCGGCTTCTCGTAGGAACTCAGGATGTTGTTGCCGAGCCCGAAGAGCAGCAGCGGGAGCGTGCACGCCTCGCCGGTGATTTCGCCGCCGCTGCCAAACCGCTCGCGCAGCTTGGCCACTTCGTGCAGGTCCACCCGATGGACCGTGAGCGCAAAGTTCGGCCGGAAAAAGATGGCGACCTTGCGGGTCAGTTCCTGGATGGACGAGGCATCGTCCTTGGCGGAGTCGTCGTGGGCCCGGAGGATCAGGAAGGTGGCGTCGCCGATCTTCTCGTGCTTGGGGAGGTGCTCCGGATCGAGGCAGTCCTCCACCACGGTCGGGTGGAGGTCGTACGTGCGGGCGAGGTCCTGGAGGTCGAGCCGGGAGGGAGAGACGACGTCGAGCCAGGTGAACGCCTCGCTCTGGACGACGCGATGAAGGGTCACGCCGCCGTCGCGAAGGATTCGCGGGCGAGGTAGTCCGCGAAGATCTGCTCGGCCTCCACCAACGACTCGACCTGGAAGAGCTTCCCGCGCAGGGCCGTCGCCGCGTGCAGTCCCTTGGTATACCAGCCGAAGTGCTTGCGGAACTCGATCATGGTGTGGCGCGTGTTGCCTTGCAGGCGCAGCGCCAGACGCGCGTGTTCGAGTGCCACCGCGAAGCGCTCCGCCGGCTCGGGCGCGGCCGGCTTCGGTTCACCGTTGAGCAGCGCACGCGCATCACGGAAGAGCCAAGGATTTCCAAAGGCGCCCCGGCCGATCATGATCCCGGCGCAGCCGGTGTGCTCGTGCATCCGGAGCGCGTCCTCGGCCGTCACCACGTCGCCGTTGCCGATCACCGGCACATCCAGCGCCTCGACGACGCAGGCGATGTCGTCCCAGTTCGCCTTGCCGGTGAACATCTGCGTCCGGGTGCGGGCATGGAGCGTGAACGCGGTGGCGCCGGCGTCCTGCATCCGGAGCGCGATGCCGACCGGGTCACGCGATTCCTCGGACCAGCCGCTCCGCGTCTTGACCGTCACCGGGAGGTGGGTCGCGGCGACGCAGGCGCGGATGATGTCGTCGACCGTGTTCATGTCGCGGAGGCAGCCGGAGCCGCCGTTCCGCTGGACGACCTTCTTGACCGGGCAGCCGAAGTTGATGTCGATGAAGTCAGGTCCGTAGTGCTCGGTCACCAGGGCCGTGGCGTGGGCCATGGCGTCGGCGTGGGCGCCGTAGATCTGGATCCCGATCGGCCGCTCGACCTCGTCGAACTCCGCCCCCTCGAGGGTGGAGGTTATCCGCCGGCGGATTGCCTCGGCGTTGAGGAACTCGGACAGCACGACGTCCGCCCCCAGCCGACGGGAGATCCGGCGGAAGGGGGGCTCCGAGACCCCGGCCATGGGGGCCAGGAAGAGCGGAACGTGGTCGGTACCAGTCGGATACGGGAACTGCATCCCCCTAATCTAGGGAGGAGGTCGGACCGAGGGGAACCCTCGGCGGCCCCGGCGTTGAAGGGGGACCCCGGTGGGATTAGCCTTCCGCCATGTCCCTCCACGACTTCTTCGCGCCTGAATCGATTGATCTGGCCCTCCATGCGGCCGACCGCCAGGCCGCGCTGGCCGCCTCGGTCCGCCTCCTCCGGCTCGACGCCCGGGCCGAGGAAACCCTGCTCCGGGTCCTCAATCGGCGGGAGCAGCTCGGGTCAACGGGCATGGGCCGAGGGATCGCGATTCCTCACTGCCGCTCCCTCGTCGTCCCGCGCCTCCGGATGGCCTACGCCCGGCTTGCCGAGCCGCTCCCCTGGGACGCGATCGACGGCAAGCCGGTCCGCCACGTCTTCCTGATCGTGGCGCCCCCCCTCGAGGTCTCCAACCAGTACCTCCCCACCCTCGGCCAACTCGCCGGCTTCGCCAAGGAGCCCGGTAACCTGGAGAAGCTGGAACTGGTGCAGACGGCGGGGGAGTTCCTGGAGTTGTTCGGGCCGAAGAAGTCATGAGTCGTTAGTCGCTAGTCGTTGGAGGTGCGGCGGTCGGCTCGCTGGCCTGAGGGGCAGCCGCATCTCCTAACGACCAACGACTAACGACTAACGACCAACGACTCCCCTACTCCCACTCAATCGTCGCCGGTGGCTTGCTGCTCACGTCGTAGACGACCCGCCCGACGCCGGCCACTTCGTTCGAAATCCGGCTGCTGATCTGTCCGAGCACGTCGGGCGGGAACGGGAACCAGTCGGCCGTCATCCCGTCGCGCGAGGTCACCGCGCGGAGCCCGATCACCTGATCATAGCTGCGCTCGTCGCCGGTGACGCCGACCGAGCGAATGGGCAGCAACACCGCGAACGCCTGCCAGATCTGGTCGTACAATCCGGCCGCGCGGATCTCCTCGATGTAGATCGCATCGGCCTGACGCAGGAGGTCGAGCTGCGGCCGGGTGATTTCGCCGAGGATGCGAATGGCGAGGCCGGGGCCGGGGAACGGATGCCGACCGACCATCTCCTCCGGCAGGCCCAACTCGCGACCCACCTGCCGCACTTCATCCTTGAACAGTTCGCGCAGTGGCTCGATCAGCTTGAACGGCAGCCGCTCGGGCAGTCCGCCGACGTTGTGGTGCGTCTTGATCGTCACGGAGGGACCGCCCGTGGGCGAGAAGGACTCGATCACGTCGGGATAGAGCGTGCCTTGCACCAGAAAGCCGACATTGCCATCGACATCCTTGGCCGCCTGTTCGAAGACATCAATGAACCGATGGCCGATCCGCTTCCGCTTCGTCTCCGGATCGGTGATTCCGGTCAGGTCGTCGAGAAAGAGGTCGGTGGCGTCGATCGTGCGGAGGTCGATGCCGAGATGGCTGCGGAACGTGCGCTCGACCTGGGCGCGCTCGTTGAGGCGCAGCATGCCGTGATCGACGAAGATGCAGGTCAAGCGATCACCGATGGCGCGGTGCACCAGCGCGGCAGCCACCGATGAGTCGACGCCGCCCGAGAGGCCGCAGATCACGCGGGTGTCAGGCCCCACCAGCTCGCGGATACGGGTCACCTCGGATTCGACAAAATGCTCCGAGGTCCAGTCCGGACTGCAGCCGCAAATGCCGAAGAGGAAGTTGCTGAGGATTTCCCCACCCCGCGGGGTGTGCGCCACCTCGGGGTGAAACTGGACCGCGTACAGCGGCTTGCTGAGGTGCTGAATCGCCGCGACCGGCGAGTTCTCGCTGGACGCCGTCACGCGCCATCCCGGCGGCGCCTCGTCGACATGGTCACCGTGGCTCATCCAGACGGGCGTCGTCGCGCCGGGCACAAAGCCCGCGAAGAGGTCACCATTGCCGATCGTCACATCGGCTCGGCCGTATTCCCTGCGTGACGCCCGCACCACGCTGCCACCGGAAAGGTGCGCCAGCAGCTGCATGCCGTAACAGACGCCAAAGACCGGAATGCCGAGTTCGAGGAGCGCCGGATCGGCGGTCGGCACGCCATCGCCGTACACCGAATTCGGACCACCCGAGAGGATGATCCCCTGTGGCTGCCATTCGCGGATCCAGTCGATGGTGCGTGATGGCGGATGGATTTCACAGTAGACGCGCTGTTCGCGCACGCGGCGGGCAATCAGCTGCGTGTACTGGGAGCCGAAGTCGATGATCAGGACGCCAGCAGGGTGATTCACGGGGACTCGTCGGCGAAGGGGTCGGCGATCTCGTCGCGAAAGAGATCGGTCAGGCGCTCGCGCGGGCGGATCACGGCCCACCGGCCGTCGTCCACCAGCACCTCCGCGGCCCGTGCGCGGGTGTTGTAGTTGGAGCTCATGCTGAAGCCGTAGGCGCCCGCGCCGAGCACGGCGAGCAGCTGCCCTCCGGCCACCGGAGCGAGCGGGCGCTCGAGCGCGAGGAAGTCGCCGCTCTCGCAGATCGGGCCGACGATGTCGGTGAGCAGCGGCTCGCCCTCGATCGTGTCGACGGGAACGATCTCGTGCCATGCCTTGTAGAGTGCCGGGCGCATCAGGTCGTTCATCGCCGCATCGACCACGAGAATTTCACGGCCGCCCGAGTGCTTGCGATAGATCGCCTTGGTCAACAGCACGCCGGAACTCCCCACGAGAAAGCGCCCCGGCTCGACATGGATCGCGCAGCCGCTGCTGGCGAGCGCCGGCGCGAGGGTGTTCACCCATTCGGCGGGATCGAGCGGCTCCTCGTCGCGGTAGAGAATGCCGAGCCCGCCGCCGATGTCGAGCACCTCGGGCGCATGGCCCGCGGCGCGCACCTGGGCCAGCAATTCGAGCATCCGACTGACGCCGGCCTCGTACGGTGCCGTGGCCAGCAACTGTGAGCCGAGATGCATCGCCAGGGCATTGAGGCGGAGTCCGGTCGAGGCGTCGATCACCTCCAGCGCCTCGGGAAGCTGGTCGACCGGAATGCCGAACTTGAGGC
The DNA here is from genome assembly GCA_016720805.1 of Gemmatimonadota bacterium. NCBI lineage: Bacteria > Pseudomonadati > Gemmatimonadota > Gemmatimonadota bacterium. Next base: position 582,644 of record JADKJZ010000001.1, on the reverse strand, counting down.
CGCCCTTCCCCGTGGAGATATAGGGATGCGTGTCGACCGTCACGTCAGGATTCACGCGGATGCCGACCGTCACCGTCGCACCGCGCAGGTCGGCGAACATCGCAAGGCGCCGCAGTTCGGCGAGCGATTCGACGTTGACGTGGCCGATTCCGGCCGCGATCGCCGCGAGCAGTTCGTCGTCGGTCTTCCCCACCCCGCTGAATACGATATCCTCGGGGGCGAAGCCGGCCGCCAGGGCGCGCAGCATCTCGCCACCCGACACGATGTCCGCCCCGGCACCGAGTCGCGCGAGCAGCGTGAGGATGGCAAGATTGGAGTTGGCCTTGACCGCGTAGCAGATGCGGTGTGGCAAGGCGCCGAAGGCGGCGTCGAGACGACGGTACTGCGAACGAATCGTCGCCGCATCGTAGCAGTAGGTCGGCGTGCCGTACTGCTCCGCGATCAATGGCAACGGGACGCCGGCCATGGCCAGCGTCCCTTCGCTCGTGCGGGCCATGCCCGCGTCAACAAGATGTGTGCTCAATACGCCCTCGCGAAGAGTGCCTCGACGACCGCGGGCCGTCCGGTCCAGATGCATGTTGTCGGCGCCACCGGCGACCGGAACTCGGCGTCCGGCAAGCAGCGGATCGTCGCCTTGGTCTGCTCCTTGATCTCCGCCTCGACGGCCGGGTCGCCACAGAATCCGGCGTAGACGAAGCCGCCGTTCCCTTCGAGGAAGGCGATGAACTCTTCCTTCGATTTCGGGCCACGGAGCGACGCCGCCTCGCGCCGGGCAATGGCGGTCTCGAGCAACTGCTGCTGCATCGCCGCCATCTCCTGCTGCAGCCGCTCGGCCAGGCCCGCCATCGGGATCGGCTCCTTGCCACCGAGCCGCCGGGCGAGCATCACCGTGCCGGCCGCGAGGTCGCGCGGGCCGAGCTCGAGCCGGAACGGCGTGCCGCGCGCTTCCCACTCGTAATACTTGGCCCCGGGCTTCATGTCGCGCAGGTCGGTCGTCACCCGGATCCCGGCCGCCCGAAGCTCAGTTTGCAATGCGGCCGTCGCGGCGAACGTCGCGTCGCGCTCCTCGTCCTTCCGCCAGATCGGGACGATCACTACCTGCCACTGCGCCAGTCGCGGCGGGCAGACCATCCCGGTGTCATCACCGTGCGTCATGATCAGGCCGCCGACCAGTCGGGTCGACACACCCCACGAGGTGTTCCAGACGTGATCCAGGCCCCCTTCCGGCGTCTGGAAGGTGACGTCGAACGCCTTGGCGAAATTCTGCCCGAGGTTGTGTGACGTGCCGGCCTGGAGCGCCTTGTTGTCCTGCATCAGCGCTTCGCACGAGTAGGTGCGCAGCGCGCCGGCGAACTTCTCGGCGTCGGTCTTCCGGCCGGTGATCACCGGCATCGCCATCCACTCTTCCATGAAGCGGCGGTAGAGGCCGAGGATCATCAACGTCTCCTCCTCCGCCTCCGCCTCGGTGGCGTGCGCCGTGTGCCCTTCCTGCCAGAGGAACTCGGTGGTGCGCAGGAAGAGGCGCGTGCGCATCTCCCAACGGACGACGTTGGCCCACTGGTTCATCAGCAACGGCAGGTCGCGCCAGCTCTGGATCCACTTCGAGAACATCGCGTAGATGATCGTCTCGGAGGTCGGACGCACCACCAGCGGCTCTTCGAGTTCCTTGCCGCCGCCGTGGGTCACGACCGCGAGCTCGGGCGCGAAGCCCTCGACGTGCTCCGCTTCCTTGGAGAGGAAGCTCTGCGGAATGAAGAGCGGGAAGTAGGCGTTCTGGTGCCCGGTCGCTTTGAAGGCGTCATCGAGGGCTCGCTGCATCTGTTCCCAGATCGCGTAACCATTCGGCCGGATGACCATGCAGCCGCGCACCGGGCTGTAGTCGGCGAGCTCGGCCTTCATGATGAGGTCGTTGTACCAGGCGGAGAAGTCCTGGGCCCGGGGAGTCAGCGCTTTATTGTCAGCCATGCGGTCAGGGCATCCGGAAAAGGAGATCACGACAACGGGCCGGCAGCGCCTCGCGCGCCACGGCCTCCTGCGTCTTGCCGACCAGATCCTTCAACTGGACCTCGCCGCGGGCCCGGTCATCGGGGCCCATCACGATGGCCAGCCGCGCGCCCCGCGCATCGGCCAGCTTGAGCTGACGGCCGACGGCCGCCTCGCCGAAGACATATTCGAGCCGGAGTCCCGCATCACGGAGTTCGTGGGCCAGCCCCAACAGGTGCGGCTGATCTTCCGGGGTAACGCCGACCAGGAAGAGGTCGATCGGCGGCGGCGGCGTCGGGCGCAGCCCGCGGTCCTTCAACAACTCGCCGAGGACGACGTCGCCCATGCCGAAGCCGAGGGCGGGGAGATCGACGTCGCCGAGATTCTTGAGCAGCGTGTCATAGCGGCCGCCACCGCAGATGGCCCGGAGCGAGCGCCCCGCATCGAAGAGTTCGAACACCGTGCCGGTGTAATAGGCGATGCCGCGCACGATGGTGAAGTCGATTTCGATCCAGTCGCCAAGCCCCATCGCCGTCAACGCGTCGACGGTGGCGCGGAGTGGGGCGACCGCCTCGGACCCGCCCGCCAGCCCCATCACCGCCGCCTCGACCTTCTCGAGCCCGCGCAGCGACGCGATCGCGATCAGGTCGTCCGGCGTCGCGGGCGCGTATGCTTGCGGCACTGCACGGCGCTTCTCGATCTCCTCGGGCGACATCCGCTCGAGCTTGTCGATGAACTGGTACGCCGCATACATCCCCGCATCGCTCACGCCGCGCGCGCGCAACAGCGCCGTCAGCGCGCGACGATCCGAGAGGCGGACCTTGACGTCGGCGGAGTCGAGCCCGAACTCGCGCATCACGTCGATCGCCAAGGCGATGATTTCGGCATCGGCCAGCGGACCCGCCTCGCCGATCAGGTCACAATTGAGCTGGAAGTGCTCGCGAAGGCGGCCGCGCTGCTGCCGCTCATAACGGAAGAGCTGCGGGATCGAGAACCAGCGGATCGGCTTCTTGAGGCCGTTCGCCCGCTCCGCCACCATCCGCGCGAGCGTCGGCGTCATCTCAGGCCGCAACGCGACCGCCCGGTCGCCCTTGTCGACGAAGTTGTAGAGCTGGCCGACGATCTCGTCGCCGCTCTTGGCGGTATACAGCTCGAGGGTCTCGAGGGGCGGGCCGTCATACTCCTCGAAGCCGTACCGCGTGGCCACCCGACGCCAGGCCGCGAAGATGTGCGCCCGGAGGGCGAAATCGACGGGCGGGAAGTCGCGGAATCCGGGGAGGGGCTTCGCAGTCATGGCGCAAAATAGTCGGGCGCCACCCCTCACCCCAGCACCTCCACCCCCCGCGCCTCCATCACGTCCCCGACGGTGTGGAACGACCCCGTGACCACGATCGTCCCCGCCCCCTGCTCCACCACCCGCAGCGCCTCGCGGAAGTCGGGGATCAGCCGCCAGCGCGCTCGGGCAGCCGGTCGTTCCGGGTCGGCCAGCCATCGCTCCAGCCAACCGAGGTCCCAGCGGCGAGTATCGGCGCTGGGGGCCACGGTGAGGATGCCCACGTCGAGGGCCCGGTCGAGTTCCACAAGCATCGCCGGCCAGGCCTTGTCGCCCAGAATGGAAACCAGGCCGTGAACCGGACCGGGGAGGCGGAGCTCGGCCAGGGCCGACGTCAGCGACCGCATCCCATCGGGATTGTGCGCCACGTCGAAGAGCCACCGGCCCCGGCGGTCGAGGCGCCCTGCCACGCGGGTCCTGGAGAACGCCTCGGCCATTGCCTGCGCCGGAACCCGAAAGGCGGGCGGGAGGGCCGTCAGGGCTGCCTGCGCCACCGCAGCATTGCGTCGCTGGTGTGGCCCGAGCAGTCCGAGCGGACCCTCCCATCGCGCCTCCGAGGGCACCACGATCACCGGGAGGGTGGCGGTGGGGTCGGAACGCTGGACCGCCGTGGTGCCCGCCGCGACGAGCATGGCCACGATCGCCGGGTCGGGGTCGCCCACCACGAACGGCACCCCTGGCTTGGCGATCCCCGCCTTCTCGCCGGCAATCGCCTCGAGGGTGTCGCCAAGGTAGCGCTGATGGTCCAGCGCAATGTGCGTCACGACCGTGACCAGCGGCTCGAGGACGTTGGTGCTGTCGAGTCTGCCGCCGAGGCCGACTTCGACGACGGCGATCTCGACGCCGCGCGCCGCAAAGTCGGCGAAGGCGATGGCCGTGGTGGCCTCGAAAAAGGTCGCGCCGGCCGTGACGATGGTGGGCTGCAGCAATTCCGTCCATGCCGCGACCGCCGCCTCGCTGATGGGCATGCCATCAACCCGGATGCGCTCACGGAACGAGACGAGATGGGGCGAGGTGTAGAGCCCGACCCGGAAGCCGGCAGCGCCGAGTGCCTCGGCGATCAACGAGGCCGTACTCCCCTTCCCGTTCGTCCCCGCCACGTGAATCGTGGCGTACTGCCGCTGCGGATTCCCGAGCGCGTCGAGCAGCGCGCGTGTCGTGTCGAGACCGAACTTGATCTGGGTCGTGCGCGGGAAGAGAAAGTCGAGCGCGTCCTGATACAGCATCGTCACGAAGTCAGATCCCATAGCAACGCGCCCCGCTCCGAATCGGGAGCGGGGCGCGACAGCCGAACGTTGAAGCCGAGACTCAGGCGGCGGTGCCGCGAAGCCGGTGTCCCTGCATGTGGCGGAGCAACCGTGCGGTCGTCTCACGCAACGAAGCGCGCGGGACCACGTCGTCGATCTGCCCCTTGTCGAGGAGGAACTCTGCCGTCTGGAATCCTTCCGGCAGGTCCTGCCCGATCGTCTGCTTGATGACCCGCTGTCCGGCGAAGCCAATGACAGCGGCCGGCTCGGCGAGGATGACGTCGCCCTGCATCGCAAAGGATGCCGAGACACCACCGGTGGTCGGATCCGTCAGGATGGAGATATACGGGATGCCGGCCAGCTTCATCTGCGCGATCGCCGCCGAGGTCTTCGCCATCTGCATCAGCGAGAGCGCGCCTTCCTGCATGCGTGCGCCACCGGAGGTACAGACCAGCACCATGGGGATCTTCTTCTCGGCCGATCGGCGGGCAAGACGGGCAATCTTCTCACCGACCACCGAGCCCATCGAGCCGCCCATGAAGCGGAAGTTCATCACGCCCAGATTCAGCGGATGTCCTTCGAGCTTGGCGAAGCCGGTGTAGATCGCGTCCGACGCGCCGCCCTTCTTGCGGGCGGCGACAAGCCGCTCGGCGTAGTGCTCGAATGCCAGAGGGTCGACCGACTGCAGCTCCGGGTACAGCTCCTTCCAGGTCCCTTCGTCGGTCAGCAGCTCGATGTACTCCTCGGCCGAGAAACGCTTGTGTGTCCCGCACTCGGGGCAAACGTTGAGCGCCTTCTCGAACTTTTCCCGGATATCTATATGCCCACAGGACTCGCACTTCTCCCAGGCATCCGCCGGAATTTCCAGGCGTTCCCTGGTGGCGGTTCTGGTCTTGCGCTCCTTCTTGAACCACGCCATGACGGTCATACGACCTCGCGTAGGGCGGCCTTGCTAGCGGCCGACAGGAAGCTTCAACGTGCGCTCAAAAGTCAGTTCGCGCAAGACCTTGACATGCAAGTGCTTGTCATGAATCAACATAGCCAGACGCCCGGGCCTCCGCCGCCGCCCGAAACGCCATCCCCAGCCCGAGGAACAGGGCCAGGAGGAAGGAGCCCCCGTAGGAAAAGAAGGGCAAAGGAATGCCTGTGATCGGCATCAAGGAGATCGTCATCCCGACGTTTTCGAACAGGTGGGTCAGCACCAACCCGATCAACCCGAATATCACCAAGGATGCGTAGGGGTCGGAGGTTCGTCGCGCGATCCGAACCAGGATGAAGAAGAAGGCCAGAAAGAGCCCCAGCGCGACCATCACCCCGAGGAAGCCGAATTCCTCACCGACGATGGCGAAGACGAAGTCGGTCCAGTGCTCCGGGATCCCGCCGGTTCGCTTCAAGGGACCATCGGTGAAACCACTCCCGAACCAGCCACCGGAACCGATCGCCACCTTGCTCTGCATCGCCTGGTAGCCTGGGCCTCGACGATACTCCTCCGGATTCAGAAAGGAGAGGATCCGATTACGCTGAAAGGGGCTGAGTCGCGCCCAGACGACGATGGCAAGCGTGCCCATGGCCGAATTGGCGAGAAAGACGAAGATCGACTCGAGAATGAATGGCCGGATCCAGAGCAACGCGAGGAAGACCACAACCATCCAGATGCTCCAGAGGGTGGTGTTCCATGCGAGAAAGAGCGAGACGACCGGTGAGATCAGCAGGAAGAGCAGCGACGGTGCCACGCCGGACCAGAAGAGCATGATGAAGAGGATGCCGGCGAAGACCATGGCGCTGCCGAGGTCGGGCTGCTTCAGCACCAACAGCGCAGGAACCAGGGCGATGGTGATCGGCGCGACGAGGCCGCGGAGAGTGGTCGGCGGATCGCGGCGAGCGGAGAGCCACCTCGCCAGCATCAGGATGGTCGCCAGCTTGGCCAGCTCGACCGGCTGGCCGACGCGTCGGCCGGCGATCGTGAGCCAGCTGCTGGTGCTCGCAGCCGATCCCTCGCCACCCGAGCCGAGACCGACGATGGTCAGCACCAGCAGGGCCAGGCCGAGTCCGTAGACCCAGGGCGCGGCCCAGTCGAGAATCCGAAACGACATCCTGTAGGTGAAGGCCGCTGCGATGGAGCCGACGCCGAGCCACATCAACTGACGCGTCCAGATCCCGGTGGCGCGCATCGCCACATCGGTCTGCTCGGCAGAGAAGAGGATCAGGGTGCCGAAGAGCGCCAGGGCGAACACCACGATCAGGAGCGGCCGATCCAGGTCGCGAATCATGGCCTGGTTCCCCGCCGGCCGGTGTCCCGCGGCGTGGCCAGCGGCGCGCGGGGGATGGAGTCGCCGACCACGGTGGTCGTGTCTTCCGTCACCAGAATGCGGGCGCCCGCGACCGGCTGGCCGAGGAACTTGCCGATCGCATTCACGACATAACCTGCCACCGACGAACCGTGAAGCCCTTCCTCCACGACGATGCCGACGACGATCTTCGGCGCGTCGGCCGGCGCATACCCGATGAACCAGCCGAGGTCCTTCTGCGGCGGAAACTGTCCGGTCCCGGTTTTCCCGGCGACCTTCAATTCACGGCCGCCGGAGGCGGCGGCGGTTCCCATGTCGACGACGGCAGCAAGCGCGCTGCGCAGGCCCTGCAGCTGATCGGGCTTCAGGCCCAAGTCCCATGTCTTGGCCGCGGTCCGGCGGCGGACCATGAAGGGAGCGCGGCGAACGCCATCGGTCGCGAGCGCGGCATAGAACGAGGTCATCCCGACCAGCGTCTGCACGTTGCGGCCCTGCCCGATGGCGAGGTTGAGCAGCTCACCCTTCGACCAGCTGGTCCCGCCACTCTTGCGGATGTAACTCTTGACCGTCGGAAAACCCGCTGCCTTCTCGCGCTCAAGATCGACGCCACTCCGCTCGCCGAATCCCATCGAGGCGCCGTCGTCGAGGAGGGGGTCCCGATCGAGCATCAAGCCGAGCTGGTAGAAGTAGACGTCGCACGACGTGGCAATGGCCTGTGAGAGCGTGAGCGACCCGTGGCCGCCGTCGCGCTTCCAGCAGCGGAAGTTGCGATTGCCGAACTGGAAGCCGCCGGTGCACGGGGTGCGCATCCGTGTATCCATCGTCACCAGGCCGCGGCGCAATCCCATCGCGGCCGTCGCGAGCTTCCACGGCGAGGCGGGCGGATACGTCGCCTGGATCACCCGATCGAAGAGCGGTCGGTTGGGGTCGTTGGCGAGCAACGAATAGGTCGGCGCGTCGATGCCACCGACAAAATCATTCGGGTCGTAGGACGGAAAGGAGATGTACGCGAGGATCTCCCCCTGCGGCGTCATCGCGAGCAACGCGCCGTTCTTCCCCGGCAGCGCGGCGCGCCACATCGAGTCGACGAAGCGCTGCAGCGGAAGGTCGATCGTCGTCTTGATGGAGGCACCGGGCTGCGGCCGGATCGAACCGCTGACACCGCGGTCGCGAATGGTGCGTCCCTTGGCGGTGACTTCGACGTAGCGGATCCCCTGGCGGCCCCGCAGGATCGAGTCGTACTCGACTTCCAGCCCGTTCTTGCCGACAACCTCCCCCTGGCGCGCATTGGGAAAATTGCCGGACTCCAACTCGCGTTCACTCACCTCGCTGACGTAGCCCACCAGGTGCGCCACGGCGGTACTGTCAGGGTAGCGACGCGACGGCTCCGCCTGGATCACCAGCCCGGGAATCGCGGCCCGGTGCTCCTCCAGCGTCGAGACAATCCCGAACTCGCCCGACGCGAACACCAGCACTGGCTCGTACTTGGTGGCCGTCCATCGACGCACGACTTTCTCGACGTTGACCGAGTCCGCGGGCACGAAGGCGCGCAGCCGGTCAAGCACCGACCGCAGCGAATCCTCGCTCGTGGCCAGCAATCGGATCGAGTACCCGGGCACGTTCTCCGCAATCAACAGCCCGTTGCGATCGAAGATCTCCCCGCGAGGCGCGGGGAGTGGAATCGGGCGCAGGCGGCTCCCTTCGGAGGCCAATCGGAATTGTGCGCCATCCACCACCTGTGCCTTGAAGAAGGCGCCTCCCAGGATCAGGAAGATGAGCGCGAGCACCGCTTGTGCGCGCCCGGCCCGCTCGGAGAGCTGCCACGATTCCCAGGCGCTCATGGATCGATGCGGATCGCGAGCCAGTCGCGGAAGAGGACGACCACCAGCACGCCGACCGCCGCGGTGCTGAGGCCCTGCAGTGGCGACCAGACCGTCAGCTGCACCAGCAGCGCCGAGGCGGCCGTACCGCTCAGCAGCAGGACGATCAAGTTGCGCACCCACGTGCCGACTGCGAAGAGTGCCGCGTTGACAAAGAGATTGTCGGCGAAGAAGACCGATCGACCCCACGACGCGCCCCACCCAACCAGCACATGGGCCAGAATCCCGGCGCCGAAATGGGCCGGCGTCAGCACATCGGCCACCAACCCGACCGCGAAGCCGATCACCGCGGCCACGCCCGGTGGCTGCCGAATGGCCAACAACAGCAGCGCGAGCAGAAGCAGGTCGGGCACCCAGGGTCCCGTCACCACGGACGGCAGGAGGTAGGCATCCGCGAAGAGGAGCAGGAGCACCACCAGCGCGATGCGGACCCGATCGGTGGAGCGGGTACGGCGACGACGGTCCGAGGAGCGGAAGGCCATCAGGGCCCCTCCCCGCCCGGCAGCGGCAGGAAGGTTGAGTCGCGTGGCGCTGTGAGGATCAGCACGTGGGAGACCACGCCCGGGTTCACGAAGGGGCGGATCAGGTAGACCCGTTCATATCCCAACTCATCGCGCCCGATCCGCGCGACCGTCCCGATCGGGATGCCGCGCGGGAAGACCCCGCCGAGCCCGGAGGTGAAAACCTTGGTGCCGATGGTCAGCGAATCACGAAGCGCGACGCCACGAAGCTCCAGCAGCGGCTGGCGCCCTTCCATCGTCGGGGAGGGTTGGACCATGCCCAGGATCCGGCCGTCGCCGGTCACCGCCGACGATCGGAACTCGGGATGGGCCCAGGTCATCACGCTGCTCGTGCTGGGTCCGGCATTCCAGACCGCGCCGAGCAGCCCTTCGGCGGTGACGACCGCGGCGAAGGAGTCGACGCCCACGCTCCGGCCAGCTCCCACGAGCAACATCCGGCCCTCGGTCGACGCGGGCCGGTGCAGGACTTCGGCCGCCACGTATGGATGCACCAGCCGCTGCCTGAGCCCCACCAGCGAGCGCAGGTTGTCGTTCTCCTGTTGGAGTGCCCCCTGCTGCTGAATGGCCAGTGCCAGCGAGTCGCGCTGGAGCTGGATCCCCTTCAGCCGAAAGCGGGCCGTCAGATCTTCGGCGGCGCGGGTCTGGAGCACCACCATCGGACGGAAGGCGGTGTTGCGGAGCGCCGCGGTCAGCCCCTGGGCCCAGGAGCGGGGCAGCACGAGGGCGATCAGCGCGAGCGCGACGCAACCGGCGAACAGGAAGAGGTCGCCGCGGGCGGTCTCACGTCCGGCGCGACGCCCCATGGTCAGGTCACAAGGACGCTACGGTACTTCTCGAAGTCGTCCAGGATCCGGCCAGTCCCTCGGACGACGCAGGTGAGCGGATCCTCGTCGACGTGGATCGGGAGTCCGGTCTCCTGCTGGAGCAGCATGTCGAGGCCGCGGATCAGCGCGCCGCCACCGGTCATCACGATGCCGCGATCGACGATGTCGGACGAGAGCTCGGGCGGAGTGATTTCGAGCGCGCGCCGCACGGCATCGACAATCTGCTGGACCGGCTCCTGCACCGCTTCGCGGATCTCGCTCGAGTGCACGCGCACCGTCTTCGGGATGCCGGAGACGAGGTCGCGCCCCTTCACTTCCATCTCGCGCTCTTCGCTCAGCGTGAACGCCGAGCCGACCTTGATCTTGATCAGCTCGGCCGTCGGCTCGCCGACCAGCAGGTTGTAGTTCTTGCGCATGAACATCACGATGGCCTGATCAAGCTCATCGCCGCCGATACGGATCGAGGTGTCGGAGACGATGCCGGAAAGGGCGATGACGGCGATCTCAGTCGTGCCACCGCCGATGTCGATCACCATGTTGCCGGTCGGCGTTTCCACCGGCAGGCCGACACCGATCGCGGCCGCCATCGGCTCCGCCACCATGAGCACCTGCTTGGCGCCAGCCGTCTCGGCCGAGTCGCGCACCGCGCGTCGCTCGACTTCGGTGATCCCCGACGGCACCGCAACGATCACCTTCGGCTTCACCCGGAAGAAGTGCTTGTCGATGATCGTCTTGAGGAAGTAGCGCAACATCTTCTCGGTCACGTCGAAATCGGCGATGACGCCGTCGCGCATCGGCCGCACCGCGACGATGCCGTCCGGCGTCCGGCCGAGCATCCGTTTCGCTTCGAGTCCGATCCCTTTCACGCGACCAGTCGCCTTCTCGATGGCGACGACGGACGGCTCGTTGAGCACGATGCCCTCGCCCTTCACGTAGATGAGCGTGTTCGCGGTGCCGAGATCGACGGCAATCTCGTTGGCGGGAAGCAGGGAGCCGAAGGAGGGAAATTTCACGTGACAAACCGCCGGGTCGGGTCGGAAATGGGCCAGGATCCTGTCCTAAAGTGACCGCGGCGCAGACCACGCGCAACCGCTTGTCCGGAGCCACCTTGGGGGGAGTCGTGAGCAGGCGCTCACCCGGGCCACACCGATCGGTCGGGAGGGGGTCGAGTGAGTGCGCGCTCATCGACACCAGCCGCCTTGCCGCCCTGCCCCGTTCGCCCCATACTCCGCCCGGTCACCACGCCACTCACTGCCTGCCGTCCCGGAGTCGTCCATGCCGCGCACCATCGCCCTCGCCTATTCCGGCGGCCTCGATACCTCGATCATCGTCCCCTGGCTCCGCGAGCAGTACCCCGGGGCGCGGGTGATCTGCGTCGCGGCCGATATCGGCCAGGGCGACGAGTTGGCCGGTGTCCGCGAAAAGGCGATCGCCTCCGGCGCCGACGAGTGCCAGATCCTCGACCTCCGTGAGGAATTCGTCCGGGATTTCGCCTTCCCCACCCTCCGCGCCGGGGCGATCTACAACCGGACCTACCTGCTCGGCACCTCCATCGCCCGGCCGCTCATCGCCAGGGCGCAGGTCGAGGTGGCTCGGCAGGTGGGGGCCGACGCCCTCGCGCACGGCTGCACCGGGAAGGGAAACGACCAGGTGCGCTTCGAGCTCACCTACATGGCGTTCGCCCCGGAGCTCGAGGTGATCGCCCCCTGGCGGGTCTGGAACATCCGGTCGCGTGAAGACGCCCTCCGCTATGCCGCCGACCACCACGTCCCGGTCGTCGCGACCAAGGAAAAGATCTTCTCGCGCGATCGGAACCTCTGGCATGTCTCCCACGAAGGAGGCAACCTCGAGGACCCCGCCTCGGCGCCGGTCGAGGAGATGTTCCTGATGACGACCGATCCGCGCCTGGCCCCGGACACACCTGAAGACGTGGTGATCGAGTTCGAGGCCGGGACGCCGGTCGCGGTGAATGGTGAGCGGATGGGTCCGGTCGCGTTGCTCGAGCGACTGAACACGATTGGCGGTCGGCATGGTGTGGGGCGCGCCGACATCGTCGAGGATCGTCTCGTGGGAATGAAGTCGCGCGGCGTGTACGAGACACCGGGCGGCACCATCCTGTACGCCGCCCATTCGGAACTCGAGCAGTTGGTGCTCGATCGCCGCACGCTCGACGCCAAGGATGTGATCGCACCACGTTACGCCGCGCTGGTGTATGAGGGTCGTTGGTGGACGACAGAACGCGATGCGTACGATGCCTTCATCGGCGTCACACAGGCCCGCGTCACAGGCGATGTCACGATGCGACTCTACAAGGGCGCCTGCCGCGTGATCGGGCGACGCTCGCCGCATTCGCTCTACGACGAGGCAACCGTGACCTTCGGTGAGGACAACGTCTACCAGCAGTCGGATGCCGCCGGCTTCATTCGGCTGTTCGGACTGCCGCAGCGCGTCGCTGCATTGAAGGGGCGCACCGCCGGAGGGTGACCCAGCGGAGGGGGCGTGAAGAACCGGCAGTCGGCGAGTAGATTTGGCGGGTTCCCACCCCATCTGCTCCGCGATCACCTGCCGGCCCTGGAGTCCCGCGATGTCCCTGCCCCGTGTCCCGTTGTCTCGTGCCGTCCTCGCCCTGGCCCTCTTCGGCGCCGCCCCGCTCGCGGGGCAAGCCGCCCTCGGCACCCGCGACCCGGCGCAGACGCAGGACACCGCCTTCGCCCGGCTGTACACGCTCTGGACCGGCAAGGCGAAGTTCGGCTCGCCGCTGGTGGACCACCTGCCGATCGTGAAGGGGATCCCTTCCCCTGCCGACATCATCGGCCATCACGTGGGCGCCCCGCGCACCCTCACCTACTACGCTGACCAGCTCAAGTACTATCGCGCGCTGGCCGCGGCGACGCCGCGCGTCCGCGTCGAGACGATCGGCCGGTCGGACGAAGGGCGGGAACTCGTGGTGGTCTGGGTGTCGTCCGACGCCAACATGGCGAAGCTGCAGCAGAATCGCGACCAGCTGGCGAAGATCGCCGACCCACGTGGCCGGAGCGACGCCGAGATCCGCGAGCTGATCGCCGCGACGAAGCCGCACTACCACCTCATGGGTGGGCTCCACAGTGGCGAGACCGGGCCGTCGGAGATGCTGATGGAACTGGTCTATCGTCTGGCGACCGAGACGTCGCCGGTGATCGAACAGATCCGGAACAACGTCTACGTCTCGGTGACGCCGGCGGCAGACGCCGATGGTCGCGACCGCAATGTCGACTGGTTCTACCGCGGACAGGACGCGGCGCGAGCGGCGGCGGCACTTGCCACGTCGGCCACGCCCGGCGCGGCGGCAGCGCCAGCCGGCGGCGGGCGCGGTGGCGGCTCGGTCCCCTATTGGGGCAAGTACGCGTTCCACGACAACAATCGCGACATCAATCTCGCGCTGGTGCAGATGCGCGCGATCGCCGATTGGTACTTCACGGCGCACCCGCCGATCATGCACGACCTGCACGAGTCGCTCACGCTGATGTACACCTACAGTGGCGCGGCGCCGCAGAATCCGAACCTCGATCCGCTGCTCTTCGCCGAGCTCCCCTGGTTCGCCAACTACGAGATGGCGCAGATGACCAAGTGGGGCATGCCCGGCGTCTACACCTATGCCTTCATGGACGGGTGGTCGCCGGGGTACCTCGGCTCGATCGCGTACAACCACAACGGGCTGATGAAGATGTACGAGACGCAGTCGGGTCGAGACCTCGACACGACGGCGGCGGCCGGGGCAGGCCGAGGGGGCCGTGGCGCGGGCAATGCGCCACCGGCGGCAGGTGGTGCCGCCCCTGCCCCGGGCGGTGGCCGTGGTGGTGCGGGCGCGGCAGCGCCGGTGACGCCTCCGGCCGCTGGGGCCGTGACGCCGCCCGCTGTTGGTGCGGTCACGCCTCCGGCTGGTGGTGCGGTCGCGCCGCCCGCCGGAGGACGCGGGGCGGCGCCCACTCGGGCACCAGGCGCCGCGGCGCAGACTCCGGCACCCGCACCGGCGGCTGGTGGTGGACGTGGCGCAGCCGGCGGCGGCGTCCCGACCGGCAAGGGCGGTGCCCAGGACCGCGAGTGGTATCGCGGCATCCCGGTCGGCTTCGACGACGTCGCCTCGTTCTCCCGGCGCGCCAACACCAACTACATGCAGACCGGCGTGCTCTCCGCGTTGCAGTTGACGGCGATGTTCCCGGGCACCGTGGTCGAGAACTTCTACATCAAGACGCGGAACGGGATGGAGGCTGGCAAGACGCGCGCACCCTACGCCTACATCCTGCCGAAGCAGCGCGACATGACCCGTGCGGCCGAGATGGTGCGGATCCTCCGGGTGCAGCGGATCGAGGTCGGGGTGGCGACGGCGCCGATCAAGGTGGGCGATTCGACCTACGCCGCCGGGTCCTACGTCATCAAGCTTGACCAGCCCTATGGCCGACTCGCCAAGAACCTGCTCGAGAAGCAGCAGTTCCCCGATGCGCGCCTGACCACGTACGACGACAGCGGCTGGTCGATGGGGTGGGCGTTCAATGTGGCCGTCCGCGAGATCGCCGACTCGACCGTGCTGAAGGCCGCGACGACGCCGGTCACCACCGACGGCTGGGCGGGCCGCACAGTCGGCGAGGGGAAGGCCGGGATCGCGGTGGCGCACCTCGGCTCGAACAACATGATCGCCTTCCGCTACGCCCTGCGTGATGTGCCGATGCAGGTCACCGAGAAGACCTTCATCGTCGACAGTGTCGAGTTCCCGGCCGGCACCTTCCTCGTGACCGACGCGAAGGCGGCGGCTCGGGTGCGTGCGGCCGTGGAGAAGTTCGGCTTGACCGCCAAGGCGCTGAACCAGCTCCCGCCGATTGCGACGCATGCGGCCGACGTGCCGCGCGTGGCGATCTACTCCCAGTGGAGCGGCACGCAGGAACTCGGCTGGTATCGGCTGACGTTCGACAACTTCGGCATCCCCTACGACCTGCTCTACAAGGAACGGGTCATGAAGGGGAAGCTGAAGGAGCAGTACGACGTGATCCTCGTGGCGCAGCAGAACCTGAGCAAGACGACGGTGATGCAGGCCAAGCAGCCCACGCCGATCCCCTACAAGAAGAGCGAGAAGTTCCAGTTCCTCGGGATGTACGGCGAGACCGAGGACATGACCGGCGGGATGGGCCAGGCGGGTGTCGACGCCTTCGCCGACTTCCTCGCCAAGGGCGGCACGCTGATCGCCACCGGCGATGCGATGCGACTGCCGATCGACTTCGGCTGGGCGCACACCGTCGACACCGAGGCTCTCACTGGCCTCACCGCCCAGCGCCCGTTGGTCGAGGGCGAGATCGTCAAACCGTTGCACCCGGTCTTCTACGGCTACGAGGGGACCAAGCTGCCGCTCAAGTACGTCGGCGGCCCGGCACTCCGCGTCGGCGTCGCCGACCAAGGCAACGTCCTCGGGCGCTATGTCGGTGGCGACGCGGCCGTCCTGTCAGGGCTGATGACCGGCGCCGATGCGCTCAAGGGGCGGCCGTTCGCGGTGGACGTCCCCGGCGCCAACAACGGCAAGGGGCGCGTGATCCTGTTCGCGAACAATCCGATCTATCGCTGGCAGAACCATGGGGAGTTCGGGATGGTGTTCAATGCGATCATCAATTGGAATGATGTGCCGTAGGACGAGTGACCAGTGACGAGTGACCCGTGACCCGTGACCCGTGACCCGTGAACAGTGAACGGTGAACGGTGAATGGTGAATGGTGAACGGTGAACGGCGCATCGCGGAGAGGTTCTCGCGATGCGCCGTTCGCTTGGGAGGGTTGCGGGTCAGGACCCTGGCGGCTTCCCGAGCGGCACTAGGCAATCGCCAACGACCCCGTCATCAAAGAGGCTCGTGATCCTCCAGCGCGCGCCTGCATCCCTGTCGACCAGGGCGACGAGGCGAGAGGAGCCGCATGGGGACGACCGCATGCGGACTACGAACAGCACCTGGTTCCCGTCTGGTGACACGCCTGCGCTCGACGGGAGGTACAATCCGGTCGCCTTCGGGTGTGCCGCCGCGATTGTCGCCCACGGGGCTAACGGGCTCGCGGTGGTCACTGCGGTTCCCTGGCCTGGCAGTACTGGGCAGACACGCTCCGGCGCCTCATTGCGCGCGAGGAAGCTGGTCCACGTGTCGTCTCGCAGGCCGGGCGTTGCTCGCACCCGTCGAAAGAACTCTGGCACGTACTTGGACGATCCGTACGCGATCGTCGCGTCGGCCAGCAGTGGGTACTCCCCCCGCTGGCCAGCGGCGAGCGAATCGAGCACCACCGCCAAGGCAGCGCATGCAGGGGCCGACATGGTCACCTGCGGTGCCCCGATGGATGGCGGGCTCCCCGCCCCCGGGGGGCGGTGGGCGCACCCACCCAAGAGCGCGAACAGAAGCGAGCCGATCACGCGGCGTGGAGCTGACATCAGCGTGTCCTCAGGCAACCGTTCACGGAGCTGCCGGGATTGAAGAGGTCAAACGGTGGGGTTGAGTAGTATCCGGCAGGTGACCGTCCATCTGCGCTCGAATGTACATAGAGCAACGCGTGCATCCCTTCGTGCAGCATGAGGCGGGCGAACCCTTCCATCCCCGCCCGGCCGCGCTCCTTGACCAGGCGATAAGCGTCCTGGTCGAAGTGCATGCTCACAAAGCGGCGCTGGCCCGTTGCCTTGTCGAGCGGCACATCCGTGATCGCCGAATGATCCTTGTCGGCACCATCAGGGATGTCAATACTCCCGATGAACACCTTCCCCGCCGCGAGCGCGCTGCGCATGGCGCCAAGCGCCGTGCGACACGTCGGATGCGTGGGGTCAACCAGGTCGAGCGCCTGCTGGAAATACAGCCCCTGTCGTTCGTCGAGTTTCACCAGACACCCCGTGACAAGGTGATCACATTCATCGGCTGCGGTCCAGATCGAATCGGGCATCAACGGCTCAGACGGCGGGATCAGCGGGTTCAGCGGCTGGGTCGGTCCCGATGGTCCCCACGACCCCGTTGGGGCGCCGGCGCCATCGCCTCCGGGCACCTTGTAGGTGAAGATCGCCAGCCACGCACAGCTGCCGGGCTGGGCGTCCACCCGGACAAACACCTCGAAATCGCCGTCATCGTTGATCCGTTGACCATACTCCGGCGGTGCCGAGTCCTGCCAGACGCACTCCGTGTGGTCGTACTCGTAGTACGGGGATCCGCCTGCCCCGCCGGACAGTGCCGACGCCCAGACCGGGTTCCTGGCCGTGACCGCCCTGATCGCTTTCACCGTCGCGAGGAGGGTGCCCGTACGGACGCCGTGGCAGCGGTAGAATTTGAACTTGCCAGCGAGGAGCGGGAGGGCGATGGCGGTGGAGTCGGGCCGTCCAATCACGGGGGTACAGCCGATCCCCGCCATCATCCCTGTGGCGGTGACGCCCAGGGAGGCCTCGTCCTGCACGTGGAGGGAGCGGTAGCCCGGTTCGGCCGGGGCCGGCACGACCGGGAGGGTGTCGGTTCCGCACGCGGTCAGCCAGCAGGTCAGGACGACGACGGCGGCCAGGCGGGGTACGGCCAATCGGGAGATCATGGGGCGCCTCGGGGACTCGGGTGAAGGTCATCACGCGAGCGTCGAGGCTACCGGGGGACGATCAACCGATCGTCAAATCACCCACAGTGCGAAGGAGGGACTGGAGGCAACATTCAGGACGAGAGCGCGAACTCGACCGCCGCCTCGGCATGAATCCGGGTCGTGTCGAACACCGGCACGGCGAGGTCCGCCTGGCTGAGAATCAACGGCAGCTCGGTGCAACCAAGGATGATCCCCTCGGCGCCGCGGGCAAGCAAGTCGTCGATCGCCTGCAGGTATCGGCGCTTCGTCTCGGCAAGGATCACCCCGCGGCCGAGCTCATCGCGGATCGTGGCCTGAATGAAATCGCGCTCGGACTGTGTGTCGGGGACCAGCATCTCGATGCCATGGGCCTGGAGCCGCTCCCGGTAGAACGGCAACTCCATCGTAAACTGCGTGCCGAGCAGCCCGACGCGGGTCAGGCCCCGGGCCCGGATGGCCGCCGCGGTGGCGTCGCCGACGTGGATCAACGGCAGCCCGACCCGCTGCCCAACCTGATCGGCCACGGCGTGCGCTGTGTTGGCACAGAGGACGATCCCCTCTGCGCCGGCGGCCTTCAGCTGCTCGGCCGCGGTCGCCAGCAGGTCCGCCGTCGCGTCCCAGTCGCCTGCGGTGTTGTTCCGCACGAAGTCCGCGAAGTTCACGGACACGATGGCGCATTCGGCGAAGTTCAGTCCGCCGAGCCGGGCATTCACGCCTTCGTTGATGATGCGGTAATAGTCGATGGTCGAGACCCAACTGATGCCGCCGACCAGTCCGAGCTTCTTCGTCATCACACGCCCCTCAACCGTTCGCTGTTCGCTGTTCGCGGGCATTCACCGCCCCGTGCTCCCGAACCCCCCTGCCCCGCGTCCGCTCGGTGGCAGTTCCCCCACCTCACGAAAGACCACATGCTCCACGCGCTGGACCAGCGCCTGGGCGATCCGGTCGCCCCGCGCGATCACGAACGGGGCATCACCCAGGTTGATCAGGATCACCTGGAGCTCGCCACGATAGTCGGAGTCGATCGTCGCCGGGGTGTTGGGCAGGGTGATCCCGTGCTTGAGCGCGAGCCCCGACCGCGGCCGCAGCTGCAACTCGTAGCCATCCGGCACCGCGACCGACAACCCGGTGGGCACCAGCCCGCGCGCGCCAGGCGCGATCGTCACATCCACGGCCGACAGGATGTCCATCCCCGCCGCCCCCGCGGTGGCCCGGCCCGGAAGCGGCAACCCCTCGCCGTGCGGCAATCGCACGACGAGGAGTTCGATGGGACCGTCTGGGCTAGAGGACGCTGTCAACATCGGTGCAGTCGAGGCCGAAGGCTTCGGCGACACCGGCGTAGACGATCTTCCCGTCCACCACGTTCAGCCCGAGCTTGAGCGCGCCATCCTGGCGGCAGGCGTCCTTCCAGCCGAGATTGGCGAGCTTGATGGCATACGGCAGCGTCGCGTTGGTCAGCGCCAGCGTCGACGTGCGCGGCACCGCGCCCGGCATGTTGGCGACGGCGTAGTGCAAGACGCCCTCGACGAAGTACGTCGGATTCTCGTGCGTGGTCGGCTTGATCGTCTCGACGCAGCCACCCTGGTCCACGGCGACATCGACGATCACGCAGCCGTCGGGAATTCCCTTGAGGTCTTCCTTGGTGATCAGGTGCGGCGCCTTCTTCCCCGGGATCAGGACGGCGCCGATGATCAGGTCGGCGTCCTTGACCGCGTCGAGAATGTTGTGACGGTTCGAGAAGACGGTGTCGACGTTCGCCGGCAGCACGTCGTCGAGGTAGCGGAGCCGGTCGAGCGAGGTGTCGAGGATGGTGACGTCGGCGCCGAGGCCGGCGGCCATCTTGGCCGAGTTGATGCCGACCACGCCGCCGCCGATGATCACGACCTTGGCCGGCTTCACGCCGGGCACGCCGCCGAGCAGCACGCCGCGGCCGCCGAAGAGCTTCTCGTTGTACTTGGCCCCTTCCTGCACCGCGAGGCGACCGGCCACTTCCGACATCGGCGTCAGCAGCGGCAGCTGGCCGCCCGGGAGCTGCACCGTCTCGTAGGCGACCGCGATGGCACCGGACTTCATGACCGCGCGCGTCAGCGGTTCGTCGGCGGCGAAGTGGAAGTAGGTGTACATCACCAGGCCCGGACGCATCCGCGGCCACTCGACCGCGATCGGCTCCTTCACCTTGATGACCATGTCCGCGTTGGCCCACGTCGCGTCGGCACTCGGCGCAATCGTCGCGCCCGCCGCCACATAGTTCTCGTCGCTGAAGCCGCTGCCGATGCCGGCCCCGGTCTCGACCTGCACCGCATGCCCCTCGCGCACCAGGGCCTCGACACCCGACGGGACGAGCCCGACGCGATTTTCGTTCGTCTTGATTTCCTTCGGTACGCCGATCAGCATGATCTGCTCGCTTCCGTGAAGGTCAGTGACGTGGGCCGAGGCGGACAGAAGTCATCCGCGCCGGGGTGAGGAATTCGGCGGCCAGCGCCGCCGTCTCCTCGAGCGTGACGCCCGCGATGAGGCCAAGGACCTCGTCGAGCGGGCGGTAGGGTTCTTCCTGCAGGACATGCGACGCCAAGCGATGCATCCGGCTCGACGTTCCCTCCAGCGCCAGCATGACCTGCCCCTGCAGCTGGCTCTTGGCGTCCGCCAATTCTCCGGCCGGAAGCCCCTCCGACGCAAGGTGCGTCAGTTCCGTGTCGATCGCCGCGACCGCCTGCTCGGCCGTGCTCGGCTGGGTCCCGACATACACGCCGAAGACGCCGGTCGCGCGGTAATGGGTATGCCAGGCGTAGACCGCGTAGCAGAGCCCCAGCTCCTCACGCACGCGCTGGAACAACCGGCTCGACATTCCGCCGCCGAGGGCCGTAGTCAACAGGGCAATCCCCCAGCGACGCTGGTCGGCGGAACCGACGGTGTCGGTGCCGAGCACGACGTGGACCTGCTGCAGGTCGTCGGTCTCGACCCGCGCGATGCCGCGACGAGCCGGGACCGGCACCACCACAGGCCGGGGCGCACGCGCATCGCCCGCGAACCATCCTTCCCGCTCCAGCAGGCCGAGGACCTGTTCGTGGGTGATGTTGCCGGCCACGGCAATCACGGCATTGCCGGGGTAGTACCCCTCGGCGTGCACCGCCCGGAGATCGGCCACCTGCAACGCACCAACCGTCTCCGCGGTCCCGAGAATCGAGTAGCCGTAGGGATGCGAGGGCCAGATCGTCTCGCCGAACAACTCGAACACGAGGTCGTCGGGCGTGTCCTTGACGCCGTTGAGCTCCTCGAGCACGACGTTTCGTTCGAGGCTCAGGTCGCTGTCGCGCAGCAGGGGACGCCGGACCAGGTCGGTCAGGACATCGAGCGCCAGCGGCAGGTCGGCGTCGAGGACGTGCGCCTGATACGAGGTGTGGTCGCGGGAGGTGTACGCATCGAGGGAACCGCCCCGCGTCTCGAGCGCGAGAGCAATCTCGCGCGCGCTGCGCCGTTCGGTTCCCTTGAAGACCATGTGTTCCAGCAGGTGCGACACGCCCATCTTCGCGGGGGTCTCGTGCCCACTGGCGGTGCGAACCCAGATCCCCGCGGCCGCCGACCGAACACCGGGAAGGCGTTCGGTGACGACCACGAGGCCGTTGGGCAGGTCGGTGCGGAAGAGCGCTTCGTCGAGTTGGACGGTACGCACCGACGGTGTCCTCACTCCTTCGGGAGGAGGGCCTTCCGCGACAGCTTCATGCGGCCGCGCTCATCCACTTCCAGGAGCTTGACCTGCACGATGTCGCCCTTCTTCAGGAAGTCTTCCGTCTTCTCGACCCGCTTGTGGTCGATCTCGGAAATGTGCAGCAGCCCCTCGACGCCCGGCATGATCTCGATGAACGCCCCGAAGGCGGTCGTGCTCTTGACCGGGCCCTCGTAGATCTTGCCGACTTCCGGCTCCGCCGTGATGGCCATGACCATCTCGCGCGCCTTGTCGCCCGCCTCGGCGCCGACGGCGGCGATGGTGATGAGGCCGGTGTCGTCGATGTTGACCTTGGCACCCGAGGCATCCTGGATGCCGCGGATCGTCTTGCCCTTGGGGCCGATCACGTCGCCGATCTTGTCCGGGCGGATCTGGATCGTGAAGATCCGCGGTGCCCACGGCGACATCTCGTCACGGTGCGTGGTGATGACCTTGTTCATCTCGCCGAGGATGTGCAGGCGACCCTTGCGGGCCTGCTCCAGCGCGGTCGTCATGATCTCGAGCGAGAGGCCCTCGATCTTGATGTCCATCTGGATCGACGTGATGCCGGCCTCGGTGCCCGCGACCTTGAAGTCCATGTCGCCGAGGTGATCCTCGGTGCCCTGGATGTCGGTCAGCACCGCGACCTTCTTCCCTTCCTTGATCAGGCCCATCGCGACACCGGCGACAGGCGGCCTTGATCGGCACGCCGGCGTCCATCAGCGCGAGCGAGCTGCCGCAGACCGACGCCATCGACGACGAGCCGTTCGACTCGAGGATCTCGGAGACGATGCGGATCGTGTACGGGAAGTCGGCGGTCGCCGGGAGGAGCGGATGAATCGCCCGCTCGGCCAGCGCGCCGTGACCGATCTCGCGGCGCGACGTGCCGCGCAGCGGACGGACTTCGCCGGTCGAGTACGGCGGGAAGTTGTAGTGCAGCATGAACGACTTGCGCTGCTCGGTCTTCACTTCGATCGAGTCGAGGCGCTGCTCATCATCGGCGGTGCCGAGGGTGACGGCGACGAACGCCTGCGTCTCGCCGCGGGTGAAGACGGCGGTGCCGTGCACGCGGGGGACGACGCCGACTTCCGGCGTGATCGGGCGGATCGTCTCGAGGTCGCGGCCGTCGATGCGCTCGCCCTTGTCAAGAATCTGCGCGCGCATGGCGTGGTACTCGATTTCCTCGAGTTCGTTGGCGATGTCCTTGACGCGCTCGGGGAACTTCTCCATGAGGGCGGCCTGGGCCTCCTTGCGAACGGTCGAGACACCGGCGGCACGGCCGGCCTTGTCCTTCGCGTTCATCGCCTTCGCCATCGCCTTCTCGGCGGCGCCCTTCACGGCCTTGACCAGCTCCGCGTCCTTCTCCGGGGCGACCCACGCCATCTTCGGCTTGCCGACCTTCTTGACGAGGTCGGTGATCAGCTTGACCTGCTCGACGATGCCGAGCTGCGCGACCTTGAGGCCGTCGAGGACTTCCGCCTCGGACACCTCGAGGGCGCCGCCCTCGACCATCATGATCGAATCCTTGAGGCCGGCCACGACCAGATCCATCGCCGAGAACTCAAGCTGCTGGAAGGTCGGGTTGAGAATCCAGTTGTTCTCGACCTTGCCGACGCGCGCGGCGGCGATCGGACCGTTCCAGGGGATCTCCGAGATCGCGAGCGCGGCCGAGGCGGCCAGCACGCCGATCACGTCCGACTCGTTCTCCTGGTCCGTCGAGAGCACGGTCACGAAAACCTGCACCTCGTGGCGGAAGCCTTCGGGGAAGAGCGGGCGGATCGAGCGGTCGATGATCCGGCAATTCAGGATCTCGTCGTCCGACGGGCGACCTTCGCGCTTGAGGAACCCACCCGGGATCTTGCCCGCGGCGTAGGTCTTCTCCTTGTACTCGACGGTCAGCGGGAAGAACGGGAGGTGGGTGACGTTCGGTGAGACCGTCACGGCGGCCAGCACGGTGGTCTCGCCGTACTGCACGAGGACCGACCCGGCGGCCTGCTTGGCGAGGCGGCCGGTCTCGATGACCAGCGGGCGACCCGCGAACTGCGTTTCAATACGATGCACTTTCATTCCTTCACGTCAGTGAGCACGCCAATACGAAAAAGCGTCCCACGGTGCTCACGTGGGACGCCCATGCAGCATCATTCCCCGGTCAGTTCCGGAGTCCGAGTTCAGCGATCAGGGAACGGTAGGACGACAGGTCGCGGCTCTTCATGTAGTTGAGGAGTCGACGCCGTGTCCCGACCATCTTCAACAGCCCACGACGACCATGATGGTCTTTCTTGTGGGTGCGGAAATGGTCGGTGAGGCCGTTGATGCGCGCCGTGAGCAGGGCCACCTGGACCTTTGCGGATCCGGTGTCGCTCTCATGCTGACGGTGCTGCTCGATGACGGGCTGCTTTTCAATCATGCCGTTGAACCCTACGCTGAGTCATGCTGCGCTTACACTTAGGATATTCTGGATAGCCAACAATTATAGGGCCGAGGGGTGGTCTGAGGCAAGGGGGTGACAGCCGACGATCGATGATCGACCATCGATGATCGATTTGCCCCAGATACTTCGCCGCACGTTCCTGCGTGAAACGTTCCATCGATCATCGATCATCGATCATCGAATCTCCCACTACACCACCCACCCCCACCCCCATCACCGCCCCCAACACCAGCAGCCCCAACACCAGTCGGGTCCGGAAGGCCGGACTGCCCAGCACCACGCCCAGCCCCAGCTTGAAGGCCGTGTTGGAGAGGACGCCGATCGCGACACCCGTGGCGGCCACTTCCGCCATCGTCGGCGCACCCCCCAACCGGGCCATGGCCACCGTCAGCGCGTCCATGTCGGTGAGGCCAAGGAGCACGGCCGACGTATACACGCCGGTACTCCCCCACTGCCGTTCGAGATACTCGATGCCGATCAGGGCAAACCAGAAGAGCACCGCCATCCGCACCGAGGCGACCACATGCAGCGGCGAGGCGTCGTCCTCGGCCGCCTCGCCCCCGCCCTTCGTGCGCCGGAATGCCACCGCGACGACGACCGCGCCGACCACCGCCGGCGGAATCAGATAGGGGAGCGCCGCTTCTCCGACCGCGGGGGCGAGGACGCCAAGGATGGCCAGGAGTCGGACCGGCAGCACGGTGCAGGCGGCGATCACGCCGAGCGCCAATGCGCCGGCATGTGCCTCCTCGTCGCGACTGCGCCGGGCGAACTGCATGGTGACCAGGGTCGACGAGATGAACCCACCGAGCAACCCGGCAAGCCCGTAGCCGCGCTCCGGACCGACCGCGCGCCGCGCCAGGTAGCCGGCGAAGTTGATCCCCGAAAAGAGGAGCACCAGGGTCCAGAGGCCACGCGCCGAGATGTCGCCGCCAAACGGCAGCGGCGCCGTTGGCAGGATCGGGAGGATGACCAGCGCCATCACCGCGAATCGTGCCGCTGCCTGGAGCTCGGCCTCACCAACCTTGGCGACCATCCCGTGGAGCCGTCGCTTTTCCCCGAGCACCAGCACGACCAGCGCCCCGGCACCGGACGCGAGCGCGAGTTGCCCGATTCCCGCGAGGAGTCCGAGCGCGAGGATCACCAGCGCCGCGGCTTCCGTCGTGCCGTCGGCATCGGCCTTCGGGTTCCGCATGGCGAGCACGTAGGCCGCAACCACCAGGCCGACCCCGCCAACCAGGAGCACCGCGCCCAGGCCGGACAGATCGGCGGCGGCGAGCACACCGGCGACGCCGCCACAGAGGCCGAGGATCAGGAAGGTGCGCATCCCGGCGAATCGTGCCGCCGGGCCCGTCGCGTGTCCGGACCACTCGCGTTCGATGCCCGCCGCCAAACCGATCAATCCGGCGATCCCCAGGCGGAGTGCTGCCTGGAGACCGTCGGTCGCGGGTATGACGAGTGGCTCGAGCACGTCGGCCTCTCTTGTCGGCTACTGGCCGAGCAACCGCATGATGTCGTTCTTGAATGCCACGAACATGATCAGCAGGATCATGCCGAGGCCGGCCAGCGAAATCATTTCGCGCACCTTCGTCGGCAGCGGGCGACGCATGATCCCCTCGGCGACCAGGATCAGGAACGCCCCGCCGTCGAGCACCGGGATCGGCAGCAGGTTCACGACAGCGAGGTTCATCGAGATCAGCGCCATGAAGGCCAGCAGCGGCTCGATCCCGGCGCGCGCCTGCTGCGCCGCCATCTGCCCGATCATGATCGGTCCGCCGATCTCGGTCGTGGCGACCTTGCGCGTGGCCAGCCCACGGAAGGTGCGGAAGATCGCGCCTGCGGAGGAAACCGTCAGCTCCGTCCCGACGCGGACGGCGCCAACGAAGCCCAGCGACTCCATCTGCAGCGGCTGCCGCGGCATCGCCCCGATTCGACCGATCATCGGCGAGGAGGTGTCGGCGGCGACCTCACGCTCCAACTTCGGCGTCACCGTCACGGCGATCGGCGTGCCGTCGCGCATCACGTCGAAGCGCGCCTCGACGCCGCCGGACTGCTTGATCAGCCCGACGGCATCGACCCACTGGGTGATCGGCTCGCCGTTGATCGCCACGACCGAGTCACCGGCCTGCAGCCCCGCCTTCGCGCCGGGATAGCTGGGCGTCAGCATGCCGAGCACGGCCGGATGCTGGGGCTCCAGGGCGATGGCCGTCATGCCGCGTTCGGCCAGCGCGTCGCGATGCAGCTTGATGACGATCGGCGCATGTCCCTCGAAGGAGAAGCCGATCTCGTTGCTGTTGCCGGTCGCGACCCGTTCCCGGATGTCGTCCCACGAATGCACCGGCTCGCCGTCGATCGCGGTGATCCGCGTGCCGGCCGGAATCGTCGAGAGCTCGGCGGCCTCCGGCGGGAGCAGGGCCGTGTTGATGCGCCCGATGGTGGTGGTGGGATCGAACTGCCGCCCATTCTTCCACGCGAGCCCGGTGAACACCACCCACGCAAAGAGCGCGTTGAGCGTCACGCCCGCCAGGATGATCACCATCCGTTGCCAGATCGGCTTCGCCTCGAAGACGCGATCGGCTGGCACGTCGGCCGAGTGTCCGCCCTCGAGCACCGACGACGCCGGCTCTTCCTCGGACGACGCCATCTTCACGTAGCCACCGAGCGGCAGCCACGAAATGGCCCACTCGGTCTCGCCGCGCTGGAAGGTGAGCGCCTTGACCGGCTTGCCCATTCCGATCGAGAATCGGTGCACCCACACGCCGAAGCGCTTGGCCGCCCAGTAGTGACCGAACTCGTGCACGAAGATCAGCACGCCGAGGACGACGAACAGGACCGCCACGGTGAAGAGGAAGCTGCTCACGCGATCCCCGCGGCGGCGATGCGGCGCGCGTCGAGGTCGGCACCCTGCACCACCTCGACCGACGACGCGGGCTGCACCTGGTGCGCATCAAGCGTCCGGGCGATCACATCGGCGATGCCGCCGAAGGTGATGCGGCGATCCAGAAAGGCGGCGACGGCGATCTCATTGGCCGCGTTGAAGACCGTGGGGGCGGTGCCCCCAGCGCGCCCGGCGGCGACGCCGAGGTCGAAGGCGCGGAAGGCGTCGCGACGGACCGGCTCGAAAGTCAGCGGGCCGGCGGCGACGGGATCAAAACGCCGCACGCCGCTGTCGGCGAGTCGGGTCGGGTGGGTCAGGGCGTACAGGATCGGAACCTCCATCGACGGGAAGCCGACTTGCGCCAGCACGCTCCCGTCCGGGAACTCGACAAATGCGTGAATGATGCTCTGCGGGTGCACCACGGCCTCGAGGTCATCGTACCCCAACCCGAAGAGGAAGTGCGCCTCGATCAACTCAAGGGCCTTGTTCGCCAGCGTCGCGGAGTCGACCGTGATCTTGGCACCCATGCGCCAGGTCGGGTGATTCAGCGCCTGGTCGACCGTCGCGCGCGCGATCGCGTCGAGCTCCCAGGTCCGGAACGGTCCGCCCGACGCCGTGAGGATGATCCGCGATGGCGCGGCGCCCTGGGCTACGATGCACTGCAGGACGGCACTGTGCTCCGAGTCGACCGGCACCAATTCGCCACCGCCCGCGCGCGCCGCGGCGGCCACCAGCGGGCCCGCCATCACCAGCGTCTCCTTGTTGGCCAGCGCCACGCGCTTGCCGGCGTGCAGGGCGGCCAACGTGGCCTCGAGCCCGGCGGCGCCCACCACCGCGTTGACGACGATGTCGACATCGGGGTGCGTGGCCGCGTCGACCAGGCATTGCGGCCCGCTGGCCCACTGGTGCGCTTCGCGCCCATTCACCACACCCACGAAACCCGGCGTCCACTCCGTGGCCTGCGCTGCCAACCCGGAGACGTTCGAACCGGTCACCAGCGCCACCAGACGGAAGGCATCGGGGTGCCGTTTCAGGACGCGGAGGGTGCTCTCGCCGATCGAACCGGTCGACCCGAGCAGCGCCACGCCGCGCGGGGCGGCGGGCGAGGTCATAGCAGACCCATCAGGCGATAGCAGAGGGCGGTCGTCGGAAGGATCACGTAGAGGGAGTCAAAGCGATCGAGCACGCCACCGTGCCCGGGAATCAGCGCCGAGGAGTCCTTCACGCCGGCTTCGCGCTTGAAGAGCGACTCGGCCAGGTCGCCCAGTTGGCCGATCACCGACAGCGCGGCGGCCATGGCGACCGCCGGCAGGACCGCGACCTCGATGCCGGCCTTCGGCAGCAGCCATAGTGCGAACACCGGCGCGATCAGTACCCCGCCCACCACACCCGCGATCCCGCCCGACCGGGTCTTCCCCGGCGAAATTGTCGGCGCGAGCTTCGGTCCGCCAAAGGCGCGTCCGCCGAACATCGCCGCGGTGTCGCAGACCCAGGTGACGACGAGCGGGAAGAAGACCAGTGCCGTGCCGGCCCACGACCGCATCGGCCACGTGCCGTGACGAATGCCGAGCAGAAAGGCGGGCAGCAGTCCGGCGTAGCACACCGCGAAGGTGGTGACAGCCACGGCGGCCAGGGGATGCTCCGTCGGCGCGCGCTGCTGCAGCGCAAGAATCAGGAGCAGGAGGAGGAAGCCCGCCGCAAGGAAGACCCAGTTGGCATCGAGCAGCGCACGCCCTGGCGCATCGACGACGGCATGGTACACCAGCAGCGGCCCGACCGCGGCCGCGGCCATGCCGGTCGTCCGGAAGGCCTGCACGCCCTGCTTCGCGGCGATGTCGAAGAGCTCCCGCGTCCCCAGCGCGCCGATCAGCGCCACGAGCGCGGCAAGCGGCCAGCCGCCGAGCCAGACGAGGCCGACGGCCACCGGGATGGCGACGGCGGCAAAGGCGATACGTTTGACGAGATTGGCGTCCATCGCCATGCTCAGCTGCTCACGCGTCCAAAGCGACGATCGCGTCCCTGAAAGTCGAGCAAGGCGGCGTAGAGCGTGTTGCGGCTGAAGTCGGGCCAGAGCACCGGCGTGACGTGCAGTTCGGCGTAGGCCATCTGCCAGAGGAGGAAGTTCGAGACCCGCATCTCGCCGGACGTCCGAATGATCAGGTCGGGGTCGGGCCAGGCCGCCGTGTACAGCTCGGCGGCGACGTCGCTCTCCTCGATCGCCTCGGGGGCCAACGAGCCCTCGCGGACCTGCGCGGCCAGCTGCCGCATCGCGCGGACGATCTCGGCGCGCGCCGAGTAGGAGATGCAGATGTTGAGCGCGAGCTTGGTGCCCCCGGCAGTATTGGCCTCGATGTGATCGACGGCGGCGCGCGCGGACGGCGAGAGGCGCTCGAGATCACCGAGCATGCGCACCGAGACGCCCTGCTCGCGCAGTTCGGCGGCTTCCTTGGCGATGTACTCCTCGAGGAGCGACATCAGCGCATCGATTTCGGCGGGGGGGCGCTGCCAATTTTCCTGCGAGAAGGCAAAGAGGGTGAGCACCTCCACCCCGGCGGCCAGGCATCCTTCGACGGCCTCGCGCACCGACCGCATCCCGGCCTGATGCCCGGCGGGACGACTGAGACCGCGCTCCTGCGCCCAGCGGCCATTGCCATCCATGATGATGGCGACATGCCGCGGCACTGCGCCGTGGAGGCGCAACTGGTCGAGGAGCGTCGGCATCGCGGTGGTCACACTGCGAGGATCTCGGCTTCCTTCGCCTTGAGCAGTTCGTCGACCTGCTTGCTCGCCTCGTCCGTGTGCTTCTGCACGTCCTTCTCGGCGCGCGTCTTCTCGTCCTCGGGGACCTTCTCGAGCTTCTTGATCTTGGTCATCGCGTCGGTCCGCGCCTGGCGCACGGAGACGCGGCCCTCCTCGGTGAGGCGAGCACAGATCTTCACGAGCTCCTTGCGACGCTCCTCGGAGAGCATCGGGAGCGGGACCCGGATCATCTGGCCCTGGCTCTGGGGATTGAGGCCGAGGTTGGCATCGCGGATCGCCTTGTCGATGACGATCGCGAGGCTCTTGTCGAACGGCTGGACCACCAGCATCCGCGGCTCGGGCGCGGTGACCATCGCGACCTGATTGAGCGGCACCGTGGAGCCATAGGCCTCGACGCGCACCGTGTCGAGCAGGTTCGTGGTCGCCTTGCCGGAGCGGATGCCGCTGAGCTCGCGACGAGTGTTCTCGACCGCCTTCTGCATCCCTTCGCGAGCGGCCTTGACGATATCCTGGCTGGTCATCGGACGAGTGTCCCGACCCGGTCACCATGCAGCACGCGCAGGATGGTGTCGGGCTGATTGATGTTGAGGACGACGATCGGCAGCGCGTTCGCCTGGCAGAGACCGAACGCGTTGGCGTCCATCACGGCGTAGCCGTTGACCAGCGCATCCTGGAAGGTGATCTCCGGGAGCAGCGTCGCCGCCGGATCGGTGCGCGGATCGGCGGTGTAGACGCCGTCCACGTTGGTCGCCTTCAGCACGACCTCGGCTTCCATCTCGAGCGCGCGCAGCACGGCCGCGGTGTCGGTCGAGAAATACGGATTGCCGGTGCCGCCGGCGAAGATCACCAGCCGGCCCTTCTCGAAGTGTCGCATCATCCGGCGGCGGATGTAGGGCTCCGCGAGGGATTCCATGCGGATGGCAGTCATCACGCGCGTCTCGACGCCCAGCCCCTCGAGGACATTCTGCAGCGCGAGGGCGTTGATCACGGTCGCGAGCATGCCCATGTAGTCGGCCGAGACGCGGTCGAGGCCTTCGCGGCTCGCCATCGCACCGCGGATGATGTTGCCGCCCCCCACCACGACCCCGAGGTGCACACCCAGGGCGTGCACCTTCTTGATTTCCTCGGCGAGTGCCTCGACCACCTGATAGTCGAGGCCACCCCCCTTCCCTCCAGCCAACGCCTCACCGGAGAGCTTCAACAGGGCCCGGCGGTAGGCGATGGCCATCAGACGGCCTCGCCGACCTTGAAGCGGGCGAAGCGGACCACGGACGCGCCGGGGAGACGGGCGACCATCGCACCGACCGTGACGGACTCATCCTTGATGAAGGCCTGCTCGAGGAGCGCGCGATCGGCCGCGAACTTCTTCACCTTGCCCTCGACGATCTTGCCGCGGATGGCTTCGGGCTTCCCTTCGGCGGCCACCTGCTCTTCCGCAATCCGGCGCTCGCGGTCGAGCAGCTCGACCGGAATGTCGGTGGTGCTGACGGCGATCGGGTCGGCCGAGGCGATGTGCAGCGCCACTTCACGCGCGAGCGCGAGGGCGGCATCGCCGGTGACGCCGGCGACTTCGACCAGCACGCCGACCTGGCCGTTGAAGTGACGATACTCGCCGACCGCGCCGCCGAACTTCGCCACCCGCTTGACCGAGACCGCTTCCCCGGTCTTGCCGGAGGCGAGCTTGACGACTTCTTCGATCGTGGTGCCGTCCATCGCCTCGGCGAGGAAGCCATCCAGCGTGACGCCGACCGGTGACGTCGCCAACGCGTGCGCGGCAAGCTTCTTGGCGAGGGCGAGGAAGTCCTCGTTGCGCGCCACGAAATCGGTCTCGCAGTTGAGCTCGACCATCGCCCCGATCGACCCGTCCGCGGCCGTGTCGATCACGACCAGCCCCTGCGACGCGTCACGCCCGGCCCGCTTCTCGGCCTTCGCGATGCCCTTCTTGCGGAGCAACTCCGAGGCGAGCGCCATGTCGCCATTGGCTTCCTCGAGGGCCTTCTTGCAATCCATCATCCCGGCGCCGGTACGGGCGCGCAGTTCCGAAATATCCTTGGTGCTGATCGTCATGGAGCTCATGGCCGCCTGCTGAAGTGTTCAAGTCCCTGTGTGAAACCGCCGCCCCGGGCCCGTGGGCCCGCGGGGCGGCGGTTCGCGCATGATCCGGTCGGTCCGGGTCAGGCGCCTGCGTCGCCGCCCTCGGAAGGAGCCGCGGGATCCTGCTTGAGCCGGGCGGCAATCGCCTCCGGACGCGCCTTGCGCTTGCGGCGCGGGCGCCGGCGCTTGCGATCGTCATCCGACGCGCCGTCGCCTTCGCCGGCCGAGAAGGTCTCGCCCTCGTCATCCGACGCCGAGCCGTCGCCGCGCACCGGCATCTGGGCCCGCGCCTCACGCAGCGCATCGCACAGCGCGCCGGTGATCAGCGAGACCGAGCGGATCGCGTCGTCGTTGCCCGGAATCGGCACGGTGATCGGATCGGGATCGGCGTTGGTGTCGACGATCGCCACGACCGGAATCCCGAGGCGGTTGGCCTCCTGGATCGCGATCTTCTCCTTCTTCGCGTCGACGATGAACAGTGCGCCCGGGAGGCGGTTCATCATCTTGATCCCTTCGAGGTTGCGGGAGAGCTTCTCGCGCTCACGCGAGAACAGCAGCTGCTCCTTCTTCGTGTAGTTCTCGAAGTCGCCCTCGGCGGCACCCTGCTCGAGGTCACGGAGGCGACGGATCTGCTTCTTGATGGTCTGGAAGTTCGTCAGCGTGCCACCGAGCCACCGCTCGTTGACCCAGTGCGCCCCGGCATTGCGGGCCTCGGCCTCGACCACCGCCTTGAGCTGGCGCTTGGTGCAGACGAAGAGCACGTTCTCGCCACGCAGCGCGACACTCTTGAGGAGCTCCGCGGCGGTGGTGAGCTGCTTCAGCGTCTTCTGGAGGTCGATCAGGTAGATGCCCGAGCGCTCGGCGAAGATGAACTTGCGCATCTTCGGATTCCAGCGACGGGTCTGGTGGCCGAAGTGGGTGCCGGCCTCGAGCAGTTCCTGCAGGGTGGGTGTCGCCACGAACGGTAACTCCTTGGGTCTGGTTGATCCGCCGCGCTCCGTCGCTTCAACGCGAGTGCCACGGGGGCACCGCTCGCGCCGATCGGGAGGCGTGTGTCACCCGGCCATCGTGGCGCGGGCGTATGGTGCGGCCGATTTTCCCTCGGCCCTGGGGATCCGCCCGCGAGGGGCAGATCTGTTTGGGCGCAGCATGCTGCGCCCCTACGATTTTTCTACCGCTTCGAGAACTGGAAGCGCTTGCGGGCGCCCGGACGGCCCGGCTTCTTCCGCTCGACCGCGCGCGGGTCACGCGTCAGCAGGCCGGCGGTGCGCAGCTTCGGGCGGTTCAGTTCGTCGACCTTGCAAAGGGCGCGGGCAATGGCATGCCGCATCGCGCCGGCCTGGCCGCTGACGCCGCCGCCATCCACGTGCGCCTTGACGTCGTACGAGCCGAGCGAGTCGGTCGCCGTGAACGACTGCTGGATGTGCTGCACCAGCGACGGACGCGGGAAGTAGTCACCCAGCGTGCGGCCGTTCACGTCCCACTTGCCGGTGCCCGGCGTCAGGTAGACGCGGGCGACGGACGTCTTGCGGCGGCCGACGGCCTGCCAGCGGAGTTCCGGGGTCTCGCTCATCAGTTGGCCTTCGCGGTGTCGATGGTGAACGGCTTCGGCTGCTGCGCCTCGTGCGGGTGCTCGGCGCCGCCGTACACCTTCAGCTTGGTGCGGAGCTTCTGCTTGGCCAGGGAGTTCTTCGGCAGCATGCCGAAGACGGCCTTCTCGATCACCCGATCCGGGTGCTTCGCGAGCAGGTCCGCCGCGACCGTGTAGCGGTCGTGGCCCATGTAGCCGGTGTGGCGGAAGTATTCCTTCTGCGACGCCTTGCGGCCGGTGAGCTTCACCTTCGACGCATTGGTGACGATGACGAAGTCACCCCCATCCATGTGCGGGGTGAAGGTCGGCTTGTGCTTGCCGCGAATCAGCTGCGCGACATGGCTGGCGAGGCGCCCGAGCGGGATGTCGGTCGCGTCGACCAGGATCCAGTCGTGCTGGAGCTCGCTCTGCTTCTGCGTATACGTCTTCATTCCTGACTTTTCCTTGGCACCGGACAAAAAGGCCACTTCGGAGACAGACCTCAAAGCTAGCGGCTGGTAAGGGGTTGGGTCAAGCCGTCAGACGCCGATCGGGGTCAGGGGCCACTGGCCCCCGACCCCGACCTTCCCTGCCACGGACCCGTCGATCACGGGCCAAATGTTTCATTCAGGGACGACGTCCCCCCTGCGTGGCGGATCCAGTAACCCCCTCCACGCGCGGCCAGACGTTGTCTGCCGCGTTCTTGTCGGGGAACCGGCGGAAAGGATCGAGGGTGATTTTCTCGATCTTCCGCCCCCCGAAAACCAGGTCGGCCTTGAAGGTCCGGGCCCCGGCAAACCAGACATCCACCGGATACGTGACGATCGCGGTTGCGCTGTCGGTCATGACGGCGTTCTTCATCGGCCGGATCGCCGGCCCGGTCGGCGCGAACTGCACCTTGAGGACGACCGGCGAGGGCATCGCCCCATCCTGTCGCACCACGACCGAGGTCCGGATGCCTGCCGGGGTCGCCGCCACGATCGACCCGTCGACCGACTCGGTGGTGAAGAGCCAGTAGTACCAGAACCAGCCGAGGTCGCGCTTGAGGGCGTGGTTCATGAAGAACATGTAGTCCCACGGCGACGGGTGCTTGTAGCGCCACGCCTCGGCATACTCCCGCATCGCCCGCTGCACCGCCGAGTCGCCGACGACACCACCGAGCATGGAAAGCATCAGCGGCGTCTTGCCGTAGGTCTGGAACGAATACATCGGGCCGGCGTTGTTGGCGCTCCACATCATCGGCGCCTCGCGCTCGTCGCCGCTGGTGCGGCCGTAGCTCTGCCCCTGGCCGTCGAGCACCGGCGGACGGCCCGCCGCATCGGCGTTCGAGAGGATGTTCATGTACTGGTTGAAGCCCTCGTCCATCCAGCCATACTGCGTCTCATTGTTGCCGACGAGCATCGGCCACCACTGGTGGCCGGTCTCGTGGTCAGCGGCACCCTGATTGGAGTTGATCACCATCGGGTACTCCATGCCGGCGCTCGGCCCATCCTGCATGGTGAACTGCGGGAACTCGTACGGCACCCAGAGCTTCGAGTAGAACTCGAGGGCATGGCGGGAAATCTCACCGGCCCGCGCGAAGAGATTCGCGTTGCCCGGGAGATAGACCATATGGATCGGCACCTTGCCGCGATTCGGGATCGTGGCGCGGGTGGCCTTCCACACGAACTGCTTTGCCGTGGCCCACGCAAAGTCATTCACCGTGTCGGCGACGAAGCGCCAGGTCAGCCGATCACCGGTTGCCGTGGACCGACCCGGGCCCACTTCGTCCGGCCCGACGATCGTGGTAATCGAGTCGCTGTCGAGCACCTTGGCGAGACGCGCGCGCGCCGTCGAGGTCAGCACCTGCTCCGGGTTCTGCAGCACGCCGGTCCCGCTCACGATCCAGCCGCCGGGGACGTCGATCGAGACATCGAAGCGACCGAAGTTGTTGTAGAACTCGGACGGGCCGAGGTACGGCTCGGTGTCCCAACCGCGCAGGTCGTCGTACTTGCCCACGCGCGGATACCACTGGGTCGGCTGGAAGAGCGTGTCGGCCCAGCGCTGGGTCATCCGGTGGCCCTGCCCACCGGGGCCACCGGGGAGCTTGTGGTTCCACTCGATCTCGAGTGTGACGCTGCCCTTTGCCGGGACCGGCGTCGGGAGCGAGACGCGCGCGTTCGTCAGGGTGAGCCCGGAGACGCGCACCGCGCCACCGGCGGGGGGGGGCGCGCCACCGCCGCCGCGACCGCCGGCCGGCGCCTGAGCCGACAGATCCGCGGCCGTCCCGTTCACCACGACCTTCGTGAGGATCATCCCGTCGGTCGTCTCGGCCGGCACCGACGCCCCGCGCTGGACCGTCGGGCGGAAGATGTTGGGATCGAGGCGGAGGGCGATCTGCGAAAGTGCCGAATCGGAGCGATTGTGGATCAGAACCGTCTCACGGCCAAAGAGTCGCCCGGTGGCCGGATCGAGTCGCACCTGAATCGTGTAGTCGGTCCGCAATTGCCAGTAATTCCGCCCCGGACGCCCCGTCGAATCCCGGGTACCCGTCGCGAACGCACGACGGATCGAGTTGGTCAGCGGAATGTCACGACGGACGGCTCGTTCCGGGAGTGGAACGTTGGCTTGGGCGGCCAGCGAGAGCGGCGCGGCAAGCGCAGCGGCGAGGAGTAGACGGCGCATCGGCGAACTCCAGAAGGATGGATCGGCAGAGCGGGCGTGGAACGCCCAGAAAGGTACACCGGCGCCCCGGCCGGACCGGAGACGCAACCAATGGAAGGGCTCCATCGTATCACCCCCGGAACCATGGTGGGTCGGCTCGCGGCCGGCCATCACCGCATACCGACGACGCAACAGGGGGAATCCCGTGAAGGATCTTCGCAGCTGGACCCGCATCTTCTTGACCTTCGCCCTCGCGACGGCTCCTGTGGCCAGCCTGGCCGCGCAGGGCGGTGGTGGTGGCGGGCGCGGCATGGGTGGTGGCGGTGGGGCCACCGGTATGGTCGACATGACCGGCATGGGTGGTGGCGGCATGGGCAATCAGGCGCCGCGGCCGCTCCACTACGACCTCGACGGCCCGTTCGCCTTTGATTCCTTCACGGTGCTGTTGACGCTCGATTCGGTCAAGCACGCCAAGCTCGAGCAGCTGCGCACGGCGCACCTCGCGGCCACGGCCGTCCTGCGCGACTCGGTCAAGAAGGCCGCCACTGAGCTGAACCTCACCACGCCTGGTGGGTTCTCCTTCACCGCGATGAGCAAGCCCGAGCTCTCGAAGGCTTATGACAAGCAGCTCAAGGCCGTCCGCAAGCTCGACGTCGCCTTCTTCGAGAAGCAGGTCAAGCCGGAGCTGAACAAGGAGCAGTACGAGGCACTGAAGAAGTGGTACGGCGAGCAGCGCCCGATCGGACAGCCAGCCCGCGGCGCCGGTGGCGGCGACCCGGGTGGCCAGGGTCGCGGCGGACGTGGTGGGCGTGGCGGTGGCGGCGGCGAGTAACTGCCCCGCACCAGCACCGACGGATAACGCGCCCGGACGATCATTCGTCCGGGCGCGTCGTCATTCCGGTGCGTGACGCCTGCCGCGGCGCGGTAGTCGTCCGGGGTGTCGATGTCGTAGAGCGCCGTGGCCGGCCAGTCGATGGTCACCGCTTCATCGCCATGTGCGGCGAAGAGCGCGCGGCCGACCCCGTCGCCATGCATGGCGCGCAACTCGGGCAGGAACCGCTGCGGGAACAGCAGTGGTGGCGCGACCACCTCGCCGTAGCGCGAGCCCACCATCCGGCACGGCGCCGCACCCGCGGCCGCGATCACGGCGGACATCATCGGGGTCGTCACGCCGACCATGTCGGCCAGCACGACAAGCACGCCGTCCACCGACGGGGCGACGGCGTCGATCGCCGCGTGGAGGGACTCACTCACCGGGCCCCCGATCGATGGCGACTCGATGCAGGTCACCGCCAAGCCGCTGAGTGCCTCATGCCAAGCGATCGCGGCCGGTGGCACGACGACCACCACGGAGGCTGCCCCGCAGGCCGCTGCGCGCATGGCCGCGCGCCGGAGCAACGGTTCCCCCGCAAGCGGCAACAGCAGCTTCGGCTGCCCCATCCGCGTCGACGCCCCCGCTGCGAGGACGATGATCGCGATACGACCGTCAGCCATCGACCGCATGAATCGGCACGCGCCGTTCGCGCAGCGGCTTCGCCGGCCGACCGGCCTGCACCGCCATCACCTCGGCGAGAATCGAGAGCGCCACCTGCTCCGCGCCGTCGGTGCCGATGTCGAGGCCGGCCGGCGCATGGATTCGCCGATCGTCACTGGGCACGATGCCATCCGTCGATGCCAGCATCCGTTCGGTCCGCTGCCGGGGACCGAGCATGCCAATGTAGGGGACGGCGGTGTCGCGCAGCGCGGCGAGGAAGGCACTGTCATCGGCATAGTGGTGCGTCATGACCACCGCGAAGGTGTCCGCTCCCGCCGCGCACGCTGCCGCGGCCTCTCGGGGCTGGGCCAATCGAAGCACGACGTCGTCGACGAATCGTTCCGGGGCCAGCAGCCCGGGGCGGCGGTCCGTCACCACGACCCGGAATCCGGTCTCCACGGCGAGGCGCGCCAACGGCATCGCATCATCGCCGGCGCCGCAGATGAGCAACCGCGGTGGCGGCGTGAAGGCATCGACAAACCACTCGTGACCCTCGCCGTCCGTCACCAGGCCAGGCGTCGCGACTCCCTCCCGGATTCGACGGGCGCCCGAGGCGTCGTCCATCGGCACGTCGACCACGAATGCCACCTCACGCGCAATCGCCATCCGCTCCGCGGCGTACGCGTCATGGACGGGGGCGACGAGCAACTCGACGGTCCCTTCGCAACCGACGCCAAGATCCCACGCGGCGACCTCGTCCTGGCCGGAGCAGTACTGCCGACGCTCCGCCACCCCGGTCGCGAGCACGCGCCGGGCGACTTCACGGACATCCTGCTCGAGGCACCCGCCGCTCACGTTGCCGACGATCGTCCCGTCGGCCCCGACGAGCAGCTTGGCTCCCTCATGGCGATAGGCGGAGCCGTGCACGCGCACGACGGTCGCGAGCGCGGCGGCGATTCCCTGCCGCTGCAGCTCGGCGATCGCCGCGTAGACGCGACGCGATTCGGCCCAGTGCTTCATCGCAGCACACTCGCCTCAGGCCGAGTGCAGGCCATGACGCGAGAGCGGCAGGGAACGAATCCGCTTCCCCGTCACGGCGAAGATCGCGTTGCAGAGGGCCGGGACCACCGGAGGCAATGCCGGCTCCCCGAGCCCGGTCGGTCCGACGTCGGAGGTGACGAAGTGGACGTCGATCACCTTCGGGGCCTGGGGGATTCGCATCACCGGGAAATCGTCGAAGTTGCTCTGCTCCACGCGCCCGGCGACGACGGTGATTTCCTGGCCGAAGGCCTCCGAGAGCCCATCGATCACCGAGCCCTGCACCTGATTCACCGCGTTGCTCGGGTTGATGATCTGCCGACCGATGTCCCCCGCCACCCAGACGCCGTGCACCCGCACGCCACCGTCGCTGTTCACGCTCGCTTCGACCACCTCGGCGAAGTAGCCGCGGTGCGAGAAGTGGAACGCGACACCGAGCCCGTGACCGGCCGGCATGGCGCGCGTGCCCCAGCCCGATCGCTGGCGCACCGCCTCAAGCACCCCACGCATCCGGCCGGCGTCGTAAATGGTGCGCCCGTTCTCTTGCACGGCGCGCGCCGGACCCAGCAGGTCGAGCCGGAATTGCAGCGGGTCTCGCTTCGCCGCGTGCGCAAGCTCATCGAGGAAGGACTGCGCCACGAACGCGAGTGCATTGCTTCCTGGCGCGCGCAGGAAGCCGGTCGGCACCCCTAACGGCATCACGGACGATTGCAGGAGGAAGTTCGGAACGAAGAGCGCCGGAAATTCCGTGGCGCCAATGTTCGCGCTCGCGGCGAACCCCTGCCCTTCACCGAAGGAGACGAAGTGGTTCTGCCAGGCCACGAGCTTTCCGGCGGCGTCCACGCCGCCCTTCAGGAAATGGAAGCCGGCGGGGCGATAGAAATCGTGCTGGATGTCGTCCTCGCGTGACCAGAGCAGCTTCACCGGCACCCCGGCCTGCTTGGCGATTGCGGCGGCCTCGACCATGTAGTCGTTGTTCAGCCGTCGGCCGAAGCCACCGCCGCAGCGCGTCATGTGAATCGTGATATCGGCCGCCGGGACACCCAGGGTCTGCGCGACCAGCTGGCGGCCGGATTGCGGATTCTGTGATGGCGCCCAGATCTCCAGCTTGCCATCGGCATAACGCGCGGTGCAGTTCATCGGCTCGAGCGTGGCGTGCGCGAGGAAGGGATAGCTGTACGCGGCCTCGACCGTCTGGACGGCGTTCCCCAGCGCGGCCGTGGCGTCCCCATCCTGCCGCAGCGTTCGTTGCGCGGTGCCGGCGGCAAGCGTCGCGGCCTGCGTCGCAAAGCCGGTGCTCCCCTGGGAGGCCGTCGCCCCTTCGGCCCAGGTGACCTTCAGCTGCTTGCGTGCCTCGTTGGCCGCCCACCAGCTGTCGGCAAGAATGGCCACGCCGGAGAGGAGGCCGGCGAGATTCGTCCCGCCCGTCACCACGAAGGCCTGCTTGACGCCGGGGAGGGCGCGCACGGCGTCGAGGTTCGCACTGACGACGGTGCCGCCGAAGACGGGACACTTCTGGAAGACCGCGTGCAACATTCCCGGCACGGTGACGTCGATGCCGAACAGCGGCTTGCCACGGACGATCGCGGGGTTGTCGACGCCGGGCACGGCGGTGCCGATGACGGTGTAGTCCTTCGGGTCCTTGAGGCGCACGGTCTTCGGATCGGGGACGGGCATGGTGGCGGCCTTGGCCGCGAGCGCGCCGTAGCGCATCGCCCGCTTGCTTCCGATGTGCCGCACCATCCCCCCACTCGTGGTGCATTCCGCGTCGGGGACACCCCAGGTGGCGGCGGCCGCCGCCACCAGCATCTGCCGCGCCACGGCGCCCGCTTGCCGCATTGAGTCATAATGGGCCGGGGTGGCCGTGCTGCCCCCGGCGACCTGCGAGCCGTAACGCGCCGCATCACTCATCGCCTGCTCGACGGTCACCGTCGACCACGCCACATCGAGTTCCTCGGCGACCAGCATCGGGAGCGAGGTCTTGATCCCCTGCCCGATCTCCGGGTTCTTCGAGACGATGGTGATCGCGGAATCGGCAGTGATCCGGATGAAGGCATTGGGCTCGAACGCCTCGGCGATCGGTGCACCGGCAGCGTCGAGCGGTTGCCACCACGAACCGATGGCCAGGCCACCGCCCGCCAGCGCGGTCACCTTGAGGAAGTCGCGGCGATCCAGGGCGGCGGTCATCGTGCCCCCTTCGGCATGCCAGCGGCCTGATGGATGGCGGCACGAATGCGGATGTAGGTGGCGCAGCGGCAGAGATTTCCTTCCATCGCCTCGTCGATCTCGTCGTCGGTGGGACGTGGCGTGGTGGCCAGCAGCGCCGCCGCGGACATCAGTTGGCCGGCCTGGCAGTAGCCGCACTGCGGGACGTCGGCGGCCTCCCACGCGCGCTGGACCGGATGGCTGCCATCGACCGACAGCCCCTCGATGGTGGTCACCTGCTTCCCGGCCGCGCCATCCAGCGGGATCTGGCAGGAGCGCACCGCCTTGCCATCGAGGTGGACGGTGCAGGCGCC
The DNA here is from genome assembly GCA_016720805.1 of Gemmatimonadota bacterium. NCBI lineage: Bacteria > Pseudomonadati > Gemmatimonadota > Gemmatimonadota bacterium. The sequence continues at coordinate 541,878 of JADKJZ010000001.1, read as the reverse complement.
GCAGAGCCCTTCGCCGCAGCCGTACTTGGTGCCCTTGAGGTCGAGCACGTCGCGCAGCACCCAGAGCAGCGGCATGCGGCCGGCGGCGTCCACAGTGGTGCGCTTGCCATTGAGGGTAAAGCTGATGGGCATCGGTCGCTCCGGCGCGGAGGATTGGAGAGGATGAGGCAATGTATCCGGGGGCCCCTCTGGCGGGGACACGGCGTCAGGCTGGCGGCGCGATGTCCAGCAGCACGGCGCCCTTCTCGACCGCAGCGCCCACCACCACGCGGATGCTGGCGACGACGCCGCCGATGGTCGCCTTGAGTTCGTTTTCCATCTTCATCGCTTCCAACACGACGAGCGCATCGCCCACGGCCACGACCGCGCCGACGGCCACATCCACCCGCACGACCAGGCCGGGCATCGGGGCCTTCAGGACGCCTCCGGTCGCCACGGTGCTCGTGCTCGCAACGAGCGACCGAATGTGCCGGGCGCGTTCGTCCTCGATCCCGACATCGCGCACCGCCCCGTGATCCACGACACGCCACGAGGCGTCGGCGAAGCCGTCGATGGCGAGCGTCGTTGCCACGCCGTCAATGGTCACGCGCTGTTCCGGCGTCCCGGGAACCGCCTCGAGGTGCGCCGTGTGCCGAACGCCGTCGACCACGACCTGATCGCCATCGACCGTGACGTCAACCTCCCGGCCCCCGATGGTCACGAAGTATCTCATCGCCGCTCCAGCAGGGCCACGCACTCGAGGTGGGCGGTCTGGGGGAATTGATCGAATGCCTGCACCGACGAGACCGCGTACGCCGCTTCCATGCGGGCGATGTCACGGGCGAGCGTCGCCGCGTCGCAGGAGATGTAGACGATGCGCCGTGCCGCGGTGCGCGCGAGGGCGTCGGTCACCACCGGCTCCATCCCGCCACGCGGCGGATTGGTGATCACCACGGCCGGCGGCCGCATCTCGCCGATGCGCTCCTCGACCAGTCCGGCGCGGCGGATCGGCCCCGCTGGACCCACGCGTTCCGCCTGCTCCACGGCCCGCCGATCCAGCTCGACACTCTCCACGGTGGCCCCACGCGCCGTGAGCGCCACGGTGGTGTCGCCGACGCCCGCGTAGAGATCCCAGGCATGCTGGCCGGCGACGTTGCCGAGCGCGTGCAGTGCCGCCTCGCGCACCATGCGCCCCATTGCCGGATGCACCTGCTCGAAGATCGTTGCCGGCCACGGTTGGACTCCGCCCGCGACGGCGCGAGGTGCGCCACCCTCCGGGTGCCACCAGATCGTGGCGGTGAGACCCGCACGCTGCAGCTGACCGTGCAGCGCCTTTCCTTTGACCCAGGCGTCCTTGCCATCGGTCCGGACCACGACATGCAATCCGTCATGGCGATCCCGGCGGAAGACGATGCGGGTGACATCGACCGGCAGCAGGGAGGCCGCGGTCCGCACGGCCTGGTGCAGGCGGCGCACCGCCGGCTCGGCGAGCAGGCAGTCGCGGATGTCAAGCACCCGATCGGGCTGACCGAGTGGGTGATATCCCATTCGCCCACCGGATACGGCGAATGTGACTTTTGCGCGGTATCCGAGCTGTGTCGGCGAGGCGATGACGACGGGGTCGGCGATCTCGAGGTGGCCGATCCGTCGGAGGGCGTCGCCGGCGATGCGTCCCTTCGCCTCCCGCTGCGCCTCAGGGCTCAGATGCATCAGCTGGCAGCTGCCACAGCGATCGCGAACATAGTGCGGACACGGTGGCGTGACCCGCCCGGCCCCGTGTGCGAGGATCTCGCCGATTTCGGCGCGGGCGAACCGCTTGTGCAACCGAAGCGTGCGCAGACGCACCCGGTCACCGGGCGCGGTCCGCGGAATGAACACGGTGCGGCCATCCTCGAGGGTGGCCACACCGTCACCCCCGGCCGCGATGGCGCGCACCTCGACCTCGGCGGCGTCCGCGCTCACCGGAGTCCGTCACGCAGCGCCGCACGCCGCCACGCCGAACTGCCGCTCGCTGAGGCCGCCCCGCCACCATGCGTCGCAGGCTTTCGGCGCTGCCGACGCTGCTCTTCCAGCAGCGCGACGGCCACCGCGAGGCGCCGCACGTCGGCGTCCGATTCCGGTGCGGCGAGCAGGTCCGGGCGGCGCTCGAGGAACTGGATGTCGATGTTGCCCGAGACAAAATCGGGGTCGGCCAGCAGTGATCGATGGAACGCCGCGTTGGTGGCGACGCCGACGATCACGAGCTCGTCCAGCGCACGACGCATCGCGTCGATCGCCATCGGGCGCGTCGGCGCGTGCACGATCAACTTCGCGAGCATCGAGTCGTAGTGCAGCGTGACCTCGCTCCCGGCCTCGACGCCACTTTCCCAGCGGACGCCCGGGCCCGCGGGGGCCCGCATCCAGCTGATCCGTCCGGCACTTGGCAGCAACTGGTTGGTCGGATCCTCGGAGGTGATGCGGCATTCGATGGCCCAGCCGCGCGGCACCAGCGGAGCGTCGGCCAACGACATCGGCAGGCCGCGCGCGATGCGAAGCTGTTCGCGCACGAGGTCGACGCCGTAGACCTCTTCGGTGACCGGATGCTCCACCTGGATGCGGGTGTTCATCTCGAGGAAGAAGAACGAGCCGTCGGCCGCCAGCAGGAACTCGCACGTCCCCGCCCCGCGATAGCCAACCGCGGCGGCGGCGGCGACGGCCGCCGCGCCCATCGCCTCACGCAGCGCGGGGGTGACGGCCACGGAGGGCGCTTCTTCGATGAGCTTCTGGTGGCGGCGCTGCACCGAGCACTCACGCTCGCCGACGTGGACCGTGCGCAGATGGTCGGCGAGCACCTGAATTTCGACGTGGCGGGGTCGTTCCACGTACTTCTCGAGGTAGACGCTGCCGTCGCCGAACGCCTTGAGCGCTTCGCTCGCGGCCGAGGTCAATGCCCCGGGGAGTGCGGACGCCGCCGTGACGACTCGCATCCCCTTCCCACCGCCGCCGGCCGCGGCCTTCACCAGCACCGGATAGCCGATCTGTTCGGCCATCGCGAGCGCATCGGCGGGGTCGTCGAGCGCCGCCACGGCACCGGGCACGATAGGCACACCGGCGGCCTGCATCAGTCGTCGGGCAGCCGTCTTGTCGCCCATCGCCTCGATCGCGGTGGACGGTGGACCGATCCAGACGAGCCCTGCCTCCTCGACGGCCCGTGCGAACGGTGCCCGTTCCGAGAAGAAGCCGTAGCCGGGATGGATCGCGTCGGCGCCGCTCGACTGCGCGGCGTCGAGGATCAGGGCGGCGTTCAGATAGCTCGCGGCCGCGGGCGCTGGGCCGAGGCGGATGGCGACATCGGCCGCCCGCACAAACGGGGCGTGACGATCGGCATCGGAATACACGGCCACGGCCTCGAGCCCCTCGTCATGACAGGCGCGGATGATGCGCAAGGCAATCTCGCCCCGGTTGGCCACCAGGACGCGTCGGATGGGACGGGAGGTCATCGGGGACAGGCCGTGATGGCCGGGAGACCGTGGGCGTCGGGGCGATTGAAGAGCGACTCGCACAAGTTCCGATTGCGCCGCGCGGCGAGCTCGTAGACGTCGCGCACGGCCTCGCTCCAGACCGAGCCGGCGATGCCGGTGCGGGCGAGCTGGTGCACGCTCATCTGCATCGGGGCCTCGCCGTTCGCGATCGTGCCGGCCGCCAGGACCAACCGCAGCGGATGCCAGCTGAGGGCCGTCGTCGTGATCGAATCGACGGTCGGCGTGAGACAGACCGGCCGCTTCGCACTCGCCGCCACCAGGGCCGCAGGGAGATCCACCGATGCCTCGGCACCGATCGCCGTCGCCATCCGGCCACGGTAGAGGGAATCGAAGGCGTAGAGATCGGGGCGAATCAGGATCAGGTCGGCCCGCTCATCGTCGAGGAAACGCGCCCCCCAGACCGATGCGGTTTCCACGAGCGAGCCGGTCACCAGCACGCCGCCCCGCGGACAGGAGCCCATCAGGTTGCGTCCGAGTTCGTTGAGCACCGGGGGAAGCGGCAGCTCCTCGGGGGCCATCGGTTGCTCGACCGCTCCAGTCCACCCGAGCCGCTCGATGCGCAGCGTGGCCTGCTCCACCACGGCGAGCACCAGGTACACGCTCGCCGAGTCGGCCAGCAGTCGGTACGCCTGGTCGAATGCCGAGGAGGCAAACTCGGCCACGGGTATGCCGACTCCGGAGGCGAGGTGTCCCTCGCGGTGCCACCGTTGCGCGTCGCCAAGGTGAATTCGACCAAGGGCAAACCAGGCGCGGCCATCGTTCGGCTCGAGCGCGAGGTGTTGGCCGAGGAACATCTTGGCATCGATCCGGCGCCCCTCCCGCAGCAAAGCCTCCGCCCGTTGCACCGCGGAACTCCCCGATGCGGCACTCCCCCCGACGGCCGTGGTCTGCGCACGGAGTCCCGTCGCCCAGGCGAGGAGGCCCAGGGCGAGTGCGGCGCGATGCGCCCGGCGGGAAATCATAGAGGAATGCATCCGTGCTTCTTCGGTGGATTGCGGTCGCGCTTCGTCTCGAGGGTCTGCAGGGCGTCAATCAGTCGCGGACGGGTGTCCCGCGGATCGATGACATCATCAATGTAGCCGCGGGCCGCCGCCTGATAGGGAGTCGCGAACGCCTGCGTATAGGCGTCGGTCTTGGCGGCCGCCTCGGCGGCCGGGTCGATGGCCTGGGCGATTTCGTGCTTGTAGAGGATCTCCACCGCGCCCTTGGGGCCCATCACCGCGATCTCCGCAGTGGGCCAGGCGAGGTTGACGTCGCCGCGAATGTGCTTCGAGCTCATCACGTCGTACGCCCCACCATACGCCTTGCGGGTGATCACCGTCAACTTCGGGACGGTCGCCTCACAATACGCATACAAGAGCTTGGCACCGTGCCGGATGATCCCCCCGTGCTCCTGGGCCACACCGGGCAGGAAGCCCGGCACGTCGACAAAGGTGACGAGTGGAATGTTGAAGGCATCACAGAAGCGGATGAATCGCGCCGCCTTGACCGAGGCATTGATGTCGAGCACCCCGGCCAGCACGGCGGGCTGGTTGGCGACGATGCCGACCGACCGACCGCCAAGTCGCGCGAAGCCGGTGAGGATGTTGCCGGCGAAGGCCGGCATCACCTCATGGAAGATCGCGTCGTCGACCACCGCACCGAGCACCTCGTGCATGTCGTACGGCCGGGCGGCGAGGTCCGGAATCACCTCGAGCAACCGCTCGTCCCGCCGGTCGACCGGATCGGTGGTCGGGACCACAGGCGGTTCATCGATGTTGTTCGACGGAAGGAAGCCGAGCAAGGTGCGGATCGCCTCGAGACACTCCGGCTCGGTGGCGTGGACAAAATGCGCCACCCCTGAGGTTTCGGCATGCACATCGGCGCCGCCGAGATCATCGAAGGTCACTTCCTCGTGGGTGACCGTCTTCACGACGTTCGGGCCGGTCACGAACATGTAGCCCACGCCGCGGACCATGTGCACGAAGTCGGTGATCGCCGGCGAGTAGACCGCGCCGCCGGCGCAGGGCCCGAGGATCGCCGAGATCTGCGGCACCACCCCCGAGGCGAGGGTGTTGCGCAGGAAGATGTCGGCATAGCCGCCGAGCGACGCCACACCCTCCTGGATTCGCGCCCCGCCGGAATCGTTGAGGCCGATCATCGGGGCGCCATTCCGGACGGCGAGGTCCATCACCTTGCAGATTTTCGCCGCGTGGGTTTCCGAGAGCGACCCGCCGAACACCGTGAAGTCCTGCGAGAAGACGTAGACGAGCCGGCCGTCGATTCGACCCCAGCCGGTGACGACGCCATCGCCGAGCGGCCGGTCGTCGGCCATGCCGAAGTCGGTGGTGCGGTGGGTGACGAATCGATCCAATTCGACAAACGAACCGGCGTCGAGCAGGAGGTCGAGGCGCTCGCGCGCGGTGAGCTTCCCCTTCTTGTGTTGCTGCGCGATCCGCGCGGCGCCGCCACCCTGTTCGGCCAGGGTCTGGCGGTGTCGCAGGTCCTCGAGTCGGGACGGGTTGTCGGGCATATCCCTCAAAGCTAATGCGCGGCTGGAACGGGCCAAGTCACTGCCCCGGCTGCCTCGACGGGTAGCTTTCTGCTCCCTCGCACAGCACCACGGAGTGTCAGATGGCGACCTCGCGTCCCGACTCGACTCCCGTCTCGAACGACGACCCGACGGACCCGCCCGACCCGGTGCGGCGACTTGCCCAGCGGGAGGCCGCGTTCACGGCCGTGGTCGAGGCGGCCGGGGACGTGATCGTCCAGATCGACGCCGAGCTCCGCGTCAGCTACCTCAATCCGGCCGCGGCGCGTGCTGCCGGGGTGCCCGCGAGCGAAATCGTGGGGCGCCCCGCGCAGGAGATCCCGCTGGACGAAGCATTCAAGGAGATCTGGCTGACGGCCATCCGGGACACGATGATCACCGGCGTCCCCGTCGTGGTCGACTACGACTTCCCCGCCCCGGATGGCACAAGCTCCCGTTTTCAGGCGCGCTTCACCCCGGAGCCTGATACGGAACATGGAGGCACCGGCGTCTTCGTGATTGCGCGGGACATCACCGAGCTGCACCGGGCCGCCGAGGCGCTGGCCAACCGTGAAGCCGAGCTCCGGGCGATCGTGGACGGCGTCGAGGACCTGCTGATGCTCTTTGATGCCCAGGGCCGAATTGCCTTCGTCAATCCGGCCTTCGCACGCACGGTCGGGTATCCGGCGGAGGACTTCATCCATCGGGCGCCCGCAGACCTGCTGGTCGACCCCGTGGCGCGCGCGGCGTTTTCCGGTGCGCTTCACCGCGTCCTGCGGGACGGCCGTGCGGAGACGCTCGAGTTCGAGTATCAGCGTGCCTCCGAACCGAGCGCCCGCTACTACGTGACACGATTCACGCCGTTGCTGAACAGCCACGGGCAGGTGACCGGCGTGCTGACCCTGAGCCACGACCTGACCGAGCGGCGGGCCACCGAACTGGAGCGGGAGCGTCTGCTGGAGGAACTGTTGCACGCGAAGGCCGCGGTCCGGACGCTCCGCGGGTTGCTCCCGACCTGCTCCTGGTGCCACAAGATCCGCGACGAGCAGGGGCACTGGGAACAGATGGAGAGTTACATCGCGCGGCGGAGCGAGGCGGAGTTCTCGCACGGCCTCTGCCCCGAATGTGCGGTCAAGATGCTGACCGAGTAGCCGCAGCCCGGTGGCAGGTTCGTACGCACGCGGGGGCGGCCACTGGTGGCCGCCCCCGCGTCGTTCCGCTGCCTGAGCATGTGGCTCAGTTGTCGTCGTCGAGCTCCGACATGTCGACTTCGATGTCGCCCGGCTCCGGGAGCTTCGGGATCTCGGAGAGCTTGGGCTCGGTGCCCGGCTCCGGGATGCCGTCTTCCGGGTACTCGATGATCGCCACGACCACGCGGTGATGGATCGGGTCCACCTCGAGGATCTTGGCAATCACCTGCTGATTGAGGACGACCGCATCCTCGGGGTTCTGGTCGTGGCCGATCCCCATCTGCGACACGGGGGCGAAGCCCTCGATGTCGTTGCCGAGGTCGAGCACGATGCCCTTGTCGACCGGGCGGAGGACCTTGGCACGGAGCTCGGTGCCGATCGGCAGCTTCTCGCCGATCGTGAGCCACGGATCGTCGGTCGCCTGCTTGAGGCCGAGGGAGATGCGCTTGTTGTCGGCGTCGATGTTGAGGATCACGACGTCGACGGTGTCGCCCTTCTTGACCACTTCCGACGGATGCTGCACGCGCTTGGTCCACGACATGTCGGAGATGTGGATCAGGCCGTCGATGCCCGCCTCGATCTCGACGAAGGCGCCGAACGAGGTGAGGTTGCGGACCTTGCCCGTGATGCGCGTCCCGACCGGGTAGCGGAGCGGGAGGATCATCCAGGGATCCTGCTCGGTCTGCTTCATGCCGAGGGAGATCTTCTCCTCCGACTCGTCGACCTTGAGCACCACCGCCTCGATGGTCTCGCCGATCGAGACGATCTTGCTCGGATGGCGGACATTGCGCGTCCAGCTCATCTCGGAGATGTGCACCAGGCCTTCGATCCCCGGCTCCAGCTCCACGAAGGCGCCGTAGTTGGTGATCGAGACGACCTTGCCCTGCACGCGGCTGCCGACCGGGTACTTCTCGGCGACGTTCTGCCACGGATAGGACTGGAGCTGCTTCATGCCGAGCGAGATCCGCTCACGCTGCCAATCGATGTCGAGAATCTTGACCTCGACTTCGCGGCCGATGCCGACCAGTTCGCTCGGATGCGAGACGCGGCCGTACGACATGTCGGTGATGTGCAGCAGGCCGTCGACGCCGCCGAGATCGATGAACGCCCCGAAGTCGGTGATGTTCTTGACGATGCCCTTCCGGACCTGACCGACCTCGAGCTCCTTCATCAGGTGCTCGCGCTTGTGCGCCCGCTCGTTCTCGAGGATCACGCGACGCGAGACGACGATGTTCCGCCGGCGCTTGTTGAGCTTGATGATCTTGAACTCGTAGGTCGAGCCGAGGAGTTCGTCGATGTTCGGCACCCGGCGCAACGCGATCTGCGAGCCGGGGAGGAAGGCATCGACGCCCATCAGGTTCACCACGACACCACCCTTGATCTTCTTCATCAGGGTGCCTTCCACCGGCTGGTCGGACTCGTGGGCGATGCGGATCTTCTCCCACACGCGCATGAAGTCGGCCTTCTTCTTCGAGAGGACGACCGCCCCTTCCTGGTCCTCGAGGTGCTCGAGGAAGACCTCGACCTCGTCGCCGACCTGGAGGTTCTGCGGGTCCTTGAACTCGTCGAGCGGCACGGAGCCTTCCGACTTGAAGCCGACATCGAGGATCACGGCATTGTCCGTGATGCGCAGGATCTTCGACTTGACGATCTCGCCCTCGACGATCTGGGACATCGTCCCTTCGTACATCGTCAGGAGCGCTTCGTATTCATCGCTGGTGTAGTCCTCGTCGTAGAGGTCCGCACGCACACGCATGCCGGTCGACATCGCGAAGGGCATCGCGGCGGTCGACTGGAAGGTGGGAGCGGCGGGCGCCACGTCGAGCACGGCGTCTTCGGTCGGGGTTTCGGTCTCAGACATTCGGGGAGGTCCTGCGACAGCGGGAAACCGGGGCCACGGCGGCCTCGGGGTGAGGAAAATCCTCGGCCGGCCCGATTTCGGGACAGCCAAGAAAGATACCCGCCGGTCAAACGGGCAGCAACCCTCGTTCCGCCGCCCAGCCCACGATCCGCGCCACCTGCGTCCCGAAGTCGAGGGTGCTGGTATCCAGGTGCAAGGCGTCGGGGGCCTGTCGCAAGGGGGCGACCGCCCGCCCGGCGTCGAGGCGGTCCCGGGCGGCCAGTCGGGCGGCCTCGGCGGCAACGGCCTCCTCGGCAGGCTCCTGACCCTCCTGGAGGAGGCGCCGGCGTGCCCGCGCCTCCGGGGACGCGGTCAGGTAGACCTTCAGGACCGCGTCGGGAAAGACCACCGTCCCGATGTCCCGCCCGTCCATCACCCCACCCCCAGCTCCGGCCACCGCCGCCCGGAGTCGGCCGTTGATCCAGGCGCGCACGGCCGGCAGTGCCGCCACCCGCGAGACCGCCGCCGTGACTTCTGGGGAGCGGATGGCACCCTCGATCGGCTCGCCGCCCGCCCGAAGCGTCAGCGTGCTGCCGTCGGCCACCAGGGTCAGGTCGGCGGCCTCCGCCGCCCGGCAGATCGCCTCCGCGTCGTGCAGGCCGTCTCGCACCGCCAGCCACGTCAGCGCACGGTAGAGCGCGCCGGAGTCGACGTGGATCAACCCAAGGCGGGCCGCCACCACCGATGCGGTGCTGGACTTCCCGGAGGCGGCCGGCCCGTCGATCGCCACGACCGGCATCGTCATGGCATCCTGCCGTAAAGCACCCCGAGTTGGGCCGCGAAGTTGGGGAACGAGACGGCCGCACAGTCCGGGTCATCCACGACGATGCGCGACCCGCGGGTCTGCCCCAACACCGCGAAGGCCATCGCAATCCGGTGATCGCCGTCGGTCACCACCCGACCGCGAAACGGCCCCGAGCGTCCCCGCACCAGCAGGTCGTCGCCCTGCGCCTCTGCTTCAACGCCCACCGCCCGCAGATTGCGGACGATCAGGGCCAGCCGGTCGCTTTCCTTGACCCGGAGCTCGCCGACCCCGTGGAAGCGCGACTCCCCATCGGCCCTCGCCGCCAGACAGGCCAGCATCGGGATTTCATCGATGATGCCGGGCACCTCCCCGGCCTCCACCACGACCCCACGCAACGCGGCCGGGCGGGTCACCAGGTCGCCGATCGGTTCGCCGAACGGCGCCTCTTCGTCGGTCGCGACAATCGAGGCCCCCATCCGCGCCATCACGTGGAGGAAGCCCGTTCTGGTGGGATTCAGCCCGACGCCGGCCACGCGGGCCTCGCCGTCTTCCGCCAGCAGGATGGCGGCGAGCAGGAACGCCGCCGACGACGGATCGCCGGGAACCTGCATCGCGAACGGGTGGAAGGCCCCCGTCGGCTCCAGGCGAAGCCACCCCTGCTCCCGGGAGACCTCGAAGCCGTTGGCGCCAAGGAGTCGCTCCGTGTGATCACGCGTGACGGCGGTCTCGCGGAGCGCGACGGCGACGCCACCGACGGCGCCGGCCAGGAGGAGCGCGCTCTTCACCTGGGCCGAGGCGATGGGGAGGCTCCACTCGAGCGGGCGAAGCGCTCCCCCGCGGATCGTGAGGGGGAGGCCGTCGCGGCCACCATCGTCGACCCGCGCCCCCATGGTCGCAAGGGCGGTGGTGACCCGGCGCATCGGGCGTCGGCGCAGCGAGGCGTCGCCGGTGAGGGTACTCGTGAAGCGGTGCCCGGCCAGAATCCCCAACATCAGGCGGGCGGTGGTCCCGGAATTGCCACAATGGAGCGTCACGGCAGGCGTCGAGAGGCGGCGCCGCCCCCGGATTTCCACCACCGTCTCGGTCCGCAGTGGCGAGATCGTGGCCCCCAGGGCTCGCAGGACCTTGGCCGTCGAACGGGCATCGAGCGAGGTCAGGGCCCCGCCAACGACCGACGCGCCGGGGGCCAGCGCGGCAAACATCAAGGCGCGGTGGGTGATGCTCTTGTCGCCGGGGACGCGATGCGTGCCCGACACGTGGAACCGAGGACCGGCAGGCAGAGAATGCTCCGCGTCACGGGAAGGGATTCAACTTGACCCGCGGGAATCGTATCTTTCCGGGGATCGTGGTACAACACCACCCACGATCCCCCCGCTTCACTCACCACGACGGAACCTCATGACCGCACCCGACGTCGGCATTGCCCCGGATGCCTGGATCGGCCCGTACCTGGTGGCCGCCGGTCTCGTGCCGGCAGAACGGCTCCCGGTGCTCGCCTCGATCAAGGACGTGCGGCTCTGGCGTTCGGTCGTCGACACCGGCCTGGCCACCGACGCGGCCATCTGTGCCGCGCTGGCCAGTCACTTCCGCCTTCCGGTGGCAGTGATGGCCAGCGCGGAGCCCCGGGCCGTCGCGGTGCTCCCGGAAGCCGCTGCACGCAAGTACCATGTCGTGGCGTTGGCGCTGGACGAGAAGACGGTCCGTATCGCGACCTGCGACCCGCGTGACTTCGCGGCGGAACAGGACCTCGGCTTCCTGACCGGGCGTGACGTGAAGCTCGAGGTGGCCTCGCCCTCGGCCATCAGCGACAAGCTGGACGAGTTCTACCGTCCCGAGAATTCGATCAACCGGTTGCTGCAAGGCCTCACGCCGACATCGGTCGAGGTCCAGATCAGCGACACGGCCGAGGAGCGCGACCCGGCGCTCGACGCCCCGATGACCAAGCTCGTCGATGCGATGATCTCGGACGCGGTGCAGGCGGGAGCCAGCGACATCCATTCGGAGATCGAAGCGGGCCACGTCGTCGTGCGCTACCGCGTCGATGGCATCCTGCGCGAAGTGATGCGCCTCCCCGAGGCCGCCGGCGCGTCGCTGGTTCGGCGCGTGAAGATCATCGCCGGGCTCGACGTGACCAACTCGATGACCCCGCAGGACGGTCGCAGCTCGCTCAAGGTCGGCGGCCAGTTCGTGGACATGCGCGTGGCCACCGCCCCGGTCGCGCGACGCGGCGAGAAGCTGGTCATCCGGATCCTGAACAAGTCGAATCTGCGTGCGTCGATTCCTGCCCTCGCCCTGCCACCGGAAGAAGAATCGGTGCTGATGCGGATGCTGTCGCACCGCGAGGGGATGGTGCTGGTGACCGGCCCGACGGGCTCCGGCAAGACAACCACGCTGTACGCGGTGCTGAACCACCTCAAGACCGGCAAGGTGAACATCGTCACGGTCGAGGATCCGGTCGAGTACGACGTCGACGGCATTTCGCAGATGCAGGTGAACGAGGCGCAGGGCTTCACCTTCGCCACGGCGCTGCGCTCGGTGTTGCGCCAGGATCCGGACATCGTGCTGGTCGGCGAAATCCGCGATGGCGAGACGGCATCGATCGCCATCCAGGCCGGTCTCACGGGCCACTTTGTCTTCTCGACGCTGCACACCAACGATGCCGTCTCCGCCCTGGTCCGCTTGCGCGACATGGGGGTCGATTCCTTCAAGCTTGGCACGGTCCTCCGCGGGGTCGTGGCGCAGCGTCTGGTGCGCCGCATCTGCCCGCAGTGCGCCGTTGACCTCCCGTTGGACGAGGTGCCGGAGCAGGCGCGGCCGCCAGCGGGCTACCCCGGGCTGTACGCACCGAAGCGCGGGGCAGGCTGCAAGGGCTGCGGCGGGACGGGGTACAAGGGCCGGCTCGCCGTCATGGAGATGCTGCCGATCGAGGGTGCGGTCGGGGGGCTGATCGAATCGGGCGCCCCGCAACAGGCGATCCTCGATGCCTCGCGCCCGTACGGGATGCGGACGCTCTGGGAGGGCGGCCTGATCCGCTACTGGGCCGGCCAAACCAGCTACGAGGAAATTCACCGCGTCCTCGGCGAATCCCAGGAGCGCAGCGTCCAGGCCACCACCGCGGCGACCGCGCCGGCGGCGCCCGCGGCCTCGACCGCATCCGGCGGATGGGTGGGGGCGGGCACCGCGGACGCCGACGGCCGAGGCGCGACGATCCTCCTTGCCGATGACGACGCGCAGATGCGTCGTCTGGTGCGCACCGTCCTCGAGCGCGAGGGCTTCGTGGTGATCGAGGCCGCCGATGGACTCGACACGCTCGCCGCGATCGAAACCAAGGGGATCGACCTGATCCTGCTCGACCACGACATGCCGCGTCTCACCGGCCTCGGCGTGCTCGAGGAATTGCGCGCGTCCGTCGCGACGGCGGCCCTCCCGGTGATCATGCTGACGGCGCGCACCGATGATACCGAATCCCAGGCACTTGAACTCGGTGCCCAGGACTACCTGACCAAGCCGGTGCAGCCGCGATCGTTGGTCGCGCGCGTGCGTGCCGTGCTCAAGCGCACGAGGATGGAGTGACCTCCCGATGATCCTGATTGTCGAAGACAGTCCCGACAACATGAAGCTCTTCCGCACCCTGCTCACCCTGAAGGGCCACGAGATCGTCGGCCTGATGGGCGGAGAGGAGCTGTTTGCGACCCTCGCGGCCAAGCTGCCGGATCTGGTGCTGATGGACATTCAGATGCCCGGGAAGGACGGCTTCGCGCTGCTCGAAGAAATTCGCGCGTCGGAGTATCGCGAACTGCGCGTGGTTGCCCTGACGGCCCACGCGATGGCTGGCGATCGCGAGCGCGCCATGGCGGCGGGCTTCGATGGCTACATCACCAAGCCGATCGATATTCGCGCCTTCCCCGAGCAGGTCGCGCGGGCGCTCGCGGGAGAATCGCCACAGAATGCCTGAGCGGCCGGTGCCGGCCCCTCGCGACACGGCGCCCGCCCCGACCATCACGCCGTCGCCGCTCCTCGCCGATGCGTTGAGTGCCGTGGTCACGCGGGCGGCCGACCAACAGGCGCGCGACGCCGTCATCCACGATCCCCGCGTCAAACCGCGGCAGTCGGTTCCGTCGGGCTGGTTGGCGGCGGCCCTCGGCGGCTGGCTGTTGGTGGCGTACTTCCTCCTCGCCCCGCCGGCGATCGCGCGAGGCCCGGCGGACCGCCCGTGGCAGCCACCGCCAGCCGCTGCCGACGCGTCGCTTCGCTACGGCCTCTGGCTCGCGCGCGGGCGGGTCGACGCCTTGCTGTTGGCCGAGGGGCGAGTCCCGCCCCGTCTGGGCGACGTCGGCGTCATGGACACCAGCCTCACCCTGGTCGTCACCGGACCTCGTGCCTTTCGAATCGATGGACGGCAGGGGGCCCTGCGACGCTCACTGAGCAGTACGATGGCAGCGGACAGTTTCCTCGGCGCGAGCCTCGAGACGCTCAGGAAATAGCGTCGGCCGGCCTCACCAGCAGACCACCTGACCGGGCGCGATCAGCGCACGATGTGGAGCGGCAGCGGGCGGCCCGCGATAGATGCCGCACTGCCTGGGCGCGGCACGGAGTCGGTCCGTCGTGACGATCGCGCTCCAGCCACCTGGGATGGCGGCCTCGAAGCGGAGATCCACCCCTGGCGTCGGGGTGAATGCCAGCGTGGTATCATTTTCCGTCGTACCGAGCTGTCCTGCGAAGGTCCCGTGGCGGGCGTCCCATGCCGCCTGCTGGTCGTCGAGCCGACCCAGTTCGCGCAGGAGCTGCGCTCGAGCCGTCGTGTCGCGCATCCGGGCGGTGGCCGCCCGAACGAGGACCACCACGACGACCAGCAGCGACAGCAGGGTCAGGGCGATCAATCGAAAGCGCCAGGGTGGCGATGCGGCCGATGGAGCATATTGCATGGACGGCAGTTTCACACCGGGACGCGCCGCTTGCAACTCCCCGCGCCAACAGGAGGTTTCCGATGGATGATCTGCAAAGCCGACGCGACCTCGCCGAGGCGCTCGGAAATGTCGTCGCCGAGACTGCGGCGGCGGAATCCGCTGCCCGTGAGAAGCGACTGTCGCCGCGGAGCGCCAGGCGGCGGAAGCTGTTGCCGTTCCTGGCCATCGCGTGGATCGGGCTTGCCTGGGCGTGGATTGCCCGTCCCGCCGTGATTTTCGGCCCAGAACAGCCGAGGCGGCAGACGGCCACCGAGCGGGACGCGCTGGCCCGCAACGCCCTGTACCTCCAACGTGCTCGCGTGGAGCAGTTCCGGGCGGACAGCGGGCGGCTGCCTGAGGTCCTTGGCGAGGCAGGGGAGGTGGAGGAAGGGGTGACCTACATCCGGACGCCGCCGGACTTCGTGCTGGTCACGCGCGCGGGGGAAGCGCAGTCGCTGCAGCTCACCAGCAGGATGAATGCCGACTCGTTCCTCGGCGACGCTCTCGGGCGGCTACCGCGCGCAGGGGGTCAGTAGCAGGCTGGTATGCCGGGCCCAGGGACCGCGGCATTCGGAGCGTACGACTTGTGACCGATGTAGATCCCGCAGACGTCGGCGGCCTTGTTGGTCACCCGTGGGTTCTTGATCGTCGCGGACCACCCTGCGCCGTTCTTGTTCGTCGGAGCTCGGCGCGTCATGGAGATGGTGTTGCCCTGGCTCGGAATGAAGGAGATCCGCCCCGAGCCCCCGGCGACCACCTTCTCCGGTCCGCTGGTGATCCCGGCAGCGTAGTCGTTCGCTGCGGAGAAGTAACCCTCCTGCAGCGCGACCAGGTTCTTCAGGTCGCTGATCATCGAGGCGCGCGAGGCGCGCTCGCGGGTGTACTGCAGGCGCGGGATCGCGATGGTGGTGAGGACGCCGATGATGGTCATCACGACCATGAGCTCGATGATCGTGAAGCCGGAGCGGTGTCGGAGCATCATGCCTCGCGCGTCGGGGAGAACTCGGTCCTGCCACGGGGCGCCCCCGACCTCGGGGGCGCGACGCGGACGAGAGCAGCTGCCGGCACAACGGGTGGCCGGACGAGCGAACAGGCGGGCGGCCAGGGTACCATGTGCCTGCATTCTCGCTCTACCGCCGCTGCCACGCAACACACTCAGGTGCATTTTGGAGGACAGATGACCCCCGAGAACCGACGAAAAGACCTCGCCGATGCGCTGCACGCAGTGGCGGAGGCTCAGCGAGCCGAAGCGGCCGAGACACAACGCCGCCAGCAGCCTCCGCGGCGGACCGGGACGCAGCCGGCCACCATCTTCATCGGGATTCTCGCAGCTTGCGTCCTGGGGTGGCTCTGGACCGCGAGGCCCGCGGCGATCTTCGCCCCCGAACTCACCGCCCCGCTCACGCCAGCTGCAGCCGAGGCGCGGAGCCGATTCGCGCTCTACCTGGAGCGGGCCCGTGTTGACGCATATCGACGATCGGTTGGGCGCTTGCCGAGTTCGCTGGAGCAGGCCGGTCCGGTCGAGGACAGCGTGACCTTTCGGATCACCGACGGTGGCTATGTGCTGGAGCGTCGAGCCTCAGGTGCGCTCATGCAGCTGACCGACCAGATGAACAGCGACTCGTTCCTCGGCACGGCTGCCGTCGCCCCGCCCCGCAAGCCTCAGTAGCAGGCGGGGACGCCGCTCTGGGTCACGGCGGCATTGGGCGAGGCAGACACCGGCCCCATGAAGATGCCGCAGCGGCCCTGCACTCCCGACGAGATCCCGGGATTGGTCGCGACCGCCGACCAGCCGCCGGATGTCATAGGGGTGGCGCCAGGGGCAAGGGTGACGGTGATCTGATTCCCGGGGCTCGGCGTCAGGGCGACGCGCCCCCCGCTGCCCGGCACCAACACTTGCGACGCGGCGATACCGCCCGCGTAATCACCGACGACCGACAGATGGCCTTCCTGCGCCGAGACCAGGTTGTGCAGGTCGGAGAGCATCGAGGCCCGAAAGGCCTTTTCACGAACATATTGCAGTCTGGGGAGGGCGATCGTCGCGAGGATGCCGACGATGAGCACGACCACCAACAATTCAATCAACGTAAAGCCACGTCTCGACCGGGCCATGCAGCGATCTCCACTCGATGGGTCATACTCGGGCCCGGACTCGAACCGGGACGGGGTTGCCCCCTGGGGATTTTAAGTCCCCTGCGTCTACCATTCCGCCACCCGAGCCACGGCACCAATATGCCATCACGGGCCGCCTCGTGCCGATGCCGCTATCTTCGACGGCGATGATCCGTCGCCTCATCCCCGCCCTGCTGCTGGCCCCGGTGTGCACCGCCCGGGCGCAGCTACCCCTGTTGACCGCTCCGGCGGGCGTCCTCCGCATCGAACTCGGCGGGGCGTTCTTCCCGACGGACCAGCTCCGGGTCGACGGTGCACGGCGGGAGCTGGGGAGCCGGCTCACCATCGGCTCGCTCGACGCCGCGGCGACGCCCCTGCTCGGCAACGCAGAGGCCAGTCTCGCCCGCGTGCTCGGGCGTGCGGCGGCACCGCTCACGCTGGGTGGCCTCTCGGCGATTGCCGAACAGCAGCGTGGCGTCGCGACGCTTGGGCTCGCGATGGGGATCACCCATCGGCTGACCTTTGGCGTCACCGTGCCGATCGTCTCGGCGCGTACCCAACTGCAACTGCGCGCGGATGCGGCGGGTGCAACGGCCGGACTCAATCCCGCCGATGCGTCGTTGGGCACCGCCGACGGGATCACCCAGACCACGGCGTTCTTCACCGCCTTCGACGACGCACTCACGGCGCTCAGCGGACGGATCGCGAGCGGCGCGTTCACCAACCCGACTCAGCTTGCCCTCGCGCAACAGACGCTGGGCCAAGGCACGACGTTGCGCGACGGACTCTTCACGCTGCTCGCCGATCCCGTGTCGGGTTCTGCCGTGCTGCCCACTGCCTCGAGCAGCGACGGCACCGCCGTGCTTGCGGCGATCACGGCGCTCGACGCGACCCTCGGCGGAGCGCTCGCGGGGCAGACCATCGGCGCCGCGCCCGCGCTTCCGGCAGCGGTGCTGACCAGCAGTGATCTCGAGGCGCTGCTGGCAGCGCCCACCGGCTTCGGCATCTCGCGGCCCGAGGATATTCCGCCCGTGGGGCTCGGCGATGTCGAGCTCGCCCTGACCGCGGAAGTACTGCGACGCGGCGCGCCGGGCGATGCGCGCTGGCTCGGCGTCTGGGCCCGTGCCGGGGCACGGCTCTCGACCGGCAGCGCTCCACGGCCCGGCTTTCTCCTCGATCAAGGCACCGGCGATGGCCAACCGGACGTGGAGTTCGGTGGCATCGCGGAACTTGGGCGCGGACGCTTCGGATTGCGTGGCAGCGCCCTGATGACGCTGCAACTCGCAGGGACCTCGGCAGAGCAGCCGGGTACTCGCGATCAGTTGCTGCGACCGGCGCGAGTCACGGCGCTCTTCGCGCGCAACCCCGGCGACCTGCTCACGGTGACCGTGCAACCGTTCTATCGGATCGTACCGCACTTCGCCCTCACCGCCCTGCTCCAGTATCAGCGCCGCGGTGCGGATCGATTGACCTGGGCCGATCCGAGCCAGGCGATCGCCGGCGTGGACCTCGCCGCGCTGGTCACCGGCACTGCCGCGAACGCGACGCGCGTCGGGATCGGTCTCAGTTTTGTGCACGATGGAAGAAATCGGGAGGGGCTGCTGAAGATGCCGGTGGAAGCGGGCTTCTCGATCGAGCGGACGGTGGCGAGCAGTGCCGGCGTCGTCGCCACGCCACTGACGTCGCGGATGGTGCTGCGGGTCTACAAGCCGATCACCGGGCGCTGACGCCCTCACCAAGCAGTGCGCGTGCGAGGCCGCGTTCCGCCTCGCCATCTCCCCCCAACATCCGCGCCAGCTCCAACACTCGGTCCTCTCCGTGCAGGCGCGTCACGTCAGACGTCGCCATGCCGTCGCGCGTGGCCTTGGCAATTCGGAGGTGCCGATCGCCGCGGGCCGCGATTTGTGGCAGATGGGTGATCACGAGCACTTGATGCCGCAGGGCGACCTGGGCGAGCGCCGCGCCCACGCGGCCCCCGACTTCGCCGCCGATCCCCTGATCGATTTCGTCGAAGACCAGCGTGGGGACGGCATCGGCTCGCGCCAGCACGACCTTCAGCGCGAGCATGAGTCGCGAGAGCTCGCCGCCCGACGCCACGCGCGCGAGTGGCCGCGGCTCCATGCCGGCATTCAGCTGCACTTCGAAGGTGACCTCCTCCGCCCCGTGCTCGCGCACCTCTGCCAGTGGCTGCAGCGTGACGCGAAAGCGGCCCCCGACCAGGCCGAGTTCGGGGAGCAGCCGGGTCACCTCGCGCGCCAACCGTTCTGCTGCCGCCGTGCGCTTCACGGTGAGGTCGGCCGCCAGTGCACGCAGCGCCGCGTCCGCCGCGGCGGCGCGTGCCTCCAGGGCGCGAAGGTCAAAGGCGGCGCTGTCCAACAGGTCGAGCTCGGCCCGAGCATTGTCGCGCGTGCTCAGGACGTCGGCGAGCGTGGCGCCATGCTTCCGTTTGAGCGCGAACAGGAGATCGCGACGCCGCTCGAGTTCGCCGAGTCGCGCGGGTTCCTCCGCAATCGCATCGGCGTACGCGGCGGCGGATCGCGCCAATTCATCGAGCTGTGCATAGGCGCCATCGAGGAGTGCTCGCCACTCGCCCACGGTCGGATCGTGCCGCTCGAGCCCATTCAGGGCCCGCTCCGCCCGGCCGATGGCGGTACGGGCCGAGGCGTCGTCGCCATCGAGCGCATGGGCCAACCGACGCGCATCCTCGCCGAGCGTGCCGGCCTGCGCCAGCCGCGCAATGTCGCGATCGAGCGCTTCCTCCTCGCCAGCCTGGAGCTTCGCGCCATCGACTTCTTCCACGACGTGGCGCAGCCAATCCGCGCGGCGCATCGCCTCATCGCGACGCCCCACGAGCAGCTCCCGCTCGGTCCGCAGCATGGCGGCATCGCGCCACGCCTGCGCCACCGCCTCGGCCGCGGGGCCGGCATCGGCAAAGGCATCGATGAGGGCTCGCTGTTCAGCCGCCTCGAGCAGCTGCAGGGTTTGGTGCTGGCCATGCAGGTCGACCAGCGTGGCCCCGAGGGTGGCGAGCACCCCTGCCGTCGTGGGTGAGCCGTTGATCCAGGCGCGCGATCGGCCTTCGGCGGTCACCTCGCGCCGGATCACCAGCGTTTCCTCGGCGTCGAGCCCCGACGCCTCCAGCTGCCGCAACGCCGCCCGCGGCACGCCGCTGATCGCACCCTCCACCACGGCCTTCGCGGCGCCTGGGCGCACCGCCGCCCGGTCCGCGCGATCGCCGAGCAGCAGGGCGAGGGCATCGACGAGCATCGACTTCCCGGCGCCGGTCTCGCCGGTGAGGACGTTGAGGCCCTCGCCGAGTTCGAGGGTCACGTCGGCGATGGTGGCGAGGTCCCGCACGCGCAAGGAGGCCAGCATCACTGCTCGCGGTCGGAGAGGTCGCCCCAGTGCAACTTGTCGCGCAGCCGACGAAAGAAGCCAGGATCTCCGAAGCGCACGAGGATGACGCGCGTCGGCGAGGGCCGGACCTCCAGGGCCTGCTCGGTACCGAGCGACGCCGTTTCCTGGCCATCAAAGGAGACGAGAAGGTCGGCGGCACGGGGCTCGAGCGGCTCGATGCGCACCAACGTGTCGCCCCGGGTGACGATCGGTCGGACCCCGAGCGAATGGGCGCAGATCGGCGTGACGATCATGGCATCGAGTGTCGGGACAATGACCGGCCCCCCGGCCGACAACGAATAGGCCGTCGAGCCGGTCGGTGAGGCGATCACCAGGCCATCGGCCGACACGGGGCCCATCGGTTCGCCATCGATCAACACCTGGAAGCGCACCACGCGAGCCACACCACCCTTGTGGAGCACGACGTCGTTCAGTGCGGTCTGCTCGGTGACGATGTTGCCCGCGGCGTCGACGATCGTGGCGTGCAACGCGGCGCGCAGCGACAGGCGGTGCTCTCCGGCAGCGATCGCCGTGAGCGCCTCGACCACGCCGTCGCGCGCGACGGAGGTCAGGAAGCCGACGCGCCCGAAGTTGACGCCGAGGATGGGGACTTCGCGCCCGTGCAGCTGCCGGGCGCCGCGAAGCAGCGTCCCGTCGCCGCCGAAGGTGACCAGCAGGTCGATCTCGGCGGGGTCGAACGGCGCCAGCGGGACCGGCGCCATTTCGGCCAGTTCCGCTGAGCCCGCGAGCGACCACCCGCGCGCCGCGGCGATCCGCGCCGTGTCGGCGAGCGCGACCCGCAGGTCGGCGTAGCGGGGGTTTCCGACGAGCCCGATGCGCAGGAGCGTCTCAGCGCACCAGAGCGGTGCGCAGTGCCTCGGTGGTGCGCCGGGCGATGCCCGTCGCGGTGAGATCGTAGGCCTCGAGCTGCTCGGTGCGCGGCGCCTGCAGGATCAGTTCGTCGGCGATGCCGATCGCAATCACCCGCACCTCGGGGTGGGTGCGCTGCATCCGCTCGGCGAGCATCGCGCCGAACCCGTTCACGACACTCCCCTCCTCGACGGTCACGAAGAGTCGGCAATTGCGCGCCAGCTCCTCGATCATCGCCTCGTCCACCGGCTTGATGAAGCGGGCGTTGACCGCAGCGGCCTCGATGCCCTGGGCCCGGAGGAGTTCGGCCGCTTCCTGCCCCGGCAGTGCCATGGTCCCGACGCCGAGAATGGCGACGTCGCGGCCCGGGGTGAGCAGTTCCCACGTTCCGTAGGGGACGGCGGGCACCGACGCCACCGGATTCGGATCGGTCGGTGCCTTGTCGCGCGGATAGCGCAGGCAGGACGGGCCATCCAGCGTGAGCGCCGTGCGCATCAGGCCGACCAGTTCGTCGGCATCCTTCGGCGCCATCACGGTCAGCCCAGGAACCGCCAGCATGTAGGGGATGTCATACAGCCCCATGTGCGTCTGGCCGTCCTCACCCACCAGCCCCGCGCGGTCCATCGCGAAGATCACCGGAAGATGCTGCACGGCGATATCGTGGATGATGTTGTCGTAGGCGCGCTGGAGGAACGTCGAGTAGATCGCGACGACCGGTCGGATCCCCTGCGTCGCCAAGCCGCCGGCGAAGGTCACCGCGTGCCCCTCGGCGATGCCGACATCGAAGAAGCGGGTCGGATGCGCCTTCTCGAAGATGTTCGTCCCGGTGCCGCTCGGCATCGCCGCGGTGATCACCGCGAGTTCCGGATGCTCGTTGCCGAGCGCGACGAGCGTGTCACCGAAGATCTGCGTCCAGGTCGGCGGCCCCGACGCCTTCTTGCGCGCCTCACCCGTGATCGGGTCGTAAGCAGCCAGCCCATGCCACTTCTCGCGATTCGCTTCAGCGAAGGAGAAGCCCTTCCCCTTCTCCGTCAGCACGTGCACGACGCGGGGCCCCTCGAGCTTGCGCACGAAGGCTAGCGTTTCGGTGAGCTTGTCGAGATCGTGGCCGTCGATCGGGCCGAAATAGCGGAAACCGAGTTCCTCGAAGAGCATCCCTTCGGAGAAGAGATTCTTGGCGGATTCCTCGATGTTCTTGGCGAACTCGACCACGCCGTCGCCGAAGACGCCGCCGAGCTTGAGCGTCAGCTTCTTGATCTGGTCGCGGAGCCGATTCGTGCGCGGATCGGCGACGATGCCGCCCAGCATCTTCGAGATCCCGCCGACGTTGGGCGAGATGCTCATCCCGTTGTCGTTGACGATCAGGATGATGTCGCGATCGGAGTGCCCGGCGTTGTTCAATCCTTCGTAGGAGAGGCCGCAGGTCATCGCCCCGTCACCGACGACGGCGACGACCTTGTAGTCGAGGCCGTTCAGATCGCGCGCGGTGGCCATGCCGAGGGCCGCCGACATCGCGGTCCCTGCATGCCCTGCGCCGAACTGGTCGTGCGGGCTCTCGTCACGCTTCAGGAACCCCGAGACACCGCCCTTGGTGCGGAGCGTCGGGAAGGAATCGTTCCGCCCGGTGAGCAGCTTCCACGAGTACGTCTGATGCCCGACGTCCCAGACGACCTTGTCGGTCGGGGAGTCGAACTCGTAGAGGAGGGCAATGGTCAGCTCGACGACGCCGAGGGAGGCGCCGATGTGGCCCCCGGTGATCGAACAGCATTCGATGAGGCGATCCCGAATCTCCTGCGCCAGCTGGGGCAGCTGCTCACGCGAGAGCTTCTTGAGATCGGCAGGGCCCTGAATCTGGGCGAGAAGTGACACGGTCAATCCCCGTAGGGCAAAGGGTCAGGATGCTCTTGACACAATATACCGCGCGAGCGCACCGAGGGTCTCGGTCGGCAGCCCTGCCTCGGCGAGGGCGGTGATCGCCTGGGCCTGGTGCCGGGCCGCCTCTGCCCGTGCGCCGTCGACCCCGATCAATCCCACATAGGTCGACTTGGCCAGCTCGGCGTCGCGCCCGGCGGTCTTCCCCAGCGCCTCGGAGGTCGCGGTGGCATCGAGGACGTCATCGGCCACCTGGAAGGCGAGCCCGATCTCCTCGCCAAAGCGGCGCAAGGCGTCCAGCTGGGAGGGTGTACCCCCGGCCGCGATCCCGCCGAGAACCACGGCCGACCGGATGAGTGCCCCGGTCTTCCCTCGGTGTACCGCCATCAGCCCCGGGAGGTCCAACTGGCGGTTTTCCGCCTCCAGGTCGAGCCACTGCCCGCCGACCATCCCGCGGATGCCGCCTGCCTCGAACAACTCCTCGGCGAGCGCCCGGCGTGCCTCGGCACCCAGCGCGAGGGACTCGGCCGCCTCCGCCAACGCCTCTGCCGCCACCGGTACGAGCAGGAAGCCCACGCGAGTGGCCGTTCCCACATCGAAGGCACAGTGCGTCGTCGGCCGGCCCCGACGCATGGCGTCATCATCCATGCAGGGGAGGTCGTCGTGGACCAGCGAGTAGGTATGGACGATTTCGACGGCGGTGGCGACCTCGAGCACCGCCATCGCGTCGCCCCCGACCGCGCGCGCGGCGCTGAGGAGCAACGCCGGTCGGACACGCTTCCCGGGGCTGCGGAGGGCGTACGCAAGCGCCTCGCCGAGCCGGCCAGGCACCGCGCGGGCCATCCGCTCCGCCCAGACCTCCAGGCGCGCATCAATCAGGCGCCGTGCCTCCTCGAGCACGCGCCGCGCGGTGGCGTCGGCCTGCTCAGCCATCCAGCGGTTCGAGCCGCAGGCCACCGGCCTGTTCCGTATCCTGGAGCACCTGCATCACACGCGCTTCGGCCACGGCAAGTCGCGACTGGGCGGTCTTGAGCCGCGTCACGCCCTCCTCGAAGAGCTGCAGTGCGGCCTCGAGGGCGAGATCGTCGTCTTCGAGCTTGCGGACAATCTCTTCGAGGCGGGCCAGGTCCTGACCCAGGGTCGGAGCGTCGCTCATGTATCCTCCACGCGGGCGGCCACTGGGCCGTCGGCAACAGTCAGGGTGAATCGGGTCCCGGGCGGGAGATCGGCTTGGCGACGTAGTACCCGCCCATCCGCGTCGCGTGCCATCGCATAGCCGCGGCCGAGCACCGCCAGCGGCGAGAGGGCGTCGAGTTGTCCGGCCACGCGGCCGACCCGCGCCCGCTCCCGGGCCACGCGGCGTTCCATCGCGGGCGCCAACCGAGCCTGCAGCGTCGCAAGCCGCTCGCGCGGCACCCGGGCGTGACGCTCGAGCGCGAGTGGCAGCCGACCTCGTACGTGCAACAGCCGGCGCTCGGCACTCCGCAGCTGATCGAGCAGCGCACTGCCCATCCTGTCCCGAGTGCGATCGAGTCGTTGCTGCGCGGCGGTGACGTGGCCCATCCCCTGGGCGGCGAGCACCGCGCCGAGCCCATTGAGCCGGGCCTGCACCTCACGACGATCGGGCAGCGCGAATTCCGCGGCCTGCGAGGGTGTGGCGGCGCGGAGGTCGGCGACCAGGTCGGCCAGCGTGACATCGACCTCGTGCCCCACGGCGGAAATCACCGGGACCGGGCACGCGGCGATCGCGCGGCAGACGGCCTCGTCGTTGAAGGCGGCGAGATCCTCGCGCGCCCCGCCGCCTCGACCGATGATGCAACAGTCGATCGCGTCGAGGCGCCCGACGGTCGCCAGCGCGGCGACAAGCTCCCCGGGTGCGGCCTCGCCCTGCACCGCGCTGTTCACGACGAAGAGCTCGACGCCGGGCCAGCGCCGCGTCGCCACCGTGATGATGTCGTGCACTGCGGCGCCCGCGATCGACGTGATGACCGCGATCCGGAGCGGAAAACGTGGCAGCGGCCGCTTCCGTGCCGGGTCGAGGAGGCCGTCCTTGAGGAGAGCCTGCTTGGTGCGTTCGACCTGCTGCGCCGCGGCGCCAAGGCCGGCCGCCGTCACGATGCGCGTCACGTTGAAGCGAAGCGCGGTACGCTCCTCCCAGACGTTCGCCGTGCCGAGCGCGAAGACCTCCTGCCCTTCTTCGAGCGGGCCGGTCAATCGCGAAGCAACACCTTTCCAGAGCGTGCAGTCGACCTTCGCCGCTTCGTCGCGGAGGCCGAAGTACCAGTGGCCGCTCGGGTAGCGCTTCACGCCGACGAGTTCACCGCGCACCCACACCGGCTCCATCCCCTCCTCGACCTGGCGCTTGATGGCGCGCGCGAGTCGCGAGACCGACCAGGCCTCGTCCGGCGTGCTCACCAGGCGAGCGGCGCGGCGGTGGCCGCCTGCAGCGTGTTGGAGAGCAGCATCGCGATGGTCATCGGCCCGACGCCGCCGGGCACCGGGGTGATTGCTCCGGCCACTTCCGACACTGGCCCGAAATCGACGTCGCCGGCGACGCGGTAGCCGCGCGGGCGCGAGGCATCGTCGACGCGATTGATGCCGACGTCGATGATCGTCGCGCCCGGCTTCACCATGTCGGCGGTGACGAACTCGGCGCGCCCAATCGCGACGACCAGAATGTCGGCGCTCCGGCAGATGCCGGGAAGGTCGCGGCTGCGCGAGTGGGCGACCGTGACCGTCGCGTCACCACCGACACCGGACTGGATCAGCAGGTTGGCCATCGGGCGGCCGACGATCGTGGACCGACCGACGATCACCGCATGCGCGCCCTTCGTCTCGATGCCACTGCGGATCAGCATCTGCTGGATGCCCGAGGGGGTCGCCGGCTTGAGCGCGCCGGGATCGCCGAGCACCAGGCGTCCGACGTTGACGGGATGGAAGCCGTCGACGTCCTTGGCGGGGTCGATGTGTCGCAGGACCTTGTCGGTGTCAATGTGCGGCGGGAGCGGCAACTGAATCAGCATGCCGTGAATGGTCGGGTCGGCATTGAGGCGATCGATCGTCGCGAAGAGCTCCGCCTCGGTCGTCTCGAGCGGCAAGACGATCGTCTCCGAATGCATGCCGGCCTCGAGACAGGCCTTCCCCTTGGAGCGGACATAGATCTGCGAGGCGGGATTTTCGCCGACAAGCACCACGACCAGGCCGGGGATGATCCCGCCCCGGCGCAGTTCGGCAACACGCGCCGCGACTTCGCCGCGAATGGTGGCGGCCATCGCCACGCCGTCGAGGAGGCGGGCGCTCACTTGGCCACGTCCGTGGCCCGGGTCTCACGAATGACAGTCACGCGAATTTGTCCGGGGTATTGGAGTTCCTGTTCGATGCGCCGTGCGATGGTCTCCGAGAGGAGTTGCGCCGCGGCATCGTCGATCTTCTCGGGCTGGACGATCACGCGCACTTCACGCCCAGCTTGGATCACCGTGGTCTTCTCGACGCCGGGATAGCCGCCCGCAATCTCCTCGAGCTTGGTGAGCCGCTTGACATAGGTCTCGAACGCCTCGCGCCGGGCGCCGGGTCGCGAACCACTGACCGAGTCCGACGCTTGCACCAGCACAGACTCGCTGCTGTCGTGCGGGACGTCGTCGTGGTGCGCCTCGATGCAGTTGAGCACCGCGGCCGACTCGCCATGCCGACGGCAGACCTCGACGCCGAGCTGGACGTGGGTGCCCTCGTGCTCGTGGGTCAGGACCTTGCCGATGTCGTGGAGCAGGCCGCCACGGCGCGCGAGGGCGACGTCGAGCTTGAGCTCGGCGGCCATCATCCCCGCGAGCCAGGCCACTTCCTTGGAGTGCTCGTAGAGATTCTGGCCATAGGAGCTGCGGTAGCGCATCCGACCGATGAGGCGGATCAACTCGGGATGCAGTCCATGCACGCCGACGTCGTGCGCCGCGCGCTCGCCCATCTCGACCAGCTGCGCGTCGAGTTCCGTCTTCGCCTTGACGACCACTTCCTCGATCCGTCCCGGATGGATCCGGCCGTCAACGACGAGCGCGTCGAGGGCGCGCCGCGCGATCTCGCGGCGCACCGGATCGAAGCAGGAGATCACCACGGTGTCGGGGGTGTCGTCGATGATGACATCAACGCCGGTGGCAAGCTCGAAGGCGCGGATGTTCCGCCCCTCGCGCCCGATGATCCGGCCCTTCATCTCGTCGTTGGGGAGGGCGACCGCCGACACGGTCGACTCGGCGGTGTGTTCGGCGGCGAGTCGCTGGGTGGTGATCGCGAGAATGCGCCGGGCATCCTTGTCGGCCTCGCGCTTGGCGCGCTCCCGGATCTCGCGACCGGCGGCGGCGGCCTGGGTGCGTGCCTCGTCCTCGACCTGTTGCCGGACCTCGCGGGCGGCCGCCTCGGCGCTGAGCCCGGCGACACGTTCGAGTCGCTGCTGCAGTTCGCCGTGCAGGAGCGACAACTCGGCTTGCCGGGCCATCAGCCCCTGTTCGCGGGCCGCGAACTCCCCGCGACGCTGTTCGACCGCCTTCTCCTCGGTACGCAGCCGATCCTGCCGCTCCGCGACCTGGGCTTCGCGATCGGCGAGTCGACGCTCCGCCTTGTCGACCTCGTCGCGTCGCCGGGCCGCCTCGCGCGCCGCCTCTTCCTTGATGGCGACCGCTTCCTCACGAGCGGCCACCACCTGGCGCTCCCGCGTCACCCCGGCGTCGCGCTCGGCGGCCGCCACCAGTTCGGCGGCGTCCTGTCGGGCTCGCTCGCCCAGCGCCCGCAACGAGCGGGCACTGCGCGCGAGCACCATGTTCCAGAGGAACATCCCGATCGGAACGCCCACCACCAGACCGCCGGCCACGGCGATCATCAGCGTCGTATCCATCATCTATGCCCTCGACCGGTGCGCGTGGCACCGGGCAGTGGTCACTCGGTCGCGCCCCCACGGGGGCCGCGCTTGGCAGGCGGCAGGAGACGCGTCAGGTCATCGGCCAGCGCCGCGATGCGGCCGGCCACTTCCCCGTCGGTGCGACGGGCACGAAAGAGCTCGTCGGTCACGGCGAGTCCGGCAAGGATGGCGGCCTTGTGGGCCTCCAGGGTGGGCAGCATCGCCCGAATGCCACGCAGCTTGTCATCGAGATAGGCGGCGACGTCGCGGGTGTATTCGGCGGGCAACTCGGAGCGCACCACCAGCTCCTCACCGCCGACCACCACGCGCACCGACTGCTTGGGGGCCTCGCTCACGAGCGCGCCTCCGACCCGAATTCCTGCTCGAGAAAGGCGAGTCGCTGCTGCAGCCGCACGACCATGTCGCGGGCGCGGTCGACCCGCGCGCGCAGGTCGAGATTCTCGCGCTGCAGGTCGAGAGTGCGCGCCTGCATGCCGATCACCTGTTGGCCCGGCACCATCCCGTCCTGCGCCTTGAGCCCCTGCAGCTCCGCTTCCGCCTTGAGGCAGCGGCGTCGCCAACCGGCCAACTCATCGGTCAGGTGCCGGAGCACCCGATCGAGTTCGGCCAGTGCCGGCAGGTCAGGACGTACGTACGGTGACGTCAAGCTCGCGCTCCAGGGAAGTCCGCAGGCGACCCATTGCCTGCTCCACATCGGCATCAGTCAGGGTGCGATCCGCGGCGCGGAAGACCAACCGCACCGCCACGCTGCGCCGACCGTCCGGAAGATTCTTGCCTCGGTACTCGTCCACCACCGCCACCGAGGTGAGCGCGTGGCGCTGCCCCCGCTGCAACAGGAGGGTGGTAACCGCGTCGACGGCGCAGGCGTCCGGGACCAGCAGGGCCAAGTCGCGGGTGGCCGCCGGAAAGGCCGGGACCGGGATGAACGGGGTGGCCGATGGCACGGCCTGCGCCACCGTGACCTCCCCCCCGAAGAGCGGCGCGGCCCATGGCGGCGCATCGGCAACGAGCGGTCCGCAGTGGCCGACCACGGTACCGTCCGGCGCCCGGGCAACCCACCGCCCCTCATCAACTTGGACCCCAGCCGCCGGATGCGCCAGAGCCACCAATTGCTCGAAACGGGCTCGGGCATCCCACCGGTCCCACTGGGGCGCCTTTCCCCCGTCGGTCCAGTGCATCGGATGTCGCGCTCCGGTCAGCACGAACGCCGCATGCATCGCCTCGGCCGGCCGGTCGCCCGCCGCCGCCTTCGCAAAGACGGTCCCCACCTCGAAGAGGCGGACATCGCCGGTCTGGAGGGCCCAGTTGGCCTCGACCTGCTGGACCAGCGCCGGGAGGAGGGCATCGCGCAGCATCCCCTGCTCCGCCGAGAGCGGGTTCAGGAGCCGTACCGCGTCTGGCCCGCCACTGGCCACCATCGGCAGGGTCATGACCTCGGAGAAGCCGCTCGCGGCGAGCCCCCGGCGGATCCGCGCCGCCATGCCCCACGCCGCATCGTCCTGGCGGGTGCCGGGGCGGAAGCCGCGCAGGTCGGTCGGCAATTGGTCGTAGCCATAGAGGCGTGCCACTTCCTCGATCAGGTCGATCTCGGTGGTCACGTCGGGACGCCAGCCAGGGACGTCGACCGCCATGCGGCCGTCCTCCGGCTTCGCCACGACGGTCGCACCCATCTTCACCAGCTGCTTCTCGATCGTGCTCCATGCGAGCTCGACACCGAGGACCTGCGCCACGCGCGCCGGACGGAGGAAGATCCGCGGCGGATGCGACGGCACCGGGAAGACGTCGACGGTGGGACCGTCGAGCGTGCCGCCCGCGACCGTCACCAACAACCGGATGGCGCGGCGGAAGGCGTCGACGGCGCCCCAACGATCCGTGCCGCGCTCGAAGCGCTGCGAGGCATCGGTCGAGAGGTTGGCCGCACGCCGCGCCGCGCGCACGCGTGACGGCTCGAACCAGGCGCACTCGAGGAAGATGTCGGTGGTGGCATCGGTGACTTCGGTGTCCTGGCCACCCATCACGCCGGCGATGCCGATCGCCCGCTCCGCATCGGCGATCATCAGCGAGCCGGCGGCCACCGTGCGGGTGACGCCATCGAGGGTGACCAGCGACTCGCCCTCACGCGCACCGCGCACGATCAGCGCGGGGCCGCGCAACGTGGCGGCATCGTAGGCGTGCATCGGCTGGTTGAGCTCGAGCATGACGTAGTTGGTGACGTCGACGACGTTGTTGATGGAACGGACGCCAGCGCCTTCGAGCCGCTGCTGCAGCCACGCCGGCGATGGCCCGACCTTCACGCCACGAATCACCGCGGCGAAGAAGCGGCCGCAGCCGTGGTCCGCAATCGCGAGCTTCACGCCGCCCACCTGCACCTGGTCCGTATAGCGGCCCGGCACGGGAAGATCGAGCTCCACTTCGCCAGGGACCTCGGGCAACCGATAGGGCACGCCGTACGACGCCGCGAGCTCGCGCGCAACGCCTTTGTGGCCGAGGAGGTCGGGGCGGTTCGGCGTCACATCGACGTCGAGGCGATCATCACCGCTGTCGTGCAGGATCTCGAGCAGGCGCGTCCCCGGGGCCGCGTCGGTGTCGAGCGTCATCAGGCCGTCGTGATCCTGGCCGAGGCCGAGTTCGCGCGCCGAGCAGAGCATCCCCTCGGAGGCCTCGCCGCGCAGCTTCCGCTTCTCGATCAGCATGCCACCAGGCATCACGGTGCCGAGACGCGCGAACGGGTACTTCTTCCCGGCCGTCACGTTCGGTGCACCGCAGACGACCTGGAAGATCGTCCCGCTGCCATCATCGACCGTCGTGACGCGGAGCTTGTCGGCGTTCGGGTGCGGGCGCACGTCGGTGACGAGTGCCACGACGAACGGCGTCAGGTCGGCACCGATCGGCTCGATCGCGTCGACGGGTGCACCGAGCATCCCGAGGCGGGCCGCGACGTCCTTGGCATCGAGGGGCTGGCGGAGGAACGCCTCCAGCCAGCGGCGCGAGATCTTCATCGGCCGATCCCCCCGAACTGCGAGAGGACGCGCATGTCTCCGCCGTAGAGCAGGCGGATGTCGGGGAGGCCGTAGCGCTGCATGGCAATGCGCTGCGGTCCCATCCCGAAGGCGAAGCCGGTCCAGCGCTCGGGGTCGAGGCCGACGCCGCGCAGCACGTTCTCGTGCACCATGCCGCAGCCGAGGATCTCCATCCAGCCGGTCCCCTTGCACGCGGCGCAGCCGGCGCCGTCGCAAAGCCTGCAACCGACATCCATCTCGGCCGACGGTTCCGTGAACGGGAAGAACGACGGCCGGAAGCGGACGCGCGTGTCGGGCCCGAGGAAGCGCTGCGCGAAGTGCGTCAGCGTCGCCTTGAGGTCGACGAACGTGATCCCCTCGTCGACGGCGAGCCCTTCGATCTGCGAGAAGGCCGGTGCGTGCGACGGATCGAACGGGTCGTTGCGATAGACGATGCCGGGGATCACCACACGATAGGGCGGCGGGCCATCCTGCATCACGCGGATCTGCACCGGCGAGGTGTGGGTGCGCAACAGCATCCGCTCGCCCACCGGGCGCGGCGCGCCCTCGGGATCGAGGTAGAGCGTGTCGTGCATGTCCATCGCCGGGTGATCGGGCGGGAAGTTCAGCATCCCGAAGTTGTGCTGCTCGTCCTCGGCCTCGGGGCCGAGTGCCACGGAGAAGCCCAGTCCGCGGAAGATCTCGACGATCTCGTCGACCACGACGGTCACCGGATGCAGCGTGCCCGGCCACTGCGCGCGGCCGGGCATGGTCAGGTCGACATCGCGCGTGGCGAGCGACGCGGTGGCAGCGGCGAGCTCGGCACGGCGCGCGTCGACGGCGGCTTCGAGCTCCACCTTGAGGCGATTGAGGGCGCCACCCACCGCACGCTTCTCTTCGAGGGGAAGCGCGGCGAGCCCCTTCAGGAGCGCGGTGACCTCGCCCGCCTTGCGGCCGAGCAGGGCGGTCGCTTCGGCCTCGAGGGCGTCGGCGGCGAGCGTGGGGATGGCGGCAAGCCGCGCCCGAAGGGGCGCGAGCGACGGATGATCAGGCGACTCGGACACGACGACTCCGGACGACGATGGCGGCGGAAAGCGACAGCGGGGCCGCCCGTGCAGCGACGGCCGGCCCCGCGGGCGAAGTGCGATGCAGGGCGGCTCAGGCCGCCTGGTGCGCCTTCGCCATTTCGGCCAGCTTCGCAAACGCGTCGGCATCGTTCACGGCGAGGTCGGCGAGGACCTTGCGGTTCACCTCGACGCCGGCGGCCTTGAGGCCCGCCATCAACCGCGAGTACGAGATGTCGTGCATGCGCGCGGCGGCGCCGATGCGGACGATCCAGAGGCGGCGGAAGTCGCCCTTCTTCTTGCGGCGGTCGCGGTAGGCGTACGCCAGGCCGCGCTCGACGTTTTCCTTCGCGGCCTTGTACAGCTTGCTGCGCGATCCGAAGCCACCCTTGGCGGCTTCCATGATCTTCTTCTTGCGAGCGTGGTGGGCAACACCATTCTTGACGCGTGACATGGGCTATCTCCTCAGGCCTGAAGCAGCTTGATGGTGCGCGGGTAGTCCGCCGAGGACACCAGCGCCGCCTTGCCGAGCTGGTTCTTCCGCTTCTGGGTCTTCTTGGTCAGGATGTGGCGCTTGTTGGCGCGGGAGCGCTTGATCTTCCCCGTGCCCGTGATCGTGAAGCGCTTCATCGCGGCGCGCTTGGTCTTCTGCTTCGGCATGTCGTAACTCTCCAGTGATTCCAGCAGGGTCCGGCGCCTTACTTCGGCGCGAGGACCATGATCATGTTGCGGCCGTCGAGCTTCGCTTCCTGCTCAACCTTGCCGATGTCGACCAGGGCGGCGGCGACGCGGTCGAGGACCGCCTTGCCGAGCTCGGTGTGGGCGATCTGCCGCCCACGGAACATCATGGTGACCTTGACCTTGTTGCCCTCGCCGAGGAACTCGCGGGCGTGCCGGGTCTTGAAATCGAAATCGTGGTCGTCAATGCCCGGCCGGTACTTCACTTCCTTCAGGTGGATCACGTGCTGCTTCTTCTTGGCTGCACGCGCCGCCTTGGCCTCTTCAAACTTGAACTTGCCGTAGTCCATGATCTTGACGACGGGGGGGCGAGCCATCGGGGCAACCTCGACCAGGTCGAGGCCCCGCTCTGCGGCGGCCGCGAGCGCTTCCTCGATCGGCAGCACTCCGAGCTGTTCGCCCTCACCCGTCACCACCCGCACCGGCGAAATCCGAATTTGCCGGTTGACCCGCACGCGACGTTCACGATCGAAGCTGGACAGTGGCAGTTCCTCCCCACAGGACAAAAAACGGACACCCCACCGAGGCGGGGTGTCCGAAGAGTTGCACCGCGGCCCCGTAGGACCGGATGCTTATGTCTCCTCAGACCGCGTCGCCATGTCCTTCGGCTCGGGGTGGGACGGATCTCCCGTCCTCTTGCGATGGGGGGAACCTAGTGGACCGGCCCTCCACGGTCAAGGGGGTGCCGTTCCGTGGTGGAACATGGGGCCGATACCCCTCCCCGGCAGGGCGACGGAGACCAGGCGCGGCCTACTTCTTCGAGGCGTCGCCGATCATCGCACCGATGACGCCGAGGGGGACCCCAACGATTCCAGCCACAGAGCCCGTCATAGACCCCCCCCCCCTCCGGAGACACCCTCGATTCTCCCAGCGGGGCAAACACGGCCCCCCCCCGGGACACACCCAACCCCACCCCACCCCCCCCCCCCCCCCCCCCCCCCCCCCCCCGCCCCGCCCCCCGCCCCCATGGAGACTCCCGCGCGGCGGGTATCGAGGCGGGAGAACTGCTGGGGCGGCTGAAAGCGGATCTGAGCGCTGGCCGCGGCCGGTAGCAGGAGGAGCCCGATCCAGAGTGAAAGCGAAGTACGTTTTCGCATCGCAGCACCCGCAGGTCGATCAGGGAAACTCAGGGACCCTGAATATACCGTTCACCGTTCACCGTTCACCGTTCACCGTTCACAGGTCACAGGTGACTGGTCACCTTCACCTCCCCCTCACCCCTCACCCCTCACCGCCGGCGCCCCCATCCGCTCCGCCAGCTCCGTCCCCTTCTCGCCCGACACCATCCGCCCACCCACCGTGTCGGCGTCGTGCTCGAAGATCACCCGCCACCCCTCGGCCATGCCCCGATAGTAGAGCGCCCGCTTGCTCTCGAGGGTCCGGAGCGGCTCGACGTCGTACCCCATGATCCACGGCAGCGGCAGGTGGTGCGCCGTCGGCACCGTGTCGGCCGGAAAGAGGAGCCCCTCCCCCGCACTCTCGAGCAGCACCGCCATGTGCCACGGGGTGTGCCCAGGGGTGACCATCACCCGCACGCCCGGGACGATCGTGCCCGCGGGGCCGTCGATCATCTGCATCTGCCCCGACTCGATCAGCGGCGCATAGTTGTGCGGGAAGTAGCTCGCCGTGGTCCGCTCGTTGGCGTGCGCGGCATAGGCGTACTCGCGCCGATGCGCCACATAGCGCGCGTTCGGGAAGGTCGGCTGCACCCGCCGCTCGGCGTCATCCGGCGCGATGAAGGTGTTGCCGCCGGCATGGTCGAAGTGCAGGTGCGTCGAGACGACGACCTTCACGTCCTCCGGCTTGTGCCCAAGTTCCGCGATCGCATCCTCGAGCGCGGTACGACCGTCGGCCCCCGCGTTCTCGATGCCGTAGATGTCGAGGAACTTCTGCGTCTCCTTGTTGCCGAGCCCGCTGTCGACCAGGACGAGGCCGTCGTCGTGCTCGATCAGCAGCGTGCGCATCGCCAGGCGAATCCGGTTGCGGCCATCGGGCGCGATGCGCTTCTCCCAGAGCGGCTTCGGCACCACGCCGAA
This sequence comes from Gemmatimonadota bacterium, assembly GCA_016720805.1. Classification (NCBI taxonomy): domain Bacteria; kingdom Pseudomonadati; phylum Gemmatimonadota; species Gemmatimonadota bacterium. The sequence goes on along the minus strand of JADKJZ010000001.1, from coordinate 507,098 downwards.
CATCGCGCCGCCATCGAGATGCTGAATGCCGGCCTCGAGCGCGTGCACCCGGAGCTTGCCGACTTGCATGGTGGTGACGCGGCTCACTGCGGCAACTCGGCCACCGGCGTGCGATGCATCGTCTCGAGGTCGTGCAGCGTGCGGACGCCCTTCTCGGCGGCGGCACCCAGCAGCTTCTCGAGCAGCATCCCGGTGACGACGGCGTCGCCGGCGGCGCGGTGGCGCGCGGTGAATTCCATCCCGAAGCGCGCGGCGAGCGAGCCGAGCGAGTAGGAAGGCTCATGGCGGTAGAGCCGCCGCGCGAGGCGCACGGTGCAGAGGCGCGGGCCGTCGAGGGCGAGGTCGCGCGCGCGCTTGACCTCGGCGCCGACGAAGCCCCAGTCGAAGCGGGCGTTGTGCGCCACGAAGACGCGGCCGGCAAGTGCATCGACCACCTGGTCGGCGATCTCGCGGAATGTGGGCGCGCCCTGCACCATCGCGTCGGTGATGCCGGTGAGTTCCTGGATGCGGCCCGGAATCGAGCGCCCCGGATTCACCAGCGAATCGAACACCACCTCACGGCGGGCGCCCTGCACCACCACGACCGCGATTTCGGTGATGCGGTCATCGCCGACCGGCTGCATCCCGGTGGTCTCGACGTCGACGACGGCAAAGGCGCACTCGTCGAGCAGCGGCGAGCCCTGCGCCGCCGCGAGCAGTGCCCAGCGGCCATCGGGCTGCTGACGTACACGCGGGTCGGCGCCGAGGAGCGCGGTGGCCAGCCGATCGGCGACGGCGCGCGGCGCATTCGGGAGCCCGAGCACCTGCACCGCCAGCTGTTCGGCGTCGACCGGGCCGTCGGCGAGCAGCAGCAGTGCGCGATCGACCAGTGTCCCCGACGGCACGGCCGAGAGGCCGCTCACGCGCGCCGCGCATCCACCGCGCGATGCGCGATGGCGTAAGAGAGCGTCTCGAGTTCGACGGCGAGGTTCACGTTCTTCACTTCGACTCCTTCGGGGACATGCAATTGCACCGGGGCAAAGTTCAGGATCGCCGTCACACCGGCAGCAACCAGCCGATCGACCAATCCCTGCGCCGGGTCGGCTGGGGTGACGAGGACGGCGAGGTCGACCTGCTGCTCACGGACCACCTGTTCGAGGTGGGCCACGTCCTGCACCGGAATATCACCCCATGTCTGCCCGATCTTGGCAGGGTCCTTCTCCAGGACGGCGACGATGTCGAAGCCGCGGGCCCCGAAGCCGGAGTACTGGACCAGCGCGCTGGCGAGCCGACCGGCCCCGATCATCATGACGCGGTAGCGGCGGGTGAGGCCGAGGATCTCGCGGAGTTCGCCGGCGAGCGCCTGAACATCATAGCCCAAGCCCCGCTTCCCGAAGGAACCGAAAAACGAGAGATCCTTGCGAACTTGTGCGGAGGTGGTGCCGGCGCGGTGCGCCAGGGCCTCGGAGGAGAGGGTGTCCGCGCCCTGTTCCGCGAACTCCTCGAGGAAGCGCAGGTAGATCGCGAGGCGGCGAACGGTGGAGTCGGCGATCTTGCGCTGAAGCATTTGTGAAATGTTTCACGAGCCCGGGGGTGGGGCAACCCCGAAACGAAAACGGCCGGCCCCAATGGGGGCCGGCCATTCCCGTGGGGGGTCCCAGCGGGCCTCAGTGCGGCCAACGCCAGCCGAAGACGCCCGCCGCCACCGTCGCGTACAGGAGGGCATCGAAGGTGGCCTTCACAGCCAAACCAACCCCTCGGCCGTACCAGATCGTGATCGGCCAGACGCCCGCGGCGTAGGCCACGAAGCCGGTGACCCCGACGAAGCGGAAGACCTCGAGGTAGGGGGCCCCGGTCGTCAGGGCACGGGAGGCCACATAGGCACGGATGGTGTTCACGACCAGCAGGAAGATGAACCACTGGACGAACGTGCCGGTCATGGTAATCGGGCCATTCCGCCGGACCGTCATCAGGACGACGGGCCCCTCGTTCATCTTGGCCAGGAACTCGGGGGAGCCCATCTCCTTCATGTCGGTGCAGCGGGGGACCATGTAGTCGCCCGGTGGGATCGCCATCGGACCCAAGGCAGCCCGCACCTTCGCTTCGTCCGGCACCCCCGGATAGTCCGACTTGTGCCACGGAAAGACCGTGTGCACCAGCGTACTGACGAGGAAGACAGCCACCGAGGCGAGGAGGATCGGCAGCCAGAGGGACGCGATCGTGATGGTCACCATGTGGGGCTCCAGATGGGGGGAGGACGGTGAGCGCCGACGATAACGCCGGATTCCCTCCCCCGATAGGGGCCTACCAGTCGACCGAGCGGTAGTCCTTGAGGAACTGTCCCCACACATGGTCGCCCGTGTTCATCCCCGCGATGATCGGATCGACAATGCGGGCCGCGCCATCGATGATGTCGAGCGGCGGGTGGAAACGGTGCTCCGCGGTCTTCGCCGCGGCGAGTTCCGCCGGGTCCTCGTCGGTCACCCAGCCGGTGTCGACCGAGTTCATGTGGATGCCGTCCTTCACGTAGTCGGCCGCCGCGGTCCGCGTCATCATGTTGAGCGACGCCTTCGCCATGTTGGTGTGCGGATGGCGCGTCGTCTTGAAGCGGCGGTAGAACTGCCCCTCCACGGCCGAGACGTTGACGATGTGCTTGTCACGATTCGGCGTGCGATTCATGAGCGGGCGCAGCCGCGCGTTGAGCACGAACGGCGCCACGGCATTGACCAGCTGCACCTCGAGCAACTCCACCGTCGAGACCTCGTGCAGGTGCAAGCGCCACGAGTTGCGGCCGCGCAGGTCGACCTGCTGCATGTCGATGTCGAGCTCCCCCTTCCGGGAAGAGGTGCGACTGGCCGAGCAGCTCCTCGGCGAGCAGCGGCACCTGCGACAGCGCGGCGGCGTGCGTGAGCCCCGGCACCTCGGTCAGCAATTCGTTGATCTTCGGCAGGCCGTCGCTCGAGGCGGCGATCGCGTTGGCCTCGCGCATCCCTTCGAGCGGGTGCAACAGCTTGCGGGCGGCCGACGGCAATTCCTTCAGCGAGCCGAGCTCAGCCGCCATCATGTGGCGATAGAACTCGGGCGGCCGGCGCACCGTCTGGCAGGCGTTGCTGATGATGTAGTCGAGCCGGTCCGTCTCGGTGATGAGCCGATGACAGAGGGCCTCGACGCTCGGCGTGTGCCGGAGGTCGAGTCCGACGATCTCGAGACGGTCGCTCCAGTCACTGAAGTCCGGCTCCTTGGCGTAGCGCATCGCCGAGTCGCGCGGGAAGCGCGTGGTGACAATGAGCCGGGCACCGGCGCGCAACAATTTGAGGCCGGCCTGATAGCCGATCTTCACGCGGCCGCCGGTGAGCAGCGCCACGCGGCCGCTCAGGTCAGCGAGCTCGGTCCGCTTGACAAAGTTGAACTCGGCGCAGGTCGGGCAGAGCTGGTCGTAGAAGTGGTGCACCGCGGTGTAGTCCTGCTTGCAGACGTAGCAATTCTGAGCCTGGATCGCCTCGCGGAAGTCGGGATCGTCCTCGACTTCTTCGGGCTCGACCGGGTTGGCCAGGAAATAGTTCGGCGTCGCAACACCCGGCCGCGTCCGCAGCTGGCGGATCCCCGTGCTGCCCAGCACCGACTCTTCGATGTGGACCTTCTCCGCCTTCCGCTTCCGTGCCGCGGCCTTGACCAACTGCCGGCGCGAGAAGGCGTCCGGGGCATAGACCTTGGCCGCGGCATTCAGGAGCCGATGGCGCACGTCGTCGGTCAGGTGGACCAGGACGGCGCGGTCGGCCACGATCGCCTCGAGGATGTCGGCGGCCTCGGCGATCTTGGCGAGCTGCTCGGGGCTGGGGGCCTCCGGCGAGGTGAAGTCTGGGGTCGTCATGGGGGACAGACTAACCGAGCCGCCGGGGAAGGCAAAGGGCACGGGGCGGCGATAGCTTTGGGCCATTCCACCACGGAGCCCGCCTGATGACTGTCGATCCCAGCTGCCTGACCCGCGACGCCGCCGTGCGGCAGGCGTACAGTGCCGACGCCTCCGGGCTCACCATGCTCCCGGATGCCGTCGCCCGGCCCGCCTCGGCCGCCGAGGTGGTCGAGGTCATGCGGCAGGCCTCTGCGGAGGGGACTCCGGTGACGCCGGCGGGGGGTCAGAGCAGCATGACGGGCGGTTCGATCACGGACCGAGGCACGCTGCTCTCCCTCCGGGGGATGGCCAAGATCCTCGACATCGACCCGGTGCGGCGGACGGCCCGGGTGGAGCCCGGGATCCTGGTGGGCGACCTCAAGCGGGCGCTGGCAGCCGAAGGACTGCTCTTCGCCATCGACCCGACCTCGGAGGAGGAGGCAGCCCTCGGCGGCGCGATCGCCTGCAACGCCTCGGGCGCGAGGTCACTCCGTTACGGCGCCACGCGGCGGCACATCAGTGGGCTGAGTGTGGTGCTGCCGAGCGGCGAACAGGTCGAGATCTCGCGCACCCGGCTCGAGAAGAACACCGTCGGCTACGCCGCCATCCACGATCCGATCGACTGGTTCATCGGCAGCGAGGGAACGCTTGGGGTGGTAGTCGCCGCGGAGCTCTCGCTGCTGCCGCTGCCCGAGCGGGTCACTGGCATCGGCTTCCCCTTCCCCGGCGATCGCGAAGCGCTGGCGTTCGTGGTGGCCGCGCGCGAGGCGATGGCGCTCGGCACGATCGCGCCGCGCTGCCTGGAGTTCCTCGACGCCGAAGCGCTGCGGATCATCCGCAACGAGGATGGTGGTCAGGGGCACGCCGGCAACGCCTTCGTCTACACCGAGGAGGAATCGCGCGGCGACGCGACCCCTGACTTCGACGAATGGCTCTCGCTCGCCGAGCTGCACGGGGCGCTCGTCAACGACGTCCTCGTCTTTGATGACGACGCCAAGATCCGGACGGCGCGGCTGCTCCGCCACGCCGTGCCCGCCACGATGCTCGAACGCGGCAACGCGTTCGCGGCGCAAGGTGGCCGGCGCATCGCGACCGACTGGGCCGTCCCCTATCCGCGGCTCGCCGAGGCGATCGGAATCGCGCGGCAGGCGGTGGAAGAGCATGGCGTGACGGTGCCGACCATTTACGGCCACGCCGGGAACGGCCATCCGCACATGGACTTCGTGGCGCGCAACGCCGAGCAGGTGCACGCCGTCGAGGAGACGATTGCGGCGATCCTGCGTCCGATCCTCGCCATGGGTGGCACGGTGGCAGCGGAGCATGGTATCGGAAAGATCAAGCACCGCTGGATGGGGATGCAGCTGACGGCGCAACAGCGGGAGGTGATGCAGGGGATCAAGCAGGCGCTGGATCCGCAGGGGTTGATGGCGCCGGGGAATATCTTCTAGAAGTGAGTCATGAGTCGTTAGTCGTTAGAGTGTCATCCTGAGCGAAGCGCCGTAGGCGCGAAGCAGAAGGACCTCGGTTCCCAACGCACGGCGAGAGGTCCTTCGACTGCGCCCGCTTCGCAGGCTTCGCTCCGGATGACATGCCTAACGACCAACGACTAACGCCTAACGACTTCCAACAACCGCACCCACTCCTCCACGCCCACCACCTCCGGCCGCACATCCGGCGAGATGCCCGCGGCCTCCAACTGCGCGCCAGCCGTCTCCGCATCCACCCCCGTCGCCTCGCGCAGCGCGCGTTGCATCCGCTTCCGTCGATACGAAAAGAGCGACGTCACCAGCTTGCGGAACGCGGGGACCTGGTCGCCGGCCACCAGCGGCTCGGCACGCGGAATCAGGTGGAGCACGGCGGAGTCCACCTTGGGCGGTGGCGTGAAGGCGCCGCGCCCGACAACGAAGCCGCGATGCGCGGCGGCGACGGCCTGAATGCCGATCGAGAGCGCGCCGAAGTCGTCGTGGCCGGCCGGCGCCACGACACGGTCGGCGACTTCCTTCTGCACCAGGTAGGTCACCGAGGCAGGAAATGGCGCCGTGAGCGCCTTCTCGAGGAGCGGCGAGGTGATGTAGTACGGGATGTTGCCGACCACCCGCCAACGGCGGCCGAGCGCGACCCACGGCGCCACCAGCGCGTGCCAGTCCATCTCGAGCGCGTCGCCATTCACGACGATGAAATCGCGTCCGGCGAACTGCCGCTCAAGGCCCGTGAGCATCCTGGCGTCGCGCTCGATGGCAACGACCGTTGCCCCCGTGTCGAGCAGGGCCGTGGTGAGCGCCCCGGGACCCGGGCCGATTTCCAGCACCACGTCGCCGGCCCCCGCCTCACTCGCCGCAGCGATCTTGGCGAGCAGTTCGGGGTTGGTGAGAAAGTGCTGCCCCAGCGACTTGTCGGCGCGGACTCTCACATGCGCAACACGAGCAGGGTACAGTCGTCGGTGGGTGCCCCACCCCATTCCATCACATCATCCATCACCGCGCGGACCAGCTGCTCTGGCGTCTGGCCACGGCCCTCCTCGAGCTGTGCCATGATCCGCGCCTCCCCGTAGCGTTCGCCCTCGGCGTTGGGCTGGTCGATCAGGCCGTCGGTGAAGAGGACCAACGTGTCCGCGGCGAAGTGCCACGGCACTACGCGTCGACCGAAGCGCGACTCGTCCACCAGGCCGAGCGGCGGCGCGGTCGGCGCGAGCCGTTCGGCCGGGCCGAAGCGCGGCAGGCGAAACGCGTAGGGATGGCCGGCGTTGGTGTACGTCAGGCGCCCCGCCGTGGGATCGAGCACCCCGTAAAACGTCGTGAGATACATCTCGGTGGTGGCGAGCTCGTCGGCGAGCGAATCGCGCAACAGCCCGAGCGTCTCATCGGGCGGCGTCGTGGCGTTGGCATAGATGCCCGCGGCGGCCATCACCTGCGCGGCGATGAGCGCGGCCGAGAAGCCGTGCGACGAGACGTCGCCGAGCATCACGCCGATGCGTCCGACGCCCAGCCGCGAAAAGGTGTAGAAGTCACCGCCGAGCGACTCCGCCGCGCGGGACTCCACCGCGACATCCGCCTCGCCCCGCAGCACGGCCGGTGTCGGCATCAGCTTGAGCTGGAGGTCGTGGGCGAGTTCGAGTTCTCGTTCGAGGCGCTGGCGGCCGTGCTCGGAGGCCACGAGCCGTGCGTTCTCCAGCGCGGCCCCGATCTGCGTGGCCACGGCCGCGACCAGCTTGGTTTCCTCGCGCGTGAACGCTCCCCCACCGCTCCGCTCCGCCAGCGCCAACGTACCGATGACGCGGCTGGCCTCGCCCGACGTGGCGTAGGTGATCGGTACGGCGAGCACTTCACCCGGGACCCAGGTCGGTTGCACGCCGGTCTCGATGCGGCCGGAGCGGAAGGCACGGCAGACGATGATATCGGCCTCGTCCACCGAGACCGCCGGCGGGACGGTCTCGTCCGTCACGCCGAGGGAGGCGACGGTGCTCAACATCCTGGTCTCGGCGTCGTAGATGCGCAGCGCCGCGCGCCGCGCGCCCACGACGGCGGTTACCTCGCGCAGAATCAGCGCGGCCACGTCGTCCACCGACCGCGCCCGCCCCAACAGTTCGCCGATGGTGTAGAGGAGGTCAATCTCTTCGTAGCGCGCGGCGAGTTCGCCGGTGAGTTCGACGGCGTTCCGCTCGGCATCGAGAATGATCTGGACGATCGGGAGCAGCCGCGCCGGGAGGTCGTCGTCGCGGTGCCCCTCCAGCGGCACGACCTCGAGGAACATCCCGGGTGACTCGGGCAATGCCAGCCAGGCCGCGGCGTCCTGCCCGGCGGCGCGCGGTGCGCGCGGCGCCGTCGCGCCCGCGGCGGGACCGGCAAGCAGGCGCCACCGCTCGCCGTCGAGTTGCCAGAGTCGCAGGGTGGCACCGGCCAGCGCGCCAAGCGGCGCGAGGGCCCCGCCGAGGTGGCTCAGCAGCGGGGCAGCGTCATCCAGATGGTGTTTCCTCGATCGTTGAAGGCGACGTGATCGGCAAGCTGCCGGATCATGTAGAGGCCGCGGCCGGTGGTGCGTTCCAGGGCATCGGGCGTGGTGGGGTCGGGCAGTGCCTCCGGATCGAAGCCGTCGCCCTCATCGGTGACGGCGATGATCACCTGCGTGGCGTGCAGCTCGATTTCGACGACGACGCGGAGCGTGGGGTCGTTGCGATTGCCGTACAGCATCGCATTCGCGACGGCCTCGGCGACGACGGTGCAGACGCGGAAGTGCGCGCGGCCAGCCACCGGGTCGGGACCGAAGCAGCACTCGGCGACGACCTCGACGAGGTGCCCCACCTGCGAGACGTCGCTCGGCAGGACGACGCGGTAGCGCTCGCGAACGTCCGGGTCGGGGCTGGGCAGGCGCGCGGCGATCAGCATGGGCCGATCAGAAGCCGACGAGCGCCCCGGCCGGCGTGTCGGCGATGGTGAACAAGGTGTCGAGCTTGGTCAGCTCGAAGAGGGCCCGCAGGTCCTCGTTGAGTCCGGCCAGGCGCAACTCGCCGCCGGCCTCGCGCACCTTGCGATTCACCGAGACCAGCGCACCGAGACCGGACGAGTCGATGTAGGCCGTGGGGGTGAAGTCGAGGACGAAGCGGCGATCGCCGCGATCGAGGGCGTCCTGCAGCAGCTGCTTGAGCTCCTGCCGATTGGCCACGATCAACTGCCCTTCCACGGCCACCACCACGACGCCGCCTGCATCACGCGTTTCAGTGAACGCCATCAGTTCCTGCTCCTTGAGTCGAGTGCATCCGCAGGGTGGCCTGCAACACCACCATCGCGGCAACGTCCACAATATCGTCCGGTGTGGCCCCGCGCGACAGGTCGGACATCGGGCGGGCGAGTCCCTGCAGCAACGGCCCGGCCGCCGACGCGCCCGCCAGCCGCTCCGTCAGCTTGTAGGCAATGTTCCCTGCCTCGAGCGACGGAAAGACCAGGATATTGGCCCGCCCCCCGACCGGCGACGTCGGACACTTCCGGGCGGCCACCGACGCGTCGAGGGCGGCATCGGCCTGCAGCTCGCCGTCGGCCGGGATGCCCGGCGCGAGGGCCCGAAAGAGCTCCACGGCAGCCCGCACCCGGTCGATCTCCGGCCCGGCGGCGCTCCCGAGGGTGCTGTACGACAGGAACGCGACGACCGGCTCGTCGCCCACCAGCGCCCGTCGGTCGGCGACGGCAGCGACCGCGGCGGCGGCCATCTGTTCGGGGGTGGGCAGCGGGATCACCGCAATGTCGGTGTAGGTGAGTACCCGATCGTCCGGAAGTCCGAGGTACATCGCCGAGGTGACCGCGGTGATGCCGTCGGCAAGCCCGATCGCCCAGAGGGCGGCGCGGAGGACGTCGGCCGTCGGGGCGACGGACCCCGCGATGCAGCCGTCCGCCAACCCGAGACCAACCAATCCGGCGCCGAAGCGCAGTGGGTCCGCCGCCAGGTCGAGGGCGTGTACGCCGTCGCGCACCGAGGCGGGCCGACGATGCCGCAGCCAATTGGCGACCTCGGGGAGCCGTTCATCCCGTTCGGGGTCGATCTGGCCCGCGCCCAGGAGGATCGAGTCGGCGATGCCGAGTCTGGCGAGCGTTGCCGCGGCCTCTCGCACGCGCGGGTCATCGCCCTCGGGAAAGACGAGCGTCGCGCCGGCACCAGCGGCCCGCGCGCGCAGTGACTCACGAAAGCTCACCGCCCGAACCGCTTGGCGAGCGCCTTCGCCACCGCCGGATGGATCAGCCCATCGAGGTTGCCGCCGAAGCGGGCGGCGGTGCGCACCAGCGATGACGACAGATAGGTCAGGTCGACCGCCGGGACGAGAAAGACCGTCTCGAGCGAGCCGTGCAGCTTGCGATTCATCATCGCCATCTGGAATTCATATTCGAAGTCGCTGACGGCGCGCAGGCCGCGCACGACAATCGTGGCGTTCCGCTTTCGGGCAAAGTCGGCCAGCAGCCCCGAGAAGGAGGCGTACTCGATCCGCGGATCGCGGTCGGTCACCTCCTCGAGCATGGCGAGTCGCTCCTCCACCGTGAAGAGCGGCTCCTTCGCGGGGTTGATGGCGACGGCGACGATGAGCCGATCGACCATCGTCAGCGCCCGGCGGATGAGATCCTCGTGCCCGCGGGTCGGCGGATCGAACGAGCCAGGGTAGATCGCGATGCGAGTCATGGGGCCCGAAAGAAGGAGACGGCGATATCGCCCCAGCGGCGCGTGTCGGCACCAGGGAGGGTGACCGTCGGTGGATGTTCGACAGCAAGAATCTGTGCAAAGGGGCGTTCGCGCCAGAGGTCGGCGAGCCGGACGGCGTAGTCCACCGAGAAGGGCGGATCCGCCAGCGCCAGGTCGAAGGCACCGGGCTCGAGCGCGCTGGCGATGCGCATGGCATCCCCGCGACGAATGGTGGTGACCGCCTCCGCCCCGAGCGCGGCGATGTTGGCCTTGATCGCGGCGAGCGAGGGGGCATTCAGCTCGACGAAGGTGGCGTGCCGCGCCCCGCGCGACAGCGCCTCGAGCCCGAGTGCGCCGCTCCCCGCAAAGAGATCGAGGACGCTGGCGTCGGCAAGCTCCGGCCCGAGGATCGCCAGCCAGGCCTCGCGCACCCGTTCGGCGGTCGGACGTACGCGGTCGTCCTTCGGCACCTGGAGTCGGCGTCCGCCCCAGCGACCACTCACGATCCGTGTCACGCGCCGCGAGCCGGCGCGAGCGAGAGGACCCGCGCCTGCAGCGCGGAGACGCCCCGGAATTCGTTGCGTTCCAGACGGAAGGCGACGTCCACGAACCCGTCGGCGAGTCCCGCCGCCCGATCGGCCCAGCCAAAGGCGATCGCGTCGACGACGCGGCCCTCCGCGGCGAGGCTCGCCTTCAGGTGCTTCTCACCCACGGTGCGGGTCCCCTGCAGGCGGACGTGACGCGCGCCGAGCACCGGCGCGGCATTCCCCATGCCGCAGGGCTCGAGATGACGGCCCATCCGCTCAAGCTCATCGGTGACGTCGGCCAGGGGCAGCTCCAGGTCGACACGCTGCGAGGGACCCAGGTCGTCGGGCGTCAACTGCGCGCGCGCCACGCCGACGAAGCGCTCCCGGAACGCATCGACCTGATTGCCGGCGATGGTCAGGCCAGCCGCCATCCGGTGCCCACCGTAGCGCGTGAGCAGGTCGCCGCACGCCGTCAGCGCCGCGTGCAGATCGAAGCCTTCGATGCTGCGGCCGCTCCCCTTCCCCACGCCACCATCGAGTCCGATCAGGAAGGTCGGCCGACCGTAGCGCTCGACCACTCGCGAGGCCACGATGCCGATGACACCGGGGTGCCACCCCTCGCCCGCGAGCACGATCGCGGGGTGCTCGACGGAATCGGCATAGTCCCGTTCGACCAGCGCCATCGCGTCGTCCTGAATCTGCTGGTCGAGCGCCTGGCGTTCGCGATTGAGCCGCTCGAGCTGGGCCGCCAGCGTGGCCGCCTCGCGTTCGTCATCGGCGAGCAACAGCCGCACGCCATCCTTCGCATCGGCGATCCGTCCCACGGCGTTGAGACGCGGCGCCAGCGTGAAGCCGACTTGGCCGGCCCGGACCGGCTTCCCCGCCAGATCACACTGCGCCAGCAACGCCTGCAGGCCGGGCCAGCGCGAGTCCTGCAGCAGCCGGAGGCCGTGCTTGACGAGGATGCGATTCTCGCCGATGAGTGGCACGACATCGGCTACCGTGGCGATCGCGACGTAGTCCAGCAGGTGCATCGGGAACGAGGCGGGCAGCCCCAACGGTTCGACCAGTGCCTGCACCAGCTTGAAGGCGATCCCGGTGCCGCACATCATCCCGAGCCCGGCGCGATCATCGACACGCTGCGGATTGACGATGGCATCGGCATCGGGCAGCATCGGCCCGGGCAAGTGGTGGTCGGTGATGATCACCTGCCGGCCAGCGGCCTTGGCCGCGGCCACCGCATCAATTGCATTGGTGCCGCAGTCGCAGGTGAGGATCAGCCCCGCCCCGACGCGTGCCGCCTCGGCGAGCCCGGCCGCACCAAAGTCGTAACCATCGGTGGTGCGGTGCGGCACGAAGGGAAAGACCATCGCGCCTGCCTGACGAAGTGCCCGCGTGAGCAGCGCGGTGGCGCATTGCCCATCGACGTCGTAGTCGCCATGCACAAGGATCGGCGTCCTGGCCGCAACTGCACGCGCGATGATCGCGACGGCGTCGGCCATGCCGGCCAGCGCGTACGGGTCAGCCAGGGCATCGAGGGTGGGGCGCAGGAAGGCGCGGGCCCGCGCCTCCTCGGCAAACCCCCGCTGCACCAGCAACTTGGCGAGCGGGAGCGGGAGAGAAAGCGCCGCCGCCAGCGACGCGGCGGCCTCGGGATCCGGGGCCGGCGCGACGCGCCAGCGGGGCGCGGTCGTCAGACGACGGATTCCTGCAGGTAGATGATCGCCCCGCACATCTCGCACCCTTCCAGCAACAACCCTTCCGCCTCGAGCCGCCCGATGCGCGAAGACGGGATCGCCGTGTAGCAGGCGGTGCAGATCGACTTGGTCGAGGGGACGAGGATCTCCGTCTTCCGCGAGCTGCGCAGGCGATCGTAGCGGACCCGGAGCGTGCGGTCGAGGGCAGAGGCCGACAACTCGCGCTCGGCCTTGGCCGCATCGAGTTCGGCCTGCAGTCCGGCGAGCCGCTCGGCAAAGGAGGCGCGCGCCTCCGACTGCTCGGCGTGCAGCGCGGCGAGTCGCGCCTCGATTTCCGTCACCGCGTTGCCGCGGGTCGTTGCATCGTCGGCCAGGCGCATCCACTCGCTCTCTTCCTGCGCCAAAATGCTGCGGGCGAGTTCGACATCGGCCATCAGCTGCGCAGCGAGGCGCGGGTTCCGCTCCTGCTCGAGGCGGACGCGACGCTTCTCCTGATTGCTCTTCTGCGTGTCGAGCTTCGCCGCCGTCTCATCGCGGCGCCGCGCGAAGTCGGTGGCGGTGCGCGTCGCCGAGTGAATCTCGTTCTTGATCCGGTCGACGGCGACATCGAGGAGGGCGCGCTCGCTCTCCAGGGCCTCCAGGCGCTCGGCCAGTTCGGCGAGACGGCGATCCTTCGCTTGGACATCGAGCAGCTTCGGCAAGTCAGGATGCATCAGGAATCATTCCTCTGTTGGCGGATCGTCGCGGCTCGCGCGCGGGCGCGGCGCAGTGGCAAGATACATCCGGAATCGTGCCTGTCCCTCTTTGCTGAGCGCGCGCCACCGGCGGCTGCGCTCCTGCGAGTCGGGTTCGGCCGCGATTTCGGGGAACTGGTGGATCTCCTCCAGGGCCTCCAGGGCCCCGGCGTACTCCTGATCGACATGGTACCCCTCGCCCGGCGGGGGCGACTCCATCAGGGCCTGCCAGGCCTCCTGGGCCCGCGGATCCAGCCCCAATAGGGCATCGCCGACCGGTGCCCCATCCGGCAGGGCCACCAGCGCCCCGTAGATGCGGCCGAAGGTCGGGACCGTGAAGCGGTCCGGGGCCAATTCCCCGCTCGCCCGGGCCAGCCAAGTCGGCGAGGTCAGCAGCAAGCGGAGCAACTTCCGCTCGATCTCCGCCCCGGGAGTCCGAACCGCCGCCCGCCGTGGCGCGACTCGCTCCCCCCGCCCCGCCGCCTCGCGGTGCCATTCGGGTGGCCCCTCCTGCTCAGGCACACTCGCCTGGCGCGGTGGGAGCATCGCGGCGCGCGGTTTCGCCGCGGCTTCCGTCGCCACCACCTCACGCGGAATCCCGAGCCGCTCCGCGACCCGCGAGATATAGAGCTCCCGGGTCACCGGGTCGCTCGCGGCCCGCAGCGTCGAGAGCAGTTTGTCGAGCGCCTCCCGCGACTTGCGCACATCGGCGAACCACCCTTTCCGCTCCAGGAGTTGCAGCTTTCGCTCGAGCAGATCAACCGCATCGTCAAGTATCGGCGTCAATGCGCCGGCTCCCCCATGCTGCACCACGGTGTCAGGATCGTCCCCCGGTGGCATCGTCGCCACGCGCACGCGGACCCCATGCGCCAGCAGCACGTCGCCGGCCCGGAAGGTCGACTTGAGTCCGGCGGCATCGCTGTCGTAGAGGATCACGACCTCGCCCGTGAAGCGCTTGAGCAGCGTGGCCTGGGCCTCCGTGAAGGCGGTGCCGAGCGGCGCGACGACATGGTCGATCCCGGCGAGCGCCAGGCGCTGGGTGTCGAAGTACCCTTCCACCAGGATCGCGAAACCGCTCTTCCGGATTGCGTGCTTGGCGAGGTGCATGTGATAGAGCTGCTCGCCCTTGTGGAAGATCGGCGTCTCGGGCGAGTTGAGATACTTCGGCTCTCCCCTGCCCAGGATGCGCCCCCCGAAGCCGACGACCCGTCCGCGCAGGTCGTGAATCGGAAAGAGCAACCGACCACGGAAGCGCGGCGCGAGGGTGCCGTCGTCGCGCCGAACCACCAGCGCGGCCTCGAGCATCGCCTCGTCGCCGAGTCCAAGCTGCTTCATCGCGGCGACGAACTCGGCGCCGCGCGGCGCATAGCCGAGGCCGAGTTCCGCGGCGGCGTCGAGCGCGAACTGTCGATCCAGCAGATAGCGCCGCGCCGGCTCCGCTTCGGTCGACTCGCGCAGCTGCGTGGCGAACCATCCCTGCGCCACCTCGCACGCCTGGTACAACGGCTCGCGCGGGTCGGGCCCGATCCGCTCCGTGGCCTCGGGAATCACGACGCCCACACGGCGCGCGACCTCGCGCACCGCCGAGGGATAGTCGAGGCCGAAGCGCTTCTGGTACCAGGTGAAGACGTCGCCGGCCTCGTGGCAGACGAAGCAGTAGTAGAGATTCTTCTTCGGGATCACGGCGAAGTTGCGATTGGTCCCGCCGTGGAACGGACAGGGGCCGCGCCAGTCACTGCCGTTCCGCTTGAGCTGAATCGACTCCTGCACGATCTCGAGCAAGTCGGCGCTGTCGCGCACCTGCTCGATCAGCTCATCCGGGATCCGTGCCATCAGCGAAGCACCGCGATCGTCACGCCGGTGCCGCCCTGCTGCCGCTGGGCAAAGTCGAACGACGCGATGCGCTTGTCGTGCGTGAGCAGTCGTCGCACCATGTCGCGCAGCGCCCCGGTCCCCATGCCGTGAATGATCGCGAGGTGCGGCTGCTCGGCGAGCACGGCGCCGTCGATCGCCCCGATGACCACCGCCTCCGCTTCATCGGCGCGCATCCCGCGCAGGTCGAGCTCGTAGGCGGCCTCGCGCGTCGGCTCGTCGACCGGGCGCAGCATCGGCTTTGCCTTCGGCGCCACCTCCGGCCGGATTGAGCGGCGTGAGCGACGCCGAAGTCACCACCAGTCGCATCGTGCCGACCAGCACCACCACCTTGCCGTCGCTGCGGATCTCGGCGACCTCGCCGACCGTCCCGGTCGAGAGGCGCACACGGCGGCCCATGGCGATCGCGCCGGTGCCGGCCGGCTCGAGCGTGTCGCGCTCATCAAGACGCCGCGACTCGGAGCGCACGCCGTCCTCGACCAGGCGGCGCGCCTCCTTGGCGGATGCCTCGTCGACGGCACCCTTCGCCAACGCCAGCGCATCCTCGACCAACTTCCGCGCCTGCAGCAGGTACGCCTTGGCCTGCTTGGCGCGCTCCCGCTCGGCTTCCTTCTCCTGCCGCTTCAACTCCGCCTCGCGTGCGGCCTGCAGCTCGGCCGTCATCGCGGCGACGGCCTCGCGCCGCTCGACGTCGCCGACGCGTTCGCGCACGGCCGACTCCTCGGCACGCAACGACTGCTCGCGCGCTTCGACCTGCGCCAGCAACCGGTCAAGGTCACGCTCCGCTTCCGGCACCAGCGCCTCGGCGGCCGCCAGCACCGCCGGGTCGACGCCGAGGCGCCGCGCGATCGCCAGGCCATATGACCGCCCGGGAATCCCCTTGGTGAAGCGATAGGTCGGCGAGAGCGTGGCGGCGTCGAATTGCAGCGAGCCATTCACCACGCCGGGAACGCGCGTCGCGAGATCCTTGAGCGCGCCCAGGTGGGTCGTGGCCAGCGTGAGCACGCCGCGCCGCGTGAGCGTCTCGAGGATCGCCATCGCGAGGGCGCCGCCTTCCGCCGGGTCGGTGCCGGAGCCGACCTCGTCGAGGATCACGATCGTCCCGGCGTCCGACGATTCGAGGATGCGCCGCAACTCGGCGACGTGCGCCGAGAAGGTGGAGAGATCGGCCGCAAGCGACTGGTGGTCCCCGATGTCGACGAAGAAGCGACGGACGATCGGCAACACGCATTCGGCACCGATCGGCGGGACGACGCCCGCCTGCGCCAGCGCCAGCATCAAGCCGGTCGCCTTGAGCAGCACCGTCTTGCCGCCGGTGTTCGGCCCGGAGATCAGCAGGGTGCGCTCTGCGCCATCGAGGACGAGGTCGAACGGGATCACGGTGATCCCGCGGGCGAGCAACAACGGGTGCCGCGCGCCCAGCAGGCGGAGCGGCGTGCCGACCTCGCCGACGGCCGGCACTTCGCCGTTGGTATCCCGCGCCCAGCGCGCCCGCGCGAGGATGGTGTCCACCTCGACGGCGACGGCGTGGAGTGCGGCGATCGTCTCGCGCAGCGGACGCAACTTCTCCGTGAGCTCGCGGAGCACGACGAGCGTCTCGCGCTCCTCGGCGATGATGGCGGCGCGCACGGCGTTGCCGAGTTCGATGGCCGCCGAGGGTTCGAGAAAGAGCGTACCCGCCGAGCCCGACTCGTCGTGGATGATCCCCTCGGGACGCGCCCGGGCATCGCGGCGCACCGGAATCACGTAGCGACCACCGCGCATGGTCACTGTCGCACCGGCGGGCACGGCGGCCGAGTCGAGGTCGCGCAGCAGCGATTCGAGACGACGCACGAGCCGCTCGCGTGCCGCATGGACCTCGCGCCGGGCGGCGGCGAGTGCCGGCGACGCGGTATCGAGGAGTTCACCGTCGTCGCCCACGGAGAGTTCGAGCAGCCGTTCGATGGTGCGGTCGGCCGGGGGGGCGCGCAGCGCGGCGACCATGGGGCAGGCCTCGGCCAGGCGCTCGAGTTCCTGCGCCACACTGCGCCCGGCCGCAAGAGTCACTCGCACGGCGGCGAGCTCGTGAATCTCGAGGACGCTCCCGTCCATGCGGAGTCGGCCCAGGGCGCCCTTCAGTTCCGGGACCGGCGGCACCTCGAGTCGGTCGCCACGGCGCAACACGGCAAGCAGCTCGCCCACCAGGGCGAGTTCCCAGCGGATCCAGCCGGCATCGGCGGTCGGCCGGCGCGCGCGCAACTGCGCCGCGCCGAGGGGTCCGGCGGCATAGCCCGCGACGACGTCGAGCACGGCCTGGAACTCCAGCGCCGCGAGTGCGTCGGCCGAGGTTGCAGGGTCCAATGGCAACGGGGTGCCGCTCCCCCGATGGGACGGCACCCCGGTCGTTCCTGCTTCGAGCGCGGTCATCCCTGCGACAGCGCCTCGCGGGCGACCTGGTTGATCACCTTCCCGTCGGTGCGCCCCTTGAACTGCCCCATGAGCACCCCCATCAACTTGCCGAGGTCGGTGGTGCCGGCCGCGACCGCTGCGCGGGCCGCGACACGGATCTCTTCCGGGTCGATTTCCGGCGGGAGATAGCCCTTGAGGACACCGATCTCGTACTCCTCGCGCGCGGCGAGCTCCGGACGATCGGCCTTGGTGTATTGCTCGAACGAGTCGAGACGCTGCTTGATCTGCTTCCGCAGCACCTCGACCGACTCGACATCCGTGGGCTCGTGCCCGAGCTCGAGCTCACGGTTCTTCAACGAGGCAAGGACCGTCCCCAGCAACAGGGTCCGGTCCTTGTCGGCAGCCTTGCGCGCCACGATCTGGTCAGCGCGTAGGCGAGCGGTGATCTCAGGCATACGTACGGCCGCGACGCGTCTTGCGCTGGGCGGCATTTTCCTTCCGCTTCCGCTTCTCGCTCGGCTTTTCGTAATGCCGATGCTTCCGCAGATCGGAGAGGATGCCCGCCTTTTCACACTTCTTCTTGAAGCGCTTGAGCGCCCGCTCGAAGCTCTCATCCTCGTGGATGACGACTTCTGACATGAACTAAATCACCCCTCTCGGACCCCCGATCAGGGGGCGGTTAAGACATAGAAGGCCAAAGCTAGTGCGGGATTGGGGTTAGGGCAACCTGGAAGGGGTGAAACGTGAAAGGTGAAACGGGGTTGGAAGGCGCTGGCCCAGGGACGCCCCCGTTTCACGTCTTACGTTTCACGATCTGCTTCACCCCGGCGGCCAGTGCATCTGCCTTCCCCCCAGCAGGTGCAAATGCAGGTGATGCACCGTCTGCCCCCCCTCCCGGCCTGTGTTCATCACGAACCGGTACCCCCCCTCAGCCAGCCCCAACTCGGCGGCGACGCGCACCCCCAGGGCCATGACCTCCCCCAGGAGGGCCGCCCCGGCCTCTCCGGTGGCCTCCGCAGCGGAGGCCAGGTGGGCGGTGGGGATCACCAGGATGTGCGTGGGTGCCTGCGGCGAGAGGTCGCGGAAGGCGACCGCATGGTCGCTTCGCGCCACGATCTGGGCCGGGATCTCGCCGGAGGCGATCCGGCAGAAGATGCAGTCGGGGAGGTGCATACCAACTCCAGCAGCTCAGGGAACGGGAATCAGATCGGCCTGGACCGACACCGCATTCACATGGCAGCGGTCGGCGGTCACCACGACGTTGTTGCGGGACCACGGTTGGTAGCCGGTCGCGACCAGTTCGACGCGATAGGTGCCGGCCCGCTCGACGGCGCCGGCAAGCGAGAAGATGTGGCCCTCGATATCGGTGATCACTTGCAGCGAATCGAGGTAGTTGCCCTCATGGAGCGCGCCACGCACCCCCTGAAGTACCGGCTGCTGGGTCGTGGCATTGCGCACCGTCACGTTGACCCCGAAGCGGGCCTCGGTGGTGCAGATGATCGACGAGTCGCCGATGCATCCGGCGGTCGACAGCAGCAGCAACGGCAGGTAGCGCATGGGCGGCGATTCCTGGGAAGGCGTCTCGACTCGGTCACGATGGTCGCCACGGGATGCGGCGGAGACTACGGTACGCGTGAACGGCGAGCTACGATTCAGGGATGAAAATACCTCCCTGTCTCCCCGCCCTCCTGGTGGCCCTGACCACCGCCGCCTGCGGCAACCCCTCTGCCCCGGGGAGTGCGGCGCCCGGCGACCTCGGCGAAGGCCCGCTCCTGCCGACCGGGAAGTCGCTGCAGCCGGTGGGCCGCTCCCATCCGGTGGGGGCGCTCCCCCTGACGATCGTGCGAGCCCCCGACGGTGCCTATGCCCTCGTCCTGAGCGGCTACAACGAACAGGGAGTGCAGATCGTCAACGCGGACGGGACGGTCCGGCAGACGCTCAAGCAGGCAGCGGCCTTTCTCGGTGCCGCCTTCTCCTCCGACGGCAAGACGCTGTATGTCAGTGGCGGCAACCAGGACGTGGTCTACCGGTACGCCTACGTCGATGGGCACGCCTCGCTGACCGACTCGCTGGTGCTCGCGGTGAAGCCGGCGAAGTCGGACGGCACGCGCTACCCCGCGGGGCTCGCGCTCTCCCCCGACGGCCGCCTCCTCTATGTGGCCGAGAACCTGGGCGACTCGCTCGCCGTGATTGACCTCGCCACGGCGAAGGTGGTGCAGCGGTTGCCGACAGGCCGCTATCCCTACGGCGTTGTCGTGGCACCGAACGGGACCGTGTTCGTCTCGCAGTGGAATGGCGGCGCGGTCCTCGCCTTCGCGTCCCGGAACGGGATGCTGCGACAGGTTGCGGCCATTCCCGCCGGTCGACATCCGTCGGCGCTGGTGCTGAATCGCGAGGGCACGCGACTCTTCGCCGCCTCGGCCAGCACGGACCGCGTCACCGTCATCGATGCCGTCGGCCACACGCGCCTCGGTGAATTGCTCGATCCACCGCCCGCCGGCCCCGCCGAGGGCAGCACGCCGAACGGCCTCGCCCTCTCGGCCGACGGCACGCGCCTCTTCGTGGCGGAGGGGGACGCCAACGCCGTGGCCGTCTTCGATCTGTCGGCGCGTTTCGCTGGCGTCGCCACAGCCACCGGCAATGATTCCCTGCTCGGGCGCATTCCGACCGAGTGGTATCCGACGGCGATCGCGGTTGCCGGCGACACGCTCATCGCGGTGAACGGCAAGGGGAAAGGCTCGGGACCGAATCCGAACGGGCCCGGCCCGCGCGCCTCGAAGGAACGCCAGGGCGATGGCACGGGATATACGTTGGCCCAACTTTCGGGCACGCTGACCATCTCGCTCACCGCGCGCCTCGACCACGCCGGCCTCGCGCCGCTCACGGCCACCGTCGCGCACGCGAACCGCTGGGACCTGCCCACGGCGCGCACCACGCGGTACCCGCCGATCGAGCACGTGATTTACATCATCAAGGAGAACCGCACCTACGATCAGGTGCTCGGCGACCTTCCGACCGCCGACGGCGATACCAGCCTCGTCTACTTCGGGCGAGGCGTGACACCGAACCAGCATGCGCTCGCCGAGCGGTTCGGCATCTACGACCGCTTCTTCGTCAACGCCGAGATCAGCGCCGACGGCCACAACTGGTCAACCGCTGCCTACACCACCGACTACCTGCAAAAGACCGTGGAGTCGAACTACTCCGGCCGCGGCCGCGATTACGACTATGAAGGGACCAATCGCGGATGGGGGCCGGACAATGTCGCGGAGGAGGACGTCAACGAGCCGGCGAACGGCTACCTCTGGGATCTCGCGCAGCGAAAGGGGATCACCTTCCGCAACTATGGCGAGTTCGTGATCGGCGAGGGGATGGACAAGAAGGACCTCCCGGCCGGGTACACCGGGCTGAAGCCATTCCTGCGGACGCACACCAACGAGAAGTTCCCGGCCTACGATCTCTCGATCACCGACCAGGTGCGGGCCGACATCTGGCTCGAGGAATTTGCGGAGCACGTGAAGGCGGGGACGATGCCGCAGTTCGAGATCGTGCGGTTGCCCAACAACCATACGCTCGGGCTGCGCGCCGACGCGCCGACCCCCAAGGCGATGGTGGCCGACAACGACCTTGCGCTGGGCCGGATGATCGCGGCGCTGTCGCGCTCGCCGTTCTGGAAGAGCACCGCGGTGTTCGTGCTCGAGGATGACGCGCAGAACGGCCCCGATCACGTCGACAGTCATCGCTCGCCGATGCTGGTGATCTCGCCCTGGACAAAGGGCGGCGTGATGCATCGCTTCGCGAACACGACCGACGTGCTGCGCACGATCGAGGAGCTGCTGGGCCTCGATGCGCTGTCGCAGTTCGACCACTTCGGGCGGCCGCTCCGCGAGATCTGGCGCACCACGCCGGACCTCCGCCCCTACGACGTGCTGACGCCCACGACGCCGCTGACCGAGAAGAACCCGGCGCGCACCGCCGGTGCCGCCGCCTCGGCGCGTCTCCGCTTCGACGTCGAGGACATGGCCGACGAGGATGCGTTCAACCGGATTCTCTGGCTGGCCGCGAAGGGGCCGAACGCCCCCTATCCCGGGGCGCGGCGGATGTCAGTGCTGGAGGGAATCCGCGCTCACTGAGCGCGGCGACGATCGGCGGTGAGCACCGCCGCCGCGATCGCGGCGGTTTCGAACCGGAGGATGTGACGGCCGAGGCCAGCGGGCCGCGGTGCAACGTGGGTGGCGATCGTCGAGAAGTCGGCGTCGCTGAAGCCCCCTTCCGGACCGATCAACCAGCCGACAGCTGCATCGGCTGGCAGGGTCGGCAACGCCGCAGCACCCGCCTCGCCAAGCCACCACTGCGCCGCGGGCAGCAGCGCCGGCAGCGCGTCGATCGGCGTCAGGTCGGCGACGATCGGTGCCCAGCGATTGCCCGACTGCTTGCACGCCTCGCGCGCGCGCCGCCGGCCCTTCTCGATCGTCCCCTCGCGCAACCGATTCTCGACGTGCCGTGATCGCGCCGTCTCGAGCGGCACCAGCATCGTGACTCCAAGTTCGGCTGACTTCTCGGCGAGCCAGAGAAAACGGTCCTTGTCACCGCCGCCCACGGCGAGGAGCAGCGGCGCTGGACGGGGATCTCGCACGATCGTGGCCACGCGAAACTGCCACCGCTTTCCCTCGCGGTGAATGGTCCCGAGGCCTGCCCCGCCCACCCCATCCAATGCCTCCACCTCGCTGCCGTCGGCGACGCGGCGCACCTCGAGATGATGGGCCTCATCCTCGTCGAGGCGGATCGACGCACCGACGACCAGCGCGTCAGCCGGGACGAGGAGCCGGATCACCCGAAGCGCGCCGCGACGCCCCACCATCCAGCGTCGTGCACATCGTCGACGATCGTCCACCCCTCGCGCGCCAACACGGGTCGGAAGAGTTCCTCCTCCATGTCTTCCATTCCGGCGAAGATCGCCAGCCCACCGGGGACCAGCGACCGCTGAATCGCCGGCAGGAGCAGCGTGTTGACCGTGCGCAGGATGTTGGAGCAGACGACCTCGGCCGGGCCGGCGAGGATGCCGAGATCACCGGCATCACCGACGAGGAAGGTCACGCGGTCGCTCACGCCGTTCTTGTCGGCGTTGGCCTCGGCGATCGGATGGGATTCGTCATCGACCTCGATGCCGATCGCGCTCGCGGCGCCGAGCTTCGCGGCGGCAATCGCGAGAATCCCCGAGCCGCTGCCGAAATCGAGCACCCGGTCTCCGGCGGCCAGGTGCCGCTCGAGCAGCGTCATCGCCGCGCGCGTCGACCCGTGCTCGCCGCTGCCGAAGGCCGACTCCGGATCGAGCGAGACCACGACCTCGTTCCCCTCAGGGACGACTGGCAGCCACGATGCGGTGACCACCAGTCGACCGAAACGCCGCGTGATGATTCCGTCGCGCCACTTCACCGACCAATCGACCGGATCGAGCGGCGTCACGCTGCCCTCGAGTTCAGGGAAGCGCGCGGCGAGATCACCGACGAGTTGGGCCGCCGCGTCCTCGGAGGTCTCGACGGTCAGCAACACGCCGGGCGACGGCTCTTCGACGCCCTGCCCCGTCGCGCCAATGAGCGCCGCAGCGACCGCGTCGGTGTCCTCCGGCCTGCACTCGATACTGATGCGCCACCAGGTTGTGGTCATGCGCCGAGCGCTTCCTTGAGCTTGGACCAGAAGCCGCCCCTGCGACCGGGGCCCTCGCCCTCGTGTTTCGCGAGTTCGACGAAGAGCTGGCGTTGCTCGTCACTGAGCTCGTCGGGCGTCCAGACATGCAGGCGCACGTTGAGGTCGCCGACCCCGGCGCCGCCAAGGCGCGGGATGCCCTTCCCGCGCAACCGCAGTACCGTTCCCGACTGCGAGCCGGGGGGTACCTCCAGTGCCTCGTCGCCATACGGCGTCGGAATCGTCGCGAGGGTGCCGAGCGCCGCCTGCGAGAACGAGATGGGGAGATCGAGCAGCAGGTCGTCGCCCTGCCGCTGGAACCGCTCATCGTCGACGATCTCGATCATCACCTGCAGGTCCCCCGGCGGGCCGCCTCGCGGACCGGTCGCCCCGACGCCACGCATCGTGAGGTAATTCTGGTCCGAGACACCGGCCGGGATGTCGACCGCGACGGTTCGCTCGCCCTTGATGCGCCCCTCGCCACGGCAGACTTCGCACGGCGTGCGGATCACGTGGCCTTCGCCGCGGCATGCCGGGCACGGCCCCACCTGCACGAACTGGCCGAACATCGAGCGCGCGGCGCGACGCACTTCGCCGGTGCCTTCACATGTGCCGCACTTCACCGGCTTGGTGCCCTTCGCGGCGCCGCTGCCGCCGCACGGCTCGCACGGCGTGAGCGTCTTGATCTTGATGTTGCGCTTGGCGCCGAGGGCCACTTCCGTCAGCGTGAGCTTGACGGTCACCCGGATGTCCTGGCCCCGATTGGACTCGCCCTGCGCGCGCCCGCCCCCGAAGAGACTCTCCAGTCCACCGAACCCCCCGAAGTCGCGCATGAAGATGTTCAGCGCCTCGGAGAGATCGATGTGCTGGAAGCCGGGTCCACCGCCGAAGCCGCCGCCACTCCCGGGCGCCGCCCCGGTGCGATCGTAATAGGCGCGCTTGTCCGGATCCGAGAGGATCTGATAGGCCTCGGAGATCTCCTTGAACTTCGCCTCGGCATCGGGCGAGGGATTCCGGTCCGGATGGAATTCCATCGCCTGCTTGCGGTAGGCCTTCTTGATCTCATCGTCGGAGGCACCGCGTGCGATGCCCAGCATTTCGTACAGATCGCTCACTGCAAGAGTCCCTCGACCAGTCGTCCGGTATGTTCGACGAGGCCGATGATTTTGTCGTAAGGCATCCGCGTCGGTCCCAGCACGCCGATGACACCGGTCGCGCCGCCGCGCCGGTATGTGGAGGTGACGAGGGTGAAGCCGGCCAGGCCGGGATCGCCGTGTTCGCCACCAATGGTAATGGTCATGCCGTCCTGCTTCCGCTGGGCCAGCGCCGCCTGCAACACGTCGCGACGATCGGTGAGCGAGAGCAGTGAACGCATCCGCTCGCTCGACGCGAACTCGGGCTGATCGACGAGCACCGATGCACTCCCCAGCAGCACCGCGCCGCCGGCGTCCGACGGATCGAAGAGGCCGTCACCCTCGGCGAGGATGATGTCGAGCAGTTCCGCCGCCTCCGGCGAGGATGCCGCGTCGCGCAGCCGATCGCCAAGGGTGGCGCGCACCTCGCGCAAGGTGAGCCCACCGAGCCGCTCATTCAACAACCGCTGTACCTCGTCCACCTGGTCCCGCGTCAGGGCGCTCGGCAGTCGCACGTAGATGGTCCGCACCGTCCCGCTGCGCAGGTTGAGCACCATCAGCAACCGCTCGACCGACACCGCCACCAGGTCGACCCGCTCGAGGACGATCTCATCGAGGGCCGGTCCCACTGCAACGCCAAGTTCCTGCGTCAGGATCCCGAGGACCTGGGCCGCGCGCTTCAACAGCTCCTCGCTCGCGTTGGCGGCCACCAGCTCGACCTCGAGCTGCTCGCGCAGCTGCGCATCAGGCGGCGTGCCCCGCACCATCCGATCGACATACACCCGATAGGCCCGATCGGTCGGAATCCGGCCAGCCGAGGTGTGGGGGTGATAGAGGAACCCCTTGGCCTCGAGATCGGACATGGTGCTGCGGATCGACGCCGGCGAAATCCCCAACGCCGAGCGACGGGCCACGGTCTGGCTGCCGGCCGGTTCCGCGGTCGCGATATAGGTCTCGATGACCGCTTCGAGCACCCGGCGCTCGCGGTCAGACAGGGATTCGGGATCGGCCATCAGGGAAAGCTAGGAATCCGAGATCGCGGAAACCAGCGCATCGAGCCGGAGCCACCCTTCGGCGGTCAGCCGGATCTGGCCGTCGCCAAGGGCCGCCCACCCCGTCCGAATCCAGTTGGCGCGGGCCCCCTCGGGCACTTCCCACTCGGCCAAGCCCTCGGTAGTCCGGAGGCCGAGGTAGAGGCGTTCGAGTCGCCGGGCATCGCCGTCAAGCGCCTCGTCACCCGCCGTCAGGGGTTCTCCCCGGGCAGCGAGCCGGGCGTACTCGGCCCATTCGCGGACGTTCCACGAGCGAATCCCGTGCAGCAGGGAATGCGCCGAGGGCCCCAGGCCGATGTAGTCGGCCCCACGCCAATACGCCGAATTGTGCCGCGAGCGGTAGCCTGGTTTGGCGGCGTTCGAGACCTCGTAGTGCTCGAAACCCTGGTTCACCAAAAGGTCGTGCGCCTGGAGGAACTCGGTGGCGTAGCGATCGTCGCCGATGACTGCGGACTCTCCGCGCGAGGTCCAGTGCGCCAGCGGCGTATGCGGCTCCACGGTGAGCCCGTAGAGCGAGATGTGCGTGGGCTCGAGTTCGAGGGTCAGGTCGAAGTCGCGGAGCCAGTCACGGCGCAGCGCGACCGGCACCCCGAAGATGAGATCCATCGAGATGTTCTCGAAGCCGGCATTGCGAAGGATCGAGACGGCGAACGGGACCTGTTGCGCCGTGTGCGTCCGGTGCATCCACTCGAGCACGGCGGGTTCGTGACTCTGCACCCCGAGCGAAATGCGGTTCACCCCCGCCTCGCGCCACGCGATGGCACGCGCCGGCGTCACGTCGTCCGGATTGGCCTCCAGGGTCACTTCGGCATCGGAGGCGAGTGGCCGGTCGGCCGTGATCATCTGGATCAGCCGAGCGATCGTGTCACCCTCGAGCCGCGACGGCGTCCCACCCCCGAAATACAACGTGCTGATGCTGGGCCAGACATCCCACGCCGCCACGCTGCGGCGCAGGCGCCACTCGGTGCGCAGCGCCTCGAGAAAATCGGCATCGGGAGAGGCCTTCCGCACGGCGATCGCGAAGTCGCAATAGGAACAGCGGCGCGCGCAGAACGGGACGTGAACGTAGACATGCATGCCCGAATGGTAACGTCGGCATCAACTCCCTGCCCCTCACGCACGGGCGGCCCGCCGGTACTGGGCGCCCGGCAGCGACTGCGCCAACCCGCCGATTTCGAGGCCCAGCAGGGTCGCCAGCAACTCCCCCACCGGCAACCCGACAACGAGCGCCAGCTCATCGACGTGCATGCCGACCGGGCCGAGTGCATCGAAGACCCTCGCCTCGGTGGGGGACAGCGTGCAAGGCGGCACCACGTGCGCCGCGGCAGACGTCGGGGTGGCCGCGGACGCTGTCGCGCCAAAGAGCCTGAGCAGGTCCTTCGGTTCCAGCAGCGGCGTTGCGCCGTCCCGCAGGAGTCGATTGGTCCCGCGTGAGGTGGGCGAGTTCACCGGCCCAGGCACGACCAGCACCTCCCTCCCCTGCTCCAGTGCCGAGTTGACCGTCAGCATCGTCCCGGAACCCTCGGCGGCCTCCACCACCACCGTCACCTGCGCGAGTCCGCTGATGAGACGGTTCCGCCGCGGGAACGCACCGGGAGAATCGGGCCGCCCCCCCGGCGGATGCTCGCTGAGCAACACCCCCCCGAGATACATCCGCCGGAAGAGCTCGGCGTTCTGTCGGGGGTACATCACATCCACCCCACAGCCGAGCACGCCGATGGTCGGTCCGCCGACATCCAGCGCACCCTGATGCGCGACGGCATCGAGACCGCGTGCCATGCCGCTCACGACGGCGATCCCGGCCCGCGCGGCCACGATCGCCAACTCACGGGCGATCTCTTCCCCGTATCGTGAATGATCGCGACTCCCGACGATCGCCACCGCCGGGGCCTCGAGGAAGCGCAGCTCACCCCGGGCCCAGAGCAACACCGGGGGATCAGGAATCGAGCGCAGCGCCGCCGGAAAATCCGGGGATGGCGGAATCAGCAACGACTGGCCCGCCTGCGCCGCCTCGTCGAGGATCGCGGGAACGGCAGCGGCGTCGGTGGCTCGGATGGACGCGATCACCGCTGACGGGATGCCGGCCACGCGATGCAGTTGCGAGGAGGAGGCCGAGAGCACAGCCTGCGCGGAGCCGAAGTGCGAGAGGAGAGCGGCGAGGCGGTGGGGACCCAACTGCTCGAGGAGCGCCAGCGCCAGATAGGCGTGGCGCTCCGCGAGGTCATTCGTCGTCGGAGGCGTCGAACTCGTCGGTGAAGGGATCGGGAATGTCGGCAGCGGCTGCGGCATCGTCCTCATCGCTTGGTGACCACGGTTCTTCCTCGGCATCCTCGGCGCGAATCTCCTGCACCGCACTCCAGAGCGACTCCTTCAACGGCTCGAGTCCGTGCCCCGACACCGAGGAAATCGTCACCACCATTCGTGCGTCCGGCGCGTCAAGCGTCGGCAACTCGTCGCCCTCGGGAAGGAGATCTCCCTTGCTGAGGATCACGAGGTACGGCTTGGTGGCGAGCACCTCGCTGTACAGCGCCACCTCACGCCGGAGCTGGTCGAAGACCGCCTGCGGATCGGGCGAGTCAAGCGGCACCAGAAAGGCGAGCAAGCGCGTGCGTTCCACGTGCTGCAGGAACTTGAGTCCCAGTCCCTTGCCGGCGTGTGCCCCTTCGATGATCCCCGGAATGTCGGCGACGACGAAGGAGCGCGATCCCGACAGCCCGGCCACGCCGAGGTTCGGTTCGAGTGTCGTGAAGGGATAGTCTGCGATCTTGGGACGCGCGGCACTGATCACCGACAGCAGGGTGCTTTTTCCCGCGTTCGGTTCGCCGACGAGGCCGACATCGGCGATCAGCTTCAGCACGAACGCCAACCGCCTCTCCTCGCCGGGCGTCCCCTCTTCCCACTCGCGCGGCGCCTGGTGCGTCGCCGAGGTGAAGCGCGCATTGCCGCGGCCGCCACGGCCACCCTTCGCCACCAGGACCTGATCGCCGGCGCGCATGACTTCTCCCAGCGTCTCGCCGGTTTCGTCATCGATGATCAGCGTGCCCGGGGGGACCGGCATGATGACATCGTCCCGTGATGGGCCGGTCATGTTCTTCCCCTTGCCGTGCCCACCGCGCTCGGCCTTCCACGAGGTCCGGTAGCGATAGTCGAGCAGCGTCGCGAGGTTGGCCTCGGCGCGCACGTACACCGATCCGCCGTTGCCGCCGTCGCCGCCATCCGGGCCACCCTTGGCCTTGAACTTGAAGCGGGCAAAGGACGAGGCACCGTCGCCACCACCACCACCGTGCACTTCCACCACGACGCGATCGACGAAGCTCATGCCAGGGGACTCCAGTTGTCGCGCACCCCTTCCCACAAGTCCCTCACCCGCTTGAAGTCGTCGTAGGAGAGGAAGGGATTGACCAGCGTGAGCGCCGCATCGACCTGCGCGATGGTGGCTCCCGCATTCAGGGCACCGCGCAGGTGCGAATGCAACTGGCGCGGCGTATCGAGGACGGCGGTCTGCGCAATCACGCAGAGTTCCCGCCGCCAGGGTTCAAGGCCCGGACGCGAGAGCGTGCGACCGTACCCCTCGGTGACCATCCATTGATCGAGCGCCGGATGCAGCTTGGCGACGTTCTCGCGGAGTTTCCGATAGTTGTCGCCATAGATCAGCCGACAGGTCGCTTCGCCGCGTGCCTGCCAGTCGGCGTACGCGGCGTAATCGAGATCGGCGGTTCCGTTCGTGGCCGGCGTGCCGATGGCCTGGCGCCAGAGCGTCGCGGCGACGAGGGTGCGCGGCCAGCCAACCATCAGCACCGACTGGAGCAGCAGCTCATCCACCCAGAGCGGATCGACACCGCGCGCGACCGTGTCGGCGACACGGTCCCGGATGGTCGGCTCCTCACCCTGCGCGATCGCCGCGGCCAGGGTCACGAGGGACCGGGTGGATTCGTCCAGTGCGGAGGAGCTGTCAGGGGACATGGGGTGTCGTCTCAGGCGAAGCGCAGCGTGAGGCGGGGCTGCCAGGACCCCGTGACCACGCCGCGCGTGTTGCGGATCTTCGGCGAGCGCCACCGCGCCAGCTCGTCCAATGGCCAATCGCCGGCGGGATCGAGGCGAGCCACCACCGCCTCGAGCAGTGCAACCAGCGCGTACCCGGCGCAGCGCATGTCGCCGTCGTGCACCTTGAGGCTCAACCCGATCCCAAGGGTCGGGAGCGCGGCACTGAAGACCCCCTCGGCGCCGATCTTTGCCACGACCCGACCGGGCCAGGCCGACATGAGGATCGTGTCCAGGCGTTCACTCCCAGCCACCATCATCGGCCAGGCCGTCATGGCGTCGCGAAGCAAGGCCATCGCCGGGGACGCCCCCGCACCGAGCGCGGCGTAGCCGCGGGCCATCGCGACGAGTGGCAGGGCAACGGCGGCGGCGGTGCAACCGTCCACCCCCCAGACCTGCTGCCCGACCGGCACCCCGGTGTACTGGGCGATCGACTGGGCCACGCGGTCCTGCACCGGGTGGCCGGTGGCCTCGTAGCCGTCGGTCGGCCAGTCGTGCAGCCGAGCGAGGGCCAACAGTCCGGCGTGCTTCCCGGAGCAGTTGCTCCAGAGCGGAGTGGGTGCGACGCCCTCGCGAATCATTCGCTCGGCCTGCTCCGGCCAGAGGGACGGATGCCCGCCGCAGGAGAGCTGGTCCTCGCGCAGGCCGACGGCCTCGAGCCACCGCGCCCCGACGACCCGGTGCTCCGACTCCGCATTGTGGGAGCCGCACGCCAGCGCCAGCATCTCCTGATCCAGACCGAAGC
Source organism: Gemmatimonadota bacterium (assembly GCA_016720805.1). Classification (NCBI taxonomy): domain Bacteria; kingdom Pseudomonadati; phylum Gemmatimonadota; species Gemmatimonadota bacterium. The sequence goes on along the minus strand of JADKJZ010000001.1, from coordinate 477,194 downwards.
GTTCGATCCCGCCGTCCTCGACGAGCGGGGCGAGCTGGAACGGCTTGGACGCCGAGCGCCAATAGGTCACCAGCTCCGGATCCCCGGCGTGGGCAATCAGGGTACCGTCGGTGGTCACCACGGCCGCAGAGACATGGTGGACCGATTCGTCCAGGGGGCCGCGGACGGCCACAATCGCAAAGTCCGACATGGGGGCCAAGATACCCGCGCTCGCCCGAGATCGGGTAGTTTTCCTCAATGACACAGACCCTGCATCCGCTCAGCCGCACGCGCCTGGAGGCGCTCCTGGAGGCCATCTCCCAGACGGTGGTCCTCGTCGTCGGGGACGTCATGCTGGACCGCTACCTCATGGGCGATGTGGAAAGAATTTCGCCCGAGGCGCCAGTCCCGATCGTGACCGTGGTGGACGAGCACGCCGTGCCGGGTGGAGCCGCGAACGTCGCCGCCAACCTGGCCGCCCTTGGTGCCTCCCCCAGGCTTCACGGCGTGGTGGGCGACGACGCGGCGGGCGACGCCCTCCGAGAGGCGTTGGCAGCCCGCGCCATCCCGACCAACGGCGTCCTGACCCAAGGCGGCCGGCCAACGACGACCAAGACGCGGATCGTGGCCCGCGGGCAGCAAGTGGTGCGGATCGACCTGGAGGTCACCACCGCCCTCCCCGACCGGACCCGCGAGCTGTTGCTCGAGGCGGTCCTCGCCGCGATGCCCGCCTGCGGAGCGGTGGTCCTGGAGGACTACGACAAGGGCGTGATGGACCCGGCGCTGGCAGCCGCCGTGATCGCCGCCGCGACCGCCCAGGGGATCCCGGTCGTTGTCGACCCCAAGCAGCGCAACTTCTTCGGCTATGCCGGCGCCACCGTCTTCAAGCCGAACCGCCGCGAGTTGGAGCAGGCCCTCGGCACCCACTTCGCGGGCGACGACCGCGACCTGGCCGACGCCCGAATCCGCCTGGGGGCCGAGCACCTCCTCCTCACCCTCGGCGCAGAGGGGATGGCCCTGGTCTCGGCCGACGCCCCGCTCCGGAGAACGCCCTCGATCGCGCGGGAGGTCTTCGACGTCTCGGGAGCAGGGGACACGGTCACGGCGTGGCTCGGGGCGGCCCTGGCGGCCGGGGCCGAGATCACGGAGGCCGTTTGGATGGCAAACCTCGCCGCCGGGGTCGAGGTCGGGAAGCAAGGAACGGCGACGGTGTCGGCGGACGAGGTGATGGCGGCGTGGGAGGAGGAAGTAGGCGATGATCGATGATCGATCATCGATCATCCTGCTTTTCAATGACTTACGCTGTGGAAAACTCTACTTATCAACATCGGCGTTTTCCACATTTGTGATGTTCCGGCATACAAGAACGGCGGCCGCGATCCTGGGATCGCAGCCGCCTTCTTGTTGTCCTGCCGTTCCGAGCCAGCCCGGGAGGCTCCACTCACTGACTGACTCGGCGGTCCTACGCCACCTAGCGAGGTGGTTCGGACCGAGTGGGCGATGAGGGGATCGAACCCCCGACCTCGCGCATGTGAGGCGCGCGCTCTAACCAGCTGAGCTAATCGCCCGAACCGAGCCCGGGGATATTACCACGCTTCGAACGACCTGACAACCCAGTGGCCCCGGGGGGATTCGAACCCCCGACCGTCAGATTATGAGTCCGCTGCTCTAACCACCTGAGCTACGGGGCCGAACAACTTGTCAACAATAAACTTACAGCGCAGCGTTCGAGTGAATTCTTTTCCACGTCCTCGCCAGCCGATACCCCCCACCCCATCCAAATCGGTGCAATTGGGCACCAAAAACTGCGAGCGGAGCGAGTTGTCCACAGACGAAATCGAGCCAATGCCTCGCCCTCAGACCGCCCCGCGACCCACCCCTAGCCCTTCGGGCCCCGCACCGTACGGTACAGCGCAATGTGGGAATCCACCATCCGCCCGACCGTGAAGCGCTCCTGCACCCTTCCCCGCCCCGCGATCCCCATCCGCTCCCGCAGGTCGAGGTCGTCCACCAAGGTCCGCATCGCCTCCGCTAGCGCCCCGGCGTCCCGAATCGGCACCTCGAGCCCGGTGACCCCTGCCTCGTTGACCTCACGCACCCCTGAGGGGACGGCGGTGGTAATCACCGGCCGACGGGCCGCCATCGCCTCAAGCAGCACCATGCCGAACATCTCTTCCGTACCGACCGAGGGGAGCACGAGGAAGTCGGCGTCGGCCATCCGGCGGGGGAGGTCCTCGTCGGGGTACTCGCCCCACCACTTCACCCGGTCGGAGACGGCCAGGGCCTGCGCCAGCGTCTGCAGACGGTTCCGTTCAGGCCCGCTGCCGACGATATCGAGCCGCAGATCGGGGACCATCGCCAGGGCACGGAGAAGGAAATCGACCCCCTTGTAGGCGGCCAGCCGGCCGATGAAGAGGGCCCTCGGTGGATTCCCCGGTGGGGGCGGCGGCACCAGTTCCCAGCGACGCTCGTCGATCCCGAACGGGATCACGTGGACCTTCTCTTCGAAACCCCGCAGCTCGCGCGAGAGGGCGATGTGGGCGGTGGACGGGACGACGATCGCCTCGGCCCGGTGCAGGACGTACTTCGACGGCAGCCGGTACTGGAACGACGGGTAGTCGGCGTGCTGGGTGACCACGAGTGGCGCGCCAGCGACGGCCGGAGGGCGTAGGCGACGTCGGCCAGCGAGTTCGGATGGTGCAGATGGATGATGTCGGCCCGACGCCACGCCGCGGCGAGGTAGGTCGGTGCCAATTCCTGCGACCCGACCGGGGCGAACGACCAGGCGCGCGTCACCGCCGCCCGACGACGCTGGCCGGGTGGCGCATCGCCGAACGCCGTCACCGAAATCACTTCGGCTTCGTGTCCGCGCTCGGCCGCGCCTTCGGCCAATCCCTGGACCACGCGTTCCATGCCGCCAGAGCGGGGCCAGTAGTACTTCGCGAGATGAAGAATCCGCATGGGGTGGAAAGTAAGCCCGACTCCCCCATCTTTGTCCCCGTGAGAGTCTTCCTGCTTGCCCCGGAGTCCCCAGCGCGCGATGTCCTGCGTGCCCTCGTCGCCTTGGGGATCGCCCCAGTGGTCGCGCGTCCAACCGGCGACACCGCCGCCGACGGGCAGATCCAGTATCTGCGCGTGGCGACACGCGGTGATGCGCGTGACCCGATGGACCTGCGGTGGTCACGCAAGGCGCTGCGCGCCGCCGTGCGTGACACCGGCCCGGCGCTGCTCCACATCGTCGGTGACCCGTGGACACCCACCGCCGAGGTCGGCGCCGCGGCCGCACGCGACTTGAAGGTGCCCTACGTCCTGGTGGGTACTTCGTCGCTGGGCGGACCATCCGGCTTCACCGCCCGGTGGCAGGCGCGCCGGGTACGCGATGGCGCCGGCGGATTCGCCGGCATCTCGCGTCCGGCACTCGACCACCTGATCGGGGGCAGCACGCCATTGCCCACGGCGGTGATTCCGCCGACTGGCCTGGTGATCCCGGCGGCCACCCCGCCGCGCCACGATCCACCGCCCGTCGTCTTCGGCGTGGTCGGGCGATTGATCCGCGAACGCGGCGTGGACCTCCTGCTCGACGCATTGGCGGAGACGTACGGCGACTGGCGCCTCCGGATCCTCGGTACCGGCCCCGCCCAGGAGGCCCTGGAGGCCCAGGCCCAGCGTCTCGGACTCTCCTCCCGGCTCGAATGGCTCGGTGCCCTGCCCCGCGAGGAGCTGGCGGCCTTCTTTGCCTCGGTGGATGTGCTGGTCGCCCCGTCGCGCTCGACGCCGCAGTGGGTGGAGCCCACGGGGATGGTCATTTTGGAGGGGATGGCGCAGGGGTGCGGGGCGATCGTGACGCGCTGCGGCGCACTGCCCGATGTGGTGGGCGAGGCGGGGATGATCGTGAACGAAGACGACCGCCCGGCCCTGACCCGCGCCCTGCAGGGGCTTGTCAGCGAACCGGCGCGCTGCCGCCCCCTCGGGGCCGCCGCGCGCCAGCGGGCACTCGAACGCTACAGCGACGGACCGATCGCCGAGGCGATGGTGGCGATGTGGCGGCGGGTCGCACGGTAGCTAGACCCCGTAAAACTCCTTGTACCACTCCACGAATCGCTTGACGCCGACTTCAACGGATGTCCCCGGGTGGAAGCCGGTGTCGCGCACGAGATCGCTCACGTCGGCGCTGGTCTCCGGGACGTCGCCCATCTGCATCGGGGCGTAGATCTTCTCGGCCGTCATCCCGAGTTCCTTCTCGAGCGCCGAGATGAAGTCCATCAGCGGCGTCGGCTGGTTGTTGCCGATGTTGTAGAGTCGGTACGGCGCCGAGCTGGAGGCGGGATCGGGGTGGGTCGAATCCCACTCAGGATTTGGCGCGGCCGGTCGATCGGAGACCCGGACCACGCCCTCAACGATGTCACCGACATAGGTGAAGTCCCGGCGCATCCGGCCGTGATTGAACACCTCGATCGGGCGTCCCTCGAGAATCGCCTTGGCGAAGAGGAAGAGCGCCATGTCGGGGCGTCCCCACGGACCATACACCGTGAAGAAGCGGAGCCCGGTGCAGGGCAGGCCATAGAGGTGGGCATAGGAGTGCGCCATCAACTCGTTGGCCTTCTTGGTCGCGGCATAGAGCGAGACCGGGTGGTCCACGCCCTGGTGCACCGAGAACGGCATCGCGGTGTCGAGCCCGTACACCGACGACGTCGACGCGAAGGTGAAGTGCTCCGCGCCATGGTGCCGGGCGCCCTCGATGGCGTGGAGGAAGCCGGTGATGTTGCTGTCGACATAGGCGTGCGGGTGGGTCACCGAATAGCGAACCCCCGCCTGTGCGGCGAGGTGGATGACCCGCGGGAAGCGCTCGACCCGAAAGAGCTCTTCCATCGCGGTGCGGTCGGTCAAGTCGATCCGCACGAACCGGAAGTTGGGAAAGCGGCGCAGTCGCTCGAGCCGAGCCTCCTTGAGGGTCGGGTCGTAGTAGGCGTTCACATTGTCGAGGCCCACCACCTCATCGCCCCGCTCCAGCAGCTTCTCGCTGACGTGGGAACCGATGAATCCCGCCGCGCCCGTCACCAGATGCTTCATGCCCACTCCCCGAAATGTGTTAGCGCACCGTGACGCCTTCGCGCCGCAGCTGCTCGGCCCGCCAGGGCTCGAGGCGGACCATCACCGCCAACTGCCCCTCCTCCAGCGACTGCCGCAGGACGTCGCCGATCCGGTGCAGCTGGCCCAGCCGCTTCCCGTCCGACGGATCCAGCAGGACCCGTACCACGGGGCGGATCGCCTCTGCGCGGCCCCGCAGCGCCGATTTCAGCGACTGGAGGCCGTCAATCCGCATCGTGCTCGTGAAGATCGCGTCGGGGTAACGCTCGTGGGCCAGGGTCGCGAAGGCGTTCGGGTCGGCCAGGGCGTCCAGCTTGTTGAAGACGACCTGGACCGGCTTCTCCTCCAGCCCCAGTTCGGTCAGCACTTCCTCGACGGTGTGCATCTGGTCCTCCCACTCGTCGTGCGAGGCATCGACGATGTGGAGCAGGATGTCGGCCTCGCCGGCCTCCTCGAGGGTGGCGCGGAACGAGGCGACGAGATGGTGCGGCAGCTTGCGGATGAAGCCGACGGTGTCGCTGAGCCGGACGCGGAGGTTGTCGCCGAGGTCGACTTCGCGGGTGAGGGTGTCGAGCGTGGCGAAGAGCCGGTCCTCGACGAAGATCTCGTGCTCGCCGGAGAGCCCGCGGAGGATGCTCGACTTCCCCGCGTTGGTGTACCCCACGAGCGCCGCGCCGAGCATCACGCTGCGGCCGGAACGGATCGTCTCGCGATGCCGCTGCACGTCGCGCAACTTCTCGCGGAGCAGGGCGATCTTGGTGCGGATCATCCGGCGGTCGGTCTCGAGCTGCGTCTCGCCCGGCCCCCGCAACCCGATGCCGCCGCGCGTCCGCGACAAGTGGGTCCACATCCGGGTGAGTCGCGGCAGCATGTACTGCAGCTGCGCGAGCTCCACCTGCAGCTTCGCCTCGTGACTGCGTGCCCGCGTCGCGAAGATGTCGAGGATGATCTCGGCGCGGTCCATGACCCGCGTGCGCGTCTGCTCCTCGATCCCCTGCCCCTGCGCCGGCGAGAGCTCCTCGTCGAACACGACCAGCGTCGCCTTCGTGTCGAAGACGAGCTTGGCGAGTTCCTCGACCTTGCCCTCGCCGATCAGCGTGGCCGCCGACGCCGACGCAATCTGCTGCGTCAGCCGACCGACGATCTCGCCGCCGGCCGTGTCCACCAGGCGCGACAGCTCCTCGAGGTGCTCCTCGAGTTTCTGCGCGTCGCTGCTCCCCTTGCGAGGGGCGGCAACGAGGATGACACGCTCCCGCGGGGGGACGACTTCAATTGGCGCGCGCATGCTCGACTCCGACTGGGATGATTCGCAAGATAGTGACGGGGCGCCCGGGGCCTGACTGCCCTCAGTCGTTCGATGGGGGGCGCGAGGCGTCGACGGCGCCGCGTTCCTGCCACCACTTCATCCGCTCGGCGATCCGCTGCTCCTGCCCGAACGGACCGGGCCGGTAGAACTCGGCGTCCTTGATCGCATCGGGGAGGTACTGCTGGGCGATGAAGCCCGAGGGATCATCGAAGGCATACTTGTAACCGGCCCCGTAGCCGAGCTCCTTCATCAGTCCGGTCGGCGCATTGCGGATATGGAGCGGGACGGGCGCAGCGGGCGAGTCGGCCGCGGCGGCCTGTGCAGCACCCCACGCCACATACACGCGGTTGCTCTTTGGCGCGGTGGCGAGATAGACGGCCACCTCCGCCAGGGCGAGCTCGCCTTCGGGGCTGCCGAGAAAGTGGAAGGCATCGCGTCCGGCGATGGCCACCTCCAGGGCGCGCGGATCGGCGAGCCCGATGTCCTCGGTCGCCATGCGCACCAGCCGCCGCGCCAGAAACATCGGATCCTCGCCGCCCTGCAGGATCCGCGCGAGCCAATACAGGGCGCCCTGCGGATCGCTTCCCCGCACCGCCTTGTGCAGTGCGGAGATCAGGTCGTAGTGCTGCTCGCCTGCCTTGTCGTGCGACGCGAGGCGACGGGCCATCGTCGCCTCGATCACCTCGGAGGTGATGGTGCCACCGGCTCCCACGTGCTGGGCCGCGGCCTCCAGAATCGTCAGCGCTCGCCGAGCATCGCCATCGGCCACCCGCGCGAGGAGGTCGCGCGCCTCGGGGGTGACGGTCACGCCGCCACGGAGCCCGTCGTCGCTCGCGACCGCGCGGTCGATGACGCCGGCGATCTCCTCCGGCGCCAACGGCTGCAGCACCCAGACACGCGCCCGCGAGAGCAGCGCGGCGTTCAGCTCGAAGGACGGGTTCTCGGTGGTGGCGCCGATCAGGGTGACGATCCCCTGCTCCACGGCCGGAAGAAAGGCGTCCTGCTGTCCGCGATTGAGCCGGTGGATCTCGTCGACAAAGAGGATCGTGCCACGGCCGAGGCGTCGACGCTCTTCCGCTTCCTTGATGATCTCCCGGACACGCGGGATCCCTTCGCTGACCGCCGAAAACGGCACGAATGCCCGCTCGGTGTGTCGCGCCACCAGTCGGGCCAGTGTGGTCTTGCCGGTGCCGGGCGGTCCCCAGAGGACGATGCTCCCGACATCCTCGCGACGAATCGCATCGCCAAGCGGTTTGCCGACGGCGAGGAGATGCTGCTGACCGGCGTAGTCCTCGAGGGTACGCGGCCGCATCCGTGCCGCGAGCGGTTCCGGCGGGGCGAAGAGCGAGTCGGTCACCGGTCCAGCCCGTGGGCCAGGTCGCGCGCCCGTGCCAACAGTTGGTCCCGGCTGTTGCGTGCGGGGTCGGTCAGCACGGCATCGAGGAGCTGGTCAAGCAGGAGTCCGAGCGCGGGGCCGGGGCTGACGATGCCAGCCGCGATGAGGTCGTTGCCGGTGATGGCAAGTTGGCCGCGCGTGGTGGCGTCGCCCCGCAACGTGACGGCGGCAACTTCGTCATCCCAGCCATGCTCCACATCGCCGCGCCACTGCGCCAGTCGGACCAGGTCGCCGACGGCATCGCCAACGCGGTGCATCCAGCGCCGCACCGACTCGCCGTCGGCAGCCGCCGGTGCCGGTGGCCCCGCGTCGATGGCCGCGGCCCGGCGAATTTCCGCCGTGGAGCCCTTGAGCCGCCGCCAGACGCTTGCCGACGGCGAACAGTAGTACGCCGTCAGCAGTGGCGGATCACGGTCCTCGGGGGTCGGCGCGGGCCGGGCCACGCGAGCGGCATCCAGTTCGGGAATCCAGCTCGCCGCGACTCCGGAGGTGAGCCAGAGCTGCAACAGCGCCGCCGGGTCGCGGGCGGTGCGCAGTCCCTTCACCCATTCGTCCCGCACGCGCTCCGCCGAGAGATGCGCGATGTCGCCCGACTGCGCGACCGCGGCGTTCCACGTGGCGGGGTCGATCATGAAATCGAGGCGTGCCGCGAAGCGCAGTGCGCGCAGGATCCTGAGCCGGTCCTCGCGAAAGCGCTGCACTGGATCGCCGACCGCGCGGACCACGCGTCGGTGCAGGTCGGCGCGACCGTCGAACGGATCGGCCCACCGGTCGTGCACGGGATGGTAGGCGATCGCGTTGATGGTGAAATCACGCCGCGCGAGATCCTCTTCCAGCGACGCGCCGAAGGCCACGACGGCATGCCGCCCATCGGTCACGACGTCGTGCCGAAAGGTGGTTACCTCGTGGAGGATGCCCTGCTCGTCGAGGACGCCGACGGTGCCGTGCTCGATCCCGACGGCGATCGTGCGTCGAAAGAGCGAGCGCACCACGGTTGGTGGCGCCGCCGTCGCGAGGTCGACATCGCTGCCTGAGCCACCGAGCAACGCGTCGCGAATCGCGCCGCCAACGCACCACGTTTCGTACCCCGCCTCTTCGAGGCGGCGCACGATGCCGATGACCTGCTCGGGAATCCGAATCGCGTCGTGACCTGGCGTGGACGCCTCCGACATCAGCCGCAGAGTACGCTGCCGCCGTTCACGTTGAGGATCTCGCCGGTCACATGCCGCGCGAGATCGGAGAGCAGAAAGAGCACGGGCCCGGCAATATCCTCCGCGCTGGCCACCCGGCCCACCGGAATCGTCGAGGCGATGGCGGCGCGCGCCTGCGGATCGCCGAGCGCCGCGGTGGTCATCTCGGTGTCGACCCACCCCGGTGCCACAGCGTTGACCGCAATCCCCGGCGCGCATTCGATCGCCAGGGACTTCACCAGGGCGATCATCGCCCCCTTCGACGCGGCGTAATCGGCGTGGAACGCCTCGCCCCGCTGCCCGGCCGTCGAGGCGATCATCACGATGCGCCCGCTCCCCTGCATCAAGCCGATCGCGGCGCGCGTGGTGAGGAAGAGCGAATCGAGGTTGACCCGGATGGTCTCCCGCCACCGCTCAGGTGCCATCGCGGCGAGGGGCGTCTCCGCCGCCGGCCAGATGCCATGGTTCGCCACGAAGCCGTCGAGCCCACCGAACGCGGCCTGCACTTCGGCAAAGCACTGCGCCACGCGCTTCGGATCGCCGAGGTCGCCGCCGCCCACATACGCGCGGCGACCCATCGCCCGCACCGCCTTGGCCACCGCATCGGCGTCGGCGCGACGGGTGCGGTAGGTGATGCCGACATCGGCCCCGGCCTTGGCACAGAGCAACGCGGTGGCACGTCCAATCCCCCGCGAGCCGCCGGTCACCAGGATGCGCTTCCCCTGCAGCGAGATCATCCGCCGAATTCGGTCGTCAGGAGGGCGGCGATCTGGTGCTGCACGGCGAGGTGCAACTCCTGCACATGGTTCACGCGGCGGTCCGGAACCACGAACGCATGGTCGACCAGCGGAAGCAACGCCCCGCCGTCGCCGCCGAGCATCGCCACGGTCGTGACCTGCAGCTCGCGGGCCCGCCGTGCCGCCACGAGGCAATTGGGCGAATTCCCCGAGGTGCTGTGCAGCACCAGGACGTCGCCGGGCCGGGCGAGCGCCTCGAGTTGCCGCGCGAAGAGCGCGTCGGCGCCGAGGTCGTTGGCGGACGCGGTGAGGATCGACGTGTCGGTGGTGAGCGCCAGGGCGCGCAACGCCTTCCGCTGGGTCGCGTGATACCTCACGACGTATTCCGCCGCGAGGTGCTGCGCGTCCGCGGCGGAACCGCCATTGCCCGCGAAGAAGAGCGTGCCGCCCTGGGCCAGGCACCGCCGCATCGCCCCGACGATGCCCTCGAGGCCCTCGGGGTGGGCGGCCACCCGCTCTGCCAGCAGCGCGAGTTCGCGCAGCCCGGCGCTGATCCGGGTGGCGTCACTCATCGGAGCCGAACATCCGCTGCATCTTGCGCCAGAGGGAATCGCGCACGGGGAGCGGATCCACCTCGTAGGTCGCCTGGTCATCGAGGATCGCGCGCGGGTTGGCATCGAGCAGGAGCAACGCCTGTTCGGCGCCCTCATGCTCGCCCAGCCACTCCAGCGCGGTGGCGACGTTGCGCTCGTCGCCGTGGTTGTCGGCGGCGAGAATGTCGGCCAACCCATGACGGACGATGTCGCGCGCGCGGTCTCCCCGACTCCGCGGCAGCGTCAGCGTGGTCGCGTCGACCTGCATCACGGCGCCGAGTTCGCGCCAGGCGCGCACACTCGGCACGCTGCACGACGTATATCGCTCCGGGTGAGCGAGGATCGGCACCAACCCGAGTTGGATCACCTCGTACAGGGCGCGCCCGACGATCTCCGCCGGGACCATACGCGGAAACTCCACCAGCAGGTAGCGCGAGTTCCGGATGGTCACCACCCGCTCCGCCGCCGCGGCCGGCACCGGTCGGTCCAGCATCACTTCGGCGCCGCGGTGCAGGCGGACCTCGGGAGGGGCGACTGCCGTGAGCGCCGCCCATGCGGCATCGTAGGCCGGCGGGAAGCCGGCGGCGAGCTGCGACGAGAGCAGGTGCGGCGTGCAGGCGACGTCGGTGATCCCCTTCATCGCGAAGGTGCGGAGGACGCGCACCGACTGCTCGACGCTCCGAGAGCCGTCGTCGACGCCAGGCAGGACATGGGAATGGAGGTCGATCATGCCGACGTCACCGCAGTCCGGATGGCGACCGCACGTTCACGCAGCGCCATCGGGTCCCGCTCCGCCTCGGCCAGCAGTGCCAGGGTGATCAAGGCATCGGCCGCCAGCAGGTCGAGCGCCGCGTCCCGCGTGGCCCCGGCGGCGATGGCCGCCGCGAGCGCCTGCCGTCCGGCGTCGGTGAGCTGATCGCCCACGGTCGCTCCCGCACTCCCGTGCAGCCACTCGGCGCTCGCTGCCACGAGCCGCGCCGGCGCGCCCTCGGTCCGCGCGGTGAACCACGCCGTCGAGGTGTCGCTCACGCGCCGACCCACTCCGCCACCAGCGGCACGATCCGATCAACGACGACGGCCTCGACGTTCTCGACGCCAAGGGAGCCGCTCGCGAAGGTCGGCCGCCCGCCGCCGCGCCCGCCGAACGCACCGGTGAGCAGCTTCATCGCGGCGTTGGCATCCTTGCCGGCTGCGATGAGATCATCCGACACCGCCAGCGTGATCGCGGCAGGCAAGGTCGGATTCACGAGCACCAGCATCGCCTGCGCCTTCTCTGCGCTGCGGAACGCATCGGCGAGCTCACCGAGTTGCGCCCGATCCTCGGTGACCGTGCTGCGCAGATGAATCGTGACGGGACCGGCCGTGAGCAACCTGGCTTCCGCCGCGCCGCCACCCTTGAGCGCCTCGGCGAGCCGGGCCTCGAGCTTCTCGCGCTCGGCAAGCATCGCCTCCAGCTTGCGCTCGATCTGGTCGGGCTGCGCCTTGAGGCTCTGCGCCAAGGCGGTGATCCGCCCCTCGGCCGCACGCACGGCCGCATACGCGCCGTGGCCGGTGATCGCCTCGATGCGCCGGACTCCAGCAGCCACACCACCCTGCGCGGTGAAGCGGAAGAGGCCGATCTGGCCGGTGGACCGCACATGCGTCCCGCCGCAGAGTTCGATCGAGTCGCCCATGGTCACCACGCGGACAACGTCGCCGTACTTGTCGGCGAAGAAGGCCATCGCCCCCTTGGCGAGCGCGTCGGGATACGACATCTCTCGGATGTCGACCGGCGCGTTGGCGAGCACGAGGTCGTTCACTTCGGCCTCGATGTCGGCGAGCTGCGCGGGATCGACCGGACCACCGTGCGAGAAGTCGAAGCGGAGCCGCGTCGGCTCGACCAGCGACCCCTGCTGCCGCACGTGCCCACCGAGGTGACGGCGCAGCACCATGTGCGCGAGGTGCGTGGCGGAGTGATTGCGCTCGATCTCCGCGCGCCGCGCGGCATCGACGCTTGGCCTGAACTGGAGCCGGCTCACCGATCGGCGCCCCGTATGCTGCCAACGAGTACGCTGCGCCTAGCTCGGCATCCTTGACGACGTCGGTCACCTGGAAGCGCCACCCCTCGCCCTGATGATGCCAGGTCGGCCTGCTGGCCGCCGCTGGCGGCATAGAAAGGGGATTCTCCGCCAGGACGAGGATCCGTTTGCCTCGCCGCCATGGCGCTCAGCACCTTGGTTTCGGCCTGGGTCGCTGTACCCGACGAACCGAGTCTGACCCTCGAGCCCGATGGTGACTTTCACCTTTCCGAGCGCCGCCCCGCCCTTCCCTGCCGCCGCACGACTCCGCTCGCGCTGCTCCGTCATCGCGACGTCGAAGCCGTCGGTGTCGACGCTGATTCCCATCTCCTCGGCGATCAGCACCGTGAGGTCCAGCGGAAAGCCGAAGGTGTCGAACAACTTGAACGCCTCGTCGCCGGCGATCCGCGTGGTGCCGGCGGCGCGGATCTCCTCAAGCCGCGAGAGCCCTGCCTCGATGGTCTCGAGGAAGCGGGCTTCTTCCTGGCGAATCGTCTCGGCGACGAACGCCTGCTTCTCCACGAGCACCGGATAGGCCTCGCCCATCAAGGCGACGACGGTCGGCACCAGCTCGACCAGCGTCGGCTCGCGACGGCCGAGCAGCCAGGCATGGCGCACGGCACGGCGGAGGATACGGCGCAGCACGAAGCCGCGTCCCTCGTTGCTCGGATAGACGCCGTCGAGCAGCAGGAACGAGACGGCCCGCGCGTGGTCGGCAAGGACGCGATACGAGATGCCGGTGCCCTCCGGCCCACCTGGATACGGCGCGCCGACGAGCCGCTCCACGTCGGCGATCAGCGGACGGAAGAGATCGGTGTGGAAGTTGTCGTCCTGCCCCTGCAACACGGCGGTGATCCGCTCCAGGCCGGCACCGGTGTCGACGCTCGGCTTCGGCAGCGGCGTGAGCGTGCCGTCGGCGGAGCGGTCGAACTGCATGAAGACCAGGTTCCAGATCTCAAGGAAGCGGCCCGCTTCGGCCTCGACCTCGAACTCCTCCTGCGACATCGCGACGGGCGTGCTCCCCGGCGTCCACTTCAGGTCGACGTAGATCTCCGAGCATGGGCCGCACGGTCCGGTGTCGCCCATCTGCCAGAAGTTGTCCTTGTCGCCGAGGCCGTAGATCCGGTCGGCGGGGAGCGTCGAGTGCTCGAGCCAGAGCGCACGCGCCTCGTCATCGGTGTGGTGCACCGTGACGCGCAGGCGATCGGCCGGGATGCCGAGGTACTCGGGCGAGGTGACGAACTCCCAGGCGAACTTGATGGCGTCCTGCTTGAAGTAGTCGCCGAACGAGAAGTTGCCGAGCATCTCGAAGAAGGTGTGGTGACGTCGGGTCAGCCCCACCTGTTCGAGGTCGTTGTGTTTCCCACCGGCGCGCACGCACTTCTGGCAGGTGACCGCACGGACGTAGCTCCGTGGATCCTGTCCGAGGAAGGTGCGTTTGAACTGCACCATGCCGGCATTGGTGAAGAGGAGCGTCGGGTCGTCGGCGGGAACGAGGGTCGACGAGGCGACCTCGGTGTGACCCTGGGCGACGAAATAGTCGAGGAATCGGCGGCGAATCTGGGCGGCGTTCATGGGGCGGAATCTAACCAACCCCGGCCCGTCAGCCCTCCCCTACCAATCGCCGGACATGGCCATTGGCCACGGCCCCGGCCCACCCCCGGCGGGCGAAGAAGGCCAGCAACCGACGCCGCTTGGCGTCACGGGTGAGCCCCTTCATGCTGGCCACGCGTCGCTCGGCCTGCGCCAGTGTCTTGGCCATCGGGTCGGGGGCTTCCTCGTCCTGGAGCGTGACCAGCGCGGCGGCAACCAGCTCATTCGGCACGCCGAGCCGCGCGAGGTCGTGCCGGATGCGCATCGGGCCGCTTCCCCGCCGCGCCCGCACCTCGACGTAGCCCCGGGCAAATGCCGCGTCGTCGAGCAATCCGAGCGTGGTCAGCCGAGCCACCGCGCCCGCAACCGCGTCGGGGCCATGACTCCGCCGGCCCAACTTGCGCGTCAATTCGACGGTGCCATGGGCCCGCTGCTCGATCGCCTTGATGGCCGCTCGGAACGCGGCCTCTTCATCGGCCGCGGCATCGAGTGCCGCCACCCCGCCTGCCGGGAGGGGCCGAGCCGGGGCGAGGCCGAGGGCCGCGACGACATCGGCCGGCACGGTCCAGGCGGGCCGCCCGTCCACGATGACCCGGGTGCTCCCGGGGCGCCGTGGATCGGGGACCAGTGCTTCGATGATCACTCGCCGTCATCCTCATCGGGGACGCCCGGGCCCGCGGCGGCCAGCATGCCCAGCGACTCCTTCACCTTGGCCTCGACCTCGGCCATCAGGGCGGCGTTGTCCTTGAGGAAGAGCTTGGCGTTCTCGCGCCCCTGCCCGATCCGCTGCTCGCCGTAGGAGTACCAGGCGCCCGACTTCTGGATGATCCCCGCCTCGGAGGCGATGTCGACCAGCAGGCCGGTGTGCGAGATCCCTTCGTCGAACATGACGTCGAACTCCGCCTGCTTGAACGGCGGCGCCACCTTGTTCTTGACCACCTTCACGCGGACGTGCGACCCGATGACGGCCTCGCGTTCCTTGACCGGCCCGATGCGGCGGATGTCCATGCGGAGCGAGGCGTAGAACTTGAGCGCCTTGCCGCCCGTGGTCGTCTCGGGGTTGCCGAACATCACGCCGATCTTCTCGCGCAGCTGGTTGATGAAGACCACGGAGCAGTGGGTCCGGTTGATGGCGCCGGCGAGCTTGCGGAGGGCCTGGCTCATGAGGCGCGCCTGGAGGCCCATGTGGGAATCGCCCATCTCGCCTTCGATTTCCGCCTTCGGCACCAGCGCGGCGACCGAGTCGATCACCACCAGGTCAACGGCGCCGGAGCGGACGAGGATCTCGACGATCTCGAGGGCCTGTTCGCCGGTGTCGGGCTGCGAGACGAGCAGGTTCTCGATGTCGACGCCGAGCTTCTTGGCGTACTCGATGTCGAGGGCGTGTTCGGCGTCGACGTAGGCGGCCACCCCGCCCGACTTCTGGACGTTGGCGACGAGGTGCAAGCAGAGCGTCGTCTTACCCGACGACTCGGGGCCGTAGATCTCGGTGATCCGGCCGCGGGGGACGCCGCCGATGCCGGTGGCGGCATCGAGGTTGATGGCGCCGGTGGAGATGGCGTCGATCTTCACGCGGGGCCGGTCCGCCCCCATCCGCATGATCGACCCCTTCCCCAGCTGCTTCTCGATCTGGGAGATGGCGAGGTTGAGGGCCTTCTTCTTCTCGGTGTCGACGCGGGTTTCGGTGGCGGACATGGCGTTGGGATCCTGGGGAATGGTGAGTGCCGGAAACAACGGATGATCGATCATCGATGATCGAACATCGATCATCGCGGTGTGGAGCATTTCACTCCACCAGTCTATCTCCTAACAAGCTACAACCGAATCTACCCCGAAGCAAGAGTCTCAATGTGTAGTATTTTGCGCCACAGGTGCCGAATTAACGCCAACCGGGCCGCCAGGCGTCCTCGATGTGGGTCAACTGAGCCGCTGGCCCCATCCCGTCGAGGGTCATGACATCGAAGCGGTACTGGTCGCCGGTCTGGCCGTGGCGGAGGAGCCAGGCCCAGGCGAGTCGCTCGATGGTGGCGCGCTTGCGCGGTCCGACCGCCTCGGCGCCCATCCCGCAGGTCGCCGAGCGACGGCATTTGACTTCGATGAAGGCGACCAGGGAGCCGCGTCGGGCCACCAGGTCGAGGTCGTGGCGGCCGAGCCGGAACCGATGGGCCTCCACGCGCCAACCCTGCTTGGTGAGCCAGCGGCCGGCCACAAGCTCCGCCTCCCAGCCATCGCGATGGCGGGGGTCAGTCCAGAGGTCGGGAGCGCGGCGGGGAGTGGACACGCGAAGAAGATCGCGTGGGTGGAAGGACCGGCGGGGTACGGGGGAGTGCAGGGCGGTACGAGAAAATGGATGATGGATGATAGATGATAGATGATGGATAAGGACTCGACCGCAACGTCATCATCCATCATCCATCATCCATCATCCATCATCCGCTACACGTACTCGTCCAGCTGATGCATCCCGATCATCACATCTCGCGGCTTGCTGCCGTTCGGCGGGCCGAGGATGCCGGCGTCGTGGAGCTGGTCGATGATCCGGGCGGCGCGGCCGTAGCCGATGCCGAGGCGGCGCTGGAGGAGCGAGGTGCTGCCACCCTGATGCTGCAGGCAGAGTTCGGCGGCCTGCTTGAAGAGCGCGTCGCGGTCGCCGTCATTGGCGCCGCCACCCTCCTCCCCTTCCCCGGACTGCGCGCGCACCAGCTCGAGGATGTCGTGTTCCTCGCCACCATGCGCGGCGACGTCGCGCTGGGCGGCGTACCACGCCATCGCGCGCTCGGTCTCGTCGGTGCTGATGTAGGCGCCCTGGATCCGCTGCGGCTCGTTGCGTCCCGGGGGGAGGAAGAGCATGTCGCCGTTGCCGAGCAGTGCCTCGGCGCCGTTCTGGTCGAGGATGGTGCGCGAATCGACCTTGCTCGCCACGCGGAAGGCAATCCGCGACGGGAAGTTCGCCTTGATCAGGCCGGTGAGGACGTTCACGCTGGGGCGCTGCGTCGCAAGGATCAGGTGGATGCCGATCGCGCGCGCCTTCTGCGCCAGCATGGCGAGCGGCCGCTCCACTTCCGCCTGCACCGTCATCATCAGGTCGGCGAGCTCGTCGACGATCAGCACGATCATCGGCAGTTCGCCCTCGGTGTACGTGTCGCTCCACGGCTCCCCGGGCGGCGTGTCCGGCGCTTCCTTCGCAATGGTGGTCAGCGAGGGCTTGGCCGACGCCGGATTCTTGAGCGGCTTGCCGTCGCGCACCTTCTTGTTGAAATCGAGCAGCTGCCGCGCGCCATTGGCGTGCAGCAGCGCGTAGCGGCGGTTCATCTCGTACACCGCCCACTTGAGCAGTGTCGCGGCGTCGTTGTTGTCGGTCACGACCTTGTGCCGCAGGTGCGGCAGGTCGTTGTACATCGACAACTCAACCATCTTCGGGTCGACCATCAGCAGCCGCAACTCGCGCGGCGTGTAGCGATAGATCAGCGAGGTGACGATGGTGTTGATCGCCACCGACTTGCCGGAACCGGTGGCGCCCGCCACCAGCAGGTGCGGCATCTTCGCGAGGTCGGCGACGACCGGCTTCCCCTCGACGTCGCGCCCGATCGCGATCGGCAGCAGCGCGGTCGAGCTCCGCCAGGTATCGCTCGCCAGCAATTCGCGCAGCGTGACCATCCGCGGCTTCGGATTCGGAATCTCGACGCCCACCGCGCCGCGCCCGGGAATCGGGGCGACGCGCAACGACTGCGCCCGCATCGTGATCGCGAGGTCGTCGGCGAGCGCCACGATCCGCCCGGCCTTCACGCCCGAGGCGGGGACCACTTCGAACTGCGACACGGTCGGCCCGCTGGTGATCCCGGCCAACGTGCCCTCGACCTTGAAGGTCTTCAGGGTGGCGAGCAGCAACTCGCCCAGCCGTTGCAACTCGGCCTCGTCGGCCTCGACGTTGCCTCCCTTGGGGAGGTCGAGCAGGTCGAGTGGCGGCAGTGCCTCGTCGACGGGTCGCGGCGGCGGCAACGGCAGCTCCAACTCCTCCGCCATGGTGCGCTTCTTCGGCTTCGCCTTCGAGGGTTGGAAGAGTTCCTCCTGCGAGACTTCCTCTTCCTCCTCGGCGTCGACCGGCTCGGGCTCGACGACGCGCTTCACCGGCACGGCACGCCCCACCTTGAGCGGCGCCGGCTCGGCGGGCCGTTCGAGTCGCTGCAACGGATGCCAGGCGAGCGTGCCCAGCGTGGTGGCCGTCAGGACGACGAAGCCGAGCAGCAGCCCGCCGGCGGTGCCGATCGAGTCCAGGGCGCTGCGTGCGAGGAAGCCCGGAAACCATCCGGTCACCCGGGCGGCCCAGCTCCACTCCTGCGGTGGCAGGAGATAGAACGACTGCTCGGCCCGGACCAGCACGGCGATGACGTACGGAATCAGGATCGCGCCGCCGAGCGTGAGAATCGCGGCGCGCTTCATGTCGAGGCGCGGCAGCCGATCAAAGCCCGCCAGTCCCAGCAACAACCCGAGCAGCGGGGCACCGACGGCGCCGAGACCGAGCGCCTGCCAGAGTGCCGGACCGATCGCGGAGCCAAGCGGCCCGGTGACGTTGAACGGCAGCAGGGCAAGCGCGAGGAACGCGCCGGCCACGAGCGCGAGCACCGCCCAGAGCTTGCGACGATTTTCGCCGCTCATGCGGCCGCCGCCAGCGTGATGCGACGATCGTGGTAGGTGGGGAGCACCGGGTGAGTGTCGATCTGCCCGGCGGCCTCGACATCGGCGCCGAAGCCGAGGCGAATCAGCTCACGGCCCGCGGCCGAGAGGGCCAGGGCGCGGTCGATGCGGTGGCCATAGCGGCGCACCAGGTCGACCGAGACGATGGCCGCGTCGTTGAGACCCTTTCTCGTGCGGCGGCCACCGAGTGCCTCGGTGACAAACCGGCCGGCGAGATAGGCGTCGTCCATGCCGAAGCCGTGTTCGCGGCCGGCGCAGAGCACCAGCACGTCCCGCCCCGCGGCCACCGCATCCCGGAGTCGGGCGCCGACGACGCTCAGGTTCACCGCCGCGCCGACGAGCACCTCGTGCGCGCCGGCGGTCGCGAGCAGGGCACGCGTCCCGTTGGTGGTGGTCATCACGAGGGTCTTGCCACGGACCGTCTCGGGGAGCATCTCGCCCGGCGAGTTGCCCAGCTGGAAGCCGGGGATGCGCACACAGTGGCGCTCGCCGGCGAGGAGGACGTCGGTGCGGTCAAGCGACTGTGCCAGCGTGATCGCCTCGTCCGTCTCGGCCGCGACGATCACGGCGCGCGCCCCGTGGTGCAGCGCGGCCGTGATGCTGGTGGTGGCGCGCAGGATGTCGATGACGACGACCGTGCGCCCCGCCACGTCCGCTGTCGGAAGCCCGAGCGGCGTGAAGGCGACGTGGACGGTCATCCCTCGCGCGACTCGCCGGGCGCGATCTCCGGGCGGAGCAGTTGCGCCTCGCGCTCGAGAAACTTGGTGTCGACATTGCCGGCGACGAAGTCCGGATGGCGGATGACGCGCGCCAGGAAGGGGATCGTGGTGGTGACACCCTCGAGGATGAACGAGTCGAGCGCCTGTCCGAGCCGCGCCAGCGCCTCGGTCCGGTCGCGGCCCCAGACGATCAGCTTCGCGAGCAGCGAGTCATAGTACGGCGGCACGGTGTAGCCAGCGTAGACGTGCGTGTCGACGCGGACACCGGGGCCGCCGGGCGGATGGTAGGCGGTGATGAGTCCCGGGCACGGCTGGAAGTTGCGGTAGGGATCTTCGGCGTTGATGCGCACCTCGATCGCGTGACCGACCAGCGGCGTGATGCCGAACGAGAGCGGCTCGCCGGCCGCCACGCGGATCTGCTCCTTCACCAGGTCGTGGCCGGTGACCATCTCGGTCACGGGATGCTCGACCTGGATGCGCGTGTTCATCTCCATGAAGTAGAACGAGCCGTCCTCGTCGAGGAGGAACTCGATCGTCCCGGCGCCGGCGTAGTCGATCGCCGAGGCGAGCTGCACCGCCGCCTCGCCCATCCGCGCGCGCAACTCGGGGGTGAGCGCCGGCGACGGCGACTCCTCGATCAGCTTCTGGTGGCGGCGCTGCACGGAGCAGTCGCGCTCGCCCAGATGGATCACGGTGCCGTGCAAGTCGCCGAGCACCTGGATCTCGACGTGCCGCGGCCGTGCGAGATATTTCTCGACGTAGACATCGCCATTGCCGAAGGCGGAGAGCGCCTCGTTCTGCGCCAGCGAGAAGAGCTGCGGAAAGGAGTCGGCATCGTGCGCGATGCGCATTCCCTTCCCGCCGCCGCCGGCCGTCGCCTTGATGATCACGGGGAAGCCGATCCCCTCGGCCACCGGCAGCGCCTCCTCGACGTCGCGCATGATCCCCGGCGACCCCGGCACCGTCGGCACGCCGGCTTCGGCGGCGAGGCGCCGTGCCGAGGCCTTGTCGCCCATGGCGCGGATCTGGTCGCCCGTCGGACCGATGAACGCGATGTTCGACGCGCGGCAGGTGTCGGCGAACTCCGCGTTCTCGGCGAGGAAGCCGTAGCCCGGGTGGATCGCATCGGCGCCGGTCACTTCCGCGGCGGCGATCAGGTTCGGGATCCGGAGATAGGAGAGCCGCCCCGGCGGCGGCCCGATGCAGACATCGTCGTCGGCAAACCGCACGTGCAGCGATTCTCGGTCGGCCTCGCTGTACACGGCGACGGTCCGGATGCCGAGTTCCCGACAGGCGCGAATCACGCGGAGCGCGATCTCACCGCGATTGGCCACCATCACCTTGCGAAACATCAGCGTCCCAGGTCGTTGAAGGTGCGATCGGAGGCGGCGCTGATGCCCGACACCCGCAGCGCGAACTCGCTCGGGTTGGTGGCATTCCGCACGGCCTCGTCGTACGCGATGGTCCCCTCCTGCAGCCAGCGCATCAGCGACTGGTCGAAGGACTGCATCCCGTAGGACACGCCGCCCTCGGCGATCAGGTCGGGAATGTTCAGCGCCTTGTTCATGTCGCGGATGTTGTCGGCGACGGCGGCGGAGTTGACGAGGATCTCGATCGCGGGCACGCGGCCCCGACCATCGGCCCGCGGCACCAGGCGCATCGAGATCACCGCGGCGAGCGCGGTGGAAAGGAGCATCCGGATCTCGCCGTGCTGGAACGGCGGATAGAACGACAGGATGCGCGAGATGGTCTGCGTGGCATCCGTGGTGTGGATGGTCGAGAGCACCAGGTGGCCGGTGTCGGCCGCCTTGAGGGCGGTGTCCATCGTCTCGGAGTCGCGGATTTCGCCGATGAGGATGACGTCGGGGTCCTGCCGCAGGACGTGACGGAGGGCCCCGCCGAACGACATCGTATCGGAACCGACCTCACGCTGCGACACGCTGGAGAGCTGGTCGCGGTGGAGGAACTCGATCGGGTCCTCGACCGTGATGATGTTCACGCGACGGGTGCGATTGATGTGCTCGATCATCGCCGCGAGCGTGGTCGACTTGCCGGAGCCGGTGACGCCGGTGACGAGCACCAGGCCGCGCGGACGCGACGCCAGCGCCTCGATGACCGGCGGAAGCTGCAGTTCGCTGATGGTGCGCACTTCGTACGGAATCGCGCGCAACGCGAACGCGACGGTGCCCCGCTGGTTGTAGAGATTGGTCCGGAAGCGGCCGATGCCGGGCACGCCGATGCCGAAGTCCATCTCCTTCGTCTCGGCGAACTCGCGCGCCTGCCGCGGCGTCATCAACTGCTCGCCGAGCTGCTTCAGGTCCTCGGGCTTGAGCGGCGGCATCGGCAACGCTTCGAGGTTGCCGTTCACGCGCACGGTCGGCGGGCGTCCCGCCTTGAGGAGCAGGTCGGACGCGCCCCGCTGGACCATCTGCACGATGGCCTGGCGGAACTGGAAGCCCCCACCCGGTGCATCCGTGGCGACGGGGCCGACGCCGACGACTTCCGCCGGGGCCTCGTCAGCCATTCGGGTCCACGCGGAAGAGCACCTGTCCGTATTCCACCGGCGAGGAATCCTCGACGCCGATCTCGCGGACAATGCCCGACACTTCGGCCTCGATCTCGTTCATGATCTTCATCGCCTCGATGATGCAGACCGTCTGCCCCGCCGTCACGCGCGACCCGATGCGGACGTACGGCTCCGCTCCCGGTTCCGGCTGGAGATAGAGGGTCCCCACCATCGGCGAGCGGACCTCCTTGAGTGTCGACGGCAACGGCGCCGGCGCGGAGTCCGAGGCCGCAGGCGGCAACGCGGCCATGGGGGCCGAAGTAGCCACGGGAAGCTGGTACATCGGGGCCGCCGGCGCGCTTGAGGCGACACCGTGCGAGGTCCGGGTGATCACCACCCCGGTGCCGAAGAGGCCCTTCAGTTCGATCGAGCCGATCTCGGGCTGCTCCCGGAGGAGCGCCGCGAGCCGACGGACGTCGCGAAGGTCGATCCCCTTGAGACCGGGCATCTTTTCCATCGCGCGGGCGAGTTCCTGCATGTCGTCAGGTGTCATACGCGGGTCAGGTACTTGTCCTCGCGCCGGTCGACGCGAATGAGTGTCCCGGGTTCAATGAAGAGCGGCACCTGCACCACCGCGCCGGTCTCCAGGCGGGCCGGCTTGGTCCCCCCGGTGGCGGTGTCGCCGCGGATCCCCGGGTCGGTCTCCACGATCTCGAGTTCGACGAACATCGGCAGCTCGAGGAGGATGACCTGTTCGTCATGCACCAGGCCGGTGCATTCCATCCCTTCCTTCAGGTACTTCAACTGGTCGTCGCCGATCAACGCCGCCGTGAGCGGGATGTCGTCGTACGATTGCAGGTCCATGAAATGGAACGAATCGCCATCCTTGTAGGAATAGGTCATCGGCCGACGGTTGAGCTCGACTTCGGTGAAGCGCTCGCCCGACGGGAAGGTCCGCTCGACGACCAGACCGGTCCGGACATTCCGGAGCTTGGTCCGCACGAAGGCGCTTCCCTTCCCCGGCTTCACGTGCTGGAAGTAGACCACCTGCAGCAGCTTGCCGTCCTGCTCCATCACTATCCCATTGCGGATGTCCGCGGTACTTGCCACGCCGTCTCCTGCCCCAGGCTCTCAGATCGTGAGTAGATCGGTGTGGCCGTTGCTCAGGAGGACCGGACCGTCGGCGGAGAGCCAGACGTCGTCCTCGAGGCGGACCCCACCCCAACCGGGAAGATAGATCCCCGGTTCAATCGTGACCACCGCCCCGACCGGGAGGAGCCCGTCGGAGGTGGCGGCAAGTCGTGGTGATTCATGGACTTCCAACCCGATCCCGTGCCCCAGCGAATGGCCGAACGCCTCGCCGTAGCCCGCTTCGGCGAGTGGCGTCCGGGCCAGCGCGTCGGCCTCCCGGCCGGTCATGCCGGCCCGGACCGCCTCCCGGGCGACCCGCTGGGCGGACTGCACCAACCCGTAAATCCGCTGCTGACGCTCATCCGGCGCGGCCCCGACCACCACGGTCCGGGTGATGTCCGAGCAGTAACCGTCGACGATCGCCCCGTAGTCGATCAACAGAAACTCGCCCCGGCCGATGACCCGCTCCGACGTTCCCGCATGCGGGAGCGCCGACCGCGGTCCCGAGGCGACTATCGTCTGGAACGGGTGCCACTCGCTGCCGCGAACCCGCAGCGCCGCCTCGAGTCGCGCGGCAACGTCAATCTCGCGGTCGCCGGCGCGGATCGTCGGCAGGACGGCGTCCAGCGCCTCATGGGCCAACGCCGCGGCCGCGCGAATCGCGGTGAGTTCGTCGTCGTCCTTCACCTGCCGCTGCCCCTCGACCAATTCACTGACCGGGCGGAAGCGACCGCGAGCGGCGCCCTCGAGGCGTTCCGCATCTCGCACCGTGAGGCTGGTGGCCTCGAACCCGATCGCCTCCAGCTGACGCCGCTCGACCTCGCGACGCACCCGCTCCCAGACCGAGGCGCGCTCGATCACGACGTCGGCCGCACTCCCTGCCTCCTGCGGCGCCTGGGTGGCGTAGCGGAAGTCGGTCAGCAAGAGCGCATGCTCGGCCGTCAGGAGCAATTGCGCCGCCGAACCGGTGAAGCCGGTCAGCCACCGGATGTTGGGGAGGTGGCTCACCAGCAGCGCGTCGAGTCCCTCGGCGACCATCGCCCGACGCACCGAGGCCTGCCTCGCCTGGCGGCGATCAATCATCCCGCAGGATGCCGGCGAGTGCGTCCAGGGCGAGCAGGTAGCCGCGCGCGCCGAGCCCGCTGATCATCCCGATGGCCTGGTCGGCGGTCAGCGAATGATGCCGGGCCGCTTCGCGACGATAGAGGTTCGAGAGGTGCACTTCGATGAACGGGATCGGCGCCGCAAGGAAGGCATCGCGCAACGCGAGCGAGGTGTGGGTGTACGCGCCGAGGTTCACGATCGCGCCATCGGCACGGCCGCGCAGCCCCTGCACCAGATCCACCAACTCCCCTTCGTGGTTGGACTGGATCCACTCGATGGCCACGTCGAGCGTCTCGGCGCGGGCGCGGACCTGCACCTCGAGCTCCGCGAGCGTGGTGGCGCCGTAGATCGACGGCTCGCGCTGGCCGAGGAGATTGAGGTTCGGTCCGTTGAGGACGGTGATCCGGATCATCGGCCGAGCCCCTTGAGCCAGTCCTGAAACGCGGTGAAGTCGGCCGTGTCCCGGGCGGCCGGCAACGGCGCCTCGTAGAAGGCATCGAAGCCCTCGTCCCGCGCGGAGACGGCGGGGGCGGCGGCGGCCACGCGGGCGAGCCATTCTCCGAGCGGGGTGCCGCCGCTGACGGCCGAGTCGAAGGGGCGCGGGCGACGGGCCTGCAGGTCGCGCTCGATCGCCTCGGCCCGGCCGACGAACTCGACCTGCTCGGGGTGACGATCGGCCAACGTCCGGAACGCTGCCGCCGCGCGATCGAGGTGCCCCTGGTGGAAGAAGAGGTTCGCCAGCGATTCGGTGACCAGCTCCGGCGCGTCGCTGTCGGCGTCGGCCGCATCGTCGTCGGGCCAGAGACCGCCGTCGTTCCAATCGTCCTCGGCCGCCGTCTCCGCCTCGAAGACGGCGATGGCTTCCGGTGGGGCGGTCGAGTCGGCGAGGTCAGGCGCCGGGCCGACCCCGGCATCGTCCTCGGTGGCCTCGGCGACCATCAACCAGGCGCGGGAGCCCTCCGGGTCGCCGGAGGCCGCTGCGAGGCCGGCCAGGGCCTCCAGCACCACCGGGTGGCTGGGATCTGCCCCAAGGGCGCGCTGGAGGGTCGCGGACGCCCCTGCGAGGTCCCCTTGGGCTTCGCGGACCTTGGCGAGGGCGATCAGCCCCGGCACCAGCTCGGGGTGCCGCGACAGTCCAACCAGTGCCACGGCCTCTGCCTCGGCGAGCGCCCCGGCCTTGCGGAGCCCATCGGCGAGCGCGGCGAAGGCCGTCCCGTCGGGGGCTTCCGCCCAGCGGGCGGCGAGGTGGTCGAGTTCGGGGCTGTGTGACATCCGGTCCTGCGCAGCGAGAGGACAAGGGGTGGGAGGCCAACACTAGCGTCCCCGGTGGCGGTGTCAAGGCGACCCCCGGCTTGAGGTTCCCCCCTCGCCACCCTAGCTTTGCGGGCTGTTTCCTTCTCAGTCCGGAGCTGGTTGACCGCCTATGATGCAAGCCTTCCGCAACGCCGCCAAGCCGGTCGTCCTGCTGATCACGATCACCTTCCTCATCTGGATGATCGTCGACCTCAGCGGCATCACCGGGTCGGGCGGGTTCATGACGAACACCTCCGTCGGCTCGGTCAACGGTCAGAAGATCGAGTCGCGCCTGTATTCGGCCGCGGTCCAGAACGCCGTCACCCAGCAGGGTGGCAGCCTCGGGATGGACGAACTCGAGAAGGTCCGTGACGACGTCTGGGAGCAGCTGATCCA
This sequence comes from Gemmatimonadota bacterium, assembly GCA_016720805.1. Lineage (NCBI taxonomy): Bacteria > Pseudomonadati > Gemmatimonadota > Gemmatimonadota bacterium. The sequence continues at coordinate 451,411 of JADKJZ010000001.1, read as the reverse complement.
GAACGTCTCGCTGACCAGCGAGATCGAGCGCCGCAACATCACCGTCACGGCGGACGAGGTCGCGGACGTGCTCCGCAACGTCCCGCCCGACGAGGTGCAGACTGCCCCGGACTTCCAGACCAACGGCAAGTTCGACATGTCGAAGTACCAGCGGTGGCTGGCGTCGCCGGTCGGACAGCAGTTCATCCCGCAGCTCGAGGCGCGCTATCGCGAAGAGTTGATGCGGCGGAAGCTGCTGGTCGCGATCACGGCCGACGCCTACCTCTCCGACCCCGCCCTCTGGGAGCGCTACCGCGACCAGAAGGAACTCGCCAAGATCTCGCTGACGGCGATCATCGGCCAGAGCCTGATCTCGGACACGGCGGTCAGCGTCACGCCCGCCGAAGTCGAGGCCTATTACGCCGCACACAAGAAGGAGTTCGAGCGTCCGCGCTCCGCCTTCATGAGCTTCGTGTCGGTGCCCCGCAACCTGGATGCCTCGGACTCGGCGGCCGCGCTCGCGCGGGTCACCGCGATCCGCGCCGAGCTGGTCGGCGGCGCCCCGTTCGCCGAAGTCGCGCGACGCGAGTCGAGCGACGGCAGCGCGGCCAATGGCGGCGAGCTCGGCACCTTCGCGAAGGGGACGATGGTGGCGCCGTTCGACACCGCCGCCTTCTCGTTGCCGCTCAACACGCTGAGCCAGCCGGTCAAGACGTCGTTCGGGTATCACCTGATCGAGGTCTCCAAGCGCACCGCCGATTCGGCGACCGCGCGGCACATCCTGATTCCCTTCGAGCTGGCCGGCACCCACCGCGACCAGGTCGACGCCATGGCCGATTCGCTCGAGCGCCTGGGCGCGGAGCATCTCGATCCGGCCGCGCTCGACACGGTGGCGCGGGTGCTCCGCCTGCCGATCGGCCAGACCGGCGCCGTGCAGCAGGGGGGCCGGGTGCTCCTCGGGCCGTACGTGATCCCGGATGCCGGCGCGTGGTCCATGCGCGCCAAGCAGGGCGAGACCTCACCGGTCATCGAAGGGGAGACGGCGTTCTACGTCTTCCGCCTCGACTCGATCGCCGAGGCCGGGACACCGACGCTGCAGCAGATTCGCGGCACGGTGGAGCGGCAGGCCCGCGAGGACAAGAAGGACGAGAAGGCCAAGGCGATCGCGAACGAGTTGATCGCACGGGTCAAGGCTGGCACGCCGTTGCCCGAGGCGTCGAAGGCCCTGGGCCTGTCGAATCGCGAGTTCCCTGCCTTCGCCCGGGTCTCCCCGCCGATCAGCAACGCCAAGCTGGTCGGTGCCATCTTCGGGCTGCGTGACGGCCAGACGTCCGACGTCATCCAGACCGACGAAGGCCTCTACGTGGTGCAGATGATCCAGCGCCTGCCCGCGGACTCGCTCGCCTTCGTGACCGGGAAGGACCAGCTGCGCGCCGATGCGATCCAGGGGATGCGGCAGGAGCGGATTCGCCAGTACCTGGCGTCGCTCCGCAAGGCGGCGAAGGTGGTCGACAAGCGCGACGCCCTCTTCAAGACCAACGCGCAGATCGAGGCCACGGCGCCGATCGCGCAGCCCGGTGCGACGGGTCCCTGATCGACTGACTCGCTGACGGAAGAGGAAACGGGCCCCCGAGTCATCGACTCGGGGGCCCGTTTCGCGTGGTGGGAAACTGCGCGGCTTACTGCGACAGCCGCTTCGGCTCGCCGCCCGCCGGGATGTCGTCGGTGGCGTCGATCATCCGCTTCGGGGTCCGGTCGTCCGAGGCCGGCGGCACGTTCAAGACGGCGTCCTGCGTGTCCTTGAACGAGCGCTGAAATTCCCGAATGCCGCGTCCCATGGACGACCCGATCTCGGGGAGGCGCTTCGCCCCGAAGAACAGGAGCACGACGCCCATGATGATCATGATCTCCATGAAGCCAAGATTGCCGAACATCGCCTACTCCGGGTCAGAAGAGGGATCGAGCTCCGTAGTACGCCATCGCGACGCCAATCAGGCTCAGAACCGTCACATGCAGCCCCATGGGGCCAATGGTGAACGATACCACGAGGAGATCCACGGACACAGGCCCCAGGGAGGGGGTGACGGCCGTGGTGAAGAAGCTGCGGGCGGCGCTTTCCGGGAGGAACCGCTCCAGCAGCGCCGAGAGCAGGCCGCCGGTGACGAATCCGGCCGCGAGGACGCCGAGATAGAACCGAGGCCGACGAGGTCCGGACGCCATCAGCGCCTCCGTTCGAGAACGTAGCCGAGCGAGGCTCGGAGGATGTCACGTGCAGGCGTATCAGGAAGCAACGCGAGTTCCTCCTCGGCCTCGAGGATGAGTCGCTGGGCGCGATCCCGCGCGTAGTCGAGGCCGCCATGCGCTCGCACCGACGCCACCACGCTGGCGATGGCGTCGTCGCTCGGGGTCGGATCGCGCATCAGCGCCTCCAGCTCGGCCCGCTCGACTGGGGAGAGCCTGGGAATCGCGTAGATGAGCGGAAGGGTGACCTTGTGCTCATGGAGGTCGAGTCCCGACGGCTTGCCGGTGGTGGTCTCATCGGCGGTGTAATCGAGCAGGTCGTCGGTGATCTGGAAGATCATCCCGAGCTTCTCCCCGAAGGACGCCAGCGCACGACGCTGGACCAGCGGGGCCTCAAGGGCGCCGACTTCGCACGCCCCGGACATGAGCGAGGCGGTCTTCGCCTTGATCAGGAGGTCATACTCCGGCTCGCCGAACGACAGCGGGTCGTCCGCCAGCAGCTGCCGCATCTCGCCGACCGTCATCTCGGTGGTGACGCGCGAGAGGATCCGCAGGGCGTCGAGATTCCCCAATCGCACCAGCTCCACGACCGCGCGCGAGTAGAGGAAGTCGCCCATGATCACCGACACCTGATGCGAGAACAGGGCGTTGATCGTCGGCATGCCGCGGCGCAGCGTGGAGTGGTCGACCGAGTCGTCGTGTACCAGGGTCGCGAGGTGGATCACCTCGATCACCGCAGCGAAGGTGGCCGCCCGTTCGGTCGGCCCCCCGGTGGCCTGGTCGGCGAGCAGCACCAGCGTCGGGCGGAACATCTTCCCGCGCATCCGCAGCAGGTGCTGATTGACTTCGCTGATGAGCGGGAAGTCCTCCTCGATCATCCGGCGCATCTCGGCCGAGACGTCGTCGAGGCGGCCCTGCACCGGCGCCTGCAGATCGGTGAGCGAGGTGGGGCCCAGCTGCGGGACGGTCACGCCGAAGGCTCCGCCGCAATCCGGATGATCCGCTCGGTCGCGTCCATGAAGCTCACCTCGACCGCCAGCACGCGCTCGTAGAAGCCGCGCGCCACCTCGCCCTTCCCTTGCGCCTCGAGGGCGCGCCCCAGCCAGTAGAGCACGCCGATCTTCTCGGCATCATCCTCAGGGCCGCGCTCGACGCTGCGCAGCACGGCCTCCGCCACCGGAGGCATCCCCTTCTCGAGGAAGGTGGCACCCAGCGCTTCCGCCGTGCGCAGCCGCCCTTCGTTGGAGCGCATGGCCTTCTGGAACTCGCCGATGGCCTCCTCGAGCAGCCCCATCTCCTTGAAGGCGATGCCGAGGTCGTAGTGCGCCTGATGGTCTTCCATCGGGAGATTCTGGTCGAGCGCCCGCTTGAATTCGGCGAGCGCCTCACGGAAGGTCTCGTCCTCGTCGGCAGAGATTCCCGTGGTCTCGGTGCGCATCCGGGTGCTGCGCGGCCCGGCGTCGTCGATGACCATCGCGCCGAAGTCGACGAAGCCTTCCGGTACCACCGGCGTGCTCCCCTCGGGGACCATCGCGCGCAGGGCGGCGCGTGCGGCGGGATTCAACTCATCGAGCTCGAGCAGACGGCGCCAGACGGCGATCGCCTTCTCCTCGCTCCCGGCACGCACCAGTGCTTCGCCGAGTGCCTGATAGGCCTCGCACAGCTTCGGCGTGTCCTTCATCTTCGCTGCCACTTCGACGCGCGCCTGGTAGCGATTGATCGACTGCGGTTCGGCCTGAATGAGTTCGCCGGACACCTGCCAGGCGTGCAGTGGTTCGTCGCGTTCGACGTAGAGCTCGAGTGCGCGTTCGAGCGCGACGATGCCGCGCGCCCGGTCGCCGTACTCGAACAGCGCCGCCGCGGTGACGCGCTGGCCGAGTGGATCATTGGGGTCGGCGTCCGGCGGCGCCACCGGCGCGGGGGCAGCCTCCGTTTCCGGCGCATGGGCCGGCACGACCCCACCAATGTCGATGAAGACCACGTCGCTGAGCGCCGCCGCATCGGGCGACGGCGCGATTGCCTCCGTCGGCGCGACGAACTCGCTCTGCTCCAGCCCATCGAGGCGCACGGCGTTGTCCGGCGTGGCCGCGGACTCGGGACGGCCGCCATCGAACCCCTCGACCTGCGCCTGCTCCCCCATCTCCGCCGCCATCCGATCGACGTCGAGCAACCCCGCCATCGTCCCTTCGGGGCCGGGGCGGTGGTCGGGCGCGTCGACGCTGCTCGACTCCAGGCCAGCGAGCGCATCACCATCGCTCGGACGTTCGATCTCCACCCCACCGAGCACGGTCGATTCAAGCTGGAGGCTGGCGGGAGGTGCGACTTCGGATGCCCGCTCGAATTCCACCGGCCCGGTATCGATGAAGATCAGGCCCTGTCCACCCTCGCTTCCGCCGAAGGTGCCGGTCCCCTCATCGCCCTCGGCCGCGTCGCGCCCGAGCAGTTCGTCCATCACCTTGCGCAGTTCGCGCCAGCCACCGAACGTCGCCCCGAAGCGCTCGAGCGACTCGCGGGATTCGTCACCCTGTCCGACCGTCGTCATCCGATCACGATATGCCGTCAGATTGGCGCGCACGTCGAACAGCATTCGCTTCCGCGCCTGGTAGGTCGCGAGGTCGAGGTAGGTGCGGATCCGGCTCGGCTCGAGTCGCAGGATCTTGTTGCAGAGCGCGATGGCATTATTGGTGAGGCCGTGCTCGCCGTACCGCGAGGCCGCCTGCTCCCACGCCTGACACGCCGCGGCGATGTTGCCGAGGCGATGCTCAAGGTCGCCGATGCGATTGTAGAGCGACGGGTCCTCGCCCTCGGACTCGCCGGCACCCTCCCGGGCAGCCTGACGGTACAGCTCGATCGCCTCGCGCCATTCCTCGCGCTGTTCGTGCTGGCGCGCAGCGACTTTGAGCTTGTCAAGCGTCATGGTCGACCGGGGTGAGGGAGTGGGCCAAGTGGCGACGGGACTTACGCTTGAAGAGTAGGCCCCGCATGGGCTCTGGGCAAGCGCCACGGGCCGTCATCGGGCCGTCCACGGGCTCCGAGGCAGTATCGGTTGCGTGGCACCGAGCGGTAGCGCGCGCGGGGCGGCTCACGGCCGGAGGGTCGTCTGGTTGTAGTCGAATTTCAGGTCCGGCAGGGAGAGCAGGAAGACCGAGAAATAGAGGGCGTAGTTGCCGTTGGCGTTCTTCACGAAATTGAACTGGGCGCGCCAGTCGTGGAGGTCACGGGTCAACTGGACCTGTTGCGACTCGAACCGTCCCAGGGTGGCGTTGTACTGCGTCGACCAGGTCACGCTCCAGAAGGTGGTCGGCGAGAACGAGGTGTTGAGGCCGATGCTGCTCTGGGTCGTGGAGAGCCCCGGGAGGACGATCGGGATGCTCCCGAAGGGGTCGTTCGGGTTGACCGGATCGACGACGGTGGCGCCGCCGGTGGGGCGCTGCCGCGAGAGGGACCAGGTGAGCGACGCGGTCAGCCCGCGCCCGCCCGTCGGCGCCGCGGCGTCGAACGAGGAGAACGCCCCCGGCCGGAAGCGGCGCGGGCCGACCGGCGTCAGCGGTGGCGGTGCATTGGTTCGCGTCGGCCCCTTGGAGGCGAGGCCGAAGAGCGCGCCGATCGATCGAAAGGTCGAGGACGAGAGCGCCAGGTTGGCCTGCACGTTCGACAGGAAGGGTTCGAAGGTCGCGGTGTCGTAGCCGACCCGCCCCTTCCAGAGGTCGTGCGTCAACGAGAGCTGGAAGCCCGGCACCAACTGACTCTGCAGCGAATTCGTCAACGCCGGCGTGACCCAGCCTGTCCGCCCCGGTTCCTTCGCCTGCTCGAAGTCGTAGCCGATCGAGGAGGTCGTCAGCGTCAGGACGGAGATCGGTTGACGCTCCGGCGTGGCGCTCGCGGAGGCGAGCTTCCCGCCGGTGGTATCGGCGGCGGCGGAATCGGCGGCCGAGCGCTTCAGCTTCACTTCGATGTTCTGCGACAGCGAGATCGACGCGAGTGTCGTCGCCGGCGTCTTGGCCCGAAGCCCCGTGATCCCACTCCCGGCAAGGGCGTCGATGTAGTCCTGCGAGAGCGCCGCCGCCGGCGAATACTGCATCGAGAGACTCGGCGCAAACTTGTACCTGGTCCGCGCGACCGGCCCGAAACCCTTGTTGAGGAAGCCGTAGAAGACCGGGATCGACTGCAGCGCGAACTGCGGCTTCTTCCCCTGCATCACCCACTGGCCGTTGCTCCCCGGCGTCCGCACCAGCAGCGGCCCGTTCGTCACGTTGGTGATCCCGATCGACGGCGTCAGGTTCCAGGTGCCCTTGAACAGCTGCCGGAGATCGATGCCGGTTTCCCAGTCGATCCCGCCGTAATAGTCGCCGCCGCGAATGGTGGTGATCCGCACCGAATCGTTCGGGTCCGGCGTCTCGAGATCAGGAACCAGCGCGCCGATGACCCGACGGGAGCGCTGAACCTGGTCGAACACCTTCACGTTGTTGCGCCAGTTGAAGCCGGCGATGTTGAACGGTGTGGCGATGGCCAGGTTGGTGGTGCGAGTGGAGCCGGTGCGCACCAGCGAATCGAGATTGCCCGGACCGAGCAATGGCACCGTTGGGATCGGCTGCTTGAACGTCGTGACGTTCGTGAACGACAGCGTCGGCGACCAGGTCGCCGGCCCGAGCCGGAGCTGCGCCGGCGTGATCGCCAGACTGGGCAACGTCATCGAGCCGCTGCCGTCGCTAACCGTCTGCCGGCGCGTGGCGCCGATGTTCACGGTGCCCCAGCGAAAGCGACGCGTGAAGTTGGCGTCGCTGCTGATCTGCTGGGTGCTCTGCAGCGGATCGACGGAGTTGCTCTGCACCACCCGCGTGTCGCTGACGTAGTTGGCGCTCAGGTTGAGCGACGTGGCGGCGCTGAACATCTGCTGGTGGTCCCAGTGCGCCGAGAGCGCGGTTGTGCCGTCGCTCTGTCGCGTCTGGTCGACGCCGAGGCCGCCGCGCAGGAACCGATCGAGCCAGCGATAGCGCAGCTCGCCGCCGTAGCGGATGTACCGATTGGCATACCAGTCGAGTCGCGTCGTGACATCGAGGTAGTCGTTCGGTGCCCAGTAGTAGCCGATGTTGGTGACCTGCCGATTGTAGCTGCGCGACGGGCGCACGATGTCGTTGAGCCCGAATTGCGGAATCAGGATGCCCGAGCGGCGGCCCGCCTTGGTGTCCTGAAAGAGGAACGGCAGCCACATCACCGGCACGTCGCGGATGTAGAGCACCGCCGGCCGGGCCACCAGCACCGACTGCGCCACCCACTTCACCTGCCGCGCCTCGAAGTGGTAGTGCGCAATCGGCAGGTCGCAGGTCGTGAACTCGCTGGACCCGGCCCACAATCGTTTCGCCGTCGAATCGACCTGCAGGTTGCCGCGCACGAACCAGTTGGCGCCGAGTTCGTCGAACGACGTCAGCGCGTCGCTGAGGATCGCCTTTTCGGCGCCTGTCTCGGTATCGAAGGTGATGGTGCGTCCGATCAGGATGTCGGTGCCCTGGAAGAGCTTCGGCTCCCCCTTCGCGAACACCATCCCCTGACCATCGTCGTAACGGATCTCCTCGGCCTCGAGCGTGGCGGAGTCACGCACCGTGGCCGCCCGGCCCCGCAGGTCGATCCAGTTCGAGTCCGAGACCATCCGTGCCGAGTCGGAGAGGTACCGCGTCACGGCAAAGCCCTCCCGACCGAGGAGGGCCTGCATCAACGAGTCGGGCTCCGGAAACTTGCGCACCGGCCCGGTCGGGAGGCCGAGGCGCTTGGCCGTGGCGGAGTCGACGACTCGACCGCCCGGCGCCCTGCCGCGGGGAATCGTGTCGGGCGGCCGCGCATCGAGCACGCTGCCGCCGATCGGCCGCGGCACCTGCCCGGCGGCCCGCGCCGGCGTCGCCAGCAATCCACCCAACACCAGCAGGAGCATCGCCGCCTCGGCGACCCGCTTCCGTCCCTTCCGCTGCGCGAGATAAGAACCGAGGACGCCGACCTCGTAGAGGATCAGCAGCGGCGCCGTATACAACAGCATCGTCAGGACGTCGGCGCCGGGCGAAAGAAACGCCCCGGCGATGAAGGAGACCACGACGGCATAGCGTCGAATCGCGTGGTACCGCTTCGCATCCATCACGCCGAACGCCGCGAGCAGGATCATCACCAGCGGCAACTCGAAGCAGAGCCCGAGCGCCAGCGTCGACTGGACCAGGAAGGAGAAGTAGTAGTCGAAGGTGATCTGGTTGTTGAAGGCGTCGTTGCCGAGCCAGGTCAGCAGGAACTTGAGCGTCATCGGCACGGCGTAGCGCCAGCCGAGCCACGCGCCGCAGAGGAAGAGGCCGAGCCCCGCCACCAGCGTCGGGATGATGGCCTTCTTCTCCTTCTGGTACAGCGCCGGCGAGAGGAAGCCCCAGAGCTGCCAGATGATCACCGGCGAGGCGAGCACCAGCCCCAGCGCAATGCCGAGCTTCATCACCACCATCACCGACTCGGTCGGTGAGTGCAGCGTCAGCTTGCCGCCCGGGATGTACGGGGCGATCGGCTTGGCGAGTTCGACGACGAGATTGAAGTGCAGCACCAGCCAGAGGCCGAGGCCGACGCCGACGACGATCGCGCCGAGCACCCAGAAGATGCGCTGGCGCAGCTCCTCGAGGTGGTCGAGGAACGGCATCTCGCCGGTGGAAGTGGCCATGGTCGGAGTCGGGGGCTGCGGGGCGGCTAGAGCGGCAGGGTCTTGAGACGATCCTGCGCCAGCTCGTACTCGTCGGCCGCCCGGTACCGCGGCGAGACCACCTGCTGGAAGTAGCCTCGCGCCGCGGCCAGGTCGCCGCGGTCCTGCGCCATCACGCCGAGCTTGTAGAGTGCGGCGGCGGCCCGCATCGACGCCGGGAACTCTCGCACCACGCGGCCGAACGAGACCTGCGCCGAGTCGGTCCGCTGCTCGCGGAGAAAGGCGTCGCCGATGTAGAACGCCGCGTCCGGGGCGTAGCTCGAGGTCGGGTACGCCTTCAACAGCTCGCGGAAGGCGTTCCGTGCCGTCCCGAAGGCATTGATCCGCAGCGACTGCTGCCCATTGGCATAGAGCACGGCGGCGCTCGGCGCGCCGGCCACCGGCGCCGGGGTGGTGACCGGGCTCGTGGTCGGCGTGGTGCTCACGACGGTATCACCAATGCTGATCGCCGCCGCCGCCATCTCGCTGCGCGCATCCAGCTGCGCGCGCAGTTCGCGCAGGCCCTGCTGACTCTGATCGATCCGTTGCTGAATCGCGAGGATCTGCTTGCGCGCCTCGAGCAATTCGGCGGTCTGCTCGCGGCTGCCGCGGTCGACCCGATCGAGCGTGCGGGTCACCGCCATCAGGGAATCCATGGCCCGGGTCTGCATGGCGATGATGCGGGCAAGCTCCGCGGCGCGCGCCGAATCGGCGCGCTCCTGGTTGCGCTGCATCACGGCGACCTGCGTCTCGACACGCCGCACCTGGCCGGGCGTGGCGCAGGCCGCGGCTCCGAGCAGGCAGAGCGCGGCGTATCGAGTGCGCATCAGTTCGGCTTCACGAGTGACTGGCCACCGGCAGTGATCTCGAACTCGTCACGCCGGTTGCGCGCCCACGCCGCCTCGTTGGAGCCGGCATCGATCGGCACTTCGCGGCCAAGCGACGCGACCTCGACGCGACCCGCGTCGATCCCCTTCCCCGTCAGATACGCCTTGGCGGCCACTGCGCGGCGCATGCCGAGCGCGATGTTGTACTCATCCGAGCCGCGCTCGTCGGCGTGGCCCGTCACGCGGATCTTCAGCGCCGGATTGGCGCGGAGAATCGCGGCCTTGCGATCGAGGCGCGCCTGATCGTCGGCCGAGATGGCGTCCATGTTGTAGTCGAAGTGGATCGTCTCGGCGATCTCGTTCACCAGCGAAGCGCGGGCGGCCTCGGCAGCGGCCGCGGCGACGCGGAGCTTCTCGGCGGCAGCCGTCTGGGCGGCACGGATCGAGTCGGCGATCTGGCGGGCCCGCGCATCCGAATCGACGGCGGTCGTCGGACGGGTGACCGGCTGCGGCGTCGTGACCGGTTCGGCCTTCTTCCCGCAGGCGGTGGTCAGGAGCACCATGCCCATGAGGGCGGAGACGAAAGTACGCTGAGACATGCGATCCTCGTGGGTCAGGGTGTCGTCGCGCGGAGCGACGGCGACCAGGCGGGGAGGCGTGCTCCTCCCGGGGTGGAAATCTGTCGGGACGCCGAGGTCTCGGTGTCGAGCACCCAGAGCTGGTCGCGCCCACTGCGGCTGGACTTGAAGACCACGTGGCGCGAATCCGGCGCCCAGCTCGGGTCCTCGTTCCGTCCGCTGCTGGTCACGGCGCGCACGGTCCCGCGCGCCACGTCCAGAATGTTGATCTGCCGGCCACCGGCCAGGTCGCGGTGGAAGACGATCTTGGTACCATCCGGCGACCAATCCGGTGCCTGGGACTCCGCGGAAGCGTCCGACTCGAAGACGAGCGCCTGCTGACCCGAGCCGTCGGCGTCCATCACGTAGAGGCCCGGCCGGCCGCCCCGTTGCGAGATGAAGGCAATCCGTTTCCCGTCGGGAGAATAGGTGGGCGAGAGGTTGTCCGCCAGCCTCCCGACCGTCGTCAAACGGTGCACACAGCACATCTGCGCCAGATCGACCTCGAAGATGTCCGACCCGTCCTCGCCGCTGCGAGTGAAGGCCATCCGGGACCCATCCGGCGAGATCGCGGCCGAGTAGTTCTGGTTGGTCGTCGTGGTGGGGATGGTGACCCGACTCCCGGTCGCCAGCGACTGGAGGACGATGGTGCCCACCTGGTCGCGCATTTCCGTGTAGGCGACCCGTACGCCATCCGGATGCCACGTCGAGGAGAGCGTGATCCCGCCGGGACGTGACACCCGGACCATGTTCTGCCCGTCGCTGTCGATCCGGAAAATACCGTCGTCGGTGCCGTTCGACTTGGCCAGCTTGAAGAGGATCCGGGTCGCCGCAATCCCCTTGGCCCCGGTGATCCAAGTCACCACCTCGTCGCTGACCCGATGGATCGCCATGCGGGACTCACCCACGCCACCCCGATCGAGCGGCCGAACACCCTGCTGGGTGACCGTGCCGGTCGCCGCATCGTACAGCTTGATCTCGATCCCGCCGGGAGCCGGCTGCAGTTCGACCACCGCCGCCGCGCCGAGGAGCTTGTAGATCCCCACCTGCAACGCCCCGGTGATCCGGGTGCTGCTGTCGGGCAGGGCAATGACCTCGAAGCGATCGGAGAAGGTGAGATCCCGCTCGATGATGGCGCGCACCGAATCGAGGCCGGCCGCGGCCGCCACCACGATGCCGGGGCGGACGCCCGGCGGGCCGTAGGAAATGCCCGTGCGCACGCCGTCCTGCGCGGCGAGGGGCAGCGCCAGCAGCGGAAGCAGCATCAACAGGCGGAACGATCGAATCACTGCGGCCCCTTCGGGGTGAAGAAAAAGGTCACGGGGAGCGCGTCCCCGGGGAACGCCGCGGGCAGCGGCCCAAACGCCTTGGCATTGCCTGCCGCCTCGATCGCCGCCATCGCCGCCGCATCAAAGCCATAGCTGCCGGACTTCACGGTCACCTCGATCCCGGTGACCGAGCCGTCCTTGAGGATCGTGAAGGCGACTTCGGTCTTGAGCGGACGCGACAATGTCGGTTGCGCCCAGCGGACGCGGACCTGCTCGACGATGTTGTTCACGTAGCCCGGGAACGCCCCCTGAAAGCCCGCCTGCTTCACCGTGACCTGATCGCGCCCCGTGCTTGGCGTCTCACCCGGTGCCGGCGTGTTGGTGGACCGCACTGGCAGCGGCTTCTCCTCTTTCACGCCTGGCATCGGCTTCGGCTTGGGCTTCTCGGGTTCGGGCTTCACCTTTTTGGGTGGCTTCACCGAGGGGGCGACGTCGGGATCGTTGGTCGGCGTCGCCTCGGTGGCCGCGCGGCGCGGGGCATCGGACGGCAACGGTGCCGCCAGCAGGTCCACCGCATAGACGAGCGGCGCGTCCTCCGTTGCACGACCCACGGTGACGAAGACGAGGCCTGCCAGCACCCCATGCGCCATCAGCGTGCCCACGAGCCCGGCGCGCTGCGACCCCATCATCGGCCGTCGGGCTCCGCCACGATCCCGACCGAGCTGATCCCCGTCTTCCGTACCAGGCCAAGGACCGTCACCAAGTCACCGCTGCGGCCATCGGCGTCGCCGCGGATGTAGATCGCCTTCGGCGCCTTGCGCTGCACGATGCCCGGAATCATCCGGCGGAAATCTGCCATCGTCAGCACCTGATCCTCGACCGCCACCCGCCCGTCGCGCGTGACCGAAATCGTCAGTGCATCGCGATTGGCAATCGGGGTGGTGGCCGCCTTTGGCAAGCGCACTTCGATCCCGCCCTGCATCATCGGGGCGGTGACCATGAAGATGATCAACAGCACCAGCACCACGTCGACGAGGTTGATGATGTTCACCTCGGCGTTGAGCGTGCGGCGCCTGCGCCGGCGCCCGAGTCCGCCAAGCCCTGCCATGCTAGAGGAGCCCCTCGCGACCCAATGCGCCGATCGTCTCCTGCGCCGTCCGCTCGAGCTCGCCTTCGACCCGCTCGAGCCGCGCCGTGAAGATGTTGTAGAACACGACGGCCGGGATTGCCGCGCCGAGGCCCGCCGCCGTCGCCACCAGCGCGTCGGCAATGCCCGGGCCGACCGAGGCGATCGTGCTCGACCCGCCGGCCGAGATGCCCTGGAAGGCGTTGATGATGCCGAGGACGGTGCCGAAGAGGCCGAGCAATGGTGCGGTGGCGCCGATGATGGCGAGCCAGGGAATGAGGCGACCGGCACGCTCGGCGGTGCGACGCACCACGCCGTCGAGCGCCATGGTGAGCGCCTCGAGCTGCGTGAGCGAGAGACCACTGCGGGTGACATTGGTGCGGGCCATCGCCGCCTGGAGGTCGGCCACGTACGACCCGGCCGTGTGCACCACCTCGGCGTAGGGCGAGCGCCCGAGCGCCGTCGCGGCCTGCTCACGATCGGCGACGGTGCGCGCGCGGCCGATCGCGTCATCGAACGCCACGCGCTGCGCACCCAACCGCCGAAACTCCCACCACTTGGCGCCGATGACGTACCACGAGACGATGGAACAGATGCCGCAGATGATCAGCACCACCGTCGTCTCGGGGCTGGCGCTGAGCACCAGATCGAGCAGACCGCCGGCGGCCGGGGCTGCCTGATCACCCATCAGCGGACGGTCCCTTCGAACCAGCCGGCCAGCGCCTTCATCCCTTCGTCGAAGGAGACCTGCGGCGTCCACCCGAGCACGTGCTCCGCCTTCGAGACGTCGAGGCACGAGCGCGCCAGCTCACCCAGGCGCGGCTCGGCGTATTCGATCACGGGCTTCACGCCGATGGCGTTGCCGACAAAATGTGCGAGGTCATTCACGGAGGTCTCCCGGCCAGTGGCAATGTTGTAGGCGGGGACGTCGAGGCGGTCTCCACGGGACACAGGGGCGGACCCCGAACCCGCGAGATAGTTGGCGCGCGCCACGTCGCGGACGAAGACATAGTCGCGCGTCTGCGTCCCGTCGCCGAAGATCGTCAGCGGCTGGCCGGCCAGCAGGCGCGAGACGAAGATCGAGACGACACCGGCCTCGGACTTCGGGTCCTGACGCGGGCCGTAGACGTTGGCATAGCGGAGCGCGACGCCCTCGAAGCCGTGCAGCGTGCCGAGGACGCGGAGGTAGTGCTCACCGGCGAGCTTGCTGACGCCATAGGGGGAAATCGGCAGGTTGGCGGTCGGTTCCGGCGTCGGAATCACCGCCGGGTCGCCGTACACCACGCCACCGCTCGAAGCGAACACCACGCGCTTGACCTTGCCCGCGGCAACACCAGCGAGAATGTTGGCAAAGCCGACGAGATTGATCGAGGCGTCGAGTGCGGGCTCATGCACCGAGACGCGCACGTCGATCTGCGCGGCCTGGTGAATCACGACATCGAAGCCGCCGTCGGCAACGAGCTGGAAGGCCTCGGGGGAGCGCACGTCGGCCTTGATGAAGCGCGCCCCGCTCGGCACCTGGTCCTGCTTGCCGCGCGAGAGGTCATCGAGACAGGTGACCGACCAGCCGCCCGCGAGATACGCCTCGGCGATGTGGGAGCCAATGAAGCCTGCGCCGCCGGTGATCAGGACTGAACCGCTCATGGAACGCCTCCGCGGCGGGCGCAAAGTGCGCCCGCCGTTGGGGTGGGAAGAATTGACGGGGAAAGATAGCCGTGGCCGGGGGCCACGGCTCAGTTGGGAAGGGTGGCGACCCGCACGACCGGCGTGCCCGGGGCGATGCCCGGAGCCACGACGCGGAGCAGCTTGATCGTGCTGCTGCGGGCATTGACGCGGAGCACCTGGCCAGTGGCCATCAGCTCGTCGATCGTGTCGCTGGTGTTCTGCCGCGGCGCCGGACGGCGGCGGACTTCCACGAAGTCCCCAGGCCGAAGGCCCGACTCCCGACCGAGGTCAGAGAACATGATGCCGCCCGGCTGCTCCAGCTCGCGGGTGGTCGCGCCACCGATGATCGTGCCGGCGGGACCGCTCGCCTTGACCGGCTGCACTCGGCCCGGATTCTTGACCGGCTCGATCGGCAGCGTCACCTGACCATCGCGGATCGGGCCGTACGTGGCGATCACCGTGGCGAGGGTCTGGCGGTCGTTGGTGGTCCCGACCCGGGCCAGCCCGGTCGGGGTCACGATGTCGCCCCACCCCTTCGGCCCCTGCGACACGATCGCCAGGACGACGGTGTCGCCCGGGGCGTAGGTGGCGCCCGCCGGTGCCCGAATCCCGATCAGGGTCCCGGTCAGCGCCAGCGAAGCGGTCGAAGAGGAGCGGACCTGAGTCGGAGAGACGGGGCCGAGGACCTTGCCGAAGGGGAGCGCCTGACCCTCGGTCAGGAAGCCGGACTGGCGCACCTCACCTGGCCGAACCGGCTGGTAGGGCTGCTCCTTGTAAATCGTCAATGCCGCGTCCTGTTCGGCCGCGCCACTCTTCCGCAGGAACGACAGCGGCTGCTGCTGGGCGGCGAGGGGGGTCGAGGCCATCAGGAGCAATAGGGCGAGCTGTGACCGCATGAAGGTCCTCCGCGTGGGCTGGTAGAGATGCCGCCTATGCACCACGAAGCGTGCCAAACGGTTCCGGAACAAGGAGATGAGTGGAGTATCGTACGATACCTGCCTTGCGGGGAGGGGGGACCGGGGATTCCCCCCGGCCCCCCCTCGCATTGTGCCCGCCTAGAACGGCAGATCGTCATCCTCGGCGTCCAGCGCCTCGGGGACCTCATCGAAGGAATCGTCCTTCTTGGCGGCCCCTCCGCCCTTCGCCGGCGCCGAGCTGCCGGAGCCCGCGGCCCGACCGCTCCAGCCCCCGCCGCCCCCACCGCCACCCTCGCCCTCACCCTTCCCGGAGAGCATGATCAGCTCGCGGACGGTGATCTCGGTGGTGTAACGCTTGGTGCCGTCCTTGTCGTCCCAGGAGCGGTAGTCGATCTCGCCCTCGATGTAGAGCTTGTCGCCCTTCTTGCAATAGCGCTCGCAGATATCGGCGAGCTGCTGGCCGTTCTTGTTGTTCCAGGCGATCAGCCGGTGCCAGGCGGTCTTTTCCTGCTTCTGGCCGCTGGCGTCCTTCCACTGCCGGCCCGTGGCGAGGGAGAGGGTCGCGACGCGACCACCGCCCGTCGTGGATCGGAGCTCGGGCTCAGCGCCGAGGTTGCCGATCAGGATCACCTTGTTGAGACTCTTGCTCATGCGTCGCTCCAGCGTCGGACGGAAAGGATTGCACTCCGGTGAACGGTCGCAGGATAGGCGACCAATCCCCGGTCGAAGGTACCGGTCACGGCAGTGGGGGACCGGGTGATGCAGAAAGGGGAAGGTCGCGCCGCAGCACGAGGGCGTCCTCCACCGGCTCACGATAATAGCCTCGCCGACGCCCCGCCGGGGTAAAGCCATGCTCCCGGTACAGCGCCTGAGCGGGCTCGTTGGAGGCACGCACCTCCAGCCAGACACGGCCGACTCCCCGCCCTGCCATGATCGTCATCGCCTCGACCAGCAGTCCGGCCGCAATGCCGCGCCGCCGGCGTTCAGGCGCCACGGCCAGCGTGAGGATCTCTCCCTCGTCCACGACGGTGCGGCCGATCAAGTGGCCCACGATGATGTCATCGTCTTCCTGCGCCACGAGGCCGAGCGCACCGGAGGCTGACAACGACTCGACCAGTTGCGCCTCGGTCCACGCATCGGAGAAGGCGCGGAGCTCGAGCCGGGCGATCGCGGCGACGTCAGCGAGCGATGCTGGGCGGAGACGGCAGGGGCCGTCCATGCTTCTTCTCCCAGACCGCCTGCGCCTCGGCGGGGCGGCCATACTCCGGCTCCCATCCCGCCACATCGGTCACCGGCAGCGTTCCGCCCGCGAGGCCATCAAGGGCGAGCAGTACACGCGCCGACGGCAACGCCGCCTCGCCCCAGATCAGCGTGCGCCCCGTGGCCGCTTCGACGGCGGCCCGCAACGGTTCCGGCACACTGCCCACCACGACGTCCACCGTGCCGAACTCGGCCAGCGACGCCGGTGTCCTCGCGCGCGGCGGATCGCCCACTCGATCGACGCGGCCGGGCGAGAAGCGCCAGCAACCCGCGTAGAGATCGCCACGCAGTGCATCGCTCAGGGCGAGCACCACGCCGCCGTTCACGGGGGCATGTGCCGCCGCGCGGACCAGCAGCGAGGGCGCAACGTGCCACTCGACTTGCCCTGCCCAGGCAATTCCTTTCGCCACGGACGCCGCGACGCGCAATCCGGTGAACGAACCCGGCCCGTCGGCCGTCAGCATCCGGCGGATGTCGCGCGGCGCGGCATCAAGCTCGGCGAGCAGTTCGTCGATGAGTCCGAGCACCGACCGCGCATGCTGCCGTGCGCCGTCGATGTGCCGCTCCACCACGCGGGTCTCATCGGTCGCGGCGACGGTGCAGCGGTCCGTCGCAGTATCCAACGCGAGGGTGATCAGGTGACCTCCATCGAGCGCGTGTGCTCGTCCACATGGCCGAGGTGGATGCGATGGGTCGGCGGCGGCGCCCAGGCACCGGCCCGCTCGGGCCATTCGATCAGCAACAGATCGGCGGTGGCGAGCGTTTCCCAGTCGAGGTCCGCCGCCTGATCGGGATGGCGCAATCGGTAGCAGTCGAGATGATACACCGAGCCGCGCGGCCCCTCGTGGTGGTGCACCAGCGCGTATGTCGGCGAGGCACCGGGCGTGGTGACGCCGCGGCCGATCAGGATGGCACGCGTGAGCGTGGTCTTCCCCGCTCCGAGGTCACCCTGAAGCCAGACCACGCTCCCGGTCGGCAGCGTGGCGCCGAGCTCGCGCCCGGCGCCCTCCAGCGCGGCGAGGTCGAGGACGGGCGCGCTCATCGCCGGCCGCCGCGGTAGCCGCCGCGCTTGACGTTGGGGGCATCGGCGGCGCGGAGGTCGTTGAGCTGGTCGCGCAGCATCGCCGCGAGTTCAAACTCGAGATTCGCGGCCGCCTGCCGCATCTGCTGTTCGAGCGCGGCGATCGCCACGGCGCGCTGCGCCGGATCGTGCAGGTCGAGCGGCTCGGCCGGCGCCCCCTTCCGCGCCGCGCGGGTGTCGGCGCGATCGGTGCGTTCGTTGCGCTGGTCGGCGACGTGGGTCGAGAGGCGCACCTCGTCGAGCGACTTCACGATCCCCATCGGCGTGATGTTGTGCTCGATGTTGTGCGCGCGCTGGATCTCGCGCCGGCGGCTCATCTCGTTGAGCGCCCGCTCCATCGAGCCGGTGATCCGATCGGCGTAGAGGATGGCGCGGCCGTTGATGTTCCGTGCCGCGCGGCCGCAGGTCTGGATCAGCGAGCGGTCCGAGCGGAGGAAGCCCTCCTGGTCGGCGTCGAGAATCGCGACCAGCGAGACCTCGGGGAGGTCGAGTCCTTCGCGGAGCAGGTTGATCCCGATCAGGACGTCGAACTCGCCGAGGCGGAGACCGCGGAGAATCTCGACCCGCTCGATCGCGTCGATGTCGGAGTGGAGGTAGCGGACGCGCACGCCGGCCTGTTGCAGGTAGTCGGCGAGGTCCTCCGACATCCGCTTGGTGAGCGTGGTGACGAGGACGCGTTCGCCCGCGGCCTCGCGCTTCCGGATCTCGCCGAGGAGGTCGTCGACCTGGCCGCGCACGGGGCGGATGTCGATCTCTGGGTCGATCAGCCCGGTGGGCCGAATGATCTGCTCGACGATGGTGCCGCCGCTCATCTTGAGCTCGAGGTCGCCCGGCGTCGCGGAGACGTTGATGATCTGCGGCGAGAGCGCGAGAAACTCGTCGAACATCAGCGGCCGGTTGTCGAGCGCCGACGGCAAGCGGAAGCCGTATTCCACGAGCGTCGTCTTGCGGGCGCGGTCGCCGTTGAACATTCCGTTGATCTGCGACAGTGACACGTGCGACTCGTCGACCACCACCAGGAACTCGGGCGGGAAGTAGTCGAAGAGGCAGGCGGGGCGCTCGCCGGGCATGCGGCCGGAGAGGAATCGCGAGTAGTTCTCGATGCCGGCGCAGGTCCCGACCTCGAGCAGCATCTCGATGTCGAAGGTGGTGCGCGACTCGAGCCGCTGGGCCTCGAGCAGCTTCCCCGCCGACCGCAGCTCCAGCAGCCGCCCCTGCAGCTCGGCGCGGATCAGGCCGACGGCCTTCTCGACGGTTGGGCGCTGGGTCACGAAGTGCTTCGCCGGATAGATCGCGCAGCGCTCGAGCTGCGATATCGCATTCCCGGAGACGGGGTGGAAGCGGGTGATCTTCTCGACCTGGTCACCCCAGAGCTCGATGCGCACGGCCTGCTCATCGTAGGCCGGGAAGATCTCGACGGTGTCGCCACGCACCCGGAAGGTGCCGGGCTCGAACGACGCATCGTTGCGCTGGTACTGGATGCCGACGAGGTCGGTGAGGATCGCATCGCGGCCGCGTTCCTCGCCGACGGCGATGCTCACCATCAGCGCGCGGTAGGCCGCCGGGTCGCCGAGGCCGTAGATCGCCGAGACGGTCGAGACGATCACCACGTCCTCGCGCTCCATCAGCGACGAGGTGGCGCGGAGCCGCAGCGCCTCGAGGTCCTGGTTGATCGAGGCGTCCTTCTCGATGTAGACGTCGGTCGAGGGGACGTACGCTTCGGGCTGGTAGTAGTCGTAGTACGAGACGAAGTACTCCACCGCGTTGCCGGGGAGGAACTGCTTCATCTCGCCGTAGAGCTGCGCGGCGAGCGTCTTGTTGTGCGAGAGGATCAGCGTCGGCTTGCGGTACGCGGCGATGACGTTGGCGAGCGTCATCGTCTTGCCGCTGCCGGTCACCCCCAGCAGGGTCTGGTATTTGTCCCCCCGCACGAGCCCCGCCGTGAGCTCGGCGATGGCGCGCGGCTGGTCACCGGCGGGCTGGAAGGGGGCGTGGACCTCGAAATCGGGCATGGGACCAATATAACATCGGCTTCGGGGAATGTTCGGTGGAGAGGCCGATGATCGATGATCGATCATCGATGGTCGATGATCGATCCGGGCCCGGGCACCTCCTCGGGCGACGGTGCCCCAGTTCAGAATCCATCATCGATCATCCATCATCCATCATCCATCATCCTATTTGACCCCAAGGCCTCTCAGAAGACTCCGATGTTCGCGACTCACGGACATGCAGCTCAGCCTGCTCTGCCTCACCAGCGCCAGATCGGCCAGCCCGGGGACCGCCTTGATGTCGGCGAGTGTCACCGGGGCCTTGAGGGCCTTCACCGGGGCGATCTCGATCACCAGCCGCTTCGGGTCGTCGAGCTTCGGGTCGGGATAGGCCTTCTTGGTGACCTTGGCGAGCCCGACGATCGCCTTCCCCTCGTTGGAGTGGTAGACCAGGACCTCGTCGCCGACCTTGGCGCCGGCGAGGACGATGAGGGCCTGCGCGTTCGCGACGCCGTCCCAGACGGCGTGGCCGTCGCGGAGGAGGTCGTCGAAGGAGTAGACGGAGGGTTCGGACTTGAGCAGGAGGGTTGGCATGCCCCGAATATATTCTGGGCGCAGGCTCCCTCCCCGAGGCCTCGATGACGCTCTCCCGCCGCGACTTCCTCGCCGCCGCCGGCGCGCGCCGTCCCGCTGCTTTCCGTGCGGCTTCCGGTCGGCGCACCACCTGGTGCGGGCGCGCGCCTCGCGGTGATCACCGACCTCCATCACGGCCTCGCTCCCGATGCGCTCGAGCGTTTCGACGCCTTCCTCGACGCGATCGCCCAACACCAGGACCTCGACGCGGTCTGGCAGCTCGGCGACTTCTGCTACTCCGATGCTGGCTCCGACGCGTTGCTGGCGAAGTGGCGCCGCATCGCGCTGCCGCGCCACTCCGTCCTCGGCAATCACGACATGGACAAGGTCGACAAGGCGGCGGCGATGGCGGCGTGGGGAATGGCAACGCGCTATCACGCCAGCGTCATCGGCGGCTGGCGCTTCGTGGCGCTCGACTTGAACAACTTCCGGAAGGACGGCAAGGTCCTCCCCTACGCCAACGGGAACTACTTCAACGCCGGCAGCGAGCTCAATCGCGCCGACCCCGAACAGCTCGCCTGGCTCGACCGACAGCTGCGCACCTCCCGTGAACCCGTCGTCCTCATCGGCCACCAGCCGCTCGGCATCGGCGGCGCCGACAACGCGCTCCCCGACGAGCAGCGCGAGATCTTCGACCTGATCCGCGCCGCCGGGCGCGTGAATCCGCGTGGCCGAGTCGCCTGTTGCCTCAGCGGCCACCTCCACGTCGATCGCCTTGAGCGCGTCGACGGGATCCCCTGCCTGACAATCAACTCGGCGAGCTACTTCTGGTCGGGCGGAATGCACCCCTACACCACGCCGCTCTTCGCCTTCCTCGACTTCGGCGCCGACGGGATCCTGCGCATCACCGGCCGCGACGGCAGCTTCGTGAACGCGCCGCCGGCGAATTCGGATGGGGTGGTGGGGAGGAGTGCGGGGATTAGTAGTCGGAGGATGGTGTTGCGGTGAGGGGTGAGGGGTGAGGGGTCATCCTGAACGAGGAGGGACCTGGGTGGTGCCAACCAGACCGTGACACCTGCCCCTGCGTGTCACTCCTCACGATGCCATCGGCCCGCCCTCTCACTGTTCACCGTTCACCCCTACGGCCCCTGCGCCTCCCTTCGCTCCACCGTACTCACTCCCTTCACCCGCCGGATCGCCTTGAGCACCTTCGCCAGGTGCGGCAGGTTGTCGACTTCGACGAAGATCGTGCCGAAGACCGAGCCGTCCTTCGAGTGGAGGTCGGCGCCACGGATGTTGGTGCCGGTCTGCGAGATCGCCTGCATCACGTCGGCGTAGAGGCCCCGACGATCCTCACCGGTGACCACGAGCCGCACCGCGAAGGTCTCGCCGCTCTGCTCCTGCCAGTCGATCTCGACCCGGCGTCCCTCGCCGCCCAGCGTGAGGAGGTTGGGGCAGTCGGCGCGGTGGATCGAGATGCCGCGGCCCTGCGTCACGTACCCCACCACTTCGTCGCCCGGGACCGGCTGGCAGCACTGGGCGTAGCGGATCATCAGGCCGTCGACGCCCTGGATCTTGATGCCGCGGCCCAGGCGGAAGCGATCGACGACGCGGCCGAAGATCGTCGCCGGCTTCTCCTGCAAGGCGTCGGGCGCCAGGTCCGGAAAGAGCGCGCGCATCACCTGGCCGATGGCGAGGTCACCGCGACCGAGTGAGACCTCGAGCGCGGTGCCATCGATCAGGTTGAGGGTGATCCCTGCCTGGTGCATCGCCTCGGCCGACGGCGCCTCGAGTCGGCGGCGCTTCAGTTCTCGGGTGAGGATCTCGCGGCCCAGCTGCGACGAGACCGACTCCTCTTCCTGGCGGATCCACTGCTTGATCTTGCTGCGCGCGCGCCCGGTGCGCACGTGTGCGAGCCAGTCGCGCGACGGCTTGGCCTGCGGCGAGGTGAGGATCTCGACGGTGTCGCCGTTCTTGAGCTCGCGGTGGAGCGGCGCGATCCGACCATTCACCTTGGCGCCCTGGGTGCGGAAGCCGACGTCGGTGTGGACGTGGAAGGCGAAGTCGATCGCGGTGGCGCCCTTCGGCAGCTGCTTCACGTCGCCCTGCGGCGTGAAGATGAAGATCTCGTCGTGGTAGAGGTCGACCTTGAGGAACTCGAGGAAGTCCTCGGCCGACGCGCTCTCCTGCTGGAGTTCCATCAGCTGCCGGAACCACCCGAGCTGCTGGTCGAGTTCCTCGCCGCTGTTGAGCGTCTTGTAGAGCCAGTGCGCCGCGATGCCGTACTCGGCCGTGCGATGCATCTCCTGCGTGCGGATCTGGATCTCGAAGAGCTGGCCGTTGGGCCCGAAGATCGTGGTGTGCAGCGACTGGTAGCCGTTCGACTTGGGACTCGCGATGTAGTCCTTGATCCGTTCCTGGAGCGGCGTCCAGCGGTGGTGGATCACGCCGAGGACGTGATAGCACTCGGGGACGGTCTGGACGGTGACGCGCATCGCCATGAGGTCATAGATCTCCTCGAACGGCTTGCCGCGCTTCTTCATCTTCTGGTAGATCGACCAGAGGTGCTTCGGCCGGCCGGAGACGTCGGACCACTGGATTCCGGCGCGGCGGAGTTCCTGCTCGAGTGGCGTCCGGAGCCCGGCGATCATCTCCTCGCGCTGGGCCCGCTTGGCGGCGACCTGCACGGCGAGCGCCTGGTACTCCTCGGGCTCGAGGAACTTGAACGCGAGGTCCTCGAGTTCGGCCTTGACGTTGGCCATGCCGAAGCGGTGTGCCAGCGGCGCGTAGATCTCGCGCGTCTCGGTGGCGATCCGCTCGCGCCGCGCCGGCTGCAGGTGCTCGAGTGTCCGCATGTTGTGGAGGCGGTCGGCGAGCTTGATGATGATGACGCGCGCGTCCTTCGCCACCGACAGCAGCAGCTTGCGGTAGTTCTCGGACTGCTCCTCGACCGATGACCTGAACGAGAGCGAGGAGATCTTGGTGAGGCCATCGACCAGGCCGGCGACTTCGGGGCCGAACTCGCGCGAGATGTCGTCGGTGGTGATGTCGGAGTCTTCGACGACGTCGTGGAGCAGTGCGGCGCAGATCGAGGTGGTGTCGACGAGCAGCCCGGCGAGGATCGAGGCGACGGCGATCGAGTGCTCGACGAAGTCCTCGCCGCTCATCCGTTTCTGGCCGCGGTGGGCGGCGGCCGAGTAGCGGAGGGCGCGGTCGATCAGGGCAATGTCGAGCCGGTCGGCGTGCTTCTCCAGGGTGGCGAAGAAGCCCGGCGAGAGGTCGGCGAGGTCGGCCGCGGGGGTCGGGGACATGCCTGACAATGGCGGGGCCCGGGCGCGGCGTCAACGACTGGCACTGTCATCCCGAGCGCAGCGAGGGACCTGCGTGATCGCGGCTGGGCCAGGCTGCCGCTCTTCCCCGCCCCCGCAGGGCGGCGGGGCCTCCGAAGTCGCTGCACTCGGTACCCTGTCGCAGGGCGCTGGCGGGGTCGTTGACCACCGTCCAGCCTCGCCGGGTGACCATCCGTCCGACAGGCCGGCGCACCGCCGGCGTGCGACGTCGGACCGCAGCGTCAGCGAGCCCCGAACCGCGCGCCACCGCGGCCTCGGCCCCCAATGCCGCGGGCCCGACCTGGGGGCTCCGGTCTCGCGTGTTCCAAGCGTCTTCGCCGCGGCGCCCCCTATACAGCATGCCGGGGGCGCCGCAATCGGCACGTCCGGCGGAGGAGAGGGCTCGACGACACGGAACCCGCTCGTCCGGCCCCCCAGTGCCGGGCCCGCTTCAGACCAGGGGTGATGTTGAGGGGCGCGGAGTCGGGGTCGTTGACGCGAGGACCGTCCAGTCGCTCGCCGGGTGACCATCCGTCCGACAGGCCGGCGCACCGCCGGCGTGCGACGTCGGACCGCAGCGTCAGCGAGCCCCGAACCGCGCGCCACCCCCCCCCCCCCCCCGCCCCCCCCCCCCCCCCCCGGGGGGGCCCCGGTCTCCCCCCCCCCCCCCCCCCCCCCCCCCCCCCCCCCCTACCCCCCGCCCCGGGGCCCCCGCGGGCGCCCCCCCCGGGGGGGGGGGCCTCGGCGACACGGAACCCGCTCGCCCGCCCCTCGCCGCCCCCTCGATCATCGACCATCGATCATCGATCATCGTCCCCTAGAGCAAGCCCGCCGTCGCAAAGCTCGTGAACCGATCCCCGGCGATGATGACATGGTCGTATACGGGGAGATCGAGCAGCTGCCCCGCCGCGACCAGCTGCCGCGTCACCGCGCGATCCTCGGGCGACGGCGTCGGATCGCCACTCGGGTGGTTGTGCACCAGGATGATCCCCGCGGCCGCCTCGGCGATCGCCGCGCGGAAGACCTCGCGCGGATGCACCAGCGACGAGTCAAGAAGGCCTCGGGTGACGAGAACGTCGCGCAGTACGCGGGACCGAGTGTCGAGCGCCAGCAGGTGGAACTCCTCGACGGGGAGATCGCGGAGCCGGTCACCGACGAGCCGGGCGACGTCGGCGGGTTCGCGGATGCGGGGCGCGGCTGGGCGTGCCTCGCGGGCGAGTCGACCGGCGAGTTCGAAGGCGGCGAGGAGTCGGGCGGCCTTTGCCTCGCCGACGCCAGCGGTCTGCATCAGCTCGGCGCCGGGCCGTGCGGCCAAGCGGCGCAGCCCGCCATCGGCGGCGTGCAGCAGCTGCTCGGCGGTGGCGAGGGCGTCGTGTTCGCCGGAGCCGGTGCCGAGGAGGATGGCGAGGAGTTCGCGGGCATTGAGGGCGGCGGGGCCGAGGCGCCAGAGGCGTTCGCGGGGGCGGTCGTGGTCGGCGAGGAGGGTGGGCATGCCGCAAGGTGGCGGCGGAGGGGCGCGTCCCCCGGCGCGAACGAGCGCGCGGGGGGACGGGATGGGGCGTTAGCGGCGGCCGTAGTTCTTCATCCGACGAAACTCCTCGTCGGTCAACGGTGGCACGTGAAGCTGCGCGCGATGATCCCGAAGCAGCGACAGGAGTGCAGTCGTCTCCACCCACTGCTCGAGTGCAGCGACCGCCTCCTCGCTCACGCTGCGATTGTTCGCGACAGCGAGAGCGGTCAGGCGTTCGATCAGGGATTCAGGGACCCCTTCTATCTGCAGGGTGACCATGGCACCTCCTTGGTTCCTTTCAAGAGACCGCTCGGACACGCTTCCTCGATCCGGAATCCACACGCCTGCGCGACCCCCCCCCGGGGTGTGTGACCTCGCCTCAGAGGTCCGGCGCGGCCTCGCCGGCGACCTGGCGACTGGTACGAAGTCGCTTCGCAGCGGCTGCGAGGCGCTCGGCGAGCGACTCGTCGAGTCGAACGGTGAAACGACGCTGCCTCATGCCGAGCATTGTGTGACGGGGAGTGCGCGTACGCAAGGCATTGGGGAGGCGGGTGGCAGAATCTCCAGCGTTGATGGCGCAGTGCGGTACCGATTAATGCGGTCAAGGGCGATCTGACCACCGCCAACACCAAATGCCGAACGCCCCGCTCTTCCGCTACCGCCGCAACGTCGCCCGGTGCAGCACCAGGAAACGATCGCCGTCGGCCGTCTCCTGCTTCGAGGCGATCATGTTTCGCCCAAGCGCATAGGCCACCTGCTGAGGCACCTGCTGCGACACGAGCAGCTGGCGCTTCTTGAGGTCGATCACCTCAATCACCCCCTCGGTGTAGAGCGCGTAGTTCTCGATGCGCCGTACCTTGCGCCCCCCTTCCCCGGCGGTCGCTTCCTTGCTGAACGCTTGTGCCCACGTCGGCGCGGCGCGCTGGATCAGCAGCCAGAGGAGATCCTGATCATCGACCCAGGCATCGTACACAATCGGCGTCGGCGGCGTGGTGGGGCTGCCGGCGACAAAGCTCTCGGAGACGGGAAACCACTTCGCCACGCGTTCAAAGCGTGTGGTGAGCTGGTCGCGACGATCGTAGATCTCGACCGCCAGTTGATAGACGCGCGGAATGACAACCGCTCCGCCCTGGTACGGCAGGACGATCCGATTGAAGCGGAACGGGTCCCCCGGGTCCTTGGTGGCGTTCGCGCTGCCGAAGCTGCTGAGCACGGAGTCACGCCGTACGCGGTGCACCGGGAGTGGCGGCGCCTTGCTCCCTGGCGCCGGCTTGACGAGCCTCCCCATCGCGAAGCCGCCATTGCTCGACGTCGGCACGAAGACCTGCGCGGCCCCGGAGACGCGTTCACTGCGGACGAGGCGGCCACTCTTGGTGAGGAGCGTCAGCCGCGCGAGTTCCTGATCCCAGATCACGATCGAGTCGCCTGGGAGCAGGCCGATCCGATCGGCTCGTTGGAATTCGCCGGGCCCGGCGCCCTGTCGCCCGCTGCGCCAGATGATCCGCCCTGACGGGTGCACGCCCCAGACACCGAGCGGCCGCGCGGGGGTCACAACGATCAGGGTGTCGTTGATCGCCTTCAGCGCGCCGAACCCTTTGGCATCGTCAATCGGGCCGCCGTCGCCGCCGAGCTTGCCGACCGCGGTGAGTTCGACGCGGCAGGTGGCGCAGGTGGGGGTGGTGAGGATGATTGGACGTGGGGCAGTTCCCTGGCTAGCCACCGGAGGCACGGCGATGAGCGTGACCATCAACCATGAGATTCCGAGAGGGGCAGTGCGCATCGTCGATCCTCACGGGTACGGTGGATTTGGCACAGAGCGATTGAGAAATCGTGACCATCGGGGAACGACACGCGGTGCTTCGCAGCCGCGATAGAGGTCGCTACCGCACCACTAGCCACGCACTCCGCCGGTCGCTCGCTCCGGTGGCGGCATGCCGCACCGTGATCTCCAGCTGGTACTCGCCCGAGTCGAGCCGAGAGATGTCGACTTCCTGCTGCAGCTCATTCAGTCCCGCCGTGAGCGCGCGCGTGAACCCGACCGTCAACTCGACCTTGCGTTCCCTACCCGGAGCGGCCGGCCTCGCGATCGCCACCTCGAACGCCACACCGTCGGTGCGCGCGACGGTGGAGTGCACCTGGACGTAGAGGGCCACCGGCTCGTTCCGCTGAAAGCCTTGGAGCGGCGCCAGCGGAATGGCCACCGCGCCATCCTGCCAACTGAGCTTCTGCGATGAGGCGCCCAGGACGACATCGCTGAGCACCATCGGACCCATCGCAAGCGGCTCGTGGTGCTCGTCGTAGTAGCGGCCCGCGCGTTCCTCGCCCTGACTGACGACGAGACTCCAAGCGGAGACGCCCGCGCTCCCCGGTAGCGTGATGGCGCCAGTCAGGTAGTCATCGCCGCCTGCGTTCCGTGGCGCTCGCAGCCGACGGACGACCGTGGTGTCACGGCCGACCCCGGCCGCACCATCCCAACTGCGGGCCTGAAGCGTGAGCGGAACGAGCAGGGAGTCCCCCGGCAGTTTGCCGAGGTCGCGGAGGCGAATCGCGTAGGGGATCACCGTCACGCGGGCACCGCTCCGCGGCTGCCAGAGTGCGTAGGCGCTGGCGAGGAGGCGGACGCTCTTATCGGCACGGACAGAGTTGTCGTCCTTCGTCGTGGCGGTCGCCATGAACTCGCGGTCCTGAGCCTTCACCCCAGCAACATCCTCCGGATCGACCCCACCAGACTTCTGCACGAGCAAACACCGTCGCACATCAACGTCACACAGGTAGTCGCCGAGCACGCCTGTGACCAAGCGGGTAGCCTCAAGCGAGCCACTGAACGCCTCGGCCTCGAAGTGCACCAGCAGCTTCTCGCCATCGATCCAGTACAACCAGACCTCACGTGCGAAGAAGAGGCCAATCCGAGGGATGCGCCGCGCCGGGGCACCGTACCGCAGGTACACGATTCCCCGATCATCGAGGTCCACCTGCCAGCGCGCATACTCGCGAAACGGGAGGGCGGGAACTTCATGGGCCGGCCGCTTGGTATTAAAGCTGTAGAGGTCGCCGTTCAATCCGTCCCGCAGTCGGTCCTGCCGGAGTCGGTCTATCAGCGTATCCGGAAAGATGATCGTTGCCGGGAGCGAGCGCAGCCGTTCGCGCTCGGCTCGAGGTCGCAGCATCGGGAAATGCTGCTCCGCGTATTCCAATCGATGGAAGTGCTCCACCACTCGCGCCCCAGGCGCCCGACCATCACGGACATCGCGCCGTGCCAGTGCGTCGCGGACGCCGCGCACGAACGTATCTCCTGTCACTGCATCGAGGGCTTGTTGCTCCGCCGGCGAGAGAAACCACTGCAGGTGCCATCGCAGCGCGTCGCGGTCCGCCGAGCTCCGCGCCGAGGCGGCGGCCAGGTCGAATGCGGCGGAGGTGGCAGTCGTGTCGCCCCGATCGGCGGCAACACGCGCGAGGGCCAGCGCGTGGGAAGTTGAATCCCACCCACTCGTCAGGCCGCGCCGGGCACATTCCGCCGCGGTGTCGTGGTCCCGAGCCCAAAAAGCGGCGACGGTGCAGGCGCGGAGCGCGTCACGGTCAACGACGCCGCCCTGGGCACCGCGAAGAAGCGCACGGCCGATCGCCCCCAGCGAGTCGGCGTACCAATCGTCGAGCACCAACGCACCCAGAGCGTTGAGTGTCAACGAATCCGTGGGGACACTTCGGAGTCCCTGCAGGTAGGCGTTGATCGCGCCCTGATGCCAGCTCGTGCCGGCGATCATCAGCGCCCCTTCGCGACCCTTGTGGCCGGCACGATCGAGCGCCCGACGGATGCAGCCGAGCTCGCGCCAGAATCCCGGGGTGGATTCGCGCTGCCGACGGTCGAAGGTGGCGAGGCGCTCGCGCTCGAGGAGTTCGCTCGACGAGAGCGACATGAGCGCCGCACAGGCTGACGACGGCGGGGTCGGGGGCGCCTGGCTGGCCAGCGGAGGCACGGCGATGATCGTGACCATCAACCATGTGATTCCGAGAGCGGCGGTGCGCATCGTCGATCCTCAGGGGTACGGTGGATTCGGCACAGAACGATTGAGAGAGGATGACCTCTTGGGAGCGACACGCGGTGCTTCGCAGCCGCGCTGAAGGTCGCTACCGCACCACCAGACGCGCACTCCGCCGGTCACTCGCTCCCGTGGCAGCGTGCCGCACGGCGACCTCCAGCACGTACTCGCCGGGATCCAGGCGCGAAATGTCGACCTCCTGTTGGAGCTCGTTCAGCCCGGCCCCAAGCGCACGCTTGAAGCCAACGGTGAGCTCGACCTTGCGTTCCTTCCCGGGAACTGAGGGTCGGGCAATGACGACCTCAACGGCCACGCCATCGGCTCGGGAGACGGCCGACCGCGCCTGGACGTAGAGCGCCACCGGTTCCTTCTGGTTGAATCCCTGCAGCGGGACCAGGGGCAGCACCAGCTCACCATCCTCCCAGTTGAGCTTCTGCGACGGGGCGCCGAGGACGACGTCGCTGAGCACCAGTGGGCCTGTCGCGAGCGGCGCGTGCTGCTCCTCGTAGTAGCGGCCGCCGTGGTCCGGCCCCTGGGAGAGGACAACGCTCCACGCCGACAATCCCGAAGTCCCGGGCAATGCCATCACCCCGGTCAGGTACGCATCCCTGCCCGCACCGGCGGGCTTCCGGACTCGACGGGTGATGGTGGAGTCGAAGCGCACCGCGGCCGTGCCGTCCCAGCTCTGCGCCGCCACGCGGACCGGCTGCAGCAACGAGTCGCCCGGCAACGTCGCCATGTCCGACAATCGGACCGCGTACGGAATGACGGTGACGGGTTGCCCCGTGCTCGGCCGCCAAAGTGCATACGCGTTCGCCATCACCCGCAGCTGGTTCCTCGGCTGGCTCGAGTTGTTGTCCTTGGTGGTGGCTGTCGCGAGAAATTCGCGGTCCTGACCCCGGATGGTCTCGAGGTTTTCCGGCTTGAGCCTCCCCTGCACCGCCTCCGCCGTTTCCTGACAGCGCCGCACATCCACGTCGCAGAGGTAGTCCCCGAGGACGCCGGTGACGAGACGGGTCGCCTCGAGGGTCCCCGTGAACGCCTCGCTCTCGAAGTGCACCAACAGTTTCTTGTCATCGATCAGGTACAACCACACCTCTCGCATCGTGAACTTCCCGATCCGCGGAATGCGCTGGACCGGTTGCCCATAGCGGAGGTAGACGACCCCGCGGTCGTCGAGATCGACCTGCCACCGTGGGAACTCGCGTAGCGGGCGCGCCGGGACACTGTGGGGAAACGAATCATTCGGGTTGTACACATCGCCGGGGAGACCATATCTGATCGGGTCGTACACATCGCCGGGGAGACCATCTCTGATCCGCTCCGTGCGCAAGCGGTCGGCGATACTGTCGGGGATGATGACGGTGGCGGGCAAGGTCCGGATGCGCTCGCGTTGGGACTTCGGCATCTGCAGCGCGAAGTGCGCCGTGGCATAGTCCAGCCGGCGAAAGTGCTCCACGGCCCTGGCGCCCGAGGGGCGGCCATCGCGGACATCCCGACTGGCGATCACATCGGTAACCAATCGCGCCCGCCGATCCCCAGCCGCCGAGTCCACGCGTGCCTGCTCCGCCGGTGTGAGGAACCACTGCAATTGCGACCTGAGCAGCTCCCAGTCCTCGGCAGTGCGCACCGCGCGTGCGGCCGCACCGAACGCGCGGCTGGTGGTCACGGTGTCCCCTGCCCCAGCGGCGGCGCGTGCCACCGCGAGCTGGTGGAAGGTGGAGTCCCGACCACTCGCGAGGCCCGCCTCGCCACAACCGCGAGCCGTCGGCCGATCACCGGCCCAGAAGGCGGCCACGGAGCAGGCACGGAGCGCATCACGGTCAAGCACGCCGCCCTGCGCTCCAAGGAGCAGTGCGCGGCCGATCGCGCCGAGTGAGTCGGCGTACCAGTCGTCGAGGACGACCTGGCCCAGGAGCGTCAGCGTGAGCGAATCCGTGGGTCCGGTGCGCAGCGCCTGGAGGTAGGCATTGATCGCACCCTGATGCCAGCTCGTCCCGGCGATCATCAGCGCCCCTTCGCGACCCTTGTGGCCGGCACGATCGAGCGCCTGCCGAATGCAGCCGAGTTCACGCCAATAGGACGGCGTCGATTCGCGCAGCCGGCGGTCGAAGTTGACGAGGCGTTCTCGCTCGAGGAGTTCGCTCGACGAGAGCGACATGATCGCCGCACAGCCCGCCGAGGCTGGAGTCGCGAGCGCCTGAGAGGCGAGCGGCCGGGCCGCGCCGACGGTGAACGCGACGAGGAACGGCAGCGCGCGCTGGAGGGCGTGACTCAGGCTCGTCAGGGGGAGCTCCCGGGTCGGAGGCGAGGCGGGCAACTCTCCCAGTATCACCCCGATCCCGGCGTTCCGGAAGCTGGTGGCGCCCACCTCCGGACGCAGCGAAGCCGCCTTGCGACCGCTTCGATCAGCTCCGTACCGCTGAGGCATTCCCTACCCCACGCGATACCTCACCACGCTCTGCACCCCATCGGCATCGGTCTCGATGCCCCAGATGTGCGTGGCATTGGCGACCACGATCCGAACATTGTCGGGCACGGCCACCCGGCCGACCACGGTGCCCGTCGGGCCCGGGACATAGCGCCGCCGCTCCCGGACCGCGCCTAGGGAACAGCGATCGCATTCAATTGCCTCAACTCGACGAATCGCGCGCCATCAGACTCTGCTCGCAGCACGACCACGGTGTCGCGAGATACGAATCCCAGAATTTGCAAGCCCGACCCACTCTCATTTGTCGATGACGCAACGACCGCACCGGCAGGTCCTCCGTCGAGCCGATACCCGACCCATCGGACTTGGGAATTGGCCATCCTCGGATAGTCCCGGATCCAGATCGTCAGATCGTGTCCAATGGAAAGGCCACCGATCGAGGGCCACGCTACTCGTTTCGCTCCGGCGCCAGAGACCTTCGCGGGGGCGGTTGTGATCGGCGAGGAGGGTGGGCATGCCGCAAGGTGGCGGCGGGGTGGCGCGGGCCCCGGCGCGTACGAGCGCACGGGGTGGCGTGATGGGGCGCTAGCGCCGGCCGTAGTTCTTCATCCGACGAAACTCCTCGTCGGTCAGCGGCCGCACGTGGAGCTGCGCACGACGCTCCCGAAGCCGCGACAGGAGTGCAGTCGTCTCCCCCCACTGCTCGAGTGCAGCGACCGCCTCCTCGTTCACGCCACGATTGCTCGCGACAGCGAGGGCTGTGAGGCGTTCGATCAGAGACTCCGGGACGTCGACCAACTCCAGCGCGGGCATCGCTCATCCTTGGGTCGTCGCCGAGCCGTTCGATTGAATCGTCGCAACGAACGGGGGACGGCGCTGAAAAATGCAGAGCATTGTGGGACAGGGGACCTGGCCACGCAAGGGACCCGGGGGGCGGGTCGCGAAACTTCCAGCAGCCATGGCGAAGGGCGGTACCGATTAATTCAACAAGAGCGGCCTGACCGCCGACTGAAGCGAGTATCGACCGCTCCGCTCTTCGGCTACCGCCGCAACGTCGCCCGATGCAGCACCAGGAAGCGATCGCCATCGGCCGTCTCCTGCTTCGAGGCGATCATGCTCCGCCCCAGTGCGTAGGCCACCTGCTGAGGCACCGGCTGCGAGACGAGCAGCTGGCGCTTCTTGAGATCGATCACCTCGATCACGCCTTCGAGGTAGAGCCCAGGGTTCTCGAGGCGGCGCACCTTGCGCCCCCCTTCCCCGGCGGTCGCTTCCTTGCTGAACGCCTGTGCCCACGTCGGCGCGGCGCGCTGAATCAGCAGCCAGAGAAGGTCCTGGTCATCGACCCAGGCATCGTACACGATTGGCGTTGGTGGCGTGTCGGGAATGCCGGCCACATAACTCTCATAGGGGAAAAACCACTTGGCGACCCGTTCGACTCGCATGGTAAGCTGGTCGCGACGATCATAGATCTCAGCTGCAAACTGATAGACGCGCGGAATCACGATCGCGCCGCCTCTGTACGGCAGCACGATGCGATCGAAGCGGAACGGATCCCCCGGGTCCTTGGTGGCGTTCGCACTGCCGAAGCTGCTGAGCACAGAGTCAAGCCGGACGCGGTGCACGGGGAGTGGCGGGGTCTTGGTTCCTGGCGCCGGCTTGACGAGCCTCCCCAGCGCGAAGCCTCCGGTTCCGGAGGTCGGGACGAAAATCGGTACCCCGGCGATCACACGTTCACTACGGACGAAGCGGCCACCTTTGGTCAGCAGCGTCAGGCGCGCGAGCTCTTGATCCCAGATGACGATGGAGTCGCCAGGGAGCAAGCCGATCCGATCGGCCCGCTGGAACTCCCCAGGCCCAGACCCTTGCCGCCCGCTCCGCCAGATGATCCGCCCTGATGGGTGCACACCCCACACGCCCAGCGGTCGCGCGGGCGTCACGACGATCAGCGTGTCGTTGATCGCCTTGAGCTCGCCGAATCCCTTGGCATCGTCAAGCGGACCACCGTCGCCGCCGAGCTTGCCGACCGGCGTGAGCTCGACTCGGCACGTGGCGCAGGTGGGTGAGGTGAGGATGATGGGGCGCGGGGACGGTGATTGGCCGCCAATAGGACGAGCGCCAATCAGTATAACCGTCAAAACCACGGCACACGGGATCGCAAGTCGCATATTTCCTCACGCGAGGGATCGAAGAAGCTAGCGGGGCCTTCAAGCCCTTGATCCTACTGTCGCAGCGTCAACTTGTGAAGTCTGATCGCACCCACACTCGTGCCGATGGCTGCGAAATCCGCAACCACACTTCCGCCAAGTGCGAATCTGGGCAAGAATGGAAGCGGTCGGGCCACAACTAGCTCACGGCGCTGAAGATCTACCACGACAGCAACGCCCTGATACAATAACTCGGGGTGGATGAGCCGATGAATCGACTGCCCTCCCTCACCCCGCGAGAGCGCGGAATCGAACGCCTCGCGCCATCTTTGACCAGCTTTTCCCACGATCAGCCACAGCAGTTGATTCTCATCCACCCAACCATCGTACACGATCGGTGGAGGAGGAGCGCTTGGGCCAGTTGGAGCGAGACTAGTCTGCACGGGAAACCACGAGGGTTCGTACACAAACCGCCTTTGAAGCGACCCACCGCGATCCCAAACTTCGATAATCAAGTGATTCGCGCGCGACACAGAGATGAATCCCTGCGGGCTACTCAATAGAAGTCTGTCGTATTGAAACGGCTCGCGGGGTCGACTCGAGAGACAACTTCACCGAACGAGCGCACCACCGACTCACCTTGCAGCAAGTGCAGAGGCAGCTTGCGCCTCACGAGATCGGTAGACGTACCGGCGAAGCGCCCCGCAACAATTGCTGAAGTTCCGCCAAGCGCCAAGACCGAGTATGCGGTCGGGAGCACAGTGAACCCACGAACGTACTTTCCCGTTCGCGACAGAACGGACAGTCGACCGAGGCTGCGATCGTAAACTACAATCGAATCGCCCATGAGCGATCCTATCGATGCCGCTCGGGTAAACTCCCCTGGTCCTTGACCGGGTCTACCTCCGCGCCAAAGCTGCCGCCCAGAAAAGGTAACGGCAACAATTGCAGCGTCGGTCGGCTTCCACGGAAGAATGATCACGGTGGAATCGCCGCTAAGTGCAATATCCGCAATGCCCGCCGCATCACCGTAGTGATCTAGCGTGTCACGAATCACTCCAACCAGCTTAATCGAGACCGAACAGGCTGGACACCGTTCACGCAGCAACTCGGATTCGAGCACCCGCCCACCTTGAGCCAGGCAGGGCGTGGATACAACGAAGAGAGCGAGCAAGGCGAGGTGCGCGACGGTGGACTGCCCAGTCGGGCCGGCCAAAAAGCACGACCAGGTAGTCATCGCCGCGAACCTATCGGACAGCCGCGAGATCACCAATCTCGCTTGCGGGCACGGTTGCGAATGCAAATCCGTGGGGACACGCCAGAACCTCGATGTCAGCGCCGTCTGCTGACGTACGGAGGTGGTCCGGGAACTCCTCAGTCAGTCGCCGGAGTGCTCGCAGGTCACCGTCAAGGAGGCGGATCGCCAGATCTGTTACCCGCCTACTATCGAGGAGAGCCTCTCCCCCGCAGAGCGGGTGGCCCGAGCACCAGTACGGCTGCGGGTTCTGGATGCAGTCGTAGTGCGCCCCCATGTTGGCACCACCCGTGGTGATATCCGCAGAGTGGAAACCCGCTTCACACCGCTGGTGCCACATGCAGGTGACACAATTCTCAGGCTGTGCCTCCGACGTCGCCAAACCCTCGGTGACGTCCGCGTACACGGAACGGGACTCTCGCTCCGCGCTCAACGCCACCTCGGCGGTGCCCCCGGCCGACATCACCGGTCCAATCATCGCAAACAAAACCAGAATCGGCGCTCTCAGCATGTTCCCTCCCTGATAGGTGTACCGGCACCGCTGACGGGGCTACTGTGGCCCACACCAAAGCGCTCAGCGACGGAGATCCAAAGTGCGGAATTGGCGAGATGCCGGAAACCCTTGCCTGCGATGAGGGTGCCCTCAGCGGGTACAGGCGAGACTCAGAGCCTCCCATCCCGCCAATCGAAGACCTCACGCTTCGCCAGCCCGAACCCCGCCCGCAGCGCTGTGATGCATCCTTCGACCGTTTTCTGCTCCAAACCCAATTCTGCCATGATCTGATGCGTGGTCCTCCCGCGCCGCTTTAGCTCGAACACCGCTCGATGCCGCTCCGTCGGTGGCGTCGGCAATTGCCAATACCGCAACCGATCCTCGGCGCTAAAGACCGGCGACAGATAGTCCTCCCCGTCCATGGCGGTATCGAGCACCACCCGGAACTCAGACGCCGTCGCCAGATGCGTCACTGCGCCCCGGACGGCCTTCGGAATCGCCTCGGTGCGCAGCCCGGCAGGCGCGATCAGGAGGAGGGCCGGATGGGCGTTCGCCGCCACGAAGGACGCCACCTCGAACGGCGCAATATGCCGAGCATCCAGCAACAGCAGGTCGGCTTGTTCGGTCACGGCCGCGAGGAGCTGGTCGGTGTGGCGCAACGCGCCCGGGATGATGAACGGCGTGACGCGGTACAGGCCTCGTAGCACCCTGTCGAGAAAGGAGGCCAACATCGCGTCAGGTGTCACCAGGAGCAGGTGCGGCAGGGTCATGGGGGGGGGGGGGCTCCAATCAGAGGGAGTCACAGGGGCCGATCTCGGAGTATACCCAGAGTCGGCTCCGCGCAACGGTTTGGCGGCACCACCCCCCGAAACGCAGAGAAGCCGCCTCGCGGCGGCTTCTATGAACATCCTCTTGGGTTGGCGCTGATTCACATCCGCGCCTGAATACGGCGCCTGAAGAACTACGCCCCCGCCCCATGACACTTCTTGTACTTCTTCCCACTCCCGCACGGGCACGGATCGTTCCGGCCAACCGTCGGCTCTGCCGGACCACCCGTCTGATCGCCGAACGCGTGCGACAACCCCTGCCCGCCCGGCGTCGTGATCTTCGGCACCACCGTCGGACCGACGGTCCGCGTCACCGGCCCGTTGAACAAGTCGTCGGTCGACGGCGCGTTGAGCACCGGCGGCGCCATCGCCGGCGGGGGGGGCGGCGGCGGACCATCGGCACTGACCTGGATCTTCAGGTAGCGCTCCGAGAAGGTCGCCTGGATGTCGCGGAGGAGATCCTCGAACATGTCGAAGGCCTCCTTCTTGTACTCGACCAGCGGATCCTTCTGACCGTACGCCCGATACTGGATCGCGTTGCGCAACTGGTCCAGATCGTAGAGGTGGTCCTTCCACTTCTCGTCGAGCACCGAGAGTGTCACCTGCGACAACACCTGCAGGTCCACTTCCGGAATCCCGATCTTGGTGCCGAACTCCTGCAGGTAGTCGACCTTCCGCTGGAACGCCTCCTCACCCGCCGCCACCGCCGCCTCGATCACCGCCTCGCGCGTCGGCGTCGCCTCGGCATCCTTCACCGCATCGGCCGGCACCAGGAACTGGAGCAGCAACGACTCGTGCAGCCCCACCCGGTCGAACTCCTCCGGACGCTCCGCGTCGGCGAGGTAGTTCTCCGCCGCCTTGGTCAGCGCCGCACGGATCATCTTGAGCGCCTCGGCCTGCAGCTCCGCCCCACGCTCCAGCGCAAAGAGCCGAGTCGAGTAGATCACCTCGCGCTGCTGGTTCATCACGTCGTCGTAGTCGAGCAGCCGCTTCCGCTGCTGGAAGTTCTGCAGCTCGACCCGCTTCTGCGCCGACTCGATCGCCGCGGTGATCAGCTTGCCCGTGATCACCTCACCCTCCTCGGCGCCACCCTTGTCCATCATCCGGGCAATGCGGTCCGACCCGAAGAGCCGCATCAGGTCGTCTTCGAGCGAGAGGAAGAAGAGCGAGACGCCCGGGTCGCCCTGACGGCCCGACCGACCGCGCAACTGCCGGTCGATGCGCCGCGACTCGTGCCGCTCGGTGCCGATGATGTGCAGCCCCGCTTCCGACGAGCTGAGGTCGAGCGCCGGATCGAGCTTGATGTCGGTACCGCGGCCGGCCATGTTGGTCGCGATCGTGATCGCCCCCTTCATGCCCGCCTTCGCCACAATCTCGGCTTCGCGCTGGTGATACTTGGCGTTGAGCACCTCGTGCACCAGCCCGCGCCGCTGCAACTG
Organism: Gemmatimonadota bacterium; assembly: GCA_016720805.1. NCBI lineage: Bacteria > Pseudomonadati > Gemmatimonadota > Gemmatimonadota bacterium. The sequence goes on along the minus strand of JADKJZ010000001.1, from coordinate 413,701 downwards.
CCGCGACAACGTCTCCGAGATGTCCACCGACGTGGTGCCGATCAGCACCGGCATCCCCGTCTTGTGGATCCGCTCGACTTCCTCCGCCACCGCGTTGAACTTCTCGCGCCGCGTCTTGTAGATCTGGTCGACATGGTCGGTCCGGCGGATCGGCCGGTTGGTCGGGATCACCGACACCTCGAGGCCGTAGATCGAGTAGAACTCGGTCTCCTCGGTCTCGGCGGTACCAGTCATGCCCGCCAGCTTCTCGAACATCCGGAAGTAGTTCTGGATCGTGATCGTCGCGAACGTCTGCGTCTCGCCCTTGACGACCACGCCTTCCTTCGCCTCGACGGCCTGGTGCAGCCCGTCCGACCAGCGCCGGCCATGCATGATGCGGCCGGTGAACTCGTCGACGATGAGGACCTGCCCCTCCTGCACGATGTACTCGGTCTCGCGCTCGTAGAGGGCGTGGGCCTGCAGCAGCTTGTGGATCACGTGCAGCTGCTCGCTCTTGGCCGCGTAGTCCGCTTCCATCTGCCGGCGCAGCTCGGCCCGCTCCTCGAGGCTCTTCGACTCGTCGTGCTCGAGCTGATGAATTTCCAGCGAGAGGTCGGGGACGAGGAAGAGATCGGGGTCGTTCGGCGACAACGCCGCCGCGCCGCGATCGGTGAGGTGCACCGAGTGCCCCTTCTCGTCGAGGACGAAGAAGAGCGACTCTTCGATGTTGCGCATCGACTGCTGCTTGGTCGGCAGCTTGCGGTCGGCCAGATAGTCCAGCTCCGCGCGCTGCACCAACTGCTTGACGCCGGTCTCGTTCAGGAGCTTGGCGAGCTTCTTGTTCTTCGGGCCGCCCATCTGCGCCTGATAGAGGATGACGCCAGCCTCGCTCTTCTTCTTCTCGTCCTGCAGCAACTTCTCGCCTTCGGCCACCAGCCCCGAGACAACCTCGTTCTGGCGGCGCACCATCTCGGCGACCTTCGGATTGAAGCCGCGGTAGTGCACCGAGTCTTCGTCGCCCACCGGCCCGGAGATGATCAGCGGCGTCCGCGCCTCGTCGATGAGGATCGAGTCGACCTCGTCGATCATCGCGTAGACGTACTCGCGCTGCACCCGCTGCTCGAGCGAGAAGACCATGTTGTCGCGCAGGTAGTCGAAGCCGAACTCGTTGTTCGTGCCGTAGGTGATGTCGGCGAGGTAGGCGTCGCGACGCTGCTGCGACGACGGCTCGGTGTCATCGAGGCAGGCGACGGTCAGGCCGAGCCAGCGGTAGAGGTGCCCCATCCACTGCGAGTCGCGGCGGGCGAGGTAGTTGTTGACGGTGACGAGGTGCGCGCCGCGCCCGGTGAGGGCGTTCAGGTAGAGCGGCAGCGTGGCGACGAGCGTCTTGCCTTCGCCGGTCGCCATTTCGGCGATCCGCCCCTGGTGCAGCGCGATGCCGCCGATGAGCTGCACGTCGTACGGCACCATGTTCCACTGGATCGGCTGGCCGGTGACATCGACGGTGCTGCCCACCAGTCGACGACACGCCTCGCGCACCGCGGCGAACGCCTCGGGGAGGAGATCGTCGAGGGTCTGGTTGACCTCGTTCTTCCAGGTGACTTCGGCCTTCTGCAGCAGCTGGTCGAGCGCGTCGCGCTCCACCGGATCGGGGCAGCCGTGCTTCTCGGCCCGCAACCGCTCCACCTCGGCGCGCAGACCGTCGGTCCGCTCGGCGAGGATCCCCCGAAAGCGCTGCGTTTCAGCCTGCACCCCGGCATCGTCCAGCGCCTTGAGCCGATCCTCATGACTCTTGATCTGATTGAGGATGGGCTGCAAGCGCTTCACCTCGCGCGCCTGCCGCGTGCCGAATACCGATTCCACGAGCCGCTTGATCATCCAGCACTACTCCCCGTGACTGACATAGAGCCCAAACCTCGAAATATAGTCGGCCACCCGGTCAGGGACCCATCCGACCAGCGACAAACCAGCTGCAGCACGGGTACGAATCGCGGTGGAGGAGAGTTCCAATGCCGGGACGGCCACTTCGGCAGAGAAGCCTGCCGGAACGGCCGCACCGCCCCGCCGGAAGACGACCACCCGCGCCAGCGCCCGAATGGCCTCGGGTTCACGCCATTCCGCGAAGTGGCTGGCGGTGTCGGCGCCAAGGAGGAGGGTGAATTCCGTGTCAGGGGTCTCCTCGTGGAGGGCGCGCAAGGTGTCGACGGTGTACGATGGGCCGCTGCGCCGGAGCTCACGCCAATCGGCCACCAGCCCCGGGAGGCCGGCGACCGCGAGCTCCACCATTTCGGCACGCTGTTCCGCGGTGGCGCCATGTCCGGCGGGCTTGTGGGGCTGTTGGGCCGCGACCATCAGCCGCACGACATCCAGCCCGAGGGATTCCCGGGCCAGCTGCGCGATGATCAGGTGGGCGTTGTGGATCGGGTCGAAGGAACCGCCGAGGATCCCGACCCGCACGTCAGGGCCCCTTCTTGATCTCGGCGGCCGGGGCAGCAGCAGAGTCCTTCGACTCCGGGCAGGTCACGGCGAGCTTGGGCGAATCGGGCCACTGCCGGCGGAAGTACGCGCAGGTCTCGTTGGTGTCCTCGACGTAGCCGAGGGTCCGATACGCGCCAACCAGCTTCTCGAGGGCGTCCGGCACCGTTTCCGCGCGCGGCCAGGTGGCGATGATGTTCCGGAGGTAGAGGATCGCCGAGTCGAGCGCCTTGAAGCGGATGTAGTAGAGCGCCGCCTTGTACTCCTTGATGGCGAAGCGATTCTCGATGTCCTTGATGCGGAGGTCGGCGGTCTTGGCCGCCTCCGTGCCGGGGTAGCGGCTCACCAATTCCTGGTAGGTCGCGTAGGCGCTGTGCCCGTAGGTCGGATCGAGTTCGGGGCGGCGCCACATCTTCAGGTACGCATCGCCGGCGCGCAGCAGCGCGGGTGCGGCGAGGGTATCGCTGGGGAATTCGTCGGAGACGCGGCGGAACTCGCGGACCGCCTGCAGGTTGCTCTTCTCGCCGAGGCGCGACTCCGCCAGGTAGAAGCGGGCGACCGGAATGCGCTTGTCGTTGATCGGCATTTCGAGCTGGACCCGCTCCAGCGCCGTGCCGGCCTTGCGCCAATCCCGCTTCTGATAGAGCGCGAGTGCCTGATTCCACATCGAATCGATTTCTTGCGAGCTCAGGCGGAGCCGAGCGGCACCCGGCGAAACCTCCGGCCCGCGGTGGCAGCCGGCAAGGGCGACGATGGCAGCAGCGAGCGATGGCAACAACAAACGACGCATCAGGGACGTCCCGGGACGACGGAAGAGTCTGACTTGCTCCCGAACACCCCCGGATCCCGGAGCCGTTCGAGCGCCATTACTGTAATCGAATCGGGCGAAACTGGCGCGGTCAGGACCTGTTGCCAGAGGAGATTGGCCCCAGCGAGATCGCCCTCGGCGAGCCGCGCATCGCCCAAGGCGACGAGCGCCCGTCGACCAGATGCACCAAGCGGATCGGCCGTCGCGGCCTGCAGCAGCCAGAAATCCGCCTCTCCCGGGCTCCCAGCCCCGAGGGCCGCCAGGCCCACGCTGAGCTGACAGGACGCCAACTCGGCCCCGGCAGTGTCAGCGGCCGGCCCACGCTCCCGACGGCGCAGCGTCTCGAGGGCGGCGATCGCCTCCGGACAGCGCTTGGCGGCCCGATAGCCGCGACCCAGGGCCAGCAGCCACCGCTCCCCTCCCCCGGCCGAGGCGAGCCCGGCGGGACCGATGGCTCCGACCAGCGTTGGATCCCACTGTGCATCGGGTGGCAGCCGAAGTGCCAACCGCCCGAGGGGCCACCCCGGTGCCACTTCGGCGAGTCCGGCGATGCAGGCGGCCACCGCGTGCACATCCCCGGCACGCTGGGCCACCTCGGCTACGCGGACCAGTCCGGCGGCCGCCTCACCCGTCCGGGTCGGGTCCGCCGCGCCCAGTTGCCGATAGAGCATCGCCGCCGCCATCAGGTCCCCACCGAGCAGTGCCGCATCGGCGCGCTTGGCCAACAGTCGGGGGATGTCGCCCACGAGTCGGTACTGGGCGGTGGCGACGGCCCACTGCCCGCGATGCCATGCCTCGTCGCCGAGCCGCTCGGGGCTGTTCCGCGCACCACCGCAGCCGAGCAGCACGGCCACGAGGAGCACGCGCTTCATTCGGGGATCCGGTCCACCATGGCGAGGTACGCCGCGACACGGTCCAGGCCGGGCGCATCCTCGAGGCACCGACGCCACGTCTCCCGCGCCCCGGCGGTGTCGCCGGCCAGGTGCCGCGCGAGCCCGAGCTGCACGCGCGCCTCGACCCAGTCGGGGCGAGTCACCAGGATGGCGCTGAGCTCGTCGCGCGCCTCCAGTGGATTCCCCGACTCCATCAGCAGTCGCGCGAGGCGGAGCCGCAGGTCGAGGTACGCGGGCCCGAGCTCCGAGGCTCGGCGATACTCGCGCACGGCATCCTGCACGGCACCCGCCTCGGCGTAGAGCTCACCGAGCTTGGCGTGTTCATTCGCGAGCCGCGCGGCGATCGGTGCGGAGAGGCCGGCCACATCGGGACCGACCGATTCGCGCGCAGCGGCAAACGCCGCCGCGGCCTCGGCCTCACGGCCAAGCGCGGTGAGCGCCAGGGCGCGATGGAGATGCGCCTCGAGGTAGCGCGGGTTGATCGCGATGGCGCGGTCGAAGGCGGCCACCGCCTCGGCATGGCGATCGAGCAGCGAGAAGCAGACGCCGCGGAGGTGAAAGACATCGGCCCAGCCGTGCTCGCCCGCGGCCTCATCATCGAGGCAGAGCAGCGCCCCGTAATAGTCGCGGTTGGCGAAGCGCTCGCGCGCGCCTTCGAGCAGGGCCGAGGCGCCGCGACTCATCCCGCGACCTCGCCCTGGAAGTACGGCAGCGACTTCTCGAGCCCTTCCCGCAGCGGCACCTTCGGCTCCCAGCCGAGGACGGTGCGCGCCACGGTGATGTCGGGCTGGCGCACCTTCGGGTCGTCGCCCGGCAACGGCAGGAACTCGATCTTCGACGACGAGCCGGTGACCGCGAGCACCTGCTGCGCCAGCTCCAGCATCGTGAACTCCACCGGATTGCCGATGTTGGTCGGCAGGGTGCGGTCGGAGTTGAAGAGGCGGAAGATCCCCTCGACCTCATCGCTCACGTAGCAGAAGGAGCGCGTCTGCGAGCCGTCGCCATACATGGTCAGCGGCTTCCCCTGCAGCGCCTGCACCAGGAAATTCGAGACGACGCGGCCATCCTCGGGCCGCATGCGCGGCCCGTAGGTGTTGAAGATCCGGACGATGCGGGTGTCGACGCCGTGGGTGCGGTGATAGGCCATCACCATCGCCTCGGCAAACCGCTTCGCCTCGTCGTACATCGAGCGCGGACCGATCGAGTTGACGTAGCCCCAATAGGTCTCGGGCTGCGGATGCACCTGCGGATCGCCGTAGACCTCGGAGGTCGAGGCGAGGAAGAAGCGGGCGCCCTTCCGCTTGGCGAGCTCGAGGCCGTGGCGCGTCCCTTCGGAGCCGACCAGCAGCGTCTCGATCGGGTACTCCTGGTAGTCCGGCGGCGAGGCGGCCGATGCGAAATGGAGCACGCCATCGACCGGCCCCTCGACGTCATACGGCGTCGAGACATCGTGTTCGATGAACTCGAACTTCGGGTTGCCCGCCAGGTGGGCCAAGTTCGCCGGACGTCCGGTCAGGAAGTTGTCGATCCCCACGACCGCATCACCGTTCGCGAGGAAGCGATCGGTCAGGTGCGAGGCGAGGAAGCCAGCGGCTCCCGTGATCACGACGCGCATCAGCTCATCCTCCGGCCAATGCCGGCATACTGGAAACCAAGCCGCGCCATGCGCGCCGGCTCATAGAGATTGCGCCCATCCACCACGATCGGACGATGCAGCGCCGCCTTGATCCGGTCGAAGTCGGGCGTGCGGTAGACCAGCCATTCGGTCACCACGGCGAGCGCATCGGCGCCCTCGAGCGCCTGCCACGGATCGGTGGCGAAGGTGATCCGGTCGCCCCAGACACCGCGCGCGACGGTCATCGCCTCGGGGTCGTGCGCCCGCACCGAGGCACCCGCTGCCAGCAGCGCGTCGATCAGCGCGACCGCCGGGCTCTCGCGCATGTCGTCGGTGCCCGCCTTGAAGGCGAGGCCCCAGACCGCCACGGTCGTGCCGCGCATGGCGCCGAGCAACGCCTGCAGCTTGGTGAACATCACCTGCTTCTGCCGTGCGTTGACCGCCTCCACCGCCTCGAGCAGGTCGGGCGCCATGCCGACGCCACGCGCGGTGTGCACCAGCGCCTTCACGTCCTTCGGAAAGCAGGAGCCACCGTAGCCCGGGCCCGGGAAGAGGAACGCCTTGCCGATCCGCGAGTCGCTGCCGATCCCGTTCCGCACCGCGAAGACATCGGCCCCGACGCGTTCGCAGAGGTCGGCGATCTGGTTCATGAAGGAGATTCGCGTCGCCAGCATGGCGTTGGCGGCGTACTTGGTCACCTCGGCCGACGGGATATCCATGAAGAGAATCGGCGCACCGCTCCGCACGAACGGTGCGTACAGTTCACGGAGCATCTCCTCGGCGCGCGGATCGTCGGTGCCGAGCACCACGCGGTCGGGCTTCATGAAGTCGTCGATCGCCGCCCCTTCCTTGAGGAACTCGGGGTTCGACGCGACGGCAAAGTCCTTCGCCCCGGTGGCGGTCAGCGCGCCGCGCACCTTCTCCGCGGTGCCGACCGGCACGGTGGACTTCGTCACCACGACCTTGAAGCGGTCGCAGTGGTTGCCGATGGTCGTGGCCACCGCCAGGACGTGCTGCAGGTCGGCGCTGCCGTCCTCGCCGGGGGGCGTGCCGACCGCAATGAAGACGATGTCGCCGTGCCGCACCGCCTCGCCGATCTCGGTGGTGAAGCGGAGCCGCCCCTCGGCGGCATTCCGGACCACCAGCACGTCGAGGCCCGGTTCGTAGATCGGGAGGATGCCGTTCCGCAGGCCGTCGATCTTCTTCGCATCGACGTCCGCGCAGACCACGTCGTTGCCGGTCTCCGCGAGGCAGGCGCCGGCGACGAGGCCGACATAGCCGGAGCCGATCACGGTCACCTTCATGCGTCGATCTTCGCCAGCACGTGGCGGGTGTCGACAGCGAGCCGCGCGTTCTGCTTGACCATCTTCCAGTCGATCGAGGTGTGGTCGGTCACGACGAGCACCACGTCCGCAGCGGCCACGGCGGCCGGGGTGAGCGGCACCGACTTGTAGTCGTGCCCGGCTTCGGAGAAGCCGGCGACATACGGATCGTGGTAGCTCACGTCGGCGCCGTACTGGTGCAGCAGGCCGAGAATGTCGAGTGCCGGCGACTCGCGGAGGTCGTCGATGTCCTTCTTGTAGGCCACGCCGAGCACCAGGACCTTGGCACCCTTGATCGCCTTGCTGTGGCCGTTGAGCTCTTCCATCGTCTTGCGCACCCAGAAGAGCGGCATCTCGCTGTTGAGCTCGCCGGCGAGGTCGATGAAGCGGGTCTTGTAGTTGAGGCCGCGCATCTTCCAGGCGAGGTAGTGCGGGTCGATCGGGATGCAGTGCCCGCCAAGACCAGGCCCCGGCGTGAACTTCATGAAGCCGAATGGCTTCGTCGCCGCCGCATCGATCACTTCCCAGACGTCGACGCCGAGCTTGTCGCAGACGATCGCCATCTCGTTGACGAGGCCGATGTTGACGCTGCGGAAGGTGTTCTCCAGCAGCTTGACCAGCTCGGCCGCCTCGGTGGTGCTGACCGGGACGAGCGTGTCGACGGCCGGGGCGTAACAGGCGCAGGCGACGCGATGACAGTCGCGCGTGATGCCGCCGACGACCTTCGGCGTGTTGCGGGTGCCGTAGGTCGGATTGCCCGGATCGACGCGCTCGGGCGAGAAGGCGAGGAAGAAGTCCTCGCCGACCTTGAGCCCGGTGCTCTCGAGCGCCGGCAGCATGATCTCGCGGGTGGTGCCCGGATAGGTGGTGCTCTCGAGGATGATCACCTGGCCGCGCCGAAGCGTCGCCTTGATCGACTCGGTGGCAGCAACGATGAAGGAAACGTCGGGGTCCTTGTACTTGGAGAGGGGCGTCGGAACGCAGATCGAGATCGCGTCGGCGAGGCCGAGCTCCGAGGCGTCGGTGGTCGCGTGGAAGCGGCCGTCCTTGCGGAGCTCGGCGACGTCGGCATCGGTGATGTCCTTGATGTGCGACTTCCCCGCATTGAGGGCGTCGCACACCTTTTCCGAGATATCGTAGCCGATGACCTTGAAGCCGGCACGGCCGAGCTCGACGGCGAGCGGGAGGCCGACGTAGCCGCACCCGACGATGCCGAAGGTGAGGTCGCGGGAGGCCGCGCGGGCAATGAGATCGTTCGCAAGCGACATCGGTCAGTACTCCAGAGGCAGGGCGACTCGCCGGCCATCACGGGCCGCGAGATAGGTGGCAATCAACAACTCCAGCGAATGCAGCCCTTCGCGGCCGTCGGTATCGGCGTGGGCCTTGCCGCGCAGCGTCGCGAAGACGTTCTCGTAATATCCCTTGTGGCCGTGGCCGTACACCGACGTCGTGGCGTAGCTCGCCTCGGTGATCTTGCTGTCGTCAGGATGCGGCTCGGCAAATTCCCAATGGTCGATCTGGTTCACCGCGACGCCACCGAGGCGCACGGTGCCATGCTCGCCGAGGATGGTGATTGATCCCTCGAAGTTCTTCGGATGGGTCAGCATCGTGACCGCCATCGTGCCGAGCGCCCCATTGCGCCAGCGGATCGCCAGGACGCCGGAGTCCTCGACCTCGATGGTGCGGGCCAGCGTGGCGGTGTACGCCTGCACGCTCTCGACGGGGCCGATGAGCCAGTCGAGCAGGTCGACGTAGTGACTGGCCTGGTTCATGAACGCGCCGCCGTCGAACTCCCAGGTGCCGCGCCACGCCGCCGAGTCGTAGTACGATTGCGGCCGCTGCCAGAAGACGTTGACCGAGACCATGTAGATCCGCCCGAAACGGCCGGCCTCGACCGCGCGCTTCACCGCCTGCACGGTGGCGTTGCGACGGTTCTGCTTGACGACGAAGAGGTGTACGTCGGCACGGTCGCAGGCCGTGACCATCGCCTTGCCGTCCTGCCAGCGCGTCGCCATCGGCTTCTCGGTCACGACATGCCGCCCGGCCTCGGCGCAGGCGATTGCCTGTGCCGCGTGGAGGCCGCTCGGCGTGGCCAGCACGACCACGTCGGCATCACTGCCGGCGAGCAGCGCGTCGAGATGGGTGAAGCCGCGGGCGCCGGTCCGTGCGACCGCCCTGGCGAGCGCTTCCGGTTCTGAATCGCAGACCGCGACGACCTCACACTCCGCGGCGTGCGCCTCGAAGGCCTCGAAATGATTCGCCGAGATGCGGCCGCAGCCGACCAGGGCCACGCGGATCTTCCGCCCGAGGATCGGGTCGGCGGAGACGAAGGCCGGTCGGGTGCCGAGACTCACGCGTAGAACTCCGTGATGCCGCCGACCACCTCGTCGAGCTGGGCCGGCGTCAGTTCCGCGAAGATCGGCAGCGAGAGGACCGAGTCCATCGCCGCCTCGGTCACCGGCAGCGAACCGCGCATGTAGCCGAGGTGCGCGAAGCAGGGCTGCAGATGGAGCGGCAGCGGGTAGTACACGGCGCAGCCGATGCCGCGCGACTTGAGGTGCGCCATCAGGGCATCGCGCCGCTCGGCGCGAATGGTGTACTGGTGCCAGATGTGCTCGTTCGCCGGATCGGTGCGTGGCGGACAGACGCCGGCGAGTCCGGTGAACGCAGCATCGTAGTGCGCCGCGTGTGCCTGGCGCTGCGCATTCCAGGTGGCCAGGTGCGGCAGCTTGGCGAGCAACACCGCCGCCTGAAGCGAATCGAGGCGCGAGTTGTAGCCGATCTCGTCGTGGTGGTACTGCTTGGCCCCGCCGTGCAGCCGGAGCCGGGCGAGCCGCTCACCGAGCGCCTCGTCGTTCGTCAGCATCATGCCGCCGTCGCCCCACGCCCCGAGGTTCTTGGTCGGGAAGAAGGAGAGGGTCGCCACCGTGCCGAGCTGGCCGGGATGCTTCCACTGGCCGTCCACCAGGCGGCGCGCGCCGATGGTTTGCGCGCCGTCCTCGATGATCGCGAGGCCATGCTTGGCGGCGATCGGGACGATGCGCTCCATCGGCGCCATCTGGCCGAAGAGGTGCACCACGACGATCGCGCGGGTGCGCGGGGTGATGGCGGCCTCGATCGCTTCCGGGGTGACGTTGAACGTCACCGGATCAATGTCGGCAAAGACCGGCACGCCGCCGGCATTGTGGATTGCCCCGGCCGTCGCAAAGAAGGTGAAGGCGGGCGCGATCACTTCGTCGCCCGGCGTCAGGTCCAGCGCGCGGATCGGGAGGAGGAGGGCGTCGGTGCCGCTGGCGCAGCCGATACCGCGGCGCACCCCGGTCAGGGTGGCAATGGCCTGCTCAAGGGCCGGGATCTCGGGCCCCATGATGAATGCTTGACGATCAATGACCGATTGGACAGCCGCTTGGACCTCTTTGCCGATGATTCGGTGCTGGGCAACCAGGTCGAGCATGGGAACAGGCATCGCTGACTCGCGTCAAAGTGGCGTAAGTGACAACAGGAAAGGAAGTTAGCCCGGCGCCACGGGCGGGACAATCGGCCGCAGCCGGTCGCCGTCTTCCTGATAGCTCGAACCGCAGGCCTTGCACGTCGCGTGCCCTGCGTCCAGCGCCAACCGCTCCCCGCACTGGCACATCCATCCGATCCGCCGGGCCGGGACCCCAACCATCAGGGCATAATCCGGGACCATGCCCGTCACGACGGCCCCGGCGCCAATAAATGCGTATTCGCCGAGGGTTGCCCCACAGACGATGGTCGCGTTGGCCCCAATCGAGGCGCCCCGCCGCACCAGGGTGCGCCGGTACTCCTCCTTCCGGGAGACGTGACTGCGGGGATTGATCACGTTCGTGAAGACGCAGGAGGGGCCGCAGAAGACGTCGTCTTCGAGCTCCACGCCTTCGTAGATCGAGACATTGTTCTGGATCTTGACGTTGTGGCCGATCCGGGTCCCCGGCATGACCACCACGTTCTGCCCCAGGGAGCAGCGCTCCCCGATGACCGCCCCGCCCATGACATGGCAGAAATGCCAGATCTTGGTCCCGCTTCCGATTACCGCCCCGGCGTCCACGTACGAGGACTCGTGGACGAAGAAATCTGCCATCTCCCGGCTCCCTTCACGAAGGAGCCGAAAGATAGTGCAGACCATGCCGGTGGCGTGCCGGACTTACTGCCAGGAAATCCGTCGGATTTCGCCCCGTGGCCGCCCCTCGGCGGGACCGAGGTGCCCTGCCCCGTTGTAGAACGGCCAGAGGGAGCCCGACACGAAGAGGAGCCCCTCCGGTGTGAGCACGCCGAGCGTCGGCTCCCCCTCCCCCGGCGGATGGTCGAGCGGCCGCAGCGCACGCACCGCCGTCCCTCCGGCCTCCAGCACCAGGGCGACAATCCGGTGCGGCATGATGCCGTTCTGGATGCCGATCAACCGCCCAGGGCCGTCTCGGTACAGCCCGTCAATCCCGAGGAGAGTACCGCCGGCCGGAGCGGCAACGGGAGAGACCACGCCGCGCACGATGTCGAGGTGATAGAGGCCGGTGGTCCAGTCGGCGACCCAGGCCTGGCGGCCGTCCTCGCTGAAGGCCAGCCCCTGCAACGACACCCAGTCCCGATGCGCGAACGGCATCCGCTCGAGTCGATCGGCATCAGCCGTCATCGGCACGCGGTAGATCATCGGGTGCTCGCTGTCGGTGCCCCACACGCTGCCGTCGGGTGACAGCACCAATTCGCCGATGAGATGCTGGTGTCCGTCCTCCGGGAAGCTCCACTGCCGAGCGAACGCGCCGCTGGTGAGCGAGAAGGCGAGGATACTCGATGCGGCGCGCGGTGACGCGAGGCCACCGTCACGCTCGGGCACATCGGCGCTGCTGACGAAGAGCAGGCCGCGCGCGGTGTCTGCCAGCACGCCGAAGACGGCGCGCAGGCCGGCGGTGCCGGGCGGCACGAACGTGGAGACCGCACCGTCCGGGTCGATCATCACGACGCTTCCGCGGTGCACGCTGCCGACGAAGAGCCGCTGCGTGCGCGCGTCAAACGCCACACCTTCCGGATGGAAATCGGGGTCCGGCAGCGTGGCCACCACACGGCTCCGCACCTCCGCCGATGGTGGCTGCAACGCCGCGAAGCGCGCCTCGCCCGCAAGCGGCGCCAGGCGCGGATCATCGCGTTGCCACCCCGCACCCATGGCGGCAAGCGTGGACAGCGCATCAAGTGCCGCGCCCGGACGATGTGCCAGGGCATTCCAGCGCGCGGCGGCGAGCCAGTAACTGCTCTGCGCCGGCCACGCGCGTGCGGCGGCGAGCACGGAATCGGCGGCGGCCGTCGTGTCGCCGCGTTGCAGCACGGACGCCGCGCCGCGCATGAGTCGACGCGCCGTCGCCGCGGAATCGGACCGTTGGGCGGGAGCGGCATGCACCGCCGTGAACACCAGGAGGAGGGCAAGGATTGATCGCATGCGACAAGCAAACGCCGCGGCGCGTTGAGCGCGCGGGCCTCACGTCAGCAGGACGTCAGCGGTGCCCGAACCAGTTGCATACCGTCCCCTTACACGACCCCCCTGTTCCCGATTCCTCCGCGGAGCGATTGTGATTGCGGAGGTGAGGGCCACGCAGCCTGACCTCCATGTGCGTGCATGAATTCCGGTCGTCGGTTCCACTCCCCAGGGGTTGCCGCTCCTTCGGTGGTTCCGGCGGCCGGACGCCGCCCTCAGCGGGCGGCGTCATCGCCGCAGCAGCAATGCCCCCTTTCCAACCGGAGTCTCCATGCCTGCCACGACGGTGCTGGCCATGCTGCGCCGAGTGGTGGCCTGTCTCATGGCAGTGCACGGTGCCTACCGCGCAGCGTTGCCCGAGCGCGTGCGCGGCTTCGGCAGCTGGCTGACCTCGCTCCACCTCCCCGCGGGTGAGCTGCTGGCCGCCGCGATCACCGGCGCCGAACTCGCCGGGGCCGTGGCCCTCTGGTTCGGCTGGCGACGACGCGTGGTCTCACTGCTCTTCGTGGCGGAACTCTTGATCGGCATCGTCCTGATTCACGCGACGGAAGGGTGGTTCGTCGTGGGTGGGGGGCGCAACGGCATGGAGTACAGCGTGCTGTTGATCGCGGTCCTCCTCGCCGTCGCCGCCGAGGCTCCGCCACGCCACGACACCGCGTGACCCCACCCGCCCCGGAGGCCGGTCAGAGCCTTGTCAGGCCGACCCCGGGGAACGGCCAGGGGCAGTACCTTTGACGCGATGCCTTTCCCTCCCCGCTCGCTCCGCGACTGGCGCCGCCGTCCTGAATTTCTGGTCGGCGGCGCCTCGTTGCTGGCCGTCCTGATCGTCGGCTGGGGGGCGTGGTTCCTCTGGACGACGATGATGCGCCACCGCGCCACCGCCGATGAGACCCTCCGCGACCACGCCGCCTACCTCGCCGATTCCTATGCGGGCAGTGTCCAGAGCCGGACCTTCATCGATCTGCGCACGCTGCTGCGCGGCGCGCAACGGGCCCTGGTGGCGAAGGGACAACTGACCTCGGACTCGATCGCCACGCTGACCGGCGCCGAGGCGTTCTCGCCCTACGTGCTCGAACTGGCCCCGCATCGTTACTTCGTCTTCGACAGCGTCTCGGCGATCGCCACCTCCGCGGGTGACACCGCCGATGCGATCCTCGCCACCTCCCTGCGCACCCGCCTCGGCAAGCCGCGCGCCAAGGATGCCACGTATTTCGGCACCGTCATCGCGCGCGGCGCGGATACGTCGATTGCCTTTGTCGAACGCGAGCGTGGCGGCAAGCGCTGGGTCGGTCTCGAGATCCCGCTCACCCGCTTTCGCGAGAAGGTGCTCCGCCTGCCAATCACCCCGACACTGAACGCCTTCATGCGGCTGCGCGATTCGCTGCAGATGGCGCCGACCGACAGCAACTCGCAGCCGATCGCGGTCCGGGTGTTCGGGGATCACGGCGAGGTGCTGCTCGAGTCGGGCAATGTGGCCAACGGGGATTGGAAGAGTGACCGGATGGTGCTCGGACCGCTGATGGCGCGCATCACCTACGCCATTCTGCCGAGCGCCGTGCCGGTGCTGATGCCGGGCGGGTATCCACCGCTGCCCGGCGCGCGCGTCGCCATGGCCGTTGCGCTGGCCCTGCTCCTGGTGAGCGCCGCCGCGGTCACGGCCTGGCGCGCCGTCGCGCTCAGCCGACTGCGCGAGGAATTCACTTCGAGCATGTCGCACGAGCTGCGCACGCCGCTGGCCAACATCCAGCTGTTCGCCGAGACCCTGCTCCTGGAGCGAGCGGGCGGCGAGGCAGCCCAACGCGGCGCGCTTGACACGATCGTGCGCGAGACCCGTCACCTGGGGCAGATGGTCGAGAACGTGCTCGCGCTGTCGCGCGTGGGGCGCCCGGCGCACCGCCTCTCGCCGCGCCCGGAGGATGTCGACCGCCTGGTGCGGGAAGTCGCCGCGCTCTTCGAGCCCCTCGCCCGCGCGCATCGGATCGTCCTCGAGACGACCATCACGCCGGGGCCGATGGCAACGCTCGACGGGGACGCGGTGCGCCGCATCCTGATCAATCTGCTCGACAACGCGATCCGACACGGCGGCAGCGGCGGCACCGTCCACGTCAGCTCCCGGCATGACACAACCGTGCTCGAATTCGCCGTGGCGGATCAGGGGCCCGGCATCCCGCCGCAGGACCGGGAGCGGATCTGGGAGCCCTTCGAACGCGGCGAGGGGAGCGGCAGCGGCATCGGGCTCGCCGTCGTCCGCCAACTGGTCCTGCTGCACCACGGCTCGGTCCAGATCGAGGAGGTTGCTCCACACGGTGCGTGCTTCCGGGTCACGCTCCCCCTGATAGCAGGAGAATGACGATGCGCAGAATTCTGGTGGTCGAAGACAATCCGGGACTGGCCGAAGGGCTGCGGCTCAACCTGACCCATGACGGGCACGAGGTTCGGATCGCGACCAATGGGCTGGAAGGATTGTCGCAGGCGCGCCGGTGGGATCCCGAGTTGATTCTGCTCGACCTGATGCTGCCGCACATGGATGGCTTCACCGTGCTGCGCACCCTGCGCGAAGAGGGGCACGACGTCGCCGTGCTGGTGTTGTCGGCTCGCGCCGCGGAAACCGATCGGTTGCGCGGCTTCCGCCTCGGCGCCGACGACTACGTGATCAAGCCCTTCTCGCTGCCAGAACTGCTGGCCCGGGTCAACGCGATGCTCCGACGCCGCCCAGTGCACCCCAGCGAGCCGAGGGCAGCGAGCGAACGGTGGCAGTTCGGCACCGTGAGCGTCGACACCGGGACGCACGTGGTGCTGCGCGACGGCGAGGCGGTCGCGCTGCGCCCCCGCGAGTACGACCTGCTGGTCGCGCTGCTGCGGCGGGAAGGGCGTGTGGCCACCCGTGCCGAGTTGCTCGACGCCGTGTGGCAGTACGAGCCCGACATCGTCTCGCGCACCGTCGACGTCCACATCCTCGAGTTGCGCCGGAAGCTCGAAGCGGACCCCGCCAATCCGGTGCACATCCTGACGGTGCGGAAGACGGGGTATCGGGTGAAGACGGACTGATTCGATGATCGATGATCGTCCATCGATGATCGATCATCGATCATCGATCATCGATCCCCGCCTACGGCGTCCGCACGTTGAACGCGCCATTGGTGATCGTCAGCGTCCCGGTCGTTTGCGCATTCGGAGCCAGCGTCCCCGAGAAGGTGCCGGCGATGCGGGTTGGCGTCAGCGTGGTGATATTGAGCGTCCCGTTGTCGTTGCCCACTCCACCCCATGACTGCGCGGTCCCCACCCGGGTGATCGTGACCCGTCGGGTCGGCACCGTGAAGCCGGTGAGTGCGCCCGAGCCTGGCGTGGTGATCGGGCCGACCGTGATACTGATCGAATACTCCAGATTCATCCCACCCACGACGCGTGTCGTCGCGCCACCGCCAATGCCGCTCAGCGTCGCACTCACCTGCGGCGTCCCGTTGATCGTCGCGGTCATGGTGCTGCCCGCGAGGTCGGCTGTTGGCACGACGTAACCGGTGGACAACGGCACGTCGAAGACACCATTGGTCACGGTCGTGGTCGCCGTGCCGAGCGTTGCGGTCGCCGTGAAGGTGAAGGTGCCGGCCACACGTGTCGCGGTGAGCGAGGTGATGGTGACGCTGCCGGCCGCACCGGAGAGCGGCGTCGTGAAGCCGTTCACGCCGTTGACGAGCGTGACCGTGCCGCCGGGCGAGGTGCCGATATTCATCCCGAGCGGATAGGTGCCCGGCCCCGGGATGAACGCGAGGTACATCGCGATGCTCCGCGCGGCGCCCCCGACCACCTGGGTGGCCTGGAACGCGAGGCTGCCGGGGACGGTCGAGACCGGATTGGCCTGGATGGTGGCGCCGGTGAAGGCCTGCCCGTCGATCGAGGCGGTGACCTTGTCGGTCCCGTTGCCGCCCCCGCCAGGGCCGGTGGGCGAGCCGCCGCCACAGGCGGTGAGGATGGCCAGGGAGAGCGAGAGAACGAGACGGCACATGGGGACCTCCATTGGGGAAAAGCTCGGGCTTACTCTCCTTTGCGCCAAAGCCCCCGTGAATCCGTCACGATCCGCCCGCCGCCTCTCCCCCGCCCTGCCGGCAGGCGGTAGATTCGGAAGGCCACCGCCCCCCAGTCCATCCGACCTTTGCCCCAGCGCCTCCCCCTTGAGGACGCCCCTGCATGTCCCGAGTCGATCGCGACACCCTCGACGTCCTCTTCACTGCCGCCTACGCCGAACTGCGCGCGCTGGCGGCGCAGGTGCGCCGCGACCATCCGACCGCCACGCTCAACCCCACCGCGCTGGTACACGAGGCGTGGGCCAAGCTCGCCCGCTCACCCGGCTTCGAAGTCACCTCCGCGCTGCACTTCCGCCGGATTGCCGCCCGGGCAATGCGTCAGGTGCTGGTCGAGGCGGCGCGCCAACGGCACGCCGTGAAGCGCGGCGGTCCCGATGCCATCCTGGTGACCTTTGACGAGGAGCTGACCAACCACCTCGGCACCGCCGGCAGTCTGCTCGCGCTCGATGCGTCGCTCGCCGACCTCGCCAAGTTGTCGCCGCGCCAGGCGGCCGTGGTGGAGGCACGCTACTTCGGCGGACTCAGCGTCGAGGAAATCGCCGAACTGCTGACCATTTCCGAGGCCACGGTCTTGCGCGACTGGCGCGCGGCGCGGGCGTGGCTCGCCACCGAACTCGGCGCCACCCCCGCATGACCTCACCGGCTGCACGCCACGCCCGCGCCATGGCCCTCTTCCATCGGGCCCTCGAGCTGCCTGCCGACCAACGCGAGGCAATGCTGCACACCTGGGCCGGCGACGACCCCGAGGTGGTGAGCCGCGTCCGGGCGATGCTGGTCGCCGATGCGGCCGACGGCGACCTGCTCGGCGTCCGCATCGGCGCGATGGCGGCCGACCTGCTCGCGGCGCCCGCTGCTCCCGCCGACGGCGCGTTCGGGCCCTACCGCATCGTGCGCCAACTCGGCGAGGGCGGGATGGGGATCGTCTATCTCGTCGCCCGCGACGATCTCGGGACCGAGGCCGCGCTGAAGATCCTCCGCGATGCCTGGCTCTCGCCCGCACGTCGCGCGCGCTTTCGAAGGGAGCAGCGGACGCTGGCGCGCCTGGTGCACCCGGGGATCGCGCAGCTGCACGACGCCGGCGCGCTCGAGGATGGGACGCCGTGGTTCGTGATGGAGTACGTCGAGGGCGAGCATCTGACGGACTACTGCGAGCGCCGCCAACTGACGATCACCGAGCGGCTCCGGCTGTTGCGGGCCGCGTGCGAGGCAGTGCAGTATGCCCACGCGCGAGCCGTCATCCATCGCGACTTGAAGCCGTCCAATATCCTCGTCGGCGCCGATGGGCGCGTCGCCCTGCTCGACTTCGGTATCGCCAAGCACCTTGAGGACACCGAAGACCCGGTGCAGACGCAGACCGGCGCCGGGATGCTGACCCCGGCGTACGCTGCCCCGGAGCAGCTCGCCGAAGGGATCGTCAGCGCGCAGACCGACGTCCATGCGCTCGGGGTGATCCTCTACGAGTTGCTCGCCGGACAGCGCCCGTTCGGGGGCCCCGATGCCGTCGCGCGTCGCCTGACCGAACCCCCGGTCCGTCCCTCACTCGCCGCTGCACGGCACGGCCGCCGGACGGGCAACGACGCGACCTGGCGCGACCTCGACATCCTCACGTTGACCGCAATCCAGCGCGACCCGGCGCTGCGCTACGGAACGGTCGAGGCATTCGCGCGAGACATCGACCACTTCCTCGCCGGTGAGCCGCTCGAAGCCCATCCCGCGCGGTGGCGGTATCGGACTGGCAAGTTGCTGCGCCGTCGGTGGCGCGAGGTCACGGCCGCCACCACGGTGGTGATCGCCGCGATCGGATTGGTGACCTACTACACGATCCGTCTGGCCGACGCCCGCGACGCGGCGCAACTCGAGGCGCGCCGGGCCGAACGGATTCAACGCTTCACGATGGGGCTGTTCTCTGGGGGCGGTGACGATGCCGGCCCCGCCGACTCGCTGTCGGTTCGCGGCTTGCTCGAGCGCGGCGAACAGGAAGCCGCGGTGCTCGATCGGGACCCCGAGGGCCAGGCCGAGCTGTTTGCGACGCTGGGCACGATCCACCAGCACCTCGGTGACTACGACCGAGCCGACACGCTGCTGACCCGAGCCCTGGCGCGGCAACGCGCCTTGCACGGCCCGGTCCATCGCGACGTCGCCGCCGGGCTGGTGGCCCTGGGCCTCCTGCGCGTCGACCAGGCGCAGCTCGCGCCGGCTGAGTCGCTGGTGCGCGCAGGCCTCACCATGGCGCGCACAACCTATCCCGCTGGCGACCCCGCGATTGTCGAGGCGATGGCCGCGCTCGGCGCGGTCTTGCAGGAGCGTGGCGAATACAAGGCCGCCCGGGCGATCCAGGACTCGGTGCTGCTGGCCCGCCGGACGGCCGACCCGCTGCTGCGTGCGACGGCGATGGTGCACCTCGCCGCGACCTACTTCTATGCCGGCGAATACGCGCGCGCCGACTCGCTGCATCGCGAGGCGCTCCCCTTGCTCCTCGCCACCCGTGGCCCGCGCCATCCTTCGGTGGCGGAGATCCACACCAACCTTGGCGCCAGCGCCTTCCAGCGCGGCGACTACGCCCTCTCCGAACAGGAACAGCGCCAGGCACTCGACATCATTCGCGCCTGGTACGGCACCGACAATCCCACGACGGCGTCGGCGATCACGCAGGTCGGGCGCGCGGTGAGCCGCCTCGAGCGTCCCGACGAAGCACGTGCGCTGCTCAGCGAGGCCCTCGCCATCCAGCAGCGAACGGCAGGTCCGAATCACCCGCGCGTGGCATCGGCCCTCAACGAGCTGGCGTCGCTGGATCTCGCTGCCAAGCACTTCGACGAGGCCGAGGCTTCCTACCAGCGCGTCCGCGCCATCTACCAACAGGTCCACGGCCCCGATGACTGGCGCACCGGCATTGCCATCTCGAACCTCGGCGCCGTCGCCAACGGCCGCGAGGACTATCGCGCCGCCGAAGCCCTCTTCCGCGAGGCGAAGCGGATCTTCACCGCCTCGCAGGGGGGCACCCACGTCAACACCGCGATCGCCCGGCTCAAGCTCGGTCGCTCAATGCTACGGCAGAAGCGATATGCGGAGGCGCTGGACGAAACGAAGGCGGGGTTCGACATCCTGGTCACGCAAGCGGAGCCGTCGGTGTCGTACCTGAAGGCGGCGCGGACGGATATGGCGGCGGAGTATGAAGCGTTGGGGAGGAAGGGGGAGGCGGAACGGGTGAGGGCGGATACGGTGGGGAAGGAATAGTCATTGGTCGTTAGTCGTTAGTCGTTAGTCGTTAGAAGGGTGGGTTGTCATCCTGAGCGAAGCCCGCGAAGCGGGCGAAGTCGAAGGACCTTTCTAATGACCAACGACTAACGGCTAACGACCGAGCGTGATCACGTCGCCCTGCGTGCCGATAAGCTTCACCTCCGGCACCAACTCCACGCTCCACCGTTCCCTCACCCGATGCCGTACCTGCTGCATCAGCGCGATCACATCGGCGGCGGTGCCGTCGCCGGTGTTGACGAAATAGTTCGCGTGCATCGGGGAGACTTCCACGCCGCCGACACGGAGTCCCTTGAGCCCCGTCGCGTCAATGCACTGCCCGCTGGTGCGCGGGTTGCCTTCTGCCCAATCGGCCGGCAGCACCGGATTCTGGAAGACCGAGCCGCAGCAGGGCTGGTTGAACGGGGTCCCCTCGCGGCGCCACTTGTAGAGTTCCTCCGTCTCGGCCTCGAGATGCACCGGGTCCGCGGCCGAGAGCGCGCACGTGGTCTCGAGCACGACCACGTGACCGAGCTGGCTGCGCCGATACGAGAAGCCGGCCTCGGCTGCCGCGACGACGCGGTCGTGCCCCGACGCGTCCATCACCAGCACCGAGACGACGGTATCGCGCCACTCCGCGCCGTGGCAGCCGGCGTTCATCACGATCCCGCCGCCGACACTCCCTGGCACGCCGACCATCTTGTGGATCCCGGCCCACCCCGCCGCCGCGGTCCGCTTGGCGGCAAGCGGCGCAGGGAGCCCGGCCCCCAGCGTCCAGCGATCGCCCTCCTGGCGGAGTGCATCGAGGCCCTTCCCCATCCGGATCACCAGCGCGTCGAGGCCGGCGTCGGGAAAGAGGAGGTTGGAGCCGAGGCCGAGGGCGAACCAGGACACGCCGGCCTCCGCCGCCATCCGGACCGCGATGGCGACATCTTCGGCATTGGCCGGCATCAGCACGGTGGCCGGGCCACCGATGCGATAGGTGGACCAACGCGAGAGTGGTTCGCCCTCGCGCAGGTCACCCTGCACGCGCGCGCGCAACGCGGCCGCAAAGCCGGGATCGCGCGCCGTGGTCACGCCGGTGTCGCCTCGCGAGCCAAGCGATGCCACTCCTGCAGCGAGCGCACCTCGAGCGGACGGCTCTTCATCGCGATGATCGCGTCGACGGCCGCCGAGGCCGCGGAGAGCGTCGTGGTGTACGGGACGTGGTGCTGCAGCGCTGCGCGCCGCATCGAGTGGTCGTCCATCTGCGTCAACTTGCCGAGCGGCGTGTTGACCAGCAGCTGAATCTCCCCGGACACCATCAGGTCGATCGCGTTCGGCCGTCCCTCGTACACCTTCAACACGCGTTCTGCCGGGACGCCGCGGGCCCGCAGGTACTTGGCGGTGCCCGTCGTCGCGAGCACCCGGAAGCCGAGCTCGTGGAAGCGCCTGGCGATCGGCACCACCGAGCCCTTGTCGTGGTCGTTCACCGTCACGAAGACGGTCCCGCTGAGCGGCAACGCGCCATCGGCCGAGGCCTGCGCCTTGGCGAACGCCATCCCGAAGGAGTCGGCGATCCCCATGACTTCGCCGGTCGACTTCATCTCGGGACCGAGGCGGACATCGACACCCGCGAACTTGGTGAACGGGAAGACCGCTTCCTTGACCGCCACATACGGCTGCAGCGGATCGTCGCGGAGGCCGAGGTCCGCCAGCTTCTTCCCGATCATGACCGCCGCCGCGAGCGACGCCAGCGGGACGCCGGTGGTCTTCGAGACGAACGGGATGGTGCGCGAGGCGCGCGGGTTGACCTCGATCACGTAGACCACGCCATTCTTGACGGCGTACTGCACGTTGATCAGCCCGACCACCCCGAGCGCCAGCGCGAATGCCCGGGTGTGGGCCCGCATCTGCTCGACCTGCTCCTCGGTGATCAGGTACGGCGGCATCACGCAGGCCGAGTCGCCGGAGTGAATCCCGGCCTCTTCGATGTGCTGCATCACGCCGCCGATGATCACCGACTCGCCGTCGCAGATGGCGTCGACGTCGGCCTCGAAGGCGTCCTCGAGGAAGGAGTCGATCAGCACCGGATGGCCGGGGGCGACCGCTGCCGCCTCGTCGAAGAAGCCGCGCAGCTCGGGCGCGTCGTAGATGATTCGCATCGCCCGGCCGCCGAGGACGTAGCTCGGCCGGACCAGCACCGGATAGCCGATCCGCTCCGCCACTTCCAGCGCGGTCTCGATCGTCCGCGCCGTCCCGGCCGGCGGCTGGCGCACGCCAAGGGTGTTCACCAGCGCCTCGAAGCGTTGGCGGTCCTCGGCGGCATCGATGGCGTCGGGCGACGTGCCGAGGATCGGCACCCCGGCGGCCTCGAGCCCCTTGGCGAGCTTGAGCGGCGTCTGGCCGCCGAGCTGCACCACGACGCCCAGCGGCTTCTCCAGGTGGACGATCTCCAGCACGTCCTCGAGCGTCAGCGGCTCGAAGTAGAGTGCGTCCGAGATGTCGAAGTCAGTGGAGACGGTCTCGGGGTTCGAGTTGACCATCACGGTGCGATAGCCGAGCTCGCGGAAGGCGAGCGTCGCCCGGACGCAGCAGTAGTCGAACTCGACGCCCTGGCCGATGCGGTTCGGGCCCGAGC
Source organism: Gemmatimonadota bacterium (assembly GCA_016720805.1). Taxonomy (NCBI): domain Bacteria; kingdom Pseudomonadati; phylum Gemmatimonadota; species Gemmatimonadota bacterium. Next base: position 391,191 of record JADKJZ010000001.1, on the reverse strand, counting down.
CCAGGATGATCACCGTCTTGCGCGTCTCGTCGGGGCGCGGGCCACCCTCGTTCTCCTCGTCCCAGCAGGAGTAGAGATAGGGCGTGCTCGACGGGAACTCGCCGGCGCAGGTGTCGACCGTCTTGTACACCGGGCGGAGGCCGAGCCGATGCCGCGTGGTGCGGATGTCGGCCTCGACCAGCGACTTGAGGTCGGCGAGCTGCCAGTCGGAGAAGCCGGCGCGCTTCATCCGCAGGATGATGGCGCGGTCGGCCTCATCGTTGGCACCATACGGGTGCGCGATCCACTCGTCTTCCATCGCCACCAGCTCGGCGAGCTGGTGCAGGAACCAGGGGTCGATCCCCGAGGCCTCGTGCAGGTCCTCGACCGACACCTTCGCGATGAGGGCGCGCTTGACCTGGAAGAGCCGCTCCGGCGTCGGCCGGCGGATCGCGGCGAGCAGCGTCTCGCGGTCGATGGCGTCGAGGCGGTCGTCGACCGGACCGGCACCGATGACCCAGCCGGCGCGCCCCGTCTCGAGGCCGCGGAAGCCCTTCTGCAGCGCCTCCTTGAAGGTGCGGCCGATCGCCATCGCCTCGCCGACCGACTTCATCTGCGTGGTGAGCGTCGGCTCGGCGGCCGGGAACTTCTCGAAGGCGAAGCGCGGGATCTTGACGACGACGTAGTCGAGCACCGGCTCGAACGACGCCGGCGTGACCTTGGTGATGTCGTTCGGCAACTCGTCGAGCGTGTAGCCGACGGCGACCTTCGCGCCGATGCGGGCGATCGGGAAGCCGGTCGCCTTCGAGGCGAGCGCCGAGGAGCGCGACACGCGCGGATTCATCTCGATCACCAACTGCTCGCCGTCGGCGGGGTTCACCGCGAACTGGATGTTGCAGCCGCCGGCGGCGACGCCGACCTCGCGGATGATCTTGATCGAGGCGTCGCGCATCGCCTGATACTCGCGGTCGGTCAGCGTCATCGCGGGGGCGCAGGTGATCGAGTCGCCGGTGTGCACGCCCATCGGATCGAGGTTCTCGATCGAGCAGACGATCACGACGTTGTCGGCGCCGTCGCGCATCACCTCGAGCTCGTACTCCTTCCAGCCGATGATGCTGCGCTCGACCAGCACCGAGGTGACCGGCGAGAGTTCAAGGCCGCGGGCCAGCATCGTGACGAACTCGTCGCGGTTGTAGGCGATGCCGCCACCGGTGCCACCGAGCGTGAAGGAGGGGCGCAGGATGGCGGGGTAGCCGGTCTGCTCGACCGCGGCGAGGCCTTCCTCCAGCGTGCGCACGACGTTGCCGCGCGGCGTGGCGAGGCCGATCCGCACCATCGCGTCGGCAAACTCCGAGCGATCCTCGGCGACGCGGATGGCGCGCTCGTTGGCGCCGATCAGCTCGACGCCGTACTTCTCGAGCGTGCCGTCCTTCACCAGCGCCATCGCGACGTTGAGCGCGGTCTGTCCGCCCATCGTCGGCAGCAGCGCATCGGGGCGCTCGCGCTCGATCACCTTGGCGACCCACTCGGGGGTCACCGGCTCGATGTAGGTGGCGTCGGCGAGTTCCGGGTCGGTCATGATCGTCGCCGGATTCGAGTTCACCAGGATGACCCGGTAGCCCTCCTCCTTCAGCGCGCGCACCGCCTGGGTACCGGAGTAGTCGAACTCGGCGCCCTGCCCGATGACGATCGGGCCGGAGCCAAGGAGGAGGATCGAGGAGATATCAGTCCGCTTGGGCATGTACGAGGTCCTGCAAGGTGCGGTCAAGGGAAATCTGGGGAGCCCAGCCGGTCGTGGTGCGCAGCCGGGTCGGGTCCCCGATCAGGATCGGCAAATCGGCCGCGCGCAACAGCGCAGCGTCCTGCACCGGACGCGCCGTGGTGCCGGCGAGTCGGGCGAGCATCTCGAAACACTCGGTCAGTCGGTGACCGGTCCCGCTGGCCACGTTGTAGGCCTCACCGGGCACACCCTTCGCCAACAGCGCAAGATAGGCCGTGACGACGTCGCGCACATCGAGGAGGTCGCGCACGGGACATGAGGTTGCCCACCGGGATCTTCACTGGCGCCGCCCGCTTTGCCCGCGGAGGCGCGCCGCCAGCGCCGGCAGCACGTAGATCGGGGCCTGCCCCGGACCGGTGTGCGGGAAAGGGCGGGCAATCACCACCGGCAGGCCGGTGCGGCGGCGCACTTCGAGCACCGCGACCTCGGCGCCGACCTTGCTCGCCGCATAGGGAGAGCATGGGGCCAGCGACGCCGTCTCGGGGATCGGCCCGCTGTGGTCGCGACCGTACACCTCGCCCGTCGAGACGAGGAGAAAGGTCGGGCGCCCCGCGTGTACGAGCCCGTCGGCGAGGGCGGCGGTCGCCCGGCATGCTGACGCGCATGGCGGCGGCCGGATCACGGCGCGCAGCCGCGCCGAGGCCATCGCGGCGAGGTGGATCACCGCCTCGGCGCGGTGGCAGCGAGCGCCGCGATGCCCGGCCGGGTCGCGCAGGTCCGCACGGACCGCCTCGCAGCCCGCCAGCTCATCGCCGGAGCCACGTGGCCGGATCCGGCGATTCGGGCGCGATGGCGGCGATGACATGATGCCCGCTGGCACGCGCCGCGCGCACCAACCATCGGCCGACGAAGCCGTCGGCGCCGGTCACCAGCAGACGGCTCACGCCGGGCGCAGCCGCGCGAGGTCGGCGTCGACCATCATGTGAATCAATCCCTCGAAGGAGACGGTGGGCGACCAGCCGAGCTCGTCCTTGGCCTTGCGGGGATCGGCGAGCAGCAGGTCCACTTCCGCCGGGCGATAGAAGCGCGGATCGATGGTGACGTACTTTCGCCAATCGAGCCCGACGCGCTCGAACGCCACGCGCACCAGGTCTTCCACCGAATGCGTCTGGCCCGTGCCGATCACGAAGTCGGCGGGCTGGTCCAGCTGCAGCATCCGCCACATCGCGTCGACGTAGTCGCCGGCATAGCCCCAGTCGCGACGCGCCTCGAGGTTCCCCATCTTGAGTTCGGTCGCGAGGCCGAGCGCGATGCGCGCCACGCCATCCGTCACCTTGCGCGTGACGAACTCGATGCCACGCCGCGGTGATTCGTGATTGAAGAGAATCCCGCTCACCGCATACAGGCCGTACGACTCGCGGTAGTTCACCGTGATCCAGTGGCCGTAGAGCTTGGCCACGCCGTAGGGCGAGCGCGGATAGAACGGCGTTGCCTCGTGCTGCGGCGTCTCCTGCACCTTGCCGAACATTTCCGACGACGACGCCTGATAGAAGCGTGCCTTCGGCGCGGCGAGGCGCACCGCCTCGAGGATGCGGGTCACGCCGAGGGCCGTGAACTCGCCGGTGAGCACGGGCTGCGTGAACGAGGTCGGCACGAACGACTGGGCCGCGAGGTTGTACACCTCGTCCGGCTGGACCTCTTGCATGACCATCGTCAACGAGTGCTGATCGAGGAGGTCGGCTGCCACGATCTGGACCCGCGGGATCAGGTGGTCGATCCGCTCGTACGAGTGATGGGAGGTCCGCCGGACCACCCCAAAGACCTCGTACCCCTTGGCCAGAAGGAACTCGGCCAGGTAGGACCCATCCTGGCCAGTGATGCCCGTAATCAGGGCCTTTGGCATTGTGTGCTCCGGGGAGTTGTCAGACCGGCCCCCATCCCATAGATTTGGGGGCTATTGGAGTTCCGTCTTTCTGGACCGCCGCAAACGAGGATATCATGGCGCGCGTCTGCACCATCTGCGACAAGGGGCCGACTACCGGCAACCATGTCAGCCATGCGAACAACCGGCGGAAGCGCCGCTGGTACCCGAACCTCCAGACGGTCCGCGTCCTGGTGGACGGTTCGCCGCGCCGGGTGAAGGTCTGTACCAAGTGCATGAAGAGCGGGAAGGTGGCCAAGGCCACCAAGGTCGCTGTCGCGGCCTGACCGTTCTGCTCCCGGAGTGATCAACGGGTGGCGCCCTTCACGGGTGCCACCCGTTTGGCTTGTCCGGACGGCCGCGGACGGAAAAAGGGGACCCGAGGGTCCCCTTCTGTCCAACGGCCGGAGCAGAACACGGAGCCATCACTCGCCGACGAGCTCGATCCGCGCCATCTCGGCGCCGTCGCCGGGGCGATGCCCGAGCTTGAGGATGCGGGTGTAGCCGCCCGGACGCGCCGCGAAGCGCGGACCGATTTCCTTGAACAGCTTGGTGAGCAGCGTCTTGTTCGGGATCTTCTGCTCGACCTGCCGGATGGCGTGGAGGTCGCCACGGCGCGCCAGGGTGATGAGCTTCTCGGCGTACGGCCGGATCTCCTTCGCCTTGGCAACGGTGGTGGTGATGCCCTCGTGCTCGAACAGGGAGGCCGCCATGTTGCGCATCATCGCCCGCTTGTGGCTGGACGTCCGCGACAGCGCCCGTCCCTTCGTGTTGTGCCGCATTGCTTACGCTTCCTCGCCGCTGGCGGCCGGAATGGCCGGGAGCGAACCGTGATCGGTGATCCGGAGGTCGCCGTCGACCTCGTCGAACTTCATGCCGAACTTGAGCCCTTCCTTCTGCAACATTTCGGCGATCTCGTGGATCGCCTTGTCGCCGATGTTCTTCACATCGTCCAGGGTCTTCGGCGTCTGCTCGACCAGCTCCTTGAGGGTGCGGATCGAGGAATTCTTGAGCGAGTTGAGCGACCGGACCGAGAGGCCGAGGTCATCGATCGAGCGCGCCAGCGAGGCGGCAAGACCGGTCGGCGCCGGCGAGCTGACCGGGGCCGGAGTATCCGACGCCGGCGCGATGTGCACCGGCACCTTGCCGAACTCGACGAAGTAGCGGAAATGCTCCTGGGCGAGGGCGGCGGCGTAGGCCAGCGCGTCTTCCGGGGAGATGGTGCCGTTGGTCTCGACCGAGAGGGTCAAGCGATCGTAGTCGGTGCGCTGCCCGACGCGGGTTTCCGCGACGGTGAAGTTGGCACGACGGACCGGGTTGTAGATCGCGTCGATGCGGACGAGGTCGACCGGGAACGAGCGATCGGTCGGGTGCATCTCGGACTCGACGTAGCCGCGGCCCTTGTTCACGTAGAGCTCGCAGTTGATCTCGCGATCTTCCTGCACCGTGAAGAGCAGCTGATCCGGGTGGTGGATCGTCGCGTGGCCGGTCGACTGGATGTCGCGGGCGTAGACCGGGCCGGGGCCCTGCGCGACGATGCGCAGGATCGACTCGTCGACGGACGGATCGAGGACCAGGGTGAGCGCCTTGAGGCGCTGCACGATCTGGTGCACGTCTTCCAGGACACCCTGCACCGTCTGATGCTCGTGGACCACGCCGTCGAGGCGGAAGCCCCAGACCGCGCTGCCGCGCAGCGACGACAGCAGCAGCCGGCGCAGCGAGTTGCCGATCGTGTGCCCGAAGCCGCGCTCGAGCGGCTGGAGGCGGAACTCCGCCACGTTCGGGTTGTCCTCGCGCTTCGTCATCTCGACGACGTGCGGGCGGACCAAACCAGTCAGGTCAATGCTCATCGGCCGCGTGTTCCCCTTCTTACTTCGAGTAGAGCTCGACGATCAACTGCTCCGTCGCGTTCACCGGAATGGCGTCGCGGGTGGGCAGTTCGAGGAGTCGGCCGGCGGCCTTCTCGGCATCCACCGAGAGCCAGGAAACCATGGCGCCACGCGACGCGGCATCCTGGGCCACCTTGACCGCGAGCAACTCGCGATCGGCCGGTGCGACACGGACTTCCTGGCCCGGCAGCACCTTGTAGCTCGGGATGTCGAGCTTGCGCCCGTTCACTTCCACGTGGCCGTGACGGACGAGCTGACGCGCCGCGCGACGGGACGAGGCGAAGCCCATCCGGTACACGATGTTGTCCAGGCGGGTCTCGAGCGCCACCAGCAGGTTGGTGCCCTTGACGCCCGGCAGGTGCGAGGCGCGCGTGTAGATGGTGCGGAACTGGGTCTCCGTGAGCCCATACATCCGCTTCACCTTCTGCTTCTCACGCAGCTGCTTGGCGTACTCGGACGTCTTGCGGCCACGCCCGGCGTTCTGGCCGTGCTGGCCCGGCGGATACGCCCGGCGCTCGACGGCGCACTTCTCGGTGAGGCAGCGGGTCCCCTTGAGGAACAGCTTGGTCCCTTCGCGACGGCACAGACGGCAGGCCGGTCCAGTATATCGTGCCATGGCTCAGACCCGCCGCTTCTTGGGCGGACGGCACCCATTGTGGGGAATCGGGGTCACGTCGCGAATCGACGCCACCTTGAGACCGACCGACGCGAGGGCCTGAATGGCCGACTCGCGACCGCTCCCGGGACCCTGGACGCGGACGTGCACCTTGCGGAGTCCGAGATTCAGCGCCTCGCGGGCGCAGTTCTCGGAGGCCACCGTGGCGGCGAACGGGGTGGACTTCTTCGAGCCCTTGAACCCCGCCTTGCCGGCGGTGCCCCACGCGATCGTGTTGCCGCGCAGGTCCGTGATGGTGATCAACACGTTGTTGAAGGTCGCGGAGATGTGGACCATCCCCTCCGACTCGACAATCTTCTTCGAGCGCTTGGCGCCCGACCGAGGTGCAGTAGTGGGTGCGGTCATTTACTTCTTCGTCGCCTTCTTCTTGCCGGCGATGGCCCGACGCGGGCCCTTCTTCGTCCGGGCGTTGGTATGGGTGCGCTGACCGCGAACCGGCAGCCCCCGCCGGTGGCGGATGCCCCGGTAACTGCCGATGTCCATCAGCCGCTTGATGTTCATCGCGACCTCGGTGCGCAGCGCGCCCTCGGTCTTCACGGTCCGTTCGATGATCTGCCGCAGACGGCCGACTTCGGCCTCCGACAGGTCACGCACACGGGTGTCAGGCGAGATCCCGGTCTCGGCGAGGAGCTTCTTGCTCGTCACCTTGCCGATCCCGAAGATGTACGTCAGACCGATTTCGACGCGCTTCTCGCGCGGAAGGTCTACACCAGCAATACGCGCCATGTTATCCCTGCCGCTGCTTGTGCTTGGGGGTGCGCTTGCAGATGATGCGCGTCACGCCCCGACGCTTCACCACCCGACAGCTCTCGCAAATCGGCTTCACGCTCGAACGAACCTTCACGATTGAACTCCGGACCCTAGGGTTGCGGGACAGCACGACAAGATACCGGCGGGATCAGCGACACGCAACCCCGTGCATCATTTTGCCGCAAACACTTGTCGAAAGGCAAGATACGCGGCCGCCGGGTCCGCCGCCGAGGTGATTGGTCGCCCCACCACCAGGTCGGTCGCCCCCCCGGCCAGCGCTGCCTCCGGCGTCGCGATCCGGGCCTGATCCCCCACGGCATCCTCGGCCCGGCGGATCCCCGGGACCACCACTCGGCCCCCTCGCACCGCCGGCACCACGGCCGCCAGCTCCTCGGCCGAGCAGACCACGCCATCCGCCCCGGCCGCCATCGCCATGGTGGCCAGCCGGGCCGCCTCATCGCCCGCGACGACCCCCGGGCGCCCCGTCACGGCCGCGAACTCCGCCGGGGTGTGCGAGGTCAGGACCGTCACCGCGACGACGCTGAGGCGGTCGCCGGCGGCCTTGGCGGCCGCCTCGATCATCGCCGGCCCGCCGAGCGCATGGACGGTGACCATCGAGACGCCGAGGTCGAGGGCGGCCTCGACGGCGCCACGCACCGTGTTGGGGATGTCGTGCCACTTCAGGTCCAGGAAGACCGGATGGCCGTTCGCCACCAGGGAGCGCACGAAGCCGCTCCCCGCCCGGGTCATCAGCACCGACCCCACCTTGACCGGACAGCGGTCCGGCAGGAGATCGAGCAGCGCCACCGCCGTGGGGGCGTCAGGAAGATCCAATGCGACAATGAGCTCAGCCACCGTGCTGCTCCAATGCTCTGACGATCCGTTCCGGGCACCGAGGGTCGGCGAGCCCGGCCGTGCCGATGGCGACCAGCGTCGCCCCGGCACGCAAATAATCCCGCACCTCAGCGGCCGATCGAACGCCACCCACGCCGATGATCGGCACGCCCGGAAGTCGGGCGGCGGTGCGCTTGACCGCCAGCACGCCGGTCGGCAAGAGCGCCGGGCCACTCACCCCACCGAAGCCGTTCCCCAGCCGCGGCGCATCGCCGTCGAAGAGGTACCCGGGCATCGTGTTCACCAGCGTGATGCCGTCGGCACCCGCGTCGTGGGCCACCGCGGCGATCGACGGGATGTCGGGCAACGCCGGCGAGAGTTTCGCAAAGAGCGGGCGCGTCGTCGCCGCACGGCATCGCGAGACCACCGCACGGACCGAGTCGGGATCGGCACCGAACTCGACGCCGCCCGCCGAGGTGTTGGGGCAGGAGAGGTTGAGTTCATACCCGGCGTGGCCATTGACCGACTCCAGCCGCGCAATGACCTCGGCATACTCCTCGATCGTGAAGCCGACGACGTTCACCAGCACCTGCGGCCCGCGCACGTTGGCGAGGAGCCACGGCAGCTCGTCGCGCGCAACCTGATCGGCGCCGGGATTGGCGAGCCCGATCGAGTTGAGCATCCCCCCGTGGAACTCGGCGACGCGTGGCGCGGCATTGCCACGCCCGCGGCGCGAGCGACACCGCCTTGGTCACCAGCCCGCCAAGACACGACAAGTCGGCGACGCCGAGCAATTCCCGGCCGTATCCCGCCGTCCCGGAGGCCAGCAGCACCGGATTGGCGAAGCGGATGCCGGCGACCTCACGCGCGAGTCCGCTCACTCCTTGTCCGCCTGCGCGGCGGCCGCGGCGGCGGCGAGCCGTCGCGCCCGCGCGGTGATGAAGTCGCCGAGCGAGTCTTCGAGTTGCACGAATCGCGGGTCGTTTTCCCCTCGCGCAAAGGCCAGGTAGGGGCTCGCCGTCATCGCCACCAGGCGGCCGCGCAACGCCTCGGTTGAATCGGGGACGATCGCCATCCGCGCCATCAGCGCCTTCGGCACGAAGGGCGACGCCGGCCACCCCTGCTCGAGTTGCCACCAGAGCGACGACGCCAGCGCCGGCGCCCGCAGCGAATCGCGGGCGACCTCCGCCAGCGCGAAGAGCGTGAGGTCGCCGGCACCCTTCCCCACCACCAGCGAGTCGTGTTCCGCGACCATCTGCCCGCCGATGCGCTGGAGTTCCGCGATCCGCGCGGCGGCGAGTCCACTGCCGGTGCCGAGATTGCCCAAGGCGTCGAGCGCCGACTGCAGTCCACGCATGGAAGTGGCCTGCCCCACGCGATACTCGGCGATCCGGAGCCGACCCTCGTTCACACTCCGCGACGCAGGCAACCGCACGAGCGACTGGAAGTGCCGCTCCGCGGCAACCGGGTCGACTGGCAGTCCCGCGTCGATGGCGGCGAACAGCCAGGCACTGCGGCGCACGTCATTGGCCGTGGGTTGCGCCGAGAGTCGTTCGAGGAAACGATCGGCATCAGCGGTGCTGTGCGCGGCGAAGTGTCGGACCAGCGGTTCCCAGGCGACGGTGCTGTCGGCCACGAGGAGCAGCGGCGCCACCACCTGGAGGGCCTCGTCGGTCCGGCCCAACGCGCTCAGCGCGACGGCGCGATCGACGCGTGCCGATGCCGTGTCCTCGCCGGCGAGCAGGGTGAGCGCCTCGTTCCACCGCTGCTCCTGCACGGCCAGATGACCGGCGCGGAGGTGCGCCTCTCGACGCCGGGCGGGATCACGGCTCTGGAGCAGTTCCGCGAAGTGCGCCCCGGCGGAGGGGTCACCCATCGCCGCGCGGCAGCGGCCGAGCTCCAGCAGCAGCCCCTCACGCCATGGTGCGTTCGGCAGCGCGATCAGCGCCTGATCGAGGGTCGCGATCGCGGCCGGGCAATCGGGTCGCCGCGCTTCGGAGCGGCCGCGCACCCAGAGCGCCTCTGCCGCGCCGCGCCCGACGCCGTGCGCGCGCGCATAGGCGGAGTCGGCCTTGACGCCCGCCAGGTCCCAGGCGCGCTGTGCCTCGAACGCCTGTCCGTTGCGCGCCGCGGCCTCGCCCTCGGCCGCCAGACGACGCGCCTGGTAGAGCGAGTTCGACCAGGTGCAGCCACTGAGCAGTACCACGCCGACCAGGAGGCGACGCATCACTTTTCCAACCCGCGCTGCGCGTCGCCAGTGCGGCGGTCGTATTCGCGCAGGTAGGCGACGATCGCGTCGGCGATCCGATCGGCGAGCGCGGCCTGACCGTCCGGACTCGACATCAGCTTGCCGTCCTCGGGGTTGGTGCTGTAGCCGAGCTCGATCAGGATCGCGGGGCGTCGCGCCGAGGCGAGCACCGCGAAGCCGGCCTGCTTCACGCCGCGATCGGGGCCGGTGTGCACCTCGCGAATGTGCGACTGCACCAGCTCCGACGCGCGCGCCGATTCCCGCAGGAACTCGTTGGTCTGCAGGTCCTTGATGATGAAGTCGAGCTTGCCGAGCGCGGGGGCATCGGTATCGGGCAGGTCAAAGCGGATGGCGTCGTTCTCCATCCGGGCCACGCGGGCCGCGTCGGCGGTCTTCGCGTCGGCGAGGAAGTAGGTCTCGAAACCGCGGACGCGGTCGTAGCCGGGGCGCTTGTCGAGGGAGTTCACGTGCACCGACACGAAGAGGTCGCAGCTGCCGCCACAGTACCGCGGCGCGCGATGGTTGAGATTGATGAGCGTGTCGGTGGTACGCGTCATCGTGACGCGCACGCCGCGCCGCTCGAGCTCGGCGCGCAGCTTGAGCGACACCGCGAGTGTCACGTCCTTCTCGTGGATCCCGCGCGGAAACTGAAGCCCCGGGTTGCCGGCGTCGGTGCCGCCATGGCCGGCGTCGATGGTGACCTGATGCCCTGGGCGCAATCCGTCGGGGAGGCGGGCGCGTTCCTCGGCACCGGTCGTGGTACGCGCGGGCCGGGTCACGATCGGCGTGCCGGCCGGGAGCTCCGCCAGGGTGGTCGTCAGCGGCGAGTAGGTCCACGCGCGCCGCGCGGGGTCGGCCAGCACATCGGCCACAAAGGCCAGCGGCACGAAGACGGTGTCGTTCCGGCGACGCGTCGCCGCGGGGAGATTGCGCAGCACGGTCCCATCCTGCACGACGGTCGTCCCCACCAGGAAGCGGTAGCTCGCGCGCCCTGCCGTCAGGGTGACCCAATCACGGCCTTCGACGCGGCCGGCCAGCGCCGACGCGAGCGCGGCGAGCGGCACCAACGGCCCCTCGCCCGCCAGCTGCGTCAACGGCACGCTCACGGCGCCCCGCGCGGTGTTGATCTGCAGGCGGGCCGGTGGGGCCCCCACGAACATCAGCGCGAGGGCGCCGGTGAGGAGCGCAGGCCGATTCACTGGCGTCCCTTCCACGATGCCGCGCGCGCAATCTCGCGCGTGGCGATCTGCTTCTTGAGGGTCTCGCGCTTGTCGTGCGCCTTCTTGCCCCGCGCGAGGGCGAGCTGGATCTTCGCGCGACCACCGAGGAAGTAGAGCTCGAGCGGCACCAGCGAGAGCCCCTGCCGCTCGACGGAACCGATCAACTTCTCAATCTCCTTCTTGTGCAGCAGCAGTTTGCGGGAGCGCACCGGATCGTGGTTGTAGCGATTGCCCTGTTCGTACGGGGTGATGTTCATCCCCTCGAGCCAGACCTCGCCCTTGTAGACGCGAGCGAAGGCTTCCTTGATCGACGCCCCCCGCCGACGCAACGACTTCACCTCGGTCCCGGTCAGCACCACGCCCGCTTCCATCGTGTCCAGGACGAAATAGTCATACGTCGCCTTGGGGTTGCGGGCGACGGAGAGGCGAGCCTTGGGCTCGGCGGCGGGGGCGGTGTCCTTGGGAGCCATGCTTCGAAAGTAACGGACGATTGGGTCGACTGCTTGACGCTCGGGCCGCGACGGGACTAGGTTTGCCGCCTCGCCGAAGTGGTGGAACTGGTAGACGCGCTGCGTTCAGGGCGCAGTGGGCGCAAGCCCGTGGGGGTTCGAGTCCCCCCTTCGGCACTCGCAGGACCCGGCACCGCCGGTCAGTACCGAGCCATCTGCTGGTCCACAAGCCTCGCCCAGGCGTCCACTCCGCCGGCGAGGCTTGTCACATGTGGAAACCCCGCGCGCCGCAACAGGTCGCGGGCGGCGGCCGAGCGGAGACCGTGGTGGCAGACCGTCACGATCGGCCGCGACGTGGGGAGTTCGCGCAACCGGGCCGGGAGCTCACCCAAAGGGATGACGGTGGAGCCCGGCAGCACGGCGATCGCCACCTCCCACATTTCCCGCACATCGAGCAGGACCGGGAGTTCGCTCGCCCCGAGGGCGCGCGCCAGCGCGGTCGGCGTGATCTCCCCGTCCCCATCCGCCATCGCCAGCGGCGTCAGGCCACAGAACGCGTCGTAGTCGACCAAGGTGGTCACGCTCGGGGCATCGCCACAGACGGCGCAGGCCGGGTCACGCGCCACGGCGATCTCCCGCACCGTGAGCGCCAGCGCGTCCACGAGCAGCAGGCGGCCCGCCGCGGATCGTCCGATGCCGAGCACCCACTTGATGGCCTCGAGCGCCTGCAGGGTGCCAATGAGGCCCGGCAGGACCCCGATCACGCCCGCCTCGACACACGACGGCACCAGCTCAGGCGACGGCGGCTCCGCAAAGAGGCAGCGGTAACACGGTCCCCCGCGCACCCCGAACAGCGAGAGCTGCCCCTCGAAACGGAAGATCGAACCGTAGACGAACGGCTTCCCCTCCAGCACGCAGGCATCGTTGACGAGATAGCGGGTCGGGAAGTTGTCACTGCCATCGATGACGAGGTCGTACCGTGCGATGATCGCGCGCGCATTGGCCGCGGTCAGCCGTTCCGCGATCGGTTCGACACGCACGAACGGATTGAGCGCCTCGAGGCGCGCCTTCGCCGAGACAACCTTGAGGTGGCCAATCGATGGCGTGTCATGCAGCACCTGCCGCTGCAGATTCGAGGCATCGACGACATCGGCATCGACGATGCCGAGCGTCCCGATGCCAGCGGCCGCGAGGTAGAGCGCCGCCGGCGAGCCGAGGCCGCCAGCACCGATCAGGAGAATGCGCGCTGATGACAGGCGCTCCTGCCCGGCCACCCCCACTTCAGGGAGGGTGAGATGCCGGGCGTAGCGCTGGAGTTCGTCGGAAGAGAGTCTGGTCACAGGCGAGGGGTGCGGCGCAATGCGCCGCACGGGCTAGGTCGTGTGCTGGAGCGTGACCAGCGTCGGGAGCTGGGCCTCGTCATTGGCCAACAGATCCGCGAGCGTGATCGACAGCAGCAGTTCGTCGATGCGACCCTGCAGCGCCTGCCAGACGGGGCGGATCGAGCAGGCGGTCGTCGGGGAGCAGCGCTCGGAATTGACCGGGTGCGTCGCGCAATTCATCTCGAACGTCTGGTGCTCCGACGCCGTCATGACATCATGTACCGTGATGCCTTCGGGGTCGCGGGCCAGGAGATAGCCGCCCTTGGCGCCGCGAATCGATTCGACCAGCGCGCCGCGGCGAAGGCGCAGGAGGATCTGTTCGACATAGTCCGGCGGGAGCTTCTCAAGTTCTGCAAGTTCGCGGGCGGCGATCGCGCGGGCACCGTCACGGCGACGCCGTGCCAGGTGCAGCGAAATGATCAGCGAGTATTCAGTCCACGTGGTCACGCGCATAAAATCACTTTGCTCCGAATGGCGGTGATGTCGACAGGGGGGGTCGGAGGTAAAGGGTGAATGATCGAGTAGGGTCATTCCCAGCTCCCTACCCCCGGAAGGTAAGCGATTCCGACCGTTCTGGTGGCAGAATCGCTTTCCTTCCCCAGATCACTCCCCTTCCTCGACCTCCCCAACCCCAGTCGGCGCGCTTCCCCCTGGGGCCTGGGCATAGGCCGAGGCGGCTCCGTGCTGATACACCAGCTGCCCGCCAGCGTGCCCTACCGAGTAACCCGCGGCCAGAACAGCCACGGTCCCCAAGGTGGTCACGATGCGCCCGGCATTGCCAATGGCGTCCCGCCGGAGCCCGAGGAGGCTGAGGGCAAAGACCGCCACGCCGATCACGACGAAGCGATCCGCCGCCTCCTCGTGGGCCTCGAAGGCAGCCTTGGGGACGATCTGCTCGACCCGGTCCTCCCCATCCTCGCCGGTTTCCTTGGCGATGAGCCCGGTGGCGACCAGGGCCGCCGCCATGGCGACGGTGATCCCCCAGGCGGCGCGAGGCGACGCCCCCCGACGGACGGCGAGCAGCCCACCGAGCGCGAAGAGTGGCAGCAGCACCGCGAAGGCGATCGGCAGGTGCACGATGGCCGGGTGGAGTGGGACGGGGAGGAGATCGGCGAACATGGTGGGCGCTCCTGGCTGACTGGACCGGCAGTGGCACGCCCGAATGACGCCCCCTCGCCGATCACGTGGGCCCAAGCTGCCGGGGAACGGGCGGCGTCACCATCCGGCATCCGTCCGCCTTGTGGTGGCGGGATGACACTCCGACATTTGCCGGATGCCACTTCAGCCGTCATCCAGCCCCGACGACCCGCCCGCCCCTGCCGCCCTGGATGCCCTGGTCATCGGCGTCCTGGCCTTGGTTGGCATCGGGGGCGTCGTCGATCTCCTCATGGACGAGCCGACGTCGTGGTGGTCGGCCCATATCCTCCTCGAAGTCGCCCTGGTCCTGACCAGCGCCACGCTCGCCACCTTCCTCTGGCTGCGGTGGCGCGCCGTCTCGGCCGAGCTCCGGCACACCCGTCGCTCCCTCGACGAGCGGCAGGTCGAACGGGATGCCTGGCGCGCGAGCGCGGAAGGCGCCGTTCGATCGTTCGGCGAGGCGGTCACCGCCCAACTCACGAAATGGGAACTCACCCCCGCCGAACACGAGGTCGCCCTCCTCCTGCTTCAGGGGTTGGGCCACAAGGAGATCGCCAGCCGCACCGGTCGCTCGGAACGGACCGTTCGACAGCATGCCGTCTCGGTCTACGACAAGTCCGGGCAGAGTGGGAGGGCGGAACTGGCGGGGTTCTTCCTGAATGGGTTGGGAGGGGGGAGTAACGGTGAACGGTGAACGGGGAACGGGGACGGGGACGGGGACGGGGGCGTGAAACGTGAGAGGTGAAACGTGAGCAGCTGTCCGCCATCGGCACCCGTTTCACGTTTTACGGCTCACCCTCTCTCCCGTTTGCCGTTCACCCTTCACTTCCCTTCCGCATCACCACCACCCCCGCAAACGGCCCCACCGCCAACACCGCCAGCGCCCAGCGCCATCCGAGCGTGTCGGCGAGCATCGGCACGAGTTGAATGCTGGCGATGGTGAGCAGGAAGCCGAGCGAGGTCTGCAGCGCGAGCGCCGTGCCGACGGCGTGCGGGGGCGCCAGTTCGGTGGCGAGTGCGGAGAACTGCGCCGAGTCGGCGATCACGGCGATTCCCCACACGAGCAGCGCAATCATCAGCAGCCAGGTCGGTGCGCCGAAGAGCAGCGGGGAAAGCGCCGCGAGCGTGCCACTGACCAGCATGGCCCCACGCACCACCTGACGCCGCCCGAAGCGGTCGGCCAGCAACCCACCGCCCACGCAGCCGAGGGCGCCGATCCCGACGATCGTGAAGGCCGCCGTCCCATGCGCGGCCGCTCCCTCGCCACGCGCCGCCGCAGCCGCCGTCAGGAAGCCCGGCACCCACGCCCAGAATGCATACAGTTCCCACATGTGACCGAGGTAGCCGCCGGTGACTCGGCGCAGCGGTCGGTCGCGCACCACCTCGCCGATCAGCCCCCAGTGAAATGGCCTGGCCGGGAAGGCATGCGGCCCGTCCTGCCAGGTGGTGCCGATGAGAAAGGCCGCCGCGAGGGCGGCGACGGACGGGACCAGCACCACCAGCTCGATGACGACGGCGCCATTCCCCTGCAGCAGATAGGGCAGCGCCTTGCCAATGGTGAGCGCACCCACCACGCTGCCGATCGCGAGACCGCGCGATTGACGAAACCAGGTGGCCGCCATCTTCATCGCGGGTGGGTACACGCCGGCCAGGCAGAGTCCCGTGACGAGCCGGGAGGCGACGAGCCACGGGAGGGTGGGCGCGACCAGCAGCGCCGCGTTTGCAATCGCGGCACCCA
The DNA here is from genome assembly GCA_016720805.1 of Gemmatimonadota bacterium. Taxonomy (NCBI): domain Bacteria; kingdom Pseudomonadati; phylum Gemmatimonadota; species Gemmatimonadota bacterium. The sequence continues at coordinate 375,248 of JADKJZ010000001.1, read as the reverse complement.
CCGCCGACACCGCGAAGAGTCGGCGCCCGGGCACCACGTCGGCGATGTTGAACACTGCGATCACCAGCGTGCCGACGACGAAGCCGAGCTGCACGGTTGATACAAGCCAACCGACCTCGCCCGGGGTGAGGGCGAGGTCGGCTGCGCGGAGTGGAGCGGCGACGCTCCCCGCAAACCAGGTGGACATCCCCCCGACGACGGCGAGCGCGAGCAGCGCGAGCCGCCGCCATCGGGCGGCGTCGGTGTCGATCACCCGCTGACCGGCACGCCCTTGCCACCGCCCGGCACGCCCAGCTCGGTCATCGCGCGGAGGTCGAGCACCTCGTCCAGCTCCTTCCCCTCGAGCACCTTCTTGTCGGTGACCAGCTGCTTCACCGTCTTGCCCGTCGCGAGCGCCTCCTTGGAGAGCTTCGCCGATTCGGCGTAGCCGATCTTCGGCATCAGGGCCGTCACCAATGCCGGCGAGCGCTCCAGCCAATGCGCGCACATCGCCTCGTCCGCCTCGATGCCGCTGATGCACTTCTCGGCGAACACCCGGGCAGTGTTGCTGAGGATTTCCATGCCGAAGAGGACGTTGTGGGTGATGACCGGCATCATCACGTTGAGCTCGAGTTCGCCCGCCTTCGCCGCCATCGCCACCGTCGTGTCGAAGCCGAGCAGCTGATAGCAGACCTGATTGACCATCTCGGCGATCGACGGATTGATCTTCCCCGGCATGATCGACGACCCCGGCTGCACCGCCGGCAGGATGATCTCGGCGAGCCCCGTGCGCGGCCCCGAGGCGAGCAGGCGGATGTCATCGGCGATCTTGCAGAGGTCGAGCACGAAGGCGCGCATGGCGCCGCTGAACGTGGCGATGTCGCCCATCGACTGCATCAGCTGGATGCGATCGGGCGAGACCTCGAGCGCGACGCCCGAGAGTCGGCTCATCTCGGTCACCATCAGCCCGGGATAGACGACTTCCACGTTGATGCCGGTGCCGACGGCGCTGCCGCCGATGTTCATCGGGCGGAGCCAGTCGGCGGCCTGCGCCAGCTTGGCGCGGTGCCGGGCCACCGTGTGACCGTAGGCGGTGAACTCCTGGCCCAGGCGAATCGGCGTGGCATCCTGCAGGTGCGTCCGCCCCGACTTCATCACATGGTCGAATTGCTTTCCCTTCGCGAGGAAGGCCTCGGCCAGCTGATCGAGCGACGCCAGCAGCTTCGGCAGCGCGCGGAGCGTGCCGAGGCGCATCGCCGTCGGGATGACGTCGTTGGTCGACTGCGCCATGTTGACGTGATCGTTCGGGTGCACCGGCGCGTAGGCACCGCGGGGGGCACCGAGGATCTCGTTGGCGCGATTCGCGAGCACTTCGTTGCAGTTCATGTTGTGCGAGGTGCCGGCACCGGCCTGATACGGATCGACGACGAACTGGTCGCGGTGCTGCCCGGCGAGGACTTCATCGGCGGCCTGAATGATCGCGTCGGCAAACTCGGGCTCGAGGCGGCCAGTGTGCTTGTGGACGACGGCGGCGGAGCGCTTGATCATCACCACCGCTTCGACGAAGCCGGCGAGGGGGCGCAGTCCGGAGATGGGGTAATTCTCGACGGCGCGAAGGGTCTGGATCCCGTAGAGAGCGTCGGCGGGGACCTGCTTTTCGCCGAGGGGGTCCTTTTCGGTGCGGAATGACATGAGGGCATCGCGTCCTGGTGAAGGTTCCGGCCCGGAGGCCGGGGGAAGCTTAAGGGCGCGGGGGCGGAAGGTGAACGGCGGCGGGGAGTGAACGGTGAACGGTGAACGGTGAACGGTGAACGGGAAAGACGGTAAGACGTGAAACGTGAAACGGGGGCATGTGTGCCGTCCCGTTTCACCTTTCACCCAGCGGGGGCGCAGGCCGCGCCCCGTTCACCGTTCACCGCCGATCAGGCCCCAATCGCCTGCACATCCAGCGTCAGCTTGATCTCGTTGCTCACCAGCACGCCTCCGCTCTCGAGCGTGGCGTTCCAGACCAGCCCGAAATCGCGGCGGTCGATCGTGGCGGTGGCCAGGAACGCGGCGCGCGTGTTCCCCCAGGGATCGGCCCCCTGCCCCTCGAAGGTTGTCGCGAGTCGCACCGGACGGGTCACGCCGTGGATTGACAGGTCACCGACCACCGTGAAGGTGGTGTGATCGGCGGAGACGTCCTCGACGCCGGTCGACACGAAGGAAATCGACGGGAACTGCTCGACATCGAGAAAGTCAGGCGAGCGGAGGTGGGTATCGCGATCCGCCGAGCGGGTCGTGATGCTCGAGGTGGCGATGGTCACCTGCGCCGTGCCGCTGTCGGGCGACGCCGGGTCGAAGCCGATCACCCCCGTCGAACTCGGCGAACTGACCCTTGACGGTGGTGATCATCAGGTGGCGGGCCGAGAACTCCACCGCCGAATGCGACGGGTCGATCTTCCAGGTCCGGACCGGGGTGGCAGTGGCAACGGTGGTGGCGGTCATGGGCAGCTCCAGAAAACGTGGTTACGATAATACGTGTTGACAACACAATTGTACATAACAAAGCTTTACCTGTCAAGTATGCTCCGGCACGCGACCCCATTGAGGTGGCCGGTCCGGTCCTAGCGCTGCTGAAGGAAGGGGTTCAGCCGCCGCTCGCGGCCGATCGTCGTCTCGGGGCCGTGTCCGGGGAGGACGCGCGTCTCGTCTGGAAGGGGCAGCAGGACGTCGGAGATGCTCCGGAGCAGAGTCGGGAGGTCACCCCCCGCCAGATCGGTTCGGCCAATCGAGTCGACGAAGAGGACATCGCCCGCGACCGCGACCCCGTGCCCCAGGAAGGCGACGTGCCCTGGCGCGTGGCCGGGGGTGTGGCGCACCAGGAAGCGATACGCCCCAACAGCGACCTCGTCGCCTTCGGCCAGGTCGTGCTCGGGGGGCGCCAGCGGTTCGAGCCCGGTGATGCCGAAAAAGCGGCCCTGTTCCGGGAGCGCGTCATACCAGCGGCGATCGGCGGGATGCAACCAGACCGGCGCACCGGTGGCCTCGCGCAGCGCCGTCACGCCCAGAATGTGATCGATGTGCGCATGGGTGAGCCAGATCGCGCGCACCACCAGACCGCGTGCGTCGATCGCCGCGAGAATCTCGTCACTGCCCTCCCCGGGATCGACGACCACCGCCTCGCCGCTCGCCACGTCCCAGAGCAACCAGCAGTTCTGCACGAATCCCCCGGTGGTGATCACCGCGGTCCCGAGCCCGGCCGTGGCCGTCACGCAGGCGTGGCGACGGGCTCGAGCCCGTGGTGCGCCAACCACCGCTCCGCCTCCAGCGCCGCCATGCAGCCGCTCCCCGCCGAGGTGATCGCCTGACGGTAGTACTCGTCGATCACATCCCCGGCCGCGAAGACGCCGGCGACGTTCGTCTCGGTGCGCCACGACACCGGCGTCTCGATGTAGCCCTTCGGTGTGGTGGCGATCTGACCGCCGAGAAACGCGGTGTTCGGCGTGTGTCCGATCGCGACGAACAGACCTCCGACCACCAGCGTCCGCTCCTCTCCCGTCACGGTGTCGCGAACGACCACGCCGGTGATCTCGTCCTCACCGATGACTGCGGTGACTTCCGAATTCCACTCCACGCGAATCTTCGGATGGTTGAGCGCGCGCTCCGCCATGACCTTCGAGGCGCGGAAGGAACCTCGGCGATGGATGATGATCACCTGCTGCGCGAACTTGGTGAGGTAGGTTGCCTCTTCCATCGCGGAGTCTCCTCCGCCGACGACGGCCAGCACCTTGTTCCGGAAGAACGGCAACGCACCATCGCAGACCGCGCAGGCCGAGACGCCGCCACCGCTCTGCGCCAGACGCGCCTCGTTGGGGACGTCCAGCCAGATGGCCCGGGCGCCGGTCGCCACGATGACCGACTGGGCCTGCACCGGCTCGCTCCAACTCGGCCGCAGCGTGAACGGGCGCTGCGCAAAATCCACCGAGGCGATGTTCTCGCTCACCACGCGCGTGCCGAAGCGCACGGCCTGCGCCTTCATCCGCTCCATCAACCCCTGCCCATCGACGCCCTCGGGGAAGCCGGGGAAGTTGTCGATGTCGGTGGTCCACATCAGCTGGCCGCCCGGGATCATCTCGCGCGACGGCTCGCCCTCATAGACCACGGGGTCGAGATTGGCGCGGGCCGCATAGATGGCGGCGGTCCAGGCGGCAGGGCCTGAGCCGATGATGACAAGAGTTTCGGTGCGCATGCGGAGATCCGGAAAAGGGTCGTATGGTGCGTGGCGAATATAGAACGATTGGGGGGTGGGGTGGGTTCCGGGGCGGGTGAACGGTGAACGGGGAACGGGGCGCGGCCAGCGGCCGCGCTGGGTGAGGAGGGAGGAGGGGACGAAGGGCACACCCCCTGACCCCTCACCCCTCACCATCGCCCCCGTTCACCGTTCACCGTTCCCCGTTCACTCTCAGCACCCCCACCGCTCCATGACACGCCGACACCGACCCCACGACCAGGTCGGCCCCTGTCGGCGTCTCCGCCATCTGCTCGGCAAGCGCGGCGAATCCTTCGAAGGCGAGGCGCGCGCGATACATCCCGACGCCGTGGACCATGTGGCGGCAGGTGAAGAGCGCGGGTCCGGCCGTGGGCCGCTCGGCCCGGCGCGCCTCCGTCCACGCCGTGACCGCGTCGCCCATCTCCCAGGTGCGGGGCGCGGCGATCACCGGACAGGTGGCGGGCTCGATACAGTGCGTGGGGCAGAGCCAATCGGCGAAGGAGACGTAGCGCACGCCGTCAACGGGATGCAGCCAATCGAAGGGTGTACCCACCTCGGCCTCCGCCTTCACCATCTCGACGGTGTGCCGCGGCCACGCCTCGGCAGCGCGCCGAGTCAGCCATTGGGCCAGCAGGTGCGGCATCAGCGGCGAGGGGACGATCTGATCGTCGTCCTGCCGCGTCGCGTCCTCGAGCCAGTCATCGAGGAAGGCGCCCCACTCGGCGACGACCAACTCGGCACGCGGGATCGTCGGCAGTGTTGCGACAATGGCGCAATCGACGGCGCGATCGATGATCAGGAGTCGACGCCAGCTGACGGCTCCCTTGGCGTGTGCCTTCGCAAGTTGTGTGGCGTAGAAGGAACCGTAGCAGCCACCACCGATGATGGCCACGTCCCCGAGGGCGATCATCGCCTGAGGAGGCGGCCGCCGTCGACGACGATGGTCTCGCCGGTGACGAACGGCGCGTGGTGCACGAGGTAGCGCAGCGCCGCGACCGCATCGCCTGGGGTCCCGAGTCTGCCGAGCGGGGTCGTCTCGCTGAGGAAGGTGCGTCGGGCATCGTCGTAGTCGTCGGGGACGAGCACGGTGCCGGGTGCGATCCCGTTGACGGTGATCTCCGGGGCGAGTGCCACGGCCAGCACCTTGGTCAGCATCACGACACCCGCCTTGCTCACCGAGTGCGCGACGTAATGGCGCCATGGTTCGAAGCCGCTGAGATCCGCGATGTTGACGATGCGACCCTGGGTCGCCTTGAGGTGCGGCGCGGCCTGCTGCGCGACCAAGAACGGCGCACGGAGATTGAGCGCCATCGTGGCGTCCCACTCCTCGACCGTGGTCTCCTCAACCGTGCGCCGCTCCATTTCGGCAGCGGAGTTGACCAGGACGTCGAGGCGCCCGAAGCGGGCCACCACCCGGCCCGGCAATGTCTTCGCCGCGTCGGCATCGCGGAGGTCGGCGCCGAAGGCCTCCGCTTCCCCGCCCGCCTGGCGGATCCCGGCAACCACCTCGTCGGCCTCCTCGGCTGCGCGGCCGTAGTGCACCGCCACTGCCAGGCCATCCTCGGCGAGTGCCTCGGTGAAGGCCCGACCGAGACGACGCGCCCCGCCGGTCACCAAGGCGACGCGTCGCGGCTGGGTGCTCACGCGGCGCGTGCTCCGGTCGGCCGGCGCGCCTCGAGCTCGTCGAGCCATTCATCCGGCACTTCCTGCGCGCCGAGCAGCGAATGACCAGCGGCCGCACCGAACTCGCCATGCCAATCCGAGCCGCCGCTGCGCGCCAAACCGAGCGCGGCCGCCGCCTCAGTGATGGTGGCGCGCGTCTCGCCGTCGTGACTGGGGTGCCGCGTCTCCACGGCATCGAGCCCGTCGAGCTGCAGCGCCGCCAGAGTCACCTTCGTGCCGTGCCACTTCAGGTGGGCAGCGGAGACGATGCCGCCGCGCGCATGGACGAGATCGGCGACTTCGCGGAGGGTCGGCAGCGCCTTGTCGACGAAACAGGGGCGGCCGCGCCCCAGATACTTGTCGAAGGCCTGCTGCTCCGTCGTCACCAGACCGAGGCGCAACAGGGCGCGCGCCACGTGCGGGCGTCCGACGGCCCCGCCATCGGCCTCGCGCTCCACGTCGTCGTAGCCGATCCGCACGCCGAGCCCCACGAGGCGCGTGACCATCTCGCGTGCGCGCCGACTCCGATCCGTTCGGGCCGAGACCAGGAAGTGTTCGATGTCGCGGTCGCCCGGCTGCAGGAAGTAGCCGAGCAGGTGCATCTCGCCCCAGGTTGCCGCGACGGAAAATTCGCAGCCGCCCACCACGCGCACGCCGAGCTCGGCGCCGGCGGCGGTCGCCTCGACGAGCCCGTCGAGCGTGTCGTGGTCCGTCAGCGCCATCGCGCTGAGCCCGATCTGGGCGGCGTGCTTCACGACCTCGGCGGGCGGCAGATGCCCGTCGGAGGCCGTGGAGTGGCAGTGGAGATCAATCACGTCCGGCCGTAGTCCCCATCCGGCGACGTCCACGCGGGCTGGGCCGAGGCGAGCAGGGAGAGCAGTTCCCGATCGCTGCTTTCGTCGAGCGCGAGCTCCCCGGCCTTGGCACCCTGCGGCGAGTAGCGGCAGTAGCGCACCTGGGTCGGCGATTCCACGGGACGGAATTCGAGCGAGAGTTCGTCGTGACCATACATGGTGGAGCGCCCACTCAAGGCGACGCGCCACGTTGTGCCCTGCAGATCGGTGATACGACGGGCCATCTCAGCTCCTTGCGTCGGGCGATGGAGAGGGGACTTCCTCCCACACCGGCACCGGAGTGGTGGGATAGTGCGCGAGTTCCAGCAGTCGGCGCTCGAGCCGCGCCTCCTCGGCGTCGGCGGGACCATGTCGCCGGTGCTGCGCGTCGTCCTTGCCCTCGGTGAACTCGAGGAAGGCGCCGGCCTCGTCGCGGGCACGAAAGACCCAGAGGTGCATCCCCCGGGTGACGAGCCGAGTGGCCAGCGCATGCACCGTCGCCAGCCACTCGGCTTCCTGCGCCGGACTGACGGCCACCTGCACCGCCGTCAGCACCCGAGACACGCCTACCCCTGCTGCTCGGGGAAGGCGTGCAGCGTCGCGCGGACGTCGGCCAGGAAGCGATCGGCATCGGCGCCATCGACGATGCGGTGGTCGTAGGCCATGCACCACATCCCCTTGGTGCGGATGCCGAGGGCATCGCTGCCGTCGGGCAGCGTGATCACCGAGGGGCGCTTCTCGATCGCACCGATCGCGAGGATCGCCACCTGCGGCTGGTTGATGATCGGCGTGCCGACGTAGGTGCCGAAACCGCCCGGATTGGTGATCGTGAAGGTGCCCTTCTGGATGTCGTCCGGGGCGAGCTTCTTGGTGCGCGCGCGCTCGGCGAGATCCTGGATCGAGCGGGCGACGCCGAGCAGCGAGAGCTCATCGGCATGCTTGATCACCGGAACGATGAGCCCCCAGTCCAGGGCGACCGCGATGCCGACGTTGATGTCGCGGCGGTAGATCGTGTTGTCGCCGGAAATCGCCGCATTCACGACCGGATGCTTGCGGAGATTGTCGGCAATCGCCTTCACGATGAACGCCAGGTACGTCAGGTTCACCCCGCGCTCGGCGAACTCGCCCTTGAGCCGCTTCCGGATGCCGGCGACGTGGGTGTAGTCGATCTCCATCAACGAGTTCACGTGCGCGGAGACGCGCCGCGACATGATCATGTGATCGGCGGTCAGCTTGCGGACGCGCCCCCACGGTTCCACCCGATCGCCTTCCCAGGCTTCGACGGCGGGCGACGGCGCGCGGGGTGCGGCGGGCACCGCGACGGCGGCAGCCGGCGCGGCGGCGGGAGCCGGCACGGTGGGCGCACTGGGCGCCGCCGGCGCACCGGTCTCGAGGAAGGAGAGGACGTCCGTCTTGGTGACGCGACCAGCCGAGCCGCTGCCCGGGATCTGCGCCAGGTCGAGGCCATGCTCCTCGACCATCTTCCGGACGAGTGGCGTCGACTTCCGCTGCAGTCGCTGTTCCGCCGTCTCCTCGGCGCCCGGCGCGGCCGGGGCCGGGGCCGGGGCGGCCTTTGGCGCGGGAGCTGGCGTTGGCGTGGGCGCGGCAGCCGCGGGAGCCGGCGTCGGGGCGGCCGCCGGCGCGGCGGCTGGGGCCGGGGCGGCGGGCACCGCAGCGCCGGCCGCGGCTTCGGTGTCGATCCGCGCCACGACGGTGCCGACCGAGACGGTCTGCCCTTCGGTGACGAGAACCTCGACCAACACGCCGGCGTTCGGCGCGGGGATCTCGGCGTCCACCTTGTCGGTGGAGATCTCGAAGATCGGTTCATCGCGCTTCACCGCGTCGCCGACCTGCTTGATCCACCGCGACATCGTCCCTTCGGTGATGGATTCACCCATCTGGGGCATGATCACGTCAATGCGAGCCATCCCGACTCCCTCGTTGGTCCAGTCTTTCAGTAGGCGGCGAGCCAACGGCTCGCGCGCACGATGTCCGATGTCTGCGGGAGGACGAAGTCCTCCAGCGGTGGAGCGTACGGCAGGGGCACGTCATGGGCTGCGACGCGGCGGATCGGTGCGTCCAGCCATTCAAAACAGCGTTCACTGATCTGCGCCGTGATCTCGCCGGCCACGCCGCCGGTCACGGTGTCCTCGTGCACGATCAGCACGCGGTTGGTCTTCTTCACCGAGGCGACAATCGCCTCGTGGTCCATCGGAAGCAAGGTCCGGAGGTCGAGCACCTCCACCGAGAGGCCATCCTCCGCCGCCAACTGCTCGGCCGCCTCCAGCGCCTTCCAGACCGTGGCCGCGTAGGTCACGATGGTCAAGTCCTTCCCTTCCCGGGCCACGCGGGCCTTGCCGAACGGGACGAGGTGGTCGCCCGCGGGCATCGTCCCCTTGATCCGCCGGTAGAGATACTTGTGCTCGAAGAAGAGTACCGGGTCGGCGTCCCGGATCGCGGACTTGATCAGCCCCTTGGCATCCTCGGCCGTCGCCGGGTAGGCAATCTTGAGCCCCGGCGTGTGGAGAAAGGCGGCCTCCGGATTCTGCGAATGGAACGGCCCGCCGCGGACGTACCCGCCGGAGGGGCCGCGGACCACCATCGGGCAGGGCAGGAACGCACGGTAGCGTGCCGTGGCGACGTAGTTGGTGAGCATGTCGTAGGCGCAGGAGATGAAGTCGATGAACTGCATCTCCACCACCGGCCGCATGCCGTAGTGGGCCGCGCCGGCCGCCGCCCCGACGATCCCGGCCTCGGAGATCGGCGTGTCGATGACGCGCTTCTCGCCGAAGCGCGCCTGCAGCCCTTCGGTCACCTTGAAGGCACCGCCGAAGCCGCCAATGTCCTCGCCCAGGAGGAAGACCGACGGGTCGCGTTCCATCTCCTCCGCGATTCCCTCGCGGATGGCCTCGAGGAAGGTGATCTCAGCCATCGTGCGTCCCCCAGCCTGCGGGCCGTTCGTGCGCATCGACCGCGCTTCCGACGCCGTCACGGAACCAGAGCGATGGCATCCGCGGTGGGTCGGCATAGACGCCCACCAGCGCATCGGGGCCATCACATGCCGGCGATTGCTCCGCCACGTCCGTCGCGGTGTCGACCTCGCGCGCCACGTCGGCGTCGACATCGGCCAGTTCAGCGGGCGTGAAGCCGAATTCGTTCGTCAACCGCACGATGTAGCGATCGATCGGATCGTTGGTTGCGGCCCAGTGCTCGATTTCGCCGGGGGCGACGTAACTCTGGTTGTCATGCTCCGCATGCCCTTTCCGCCGGTAGGTCAACAGTTCCAGCAACGTCACGCCGCCGCCGCTGCGCGCCCGCGCCACGGCGTCGCGCGTCACCCGGTAGACCTCAAGTATGTCGTTGCCGTCGCAGCGCACGCCGGGAATGCCGTAGCCGATCGCCTTGTCGACGAACTGCGCCGCCGCGGTCTGCCGGCAGGTCGGCGTCGAATAGGCGTAGCCGTTGTTCTCGACCACCACGATCAACGGACAGCGCTGCACCGCGGCGAAGTTGATCCCCTCGTGGAAGGCGCCGGTGCTGGTCGCGCCGTCACCGACGTACACCAGCCCGACGCGGTCCTCCTCGCGCAACTTGAACGTCAGCGTCACGCCCGCCATCACCGGCACCATGTCACCAAGGTGCGATATCTGGCCGACGAAGTGCCGCTCCTCGACGTCGCCGAAGTGGATGTTGAGCTCGCGGCCCCGGGTCGGCGAATCGCCCTTCGCCATGTACTGGCGGAGGATCTCGACGGGCGTCGCGCCCTTGACGAGCATCGAGCCGAGGTTGCGGATCAGGGGCGAGAGGACGTCGCGACGCTCGAGGGCGAAGGCCGAGCCGACCGCGCACGCCTCCTGCCCGAGCGAGCGGAAGAGGCCACCCACCACCTTGGTCTGGCGATAGAGCGCGACGAGCCGCTCCTCGAGGGTGCGCGTGAGGCGCATCCAGCGATAGAGCGCCAACAGCTGTTCGCGGGTGAGGCCGTCCGGCGGGGCGTGGTCGGCGGTGACGCTGGGTTCGGCCATGCGGATGCGGCTGCCTCGGGTCGGGGACGTGGTGCGGCGGGAAACTTCGACCGTCACCCGAGGTGGGTCAAGCGCGGGGCGTGGTTCCCCGCGCTACTCCGGACGGGTCATCAGCCGATGACCCAGAAGACGATTGCCGCCACCAGCGCGCTGCACGGGATGGTGAGGACCCAGGCCCAGACGATCCGGCCTGCGACGCCCCAGCGAACGGCGGCGAGGCGCCGCGACGCGCCAACGCCGACGATCGCGCCGGTGATGGTATGCGTGGTGCTGACCGGGACGCCAAGGGAGGACGCCAGCAGGACGGTGATGGCGCCACCGGTTTCGGCGCAGAAGCCGCCGAACGGCTGCAGCTTGGTGATGCCGCTGCCCATCGTCTTGACGATCCGCCAGCCGCCCATCGCCGTGCCGGCGGCGATTGCGGAATAGGCGGCCATCTCGACCCAGAGCGGGACGTGGTCGGCGGTCGGCAGATAGGCGTGATGCAGCAGGCCGGTCTGATTCACGAAGAGCGACTGGGACGCGACCAGCAGCCCGACGATGATGCCCATGGTCTTCTGGGCATCGTTCGAGCCGTGCGCCAACGAGTAGAAACCGGCCGAGACCAGCTGGGCGCGGCGGAAGAAGCGGTCGAGCGTGCGCGCGTCACGCTTCCAGAGGGCCCAGGAGAAGATCACCGAGAGGAGCAGGCCGAGGATCATGCCCAGGAGCGGCGAGAGGACGATCCCCACGATCGGCTTGATCCAGCCGGCCAGGATGATCGACCCGGGCCCTGCCTTCGCGATCGCCGCGCCGGCGAAGCCGCCCAGCAGGGCGTGCGACGAGGAGCTCGGCAGGCCGAGCCACCAGGTGACGAGATTCCAGGTGATTGCGCCGAGCAGCGCCGCGCAGAGGAGCGTCGGCGTGACGATGCTGGGGTCGATGAGGCCCTTGGAGATCGTCTTGGCGACGGCGGTGCCCACGACGAAGGCGGCAAGAAAGTTGAAGCCGGCGGCCCAGAAGACGGCGACGCCCGGGGTGAGGACGCGGGTCGCCACTACCGTCGCAATGGAATTGGCGCTGTCGTGGAAGCCGTTGATGAAGTCGAAGACCAGCGCCACCACCACCACCAGCAGCACGAACGCGATCGAGTGATCCATGGATCAGCCGTGCTTGATGGTGACCGACTCCAGCACGTTTGCCGCGTCTTCGGCGCTGTCGAGGGTCTTCTCCAGCGTGTCGTACAGCTCCTTCCACTTGATGACCATCAGCGGATCGGCGCCGGGCTCGAAGAGCCGCCCCAGCCACTCATGGTACAGGGCGTCGCCCTCTTCCTCGAGTCGCTTGATGTCGCGGCAGGCGGCCAGCACGGTGGACGGCGGCCCCTTCTCCAGCGCCTCGACGGCGCGGAGCACTTCGACGGCGGCACGATGGACCACTTCCGACAACAGCAACGCACCCTCGGGGACCTCGTCGATCCGGAAGATCCGCGAGCGGCGAGCGACCGAGTCGATCCGGTCGATCACGTCGTCGAGGCGGGAGGCCAGCTCGTGGATGTCCTCGCGATCGAACGGGGTGATGAAGGAGCGGTCCAGGCGGGTGACGATGGCGTGGGTGGTCTCATCGGCCTCATGCTCCAGCGCCTTGATGAGTTCCACGGCCGCCCAGCGGGCCTCGCCCTGCTCGGTGAACAGCTCGATCAGTCGACGCGAGGCCTCGACGGTGGTGGTCGCCAGCTTGGTGAACAGCTCGAAGAAGCGTTCGTCGCGGGGCAACAGGCGAATGGCCATGGGATCGACGGACCGGGTCGGAGGCGAACTAGTACGAGCCGCGCAGCTGGTGCGCGGGCTCGGCGAGGACATGGACTTCGCCCAGGAAGCGCTTGGCGAGCTTGTCGAGCTCGCTTTCACCGGGCTGGTCGGTGCGCACCGTGATGCGCGTGTAATGCCCCCCTTCGGCCTGCGCGGAGACGCGCACGGCACCGAGGGCGCCCGCGAAGCTGCGTCGGCGGGGCGATTCCTCGGTGGGAGCAAGGCGCGCGCCGAAGAAGGCGGCGGCCGCAGCGATGGCGGCGTCGGGCGACACGGAGGTCCGATGGAAGTATTGCATGTGAGCGGGAGAAGCTACCGTCCGGATGAATTTGGGGCAATCCGGAAAAGCGGGCGAATGTAACAACGGGGCCACAATGTGGCCCCGTTGGGTGCGGCACCTGCCACGACGACTCGCTCAGTCCCCGTGGGGATAGTCCTGGCCGAGGTGGGTGATCATCTCCTCGCCCATCAACCACCGCAGCGTGTTCTTCAGCTTGGTGTGCTGGATGAAGAGGTCATGCTCGGGATAGAGACCCGGCGTGACCTGGGGGCTCTTGAAGTAGAACGAGAGCCACTCCTGCACCCCGCTCATCCCGGCGCGCTGCGACAGGTCGAAGAAGAGCGCCAGGTCGAGCACCAGCGGCGCGGCCAGGATCGAGTCGCGGCAGAGGAAGTCGACCTTGATCTGCATCGGATAGCCGCACCATCCGAAGATGTCGATGTTGTCCCAGCCTTCCTTGTTGTCACCGCGGGGCGGGTAGTAGTTGATCCGCACCTTGTGATACATGTTGGCGTACAACTCGGGGTAGAGCTGCGGCTGCAGGATGTACTCCAGCACGCCGAGCTTCGACTCTTCCTTGGTCTTGAACGATTCCGGATCGTCGAGAACCTCGCCGTCCCGGTTGCCGAGGATGTTGGTGCTGTACCACCCCGCCACGCCGAGCATGCGCGCCTTGAACATCGGGGCGAGCACCGTCTTGAGCATCGTCTGGCCGGTCTTGAAGTCCTTGCCGCCGATCGCGACGCCCTTCTCGCGCGCCAACTTCTCGAGGCAGGGGATGTCGCAGGAGAGGTTCGGCGCGCCGTTGGCGAACGGGACCCCTTCCATGATCGCCGCGTAGGCGTAGAGCATCGACGGGGCGATCGCCGGGTCATTGGCTTCCATCGCCGCCTCGAAGGCCTCGAGGGTCTGGTGCTGCGGACCGGCCACGATGAAGATCTCGGTCGAGGCGCACCAGACGATCACGCAGCGCGCGACGCCGGTCTTCTGCTTGAAGTCGCGGATGTCCTGACGGAGCGCCTCGGCGAGCTCGCGCTTGGTCTTCCCCTGCTTCACGTTGGTGCCGTGCAGGCGCTTCACGTACTGCTGGTCGAAGACGGCCGGCATCGGGGTGATCGACTCGAGGAAATCCTTGATCGGGAAGACGTGCTCGTGCTTGTCGAAGACGCCGCAGTGCAGGCACGACTGATAGGCGTTGTCGGGCACCGGGTCCCAGGCGCCGAAGACGAGGTCGTTGAGCGGCGTGATCGGGACGAAGTCCTTGATCAGCGGGGCGCGACCGTCGGTGCGCTTGCCGAGCCGGATCGTCGACAGCTGCGTCAGCGAGCCGGTCGGCTTCGCGAGGCCGCGACGGGCCAGCTCGACGCCGGCGATGAAGGTCGATGCGACGGCGCCGAGGCCGACACACAGGACACCGAGCTTGCCTTCGGCCGGAGCGATCGTCCGGGCATTCTGATCAGCCACGCGTAGTTCCCCTTGACTGGGCATCGTTGGCGGTCTCCCGATGGACGTGGGCGAACCGCTGACCGACGGTGATGAGCGACAACAGGGTGAGCAGGGCGACAATCGCCGTGAGCACCAGGGCGCCAGGTCCCGCGCCGAGGATCAGCGTGGGGAGTCCGAGCCCGAGAATCCGTTCAGCCCGCTGGGCGATCCCGACCTTGCACTCCAGGCCGAGCCCTTCCGCACGGGCGCGCATGTACGACACCAGCAGGGCGGCGACGATCCCGACCATGCACAACACCACCGCCCCGTCCCGCCACCGGACATCCGGCGCCCGCATAAGATAGGCGGCGATCCCGATGAACGACGCCCCATCCCCCACCCGATCCAGCGTGGAGTCGTAGAACGCGCCGAAGCGGCTCTCCTGCCCACCCAGTCGGGCCACCTGCCCGTCGAGGGTGTCGATCATGCCGCTGATCAGGAGGAGCAACCCGCCCCACCGAATGGCGCCCGCGCCGAATGCCACCGCGGAGGCGAGGATCAACAGCGCCCCGACCGTGGTCAATGTGTTGGGGGTGACGCCGGCACGGAGCAGGGCCCGAACAAACGGGGCCATGCCATCGTGATAGATCCGCTTGCTCGCAGCTGATACCAATGCCGCCACGCGCCCCTGTTCCGGGTGGGCCCAACAGTTCCGCCGCCCCAGTCGGGGCGGCGGAATGGTGCCAAAACGTAACGGGACGAGGGGGGATGCGGCAACGCGGCCCCGTCAGGGGTAGAGCTGGAACTCCGCGACCCGGGCCCGGAAGGCCGCCAAGGCTGGCCGCCACGCGGCCACGATCTGCTCCGGGTCCTCCCCGCGGAGGAGCGCCTCTCGAAGCGCGCTCCCGCCGGCAAGTCGGTCGAAGGAGCCGCCAATCTTGACCTCCGCCGGGTGCACCGCCCGCACCGCCGCGAGGAGGTGCACGGCGGTCCGGGTCGGGTCGTAGGTGGCGCGATTGACGATCCGCAGCCGGATCCCGACGACCGGGGTCTTGGCGAACTTGCCGTCGCCCGGGGCGATCGGGGTGAACTGGGTGCCCTCGAAGGCGACGCCGGGGAGTTTGTCGTGGCGGATCCGGGCCAGCACGGCAGTGGTGTCGAGCCAGGGGGCTCCAATGACGTGGAAGGGGAGATCGGTCCCCCGCCCAACGGACAGCGCCGTCCCCTCGAAGAGGCAGGTCCCGGCGTAGTGGAAGAGCGCGTCGACGTCGCGGAGATTCGGCGACGGCGCGCGGAACGGCAATCCGGTCGACTCGAAGGCCAGGCTGCGGCGCCAGCCGTCGACCGGCACGACGCGCAGGTCGACCGCAATCCCGAGGTCGTGACGCGCCAGCCGCGCCTCCTCCGCCAGCGTCAGGCCGTGCCGCATCGGCACCGCGAGTCGTCCCACCATCGATGCGAAGGCGGTGTCGAGCACATTGCCCTGCACCGCGCCCCCGAGGGGATTGGGGCGGTCGAGAATGACGACCGGGATACCGAGCGGGGCGGCCGCCTTCATCACCTCGACCGTGGTGGCGAGGTAGGTGTAGTAGCGAGACCCGACGTCGGGCAGGTCCACCAACAACAGATCGATGCCGGCCAGCATCGCGGGCGTCGGCCGGACGTTCTGCCCGTAGAGGGAGTAAATTGGAGTCTGCGTCGCGCTGTCGACCGCGGAGGCCACCTTCTCGCCAGGCGCGGCGGTGGCGGCGAGACCGTGTTCCGGACCGAAGAGCGCCACCAGATTGACCCCGGCCGTGCGCAAACGCGCAATGGCACTGACGCCCTCGGCATCGACGGCGGCGAGGTTGGTTACGAATCCGACGCGACGCCCGCGCACCAGGGCGAGCGAATCGGTGAGCAATACCTCGATCCCGGGCCGCACCAGCGTGAGCGTGATGGTCGGTGCCCGGCCGAAGACCGGGGCCGGACGCACGGTCGGCCGGGCGACACTCGCGGGGGCGGCACACGCCGAGACCCCGAGCAGCACCAGCATCCACCCCTTGCCGAGCCTCGACTGCCCGTGACCCTGCATCCCGCCTCCTCGCGTCTGTGGATCGTTGCCACCCTGATGGCGTGCGCCCCGTTGCCCGGCGGCTCGACGAGTGCGGCCGCGACATCGGCCCCGCGCGTCGGCCGGGCCGACACGGTCGCCGTGCTGCTTCGCCAACTCACCATCCGGCAGAAGGTCGGCCAGCTGGTCATGCCGTGGTTGCTGGCCGACTACGCCGCCACTGATGCCCCGACGATGGTGCGTGCGCGGATGTGGGTGGACTCGTTGCAGGTCGGCGGCATCATCATCTCGACCGGCACGCCGCTCGACATGGCTGCCAAGTTGAACGCATTGCAGCGTCGCGCGCCACTCCCCCTCCTCATCTCGGCGGACTTCGAGGGCGGGACGACGATGCGCGTCGCAGCGGGTACCGGCTTCCCGACGCAGATGGGCGTCGCCGCCACCGGCAAGGTCGAGGACGCCTACACCATGGGGCGGATCACCGGCGTCGAGGCGCGGGCGATGGGCGTCCATCTCGCCTTTGCCCCCGTCGCGGACGTGAACAGCAACCCCGACAATCCGATCATCAACACCCGGTCATTCGGCAGCGACCCCCGGGCCGTCGGCGCGCTGGTGGCCGCCACGGTGCGCGGACTCAAGGATGGCGGCGTCCTCGCGACGGCGAAGCACTTCCCCGGTCACGGCGACACCGACACCGACTCGCACCTCGCGATGCCCTCGCTGCCGTTCGGCTATGCCCGGATGGATACGCTGGAGCTGATCCCCTTCCGCAGCGCGATCGACGCCGGCGTCGACGCGATCATGTCGGCACACATCGCGCTGCCCGCGATGGATAGCGGCCTGGCGCGCCCGGGGACCCTCTCCCCCGCGATCCTGACCGGGCTGCTGCAGGACTCGCTGCACTTCACCGGACTGGTGACGACCGATGCCCTCGACATGGGCGCCATCGTCAAGACGTTCGGCGCCGATGAAGCCGTGATCCGCGCCTTCGAGGCCGGCACCGACATCCTGCTGATGCCGGCGGACCCGACCAGCGCGATCGCCGCCATGACGAAAGCGGTCGAGAGCGGCCGGATCTCGATGGCGCGACTCGATCGCTCGGTGGCCAAGATCCTCGCGCTCAAGGTGAAGATGGGACTCTTCCAGCAGCGCGAGGTCGACTTGGCCAAGGTGCCTGATGTCGTCGGCACCGCCGCCTCCCAAGCGATCGCCGCCGATATCACTTCGCGCGCGCTGGTGCTGCTGAAGGACTCGCTCGCCACGGTGGACGCGCTGCGCGCGGCCCCGCGCAAGGTCGCACTCGTCAGCATCGCCGATGTCGGCAGCACGCTCGGCAGCACGCTCGCCACCGATCTGCGCGCCGCCGGATACACCGTCACCGCGGTGCGCGTGTCGACCACCGAGCCCACGCCGAAGGAATTGAGCGCTGCCGGCGCGGCAATCGACGCAGCCGAGAGCGTGGTGCTGGCGACCTCCGCCCGTTGGGGTTCGTATAGCGGGGTGATCGGTCTGGCGCCGGCGACCGCCGACCTGCTCAAGACGTTGACGGCGAAGAAGCCGGCCGTGCTGATCTCCTTCGGATCGCCCTACATCATTGCGCAGGTGCCGACGGCGGCGAGCTTCCTGATTGCGTGGAACAACAGCGCCCTGGCCGAGAAGGCGGTGGCGCAGGCGCTGAGCGGTCGGCGGGCCATCACGGGGCGTGCCCCGATTCCGATTCCCCCGGCATGGCCCCTGGGGACCGGATTGCAGCGGACCACCACGCGCCGCGTCGTCCCGTGAGCCGCGGCACTCGCGTCGCGCTGGCGACGCTGCTCGCCGGATGCAGTCACGGCCTCCCGAACACCACCCCGCTGCCCGTGTCGGCGACGCTTGCCACGCGGATGGCGCCGGCAGCGGCAGTGCTTGACTCTGCGATTCGCGCCGGCGCCGCCCCGGGCGCCGTCCTCGCCGTCTCGATTCGCGGCGAGCGATTTGTCTACGGGACCGGCCGCCTCGGACTCGACGACGCCACCCGTCCCGACGGCCGCACGCTCTACGACATGGCATCGCTCACCAAGGTGATCACGCTCACGACCTTGGCAATGATGGCCGTCGACGAAGGGCGCCTCGACCTCGACGCGCCGGTGGTGCAGTATCTCCCCGATTTTGCGCGCGGCAGCGGCAACAAGTCCGCCGTGCGTGTCCGCGACCTGCTGTTGCATGACAGCGGTCTGCCGCCCGGTCGCCCGCTGTGGCTCGAGACGATCGTCCGCGCGGGAGGCATCCTGCGCACGGTGACCACCGACCTCTCGGCACCGCCGGGAACCCGGATGGTCTACTCGGACCTCGGCGCGATCACGCTCACGGCGATCCTCGAACAACTTTACGGCGAACGGATCGATCGACTCTTTGCGACACGGGTGACGAAGCCGCTCGGCCTGACCCGGATGCGATACCTGCCACCCAAGGGATGGCGGCCGCAGATCGCCCCGACCGAGAGGGACCCATGGCGCGGTCGCATCCTTCGTGGCGAAGTCCACGACGAGAACACCGCCCGGCTCGGCGGCGTCTCCGGCCACGCCGGCCTCTTCAGCAGCGCAGAGGATCTGCTCCGCTTCGGCGAGTGGACCCTCGCCGGTGTCCTCGGGCGAGCACCCATCACCGGCCCGACCCCGCCCAAGGGGTTCCCGACCTGGACCAGGCGGCAGGACCAACCGGCGGGGTCGTCGCGCGGACTCGGGTGGGATACCCCCTCGGGCGTCTCCTCGGCGGGGACGATCATGAGTGCCCGGAGTTACGGCCATACCGGCTTCACCGGCACCTCGATCTGGGTCGACCCGGACCGTGAGATCGTCATCGTGTTGCTGACGAATCGGGTCCATCCCACCCGGAATACCCCGGCCTTCGGCCTGATTCGGGCCGTGGTGGCCGATGCCGTGATGCGGGCGGCCTTTCCGGGGATCGTCCCGCGTGCCTCGACCCCGCCATGATCCCGGGAACCCGGCGGGCCAGTCAGGCGTACCCAGATTGACGCCGGCGACCATTCAGACGATGTTCCACGACAGCAAGACCCCTTCTGGAGAGGCATCATGAGCGAGACCCTGACGCAGGCCCTCCCCGAGGGCTTCGTGCTGACGATCAGCGACACTGCCGCCGGTGAAGTCCGCAAGTTCCTCGCGGCCGATGATGTCCCCGCCGAGACGGCTGGGCTTCGCGTCTCCGTCCTCCCCGGCGGATGCTCCGGCTTCAAGTACTCGCTCAACATCGAAGACAAGCCGGCCGAGGACGACATGACCGCCGACCTGAACGGCGTGCGCGTCTTCGTCGACGCCTTCTCCGCGCAGTACCTCTCCGGGGTCGTGATCGATTACGTCACCTCGATGCAGGGAAGCGGCTTCACCTTCACCAATCCCAATGCGACGGGTGGGTGTGGGTGTGGGAGTTCGTTCACGGTCTAGTCGTTAGTCGTGAGTCGTGAGTCGTTAGAGGGGGTTCCGTTGCGGGGCCCCCTCTGCCTGTTTCCAGCCCAGCCGAACGCACCGATCCGCTAACGACCAACGCCTAACGACCAACGACCTAGGGCCCCCCTTGACCCCCCTCGACCTTGCCGTCATCGCCGCCTACTTCCTCGCCACGCTCGGCCTCGGGCTCTGGCTCTCGCGCGGGCAGGCTTCCAGCGGCGACTACTTCCTCGGGGCGCGGGACCTGCCGGCATGGGCGGTGCTGCTCTCGATTGTCGCCACGGAAACATCGGCGGTGACGGTGATCTCGACGCCGGCGCTCGGGGCACGCGGCGACCTGACCTTCCTGCAACTCCCGGTCGGCTACTTGATCGGGCGCATCGGCGTGTCGCTCTGGCTCCTTCCCGGCTACTTCCGGGGTGAGCAGGAGACCGCATACGCGCGGCTCGAGACGCGCTTCGGACCTTCAACCCGACGCGCGTTGTCGTTGGTCTTTCTCGCCACGCGCTTTCTCGGCGATGGGGTCCGGATCTTCGCCGGCTCGATTCCGCTCGCACTGCTGACGGGATGGAGCATCCCCCTCTCGATCGTCGTGATGAGCCTGGTCACCTTGCTCTACACCTGGTTCGGTGGCATCAAGGCGGTCATCTGGGCCGATGTCGTGCAGTTGGTCGTCTATCTCGGCGGCGGAGTGGCCGCGCTCTGGATCGCCTCGCAGTTGGCAGGCGGTTTCGATCAGGTGCTCGCGGTGGCAGGCGAGGCCGGGAAGCTGCGCGTCTTCAATCCGAGCTTCTCCCTCACGGCACCGTACACACTGCTCGGTGGCCTTGTCGGTGGCGCCCTCCTCTCGGCCGCCTCGCATGGAACCGATCACCTGATCGTGCAGCGCCTGCTCGCCACGCGCTCACTCCGTGACGCGCGCGTGGCACTGATCGGCTCCGGCGTCCTGGTCATCGGGCAGTTCCTGCTCTTCCTGTTGGTGGGCACGGCGATCTGGGCGGCGAATCTTGCGCCGACGACGACACCCTCCAACGAGATCTTCGGACGCTTCGTGCTCGAACACCTCCCCAGCGGAATTCGCGGCCTGGTGATCGCGGGGATCCTCGCGGCCGCGATGAGCACGATCTCGTCGTCGATCAACGCCCTCGCCTCCTCGCTCACCCACGATCTGTATGCGTCGATCACCGGCGAGCGTGACCCCGCCAAACTGCTGCGCGTCGGGCGTGCTGTTTCGATCATCTGGGGTACTGCCCTGATGGGCGGCGCACTGGGCTTCCATGCGTTCACCACTGGCAACGACACGCCGGCCGTGGTCCTCGCGCTGTCGATCGCCTCGGTGACGTACGGCGCGCTGCTCGGCGCCTACCTGCTCGCCGGGATGCGCGGCCGGGTGATCGGGGCCGACGTGATCCGCGCGGCGGCGGTGACCGTGGCGGTCATGCTGATCACGGTCTTTGCCGCCAAGCTCGCCGCGTCCGGCCTCCCGATGCTGACGACACTCGGCACCCTGGCCTGGCCGTGGTACGTCCCGCTTGGCACGACGATCATGGTGGGGACGGCGATCCT
The DNA here is from genome assembly GCA_016720805.1 of Gemmatimonadota bacterium. Classification (NCBI taxonomy): domain Bacteria; kingdom Pseudomonadati; phylum Gemmatimonadota; species Gemmatimonadota bacterium. The sequence continues at coordinate 353,940 of JADKJZ010000001.1, read as the reverse complement.
CTCGTCGCAGTTGCGCCGAGTCGCCACGTGATTGTGCTCGGCGCGGACCTCGGCGGGACCTCGTGCCGCGTCGCGCTCTTTGACGGCACGGTGGAACGGGGCCGCGCCGAAGGGGCTGGCGGTGCGATGCGGAGCGGATTGGGTGCGGCCCGGGCCGAGGAGATCGCGGCACTCGCAGGACCGTTGCTCCATCGGGCGGGCATCAAGCGCGCCGATGTGCTGGTCGTCGGCGCCGCGGGGGCCGGCCGAGACCACGAGCGCGAGGAACTCGAGGGGGCCTTGAGTGGAAGGCATCTGGCCTGGCGCACCCTGGTCACCACCGATGCGGAGCTTGCGCGCGCCTCGGCCTTCGGGGCGGGTGCTGGAGTGCTGCTGATCGCCGGCACCGGCAGCATCGCCATCGGACGTGACGCCCAGGGCACCGCCCGGCGCGCCGGGGGGCTCGGATGGCGAATGGGGGACCACGGCTCGGGGTACTGGATCGGTCAGCGCGCCCTCGAGGCGGTCGGCGTGATGCACGAGGGCTTCGGCCCGGCCACCCGGCTTGCGGAGGCGCTCTGTGCCGCCGCTGGGGTCCAGGGGATCGCCGGCCTTGTCCGGTGGTCCACCACCGCGACGCCTGCAGCCGTGGCGGCACTGGCGCCCGCCACGCTCCAGACCGCGGAGCGCGGCGATGCGGCCGCCGTCGAGATCCGTCAGGGGGCGCTGGACGCCCTCTGCCGCTTGGCGCGCGCCGCCGGCGCCGGTCCGGGCGCTGCGGCGGTGGCGTTTTCGGGCGGCCTGATTGCACCTGGGGGGCCGTTGCGCCCCCTGCTCTTGGCTGAGTGCGCCCGACACGGGATTGCCGTGCACGGACCGGCGATCGACCCGTGCCGCGGTGCCATCGTGCTGGCCGACAGCGTCTCCTGACGGAACACTCACCCGTTCACGGCACGTTCTTCCCCCTTCGTGCGTACTATGCGGGATGCACCACCTTATCGTCCCCCACTTGTCGAGGCCCACGTCGTGACCAATCGTCGCCCGATTCTGCTGGCCCTCCTGCTCGCCGGCGTCGCCGGTGCCCTGCCTGCGCAGGGTCCCGTGCGTCGACCGGCGGCGGGCCAGGAGCTGCTCGGCCAGGTCTTCAGCATCATTGCCAACACTGCGGTCGATTCGATCCCGGTCGACTCGCTCTACGAGCGCGCGGCCCGAGGGCTGATCGCCTCGCTCAACGATCCCTATGCTGCCATCCTCTCGCCCGATGAGCAGGCGCGCTTCCAGCGCCAGTCCATCGGCAATCGGTACGCCGGCATCGGTGCCCTGGTCCGCAGCCAGGGCGGCCATGTCACGCTGTATCGCGTGTTCGAGGGAACACCGGCGGCGCGCGCCGGGCTGACCCACGGCGATCGGATTCTCAAGGTCGACGGCCGCGACGTCTCCGGCATGATCGTCGACTCGGTGACCTCCCTCCTGCTCGGCGCACCGGCCACGCCCGTCCGCGTGACCTACGAGCGCTATCCTGCGCTCGCGCCGGTCACGACGACGGTGACGCGCGGCGTCATTCGCACTCCCGGCGGTGCCCTTCACGCTGATGCTCGAGGGGCACATCGGTTACGTCCCGATCCAGCGCTTCAACTCCACGGCCGCCGAGGACGTGCAGGCGGCCATGCTCCAGCTCGCCGAGCGCGGCGCGGCGAAGTACGTGTTGGATGTGCGCGGCAACCCTGGCGGCGACCTCGATGCGGCCACCGCGATGGCGGGTCTCTTCCTGACGCCGGGGATGGAAGTGGCCCGCGTGCAACACCGCGGCCAGGCCCCGATGTTGTATCACGCCGAGGCCACCCTCCCGATTGGCACCGCGCCGATCGTCGTGCTGGTCGATGGCGGCTCCGCCTCAGCCTCGGAAATCGTGGCGGGCTCGCTGCAGGACCACGACCGCGCCCTGGTCATCGGCACGCGCACCTTCGGCAAGGGGCTGGTGCAGACCCAGCGGACCCTGCCCTCGGGGTGGGCGGTCCGCCTCACGACCGGCAAGTGGTACACGCCGAGCGGGCGCTCCATCCAGGCGGATCATGGCGGGATGGGCGATGAACGCTTCGTCGAGACCGATACCGCCGGCAAGCGTCCGACCTTCCGCTCCGACGCCGGCCGCACCGTGCTCGGGGGCGGTGGGGTGACCCCCGAAGTCCTGATCAAGCCGGACACGGCCACCACGCCGGAACAGGCCCTCGCGCGCGCCCTCGGACAGCGGATCACCGATTTCCAGAACGCGGCGTTCGAAGTGGCGCGGATGGCGCAGCCGACCATCGTGAAGGGCTTCGCGGTGGCGCCGCAGTGGCGCGACTCGCTCTACGTCCTGTCGGAACGCGCCAAGCTGCCGATCACCCGTGAGCAGTTCGACGCGGCGCAGGATGTGGTCGATCGGCTGCTCGAGAATCAGATGGCGGGCCTCGCCCTCGGCGACGGCGCGGCGTTCGAGCGTGGCATCGCCCGCGACAAGGCGATGATGGAAGCGCTCACCCGACTGCAGAAGGCGAAGACGCAGAAGGAGTTGCTCGCCGGGGCGTAGCAGCGAACGGCGAACAGCGAATAGCGGTGAGGGGTGAGGGGTGAGGGGTAAGGGGACTGTTCCCCCTCACCCCTCACCCCTCACCTGTTGCACCGCTGTTCGCCGTTCGCTGTTCGCCGTTCGCTGCCTAGTCGAGCTCTTCCGTCACCACCGGCTTGCCGGTCCGCAGCACCGAATGTCGGTAGCCGTAGAAGACGTAGATGCCGAGCCCGACCAGCAGCCACCAGCCGAACATCATCCAGGCTCGTGCAGGCAACCCCTTCATCACGAAGAGGCAGGCGCCAGCCGCGAGCGGCGAGACCAGGTAGATGAACGGCACGCGGAACGGGCGCGGCCGATCAGGTTCCCGAATGCGGAGCGCGAGCACGCCGACCGAGACGAGGAAGAACGCGGCGAGCGTCCCGATATTGGTCAGGTCGTAGATCATGTTCTCTTCGGCGAGCAGTGCACCGCCGGCGACGAGCACCCCGGTGAGGATGGTCGTGATGTGCGGGACCCGCGTCTTCGGGTGCAACTTGGCGGCCCACTTGGGCAGCAGGCCGTCGCGCGCCATGCCGAAGAAGATCCGCGGCTGACCATACTGGAAGACCAGCAACACGGCCGTCATCGAGACCACGGCACCGGCGGAGATGATCCAGCTCGCCGTCTTCAGGCCGGCCAGGTCGAGCGCGCGCGCCAGGGGATCGGCCGATGCGAGCTGCTGGTACGGTACCAGGCCGGTCGCCACGGCGCCGACGATCACGTAGATCAGCGTGCAGACCGCGAGGCCGCCCAGAATCCCGATGGGCAGGTTGCGTTGCGGATTCTTGGTTTCTTCCGCGGCGGTGGAGATGGCATCGAAGCCGATGTAGGCAAAGAAGACGATCGCCGCGCCCTGGTGGATGCCGCGGAAGCCATTCGGCGCGAACGGGACGTAGTTGTCGGGGTTGATGTGTTGCACGCCGACGACCACGAACAGCCCGAGGACGAGAAGCTTGATGGCGACCATGATGTTGTTGGCGCGCGCACTCTCGCGGACGCCGAGGAGGAGCAACCAGGTGACCGCGGCGACGATCAGGAACGCCGGGACGTTCAACAACACCGGCACACCCGCGATGCGCGGGGCCGTGTCCATCAGTACCGCGATGTCGGGATTGGAGGAGAGCTTCACCTGCAGGTAGCCGTGCGTCAGCCAGCCGGGCAGGAAGATGCCGAATCCGCTGAGCAGCGAGGTGAAGTAGCCGCTCCATGCCACCGCGACGGCGATGTTGCCGACGGCGTACTCGAGAATCAGGTCCCAGCCGATGATCCACGCGAGCAATTCGCCAAGCGTCGCGTAGGTGTAGGCATACGCGGACCCGGCCTGGGGAATCATCGCCGCGAGCTCCGCATAGCAGAGCCCCGCGAGCCCGCAGACCACGCCGAGCAGCACGAACGAGAGGACCAGCGCTGGCCCGGCGCCCGCACGAATGATGGTGCCGTCGGCCGCCACCTCGCCGGCCGCTGCTGTCCCGAGCGAGGCGAAGATGCCCGCCCCGATCACCGCCCCGATCGCCAGCATGATGAGGTCGCCAGCCCCGAGGGTTCGGCGCATGCCGCGATCCGATTCCGCCATGATCGGCTTGCGGGAGAAGAGACCGCTCATTGGGCTCCGAAGGTGAACGTGTAGGTGTAGGTGCTGGCAACGTCGTTGCCATCGGCGTCACGAGCAGGGCGGAACCGGTAGGCTCGCATCACCTCGTCGAACTTCTTGGCGAAGCCCTTGTCCGTGATCGGTGGGGTCACCGTGAAGTCCGTGACGCGCCCTTCACTCGAGATGGTGAACACGACCTCGGCCGTCTTTCCCCGCAGGGATTTGGGGAAGTCCAGTGGCGGGATCATCAGCGACCGGGGCACCGGCGGCATCCCTGCCCGCCCAGTCCCGACCCCGCCACCGGTGCCGCCCCCACTGCCAGGCCCCACACCGCTGCCGGTGCCGGTGCCCGTGCCAGTGCCGGTCCCCCCGCCAGTCCCGCCGCCGCTTCCGGCGCCGGCCGGCGCAGCGCCGGGAGCCGCCGCCGGTGGCGGAATCTCGGTCGGTGGAGTCTCGACCGGTGTCGGCGTGGGGACCACGGTTGGCGTCACCACCGGCGGCGTCTCGACCGGTACGACCGTTGGCGCGGCCGGCGGCGCCACGGCAATGAAGGTACCGCCCTTCCCACCCCCGCCTCCGCCGCCCGCGATGAACTGCTGGAAGGCCTCGGCAAAATCACCACCGCGCGGCTCCACCACCACCGCGCTGACCCGGATGGCCAGGTAGAGCAGCACCGCGTGGAACAACAGCGAGGCCGCTGTCGCCACGGGGCTGCGCCGCGGCGGCTCCGGGAAGGATGCCGAAACGCGGACGCGCCCAGAGGGTGCGCCCGCGTGGTCGTCGGCCGGGGTGATGCTCACCCCTGGCTCAGTTCGCGTTCGATTCGATCGGGGTGAAACCCACCACCGCGACCCCGGCACCGCGTGCGATGTCAATCGCCTCGATGATGTCGGCATAGACTCGATTCTGACCCGGCTTCACGAAGAGCAGCTTCGCCGGACGCTGATCGTAGATCTCGTGGAACTTGCGGTCGAGCTGCGCCTTCGGGGTCGGGGCCTGCCCGTTGATGACATAGCTGCCGTCATCGCGGAGCTCGAGCACGATCTGGGTGCTCGGGGCATTGGACTTCGCCCCGGTCTCGATCGGTGGAATCTGGATGTCGATGGCCGCCCGCTTCAGCGCCTGCACGATCATGAAGATGATCAGCAGCACGAGGAGCACGTCGATCATCGGCGTCACGTTGATGTCGGAGGTGACGTCGCCGCCTCCGCCCGTTGACATCGCCATGGCTATTTCTCCTCTGACATGAGGCCGCCGTTGCGGTCCGTGATCGCCACCAGCACGCGGGCACCGGCCCGGCGCGCCATTTCCACCGCTTCCTGCACCTTGGAGTACTTCAGGCCCGCGTCGGCCTTGAAGTAGAGGATCTTGTCCTCGGTCCGGGCCGCGAAGATCGACGTGAGCTGGGCCTCGGCCTTCTCCTTGTCGATCGACTTGCCGTCGATGAAATAGCCACCGGCAACGTCCAGACCGAGGGTGACCTCGTTCTCCTCTTCGGGCGCCGGCTTCACGTTCGCGCCACTCGGCATGCGGGCGGTGAAGCCCGACTCGAGCACCGGCGTCACGATCATGAAGATGATGAGGAGGACCAGCATCACGTCGATCATCGGCGTGACGTTGATCTCCGCATTGACGCTGCCTTTGCTACCCGTGGATATGGCCACTGCCACTCACCGCCTTCTGGGCCTGGAACTCCTTCGTGAAGATCGAGCGTCCGAACTCGGCCCCCACGCTCTTGATCAGGTAGTCAATGAGCTCCTTCGAGGTGTAGGTCATCTCGACGGCGAGGTTCTCGATCTTGGTGGTGAAGTAGTTGTACGCCCACACGGCCGGGATGGCGACCATGAGGCCGAAGGCCGTCGTGATCAGCGCCTCGGCGATACCGGCGCCGATGCCCGCGAGGCCGCCCGACGCGCCGCCGGCGCTCATCGCCTGGAAGGCGTTGACGATACCCATCGTGGTGCCGAGCAGCCCGACGAACGGCGCGGTCGACCCGACCGTGCCGAGCACGCCCGAGCCACGCTTGAACTCGGCGAGGGTGATCATCATCTGCCGCTCGACCGCACGCTCGGCCGAGTTGATGTCGGCGGCGGTGATCGTCGCGCGGTCACGCAGGAGCGGCTTCACTTCGGCCAGGGCGCCGCCGAGGACGCGGGCGACGTGGCTGTCCTTGTTCTTCTCGGCCATGGTGATGGCCTGCTCGATGTTCTCTTCCTGGATCGCGCGGGAGAACTGCGGCGCAAACTTGCGGGTCGCGGCCTCGCTCTTCTTGATCTTGATCAGCTTCTGGATCGTGATCGTCAGGGAGTAGACGGACATGATCGCCAGCAAGATGACGATGCCTTTGGCGAAGTAGCCCGCGTCTGACCAGAGCTTCAGGAGTGACGTATTCATCGCTCAACCTCTTCCGGGTGGATGACTGGCCGCGACGGCGCGGCCCTGGGTTCCTGCGGCGTGAAGCGCCGTCAGCGGATATCGAATGCGATTGACTGCTGGACCAGCTGGCGCACGGCCTGACCGCGCATCTTGGCCGGCTTGAAGCGGGCCCGGCTGATCGCGGTGACCGCCGGATCCTCGAAGGCCTTGTTCGTGCTGCTCATGACCTTGATGGACGACCGCTCGACCCGCCCGTCGGTGCCGACGATGAACTGCAGCGTCACGCGGCCGGCGATGCCGGCGCCACGCATGGCCGGCGGGAAGACCGGGTCGGCGCCATCGATGTAGGCCACCGGATCGTCGACCTGGTCCTGCGTGAAGGTCTCGCCGGCGATGATGTCGCCCACGGGGCCGGTGCCGCCGATGATGCCCTTGGCGATGCCGCCCTCGACGCCCTTTCCGGAGAAGTCCTTCGCGTCAAACTTCTCGTTCAGGTTCACCGGCGGAATCTCCGTCGGAATCTTGTCCGGCGGCATGATCGTCTGGAATCCCTGCGGCGGGGGATTGTTCGACACCACGACGTCCGGCGGCACCTCGTCCGGTGGCGGCGGCGGTGGCGGCTCGGGAGGCTTGATGAACACCGCAGTGGTGTCCTCAAGAATCTGCTTCACCGTTTCGGCCGCCCCTTGGGTGGCTTTGACGGCGCCGAGGACCAGAAAGATGTGGACGACCACCGAGACGGCAGTCTGCCCGATGGTACGATCCTTCTTCGGCTTGGACTCGATCAGGTTTTCAAACACGCGGACGAACCTCCGCAAGTGGGGCGGGACCAACAGACTCGGCAGGGAATGTCGCGGGGTCACTTCGCACCCGCGTCACCGCTGGATGACAATTCAATGACAACTGCGTTAGCGATCGCCTTCAGGGACAGGGGACGGCACCTTCGGCTCCAGCTTGGGGATGGTCACCACGAAGGTGCTCCCCCTCCCCGGCCGACTCTGGACCTGGATGGACCCGCCGTGGGCCTCAGCGACCCATTTGACGATGGCGAGTCCCAGCCCGGTCCCCGGGCGGTCACCGGTGCGGGACCGGGCCGGGTCCGCCCGCCAGAAGCGGTCGAAGACGTGTTCCAGGTCGCCGGGCGCGATCCCGATGCCGGTGTCCTGCACCGAGAGGATGGCCGCCTCCGGCTGGTCTCGCAAGGTCAGCGTGACGGTGCCGCCAGCCGGCGTGTACTTGACCGCATTGGTCACCAGGTTCATCAGCAGCTGGCGCATCCGGGGCGGATCCACCGGCACCTCGACGGCGACTTCCGGCAGGTCCAGGACCACCGTCACCCGCTGTTGCTCGCCGAGGATTTCCGCCGTCTCCCCCGCCTCGGCCACCAGGCCGCGGAGGTCCGCTGGGCGGAGCACCAGGGAGGAGCGGCCCTCATCCGCCCGCGCGAGCGTCAGGAGGTTGGTGACCAGGTCGCTCATCTGGTTGATCTGCCGGAGCGTCTCGTCGAGCGAGGCCACCAGTTCCGCAGGGGTCCGCGGATCGGTCAACGACCGCTCCACCCCGGCGCGGAGCACCATCAGCGGCGTCTTGAGCTCGTGCGAGGCGTCGGCGGTGAAGCGCCGGAGCGCGACGAAGGACTGCTCGACGCGGTCGAGCATCGCGTTGAGGTTCTGCGCCAGGCGGCTGAGCTCGTCCTGCCCCGGGGGGACGGCGATGCGGCGGTGGAGCGAGCGGCCGTCGCGCATCGCGACCAGTTCCTCGACCATCGTGTCCATCGGCTGGAGGGCACGGCCGGCGAGCCAGTAGCCGAGGACGATCGAGGCGACGAGAATCAGCGGCGCCACGATCAGCATCGCCATCAGCAACTCGTTCGGCCCATAGCCGGTCGAGTCGTCGGGCCGGGCGGCGAGCAGCACCGCGCGCACTTCGCGCACCGAGTCGGTCGGCAACATGTAGTAGCGGAACGGCTCGCCGTCGGGGGTGAGGCGCAGGCGCCCGGAGCGCAACATGACGGGCGTGCGGATCAGGATGTCACGGACCGCGGAAAGCGAGGCGGGCTCGAGGTCGTTGGCGGACTGCGACACGAAGAGCAGGCGGCCCGAGGGATCGGCGACGAAGAGGTAGTCCTGCCCGAGCCCCTGGAAGTAGCCGCGGATTTCGGGAAGCAGATCCCAGGTGGAGTCGGCCGGATTGGTGGAGCCGATTCGGCGCATCCCGCGCACCAGGCGCGGATAGATGCGCGACTGCTGCTCCAGCCACGACACGGCGAAGTTCGCCTCGACCTTCAGTCGGGTCTCGACCCGCTCTTCGCGTTCCCGGGCCGCCGCGCTGCGCCGGTCGAGGTAGAGCGCCGCGCCGAAGACGCCGAGGGTCGTGGTGAGCGCCAGCGCGTAGGAGAGGGAGAGCCGGCGCCGGATCGATTGCACGTGAGGCTAGCCCTTCACGACGTATCCGACGCCGCGGACCGTGTGCACCAGCTTCTGCGTGGCGCCGGCATCGACCTTCTTCCGCAGGCGATTGATCACGACATCGACGATGTTGGTGCCGGGGTCGAAGTGGTAGTCCCACGCGTACTCGGTGATCAGCGTGCGCGACATGACGCGACCCTGGTGTCGCATCAGGTATTCGAGGACCGCGTACTCCTTCGGCGTGAGCTCCACCAGGGTTCCGGCACGGCGCACCTCGCGAGCATCGAGGTCGACTTCGAGGTCGGCGACGCGCAGCGATCGCGAGGAGAGGAGGCGGGGTCGGCGCGAGATCGCCTCGATCCGCGCGAGCAGTTCGTCGAACGCGAACGGCTTGGTGACGTAGTCATCGGCGCCGGCCCGCAGCGCGTCGACCTTGAACTCGACGCTGTCCTGCGCCGTCAGCACCAGCACCGGCATCGTGAGGCCGCGGTCCCGCAGGGTGCGCAGGACCTCGAGCCCGGTCATCCCCGGCAGGCGCAGGTCGAGAATGATCAGGTCGTAGGCCGTCGCCGTCATCAGGCGCAGCGCCTCCGCCCCGTCCCCGACCCAGTCGGCGAGGTATTGCTGTTCCTCAAGCCCGCGCTTGACGTACTGGCCAACGGTACGGTCGTCTTCCACCACCAGCAGCTTCATGCAGTCCGTCCCTCGCGAGCGATGGGGAGTGCCATCCGGAACACCGAACCGCGCGAGGGCTCGCTGCGCACGTCCAGCCGGCCCTGGTGGTCGGCGACGATGCCATAGCAGATGGCGAGGCCGAGCCCGGTGCCGCGGGCGGGTCCCTTCGTGGTATAGAACGGCTCGAACACCTTCGGGAGGACATCCGGCGGAATCCCTGGTCCGTCATCCTGGAATTCCACGACGACGAAGCTCCCCTCGACCCGCGTGCGCACCACGACCTGCCCGCGACCACCCGTGGCATCGGCGGCGTTGAGCAGGATGGCCATCGCGGCCTGAATCAGCCGCTCGGCGTTGCCCAGCACGAGCGGCAGCGGCTCGGTGAAGTCGCGGGTGACCTGCAGGCGTCGGAAGCGCTGATGGTGCTTGAGCAGGTACAGCGTGCGCTCGAGCACCCCGTGGACATCGGTCGGCTCCATCGCCCCACCGGCGCGGCCGGCGCGGGAGAAGTCGAGCAGCCCGTCGACAATGTTGGTGCACCGCACGACCTCGCTCTCGATGATGTCGAGATATTCCCGAACCACCGGTTCGGCCGAGGCCCCCAGCCGCGACGAGATCGCCGCAACGCAGGCGCCGATGGTGGCGAGCGGATTGTTGATTTCGTGCATCACGCCCGCGGCGAGCTGGCCGACGGCGGCGAGCTTCTCTGTTTGCTGCATCGCGCGCTGGAGCGCCCGCGTCTCGGTGACGTCTTCCCCGATGGTGATGACGTGGCTGATGCCGTCTCCCTCGAGGCGCATCGGCAGGCGCGAGGTGCGGAAGATCCGTCGCTCCGTGTCGGCGGTCACTTCCTGCTCAGTCTCGAAGACCTCGCCGGTCCGGAAGACATGATCGAATTCGGCGAGCAGGGTGTCCGCGTCCTGGCGATGGAGCACCTCGGCGACAGGGCGGCCGATCACGTCGTCGCGTCGGAGCCCCTGCGTCCCGATTTCACGCTTCCGATTCCAGACCACGATCCGGTACTGTCGATCGACGACATACAGGCCGACCGGCAAGGAATCGATGGTGAGCCGTGCCAGACGACGCTCGAGCCCCTGCTCATCCGCGGTGCCCTCTTCGAGGACCGGCAGGACGGTGGCGAGCAACGCCGCGACGGCCTCGAGCACCGGGCGCAATTCGGCCGGCGGGCGACGGCTCCCCAGGACCTCCAGCACTGCCGGGCGATCGGTGCGCCACGGCACCGCCACCGCGAAGAGGTCGGCGGTCGGCTCACGCGGCGCGCCGGCGCGACGCTCGCCCGAGCGGAGGCGGACTTCGTCGGCCGGCAAGGTGTTGCGCAGATGTTCGCAGAGTGCCCGCAGGCGCGAGGCCGAGGTGCCGGCTGCCCCGAGCACGCGCGCGGCGCCCACCACGACGGCGAGCGGCGGCGCCAGCAGGGGCGCGGCGGGGGTCAGGGTGCCGATCGTGTCCGCCATGGCCCGAATTGCGTGTGCGCGACCCGCCACGCCCCGTCGCGCCGACCGAGCGTGAGCAGGTCGGCCGCTTCCATCTCGCCGGCGCCGCCAGCTGCAGGCACCGTGACGACCACCCGGGCCACGGCAATGTTGCCGTCGACCCGCAATTCGGTGTGTACCAGGCGCGGCGGCGTCCCGGTCGAGCGGCGCTCCGGCACGCCGAGCAGGGCGAGCATCGGCACCAGCGTCACGTCACGCCCCGTGGCATCGAGCAATGCGCTCCCTCCCGTGAAGGCCACCCGCTCGAGTGCGACCGTGTCGCGTGCCGCCAGCGCACGGTAGAATCCGTCGACCGCGCTCTGCGCGGCGGCGTCATCGCGCCGCGAGCCGCTCGGCGGCCGCACGTCGAGTTGGCAGGCCGTCAGGGCGACGACCACCGCGAGCCCGACCAGCCGACGCCAGGAGCCGACGTGGCCGGGAGCGGTCACCCGAGCGCCGCGAGCTGCTCGAGCAGTTCGCCATTGGGCCGCGAGTGGCCCAGCTCGGCTTCGACATGGACCCACCGCACCATCCCCGCCTTGTCGATGAGCACGTAGGCGCGCTTCGACACGAAGGCGGCGTCGAGATAGACGCCGTAGGCTCTCGAGACCTCGCGCTTCGAGTCGGAGAGGAGATCGATGGTCATCTGCTCGTGCGCCTTGAAGGCCTTCAGCGCCGGGATCCAGTCCACGCTGATCGGGAGCACCACGGTCTCCGCCGACGCGAAGCGACCGTAGTCCTCAGAGAGCGCGCACATCTCGGCCGTGCAGACGCCGGAGAATGCGGCCGGGAAGAAGGCGAGCAACACGTGCTTGCTGCCACGAAAACTCGAGAGCGTCACATCGGACCCGGAGGTCGACGGGAGCGTGAAGTCTGGTGCTGGCGATCCGATCGCTGGGGTGGTCATCGCCTGTGCCTCAGCGGCCCGCCGCGTAGCGACGGCCGACCTCGGTCCAGTTGACGACATGCCACCACGCGGCGACGTAATCGGGACGCCGGTTCTGGTAGTGGAGATAATAGGCATGCTCCCAAACATCGCAGCCGAGCAGCGGGGTGCGCCCTTCCATCAGCGGCGAGTCCTGATTCGCGGTGCTCTCGACGAGCAACGTGCCGTCGGCCGCGCGCGAGAGCCAGGCCCAGCCGGAGCCGAAGCGGGTGGTGCACGCCTTGAGGAACTGCTCCTGGAAGCCGGAGAAGGAGCCGAAGGTCGACTCGATCGCCGTCGCGAGGTCGCCGGTGGGCGCTGTCGCCCCGCCGGGCGCCATGATCTCCCAGAACAAGGTGTGGTTGGCGTGGCCGCCACCGTTGTTGCGGACCGCGGTACGCTTCGCCTCGGGGACCTGCGACAAATCGGCGATCAGGCGTTCGATCGGCATCGCCAGGAGGGCATCCTGCCCCTCGAGTGCGGCATTCAGATTGGTGACATAGGCGGCGTGGTGCTTGTCATGGTGAATCCGCATCGTCTGTTCATCGATGTGCGGCTCGAGCGCCGTGTAGTCGTACGGGAGTGGGGGCAGTGAAAACGACATGGGGCAACTCCTCGGGGGGAATGAAGACACACCTCGAATATGGGTGACGGCGGGAGGGAGGGCAACGCGCCCCACTCCCCTTCCCGCGCGTGCCTGTTCGAGGCAACTTCCGCTCTGGCGACGCATCGCTTCCATCCCGCCACACACGCTGCCGATACTCAGGCAAGGCCCCCCTCTTCCGGACCACCGCCCGCATGGCTCTTTCGCTCCGCTTTGCCCTCACCACCCCCGGCCGTGCGGTGGTCGCCCTCGAAGCCGACGACCTGCGGGTCGCGATGCAGGCCACGGATGACACCGACGCGCTCGGCGACCTCACCCGCGCCGCCGTCACCCTCCTCGAGGGCGCGGAACGGGCGACGGTGGTGTTGGAGGATGCGCCGGGAGTGCACGAATGGACGTTCGAGCGTCAGGACGAACTGGTGCAGCTGCGGATCCACAGTTGGGCCGACCGCCGCTCGGGCACGGCCGAAATGACGCTCTCGCAGGAGCGGACCGTCGCCATCGTCTGCCCGCTCAGCGTGATTGCCCGCGAGCTGGTCCTGGTCCTCGATGTGCTCTGGGTCGGTCATGGCCCCGAAGGATGGAACCGGCTCTCCCCACGGCATCCCTACCCGGCCGCCGAGCGTCGCCGCCTCCGGCAACTGCTGGCCGTGGCCGCCCGACGCACCGCCGAGCAGGCCGGCCTGCCGGAAGGATCACCCCCCGAGGAATAGCGTCGCCGCGCGCGCCGCCGTCAGCCCCTGCACCTCGATGACCTTCGCGCGGGAGGATGCCCCCCGCACCAGGGTCACGGCGCGGGGAGGCACGCCGCTGACTTCCGCCACAAACACCAGCAGCGCCTCGTTCGCGCGCCCGTCCACGGGCGGCGCGGCGAGGCGCACCTTGATCGCCTCGCCGTGGCGACCGGCCACGGCGGTGGTCCGCGCCCCCGGCTGCACGTGCAGCGCGAGCTGCACACCGCCGGGAACGGCGCGGATACTCACGGCTTCTTCGGTACCCCGACGGTCGGTGCCGTCACCGGCGGGCCGCCAGCTGCCGGCGTCATGCTCGGTGCCTGCGGCATGCCGGATTGCGCCGTGGTGGTGTCATTGGCGTGCAACTGGGCCCAGAGCGTCTGGGTGGACTTCAGCACCTTGCTGATCGAGGCCGTATCGATGCTCACGTCGAACTTGCTGCGCAGTACCCCAGAGAGCGCTCCAGGAAGCGGCCGATAGCGCGACCGCCCCAGCACCAGCGAATCCAGATACACCGACGGGGCCAGGGCCGCCGGCACGCCCGCGGTCATGCTCCCGAATTCGTTCAGGAGGTCTGCGACGGCGGAATGGTACTGTGGCGCGAGCAGCCCACGTGCCTTTGCAGCCACCCGGTGACTGGCACCGGCCCGGGCAAGGATCAGCTCGCGCTGCGTCATCTCCCTGAGGAAGGAGGTGAGCGCCGAATCCGAAGCCACCGCAAGGGTGGCCCGCTCCGGGGCGGGAATCATCACGATCCAATCGTGTGCCGCCTCTGGGGTCAAGGCACCGTCCTTCCAGGTCACCAGCGGTCCGCCAGCGCCCACGCGCAGCGGTTCGTGCAGCATCCCGCGGACCCGATTGCGGGCATCCTCGGCGATCACCATCTGTGCCGCCCGCGCGAGCGAGTCGACGAAGGTGGAGTCGGCGCGTCGGCTGTAGCGCGGGGCCAACCACCGCTTCAAGCCAAGGCGTGATTCCGACAACGTCGCCCGGCGCACAATGTGAAGGCCGATCTGCGACGGAATGATTCGCGAGACGGCGCCCTCCGCCAATCCCCACGCCACGGCGCGAATCTGCGGGGGCACCTCTTCCCGCGAGACCGCCGGAAGAAAGCCGTCGGTGGCGCGGGTTGCGGAATCTTCCGAGGCCTCCCGGACCAGCTTGCTGAAGTTCTCGGTCTTGGCCCGCTCGAAGATCGCGCGCGCGCGATTGGCGATCCCGACGACCGTCATCGAGTCGGAGCCGCGCGGAATCGCCAGGAACAGATGCTGGAGCACGCGCACGTTGTCGGCCTTGGCGAGCGAGTCCGCCTGCGCATCGGTCGGCGCCGGTCGAGCGTTCGCCCGACCCGCCCAGAACTCGAGGATCATCCCACGAGCGGCGTCGGGGCCAATCGCGGCGTCGGTCAGGGCGGAGTCGTTCAGCGACAGCCCGGTGACCTTCGATTGCTGCAGCAGCGCCGCGTCGAGCCAGGAGCCGACGAGTACCGAGGCCGTCGAGGCCACCGGCGGCACCGGCGACTTGAGGAGCCACTGCTGGAGCACCTTGCCCGTCAGCTTGGCGTCCCCGACCTGCACGACGGTGGCATCAAGGGCATCCTGCGGCACGGCATCCTTGCCGCAGGCCGCGGCGAGGACCAGCGCGGCCAGGAACAAGGGCGACCGAATGGAGCGAGGAAATGCGCGCATGAGGGGTCTGGGGCTCGAGGAGGGGGCTGGCGCCCCGATCAGTTCCGGCAATGGAGGAAACTTGGCCATGCGGCCCGACGTGGCAAAGGGTGGGCCAGAACCAGCAGGAGGCGGGGGTGCCGGGACCGGGAGCGACCTCGCCCCGTCTCGACACCCCCGCCCCACCCCCCACCACCGCCCCCCAGAGCCGCTGGGGCGCGGGAAACTACGGCGTGGGCCGAGCCGCGGGAGCCGGCGCGGGCTTCCGTGGCAGCTTCTCGTCACGCTGCGCCGCCTGCCACGCGAAGGCGGCGAGCACGGCCGCGTTCCACTTCATGTCCTCGGGCTGGATCTTCTCGTAGACGTCCATGTTGGTGTGGTGCGTCCGGGTGCCGTAGTCGAGGCCGTCCTGAATGAACTGGAAGCCCGGCAGGCCAACGCCATCGAACGTCAGGTGGTCCGTGCCGCCAGTGGTCGAGATCGTCAGCGTCTTCATCCCGTCAGCGTTGAACGGCGCCATCCACGCCTGGAAGATCGGCGCGACGGCGGTGTTGAGCTGCTGGTAGACGCCGCGGATCTTGCCGCTGCCGTTGTCGAGGTTGAAGTAGGCCGCGAACTTGGCCTGCTCCGGCGTGACATGGAGACCAGTCGAGTCGCGGGTGCCATAGTGCTTCGCGACGTAGGCGCGCGACCCCATCAGCCCCTCTTCCTCGGCCGTCCACAGCCCGATCCGGATGGTGCGGCGCGGCTTCAGGTCGAGCGCCTTGAGGATCCGCATCGCCTCCATCATCGTCGCCGAGCCGGCGCCGTTGTCGGTGGCACCGGTCCCCGCGTGCCAGGAATCGAAGTGGCCCCCGATCATCACGACTTCATCCTTGAGCGCCGGGTCGGTACCCGGAATCTCGGCGATGACGTTGAACGACGTCGAGTCCGCCGGGATGAAGCGATTCTGCATGTCGAGCTCAAGCTGGACCGGCACGTTCTTCTCGGCCATGCGCCAGATCCGACCGTACGACTCGTAGCTGACGTGCACCATCGGCACCTGCGGCGCCTTCAGGTTCCGCGACGCGCCATTGTCGGTGAAGATCGTGCCGTCGCTTCCGCGCGCGAGCATCAACACCGCCGCCACGCCCTGCTGCTCCATGAAGCGGAGGGCGGAGGAGTCGGTGGTCACATTGAAGGGACGCACGCCGCCGGCGCCGAAGCCGCCGCGACCACCGCCGGGCGCACCACCCCGTCCGCCACCGGGCGTCGGCGGGGCCATGGCGGCCATCTGCGCCAGCTGATCATCGGTGAGCCGCGTCGCATCAGGGGTGAACTTCTGCGACGGGAGCCCGTTCGGCTGGGTCAGCAGCATGAACTTCCCCTTGATCTTCCCGGCGTACTTCGCCTTGAACGAGTCAAGAGTCATCGAGTCGTTACGCGGGACGATCACGACGCCGCCGGCCACCTTCCCCTTGGTGCCCGCCGACCAGGCCCGCGGCGCGGAGAGCACCTGGAAGAAGTTCGGCGCCGTGGCGACGAAGGTGAAGCGCTGATTTTCCCAACCCAGGCCCGCCGGGGTGCTCCACGGCTCGAGGGCGACGTTGCTGAGGCCCCAGCTCTTCATCGTGGTGGCGGCCCAGTTGCCGGCCTTGGTGAGGTTCGGCGACCAGGCGAGGCGCGGCCCGTAGACGTCGGTCAGCCAGCTCATGATGTCCATGACCTGCGAGCGGTCCATCGCCTCGGACTTGATCTTCTCGATCGTGGCGACGTCCACCTTTTCCTGGGCGAGGAGCGGGGCAGCCGGTGCAACAAGGGCCAGCGCGACGGCGGCGCGGAGCGCGGGGACGAAGCGCGGCACGAAAGCGTGCGACATCAGGGGGAACTCCGGATTGGGGACAGGCGGCAGGGAACCGGCGAACTATGCCGTCCGGAACCGCGGAAGTCACCCCCCGCCGATCGGACGTATCAAGGCGATACGCACCCTGCGCGGGAGACGTTGATGCTATGCCGACAGACGATCTCCCGACGCCGCGTCACCCCCGCCCGGGGCCCCCCGGGGCCCCCCCGGGGCCCCCCCCCCCCCCCCCCCGCCCCCCCCCCCCCGCCCCGGGCGCCCCCGGGGGGCCCCCCCCCCCGGGGCCCCCCCGGGCCCCCCCCCGCGGGCCCCCCCCCCCCCCCCCCCCCCCCCCGGGGCCCCCCCGGGGGCCCCCGCCGGCCCCCCCCCCCCCCGGCCCCCCCCGTTTTCCCCCCCCGCCCCCCCCGGGGGGGGCGCCCCCCGGCCCCCCCCCCCCCCGGGGGCCCCCCCCCCCCCCCCCCCCCCCCGCCCCGCCCCCCCCCCCCGCCGCCGGGCCCCCGGCCCCCCCCCGGGGGGGCGCCCGGCCCCCCCCCGGCCCCCCCCGCGCCCCCCCCGCCCCCGCCGGCGCGGGCGGGGGGGGGCGGGCCCCGGCCCCGCCCGGGGGGCCGCGCCCGGCTTCCGGGGGGGAACCCCCCCCCCCCCCCCGCCCGGGCCCCCCCCCCCCCCGCCCGGCGCCCCCGGGGCGCCCCCGGGCCCCGCGGGGGGGGGGCCCGCGGGGCCCCCCGGGCCCCCCGCCCCCGCCCCGGCCCCCCCCCCCCCGGCCCCCCCCCCGGGGGCCCCCCGCCCCCGGGGCCCCCCCCCCCCCGCCCCCCGGGCCGCCCCCCCCCCCCCCCCCCCCCCCCCCCCGGGGGGGGGGGGGGGGCCCCCCCCCCCCCCCCCCCCCCCGGGGGGCCGGCGCGGCCGCCCCCGCAAGCCGCCGCCGGGGGGGGCCGGGGCCCCGCGGGGCGGCGCCCCGGGGGCCCCCGCCCGCCGGCGCCGGCGCCCCCCGGGGCCGGGGCGCGGGGGCCGGGGGCGCCCCGGGGGGGGGGTGCGGGGGCCCGGGGGGGGGGGGGGGGCCCCCCCCGGCGCCGCCCCCCCCCCCCCGCCCCCCCCCCCCCCCGGCGGCGCCCCCGCCGCCCCCCCCCCCCCGCCCCAGCGGGCCCCGCGGGGACCCCGGGGGGGGAGGCCCCCCCCCCCCCCCCCCCCCGGGCTTCCCCCCCCCCCCCCGCCCCCCCCCCCCCCGCCCCGGGCGGGGGCCGCCCCCCCCGGGGGGGGCGCGGGGATTCCCCCCCCCCCCCCCGCGGGCCCCGCCGCCCCCTCGTTCCCCCCCCCTCCCAGTCCAACCAATGCAGCGCCCCCGCCGCGATGCCGCATTGCAACGACTGGCCCGGGTGGAAGCCGACACCGGCGGCGCCTTCGCCCTCCCGAACCGACTACCCCACACGCCTTGGACAAAGCCGCGACAGGAGGGCATTTTGGGAGCATGGACCTTCAGGCCTTTGGGCGCGCCCGCCCCCACTATTTACTGCCCGCCGCCCCAGCGGGCGGTGTCGAATGACGAGCCAGCCCCAGCGCAGGGGTGAGCTGTCCGTCACCACGGCTGGTCCAGGCCTTTCGGTCCACTGCCAGGAACTCAGCTGCTCCTATCGCAGCGAACGCGGCTCGGTCCCCGCCCTCGATCGAATCTCGCTCTCGCTCCGCCCGCAGGAATTCGTGTCGCTGGTGGGTCCGAGTGGCTGCGGCAAGTCGACGTTGATCCGGGCCATCGCCGGCCTGATGGCCCCGACCTCCGGCCGCATCCTCTATGGCGACGTCCCCGGTGGGGCGGGCAGCCCGCGCGGCGGCCTGGTCGTGCAGGAGAATGGCACCTTTCCCTGGATGAGTGTCGTCGACAATGTCGCCTTCGGACTGGAGATGCAGGGCGTCGGTCGCGCCGAGCGCCGCGAGCGGGCGCAGCGCTACCTGGAACGGGTGGGCCTCGCACGGTACGCGCACCATTTCCCGCACGAGCTCTCGGTCGGCATGCGGCAACGTGTCGGCATCGGCCGTGCCTTCGTGGCGGAATCGCCGATCCTGCTGATGGACGAACCCTTCGGCGCGCTCGACGCGCAGACGCGGTGGGTGCTCCAGACAGAATTGTTGCGCGTCTGGTCGGAGAGCAAGCGCCTGGTGCTCTTCGTGACGCATGACATTCATGAGGCCGTGTTGCTCGCCGATCGTGTCGTCGTCATGAGCGGACATCCGGGGCGGATCCGCGAAGAGATCACCGTCACGGTGGGACGCCCGCGCGACCCCCGCGACGTCTCGCGCAAGGCGCAGGAATTGATCTCGCACATCTGGCACCTGCTCGGTGAGGAAGTCGGCAGCGGGCTCACCGAGCGATGAGAGCGGCCACGCGCGCCCCCGATCGGCTGGCCTGGCTTTCCCCGGCCGTGGTCGTGGCACTCCTCGGCACATGGGAAGCCGGCGTCCGGTGGGGCGGTGTCTCGCCGTTGCTCACCCCGGCCCCGAGCACCATCATCCGTGAGCTGCTGGCGCTGCTGGCGAACGGGGTCATGCTCACCAATCTGAGCGCGACGCTGCTCCGGCTGACCATCGGCCTGCTCCTCGGCGCTGGTGTCGGCGTGGCGCTCGGCCTCGCGATGGGGTGGTGGCCGACACTTCGCCGAGCGATCGATCCGATCGTGGCGGGGATTCACCCGATTCCGAAGATCGCCCTCTTCCCGATCCTGATCGTCCTCCTCGGCATCGGCGAAGAGTCGAAGATCGCGGCAATCGCCATCGGCGCGTTCTTCCCGAGCCTCATCAACACGATGGCCGGTGTGCAGGCGATCAGTCCGGTGCAACTCGACCTGGCCCGCAACTACGGCGCCGGAACTCGGGCAATGTTCTTTCGCATCCTCCTCCCGGGCAGCCTGCCGCTGGTCCTCACCGGCCTGCGCATCTCGGCCAACGTGGCGTTTCTCTCAGCCATCGGCGTGGAGATGATTTCCGCGCACACCGGCCTCGGCTCATTGCTGTGGCTCTCATGGCAGGTCTTCCGGATCGAACAGCTCTACGCGACCCTGATCGTGGTGGCGCTGGTCGGCATGGCGCTCACACTGGCCATCCGCACCCTGACGCATCGCTGGGCGCCGTGGCTGACCGACTCGGGCGTCGGCATCTGAGCGCCGCCCGCGCCACGCCAGGGGACAACATCGCCTCGGAGGTGACCGCCTTCGGGCGTTTCCTGCTGGGACTGCCGAGTTTCCTCCGTGAGCGGATGTCACCGGCGCAGGCAGAAGCGATCCTCGCCGACCGACTCGCGCATCGCGCCGCGAACTTCCTCGCCCTCGTTCGGCGTGGCGTGGTCGATCATCCCCAGAGTCCCTACCGTGCCCTGCTAGCCGAGGCCCGCTGCGAGTATGGCGACCTGGAGCGGATGATCGCCGACCACGGGCTCGAACCCACCCTCCGTCGGCTGCACGACGCCGGTGTCCACCTCACCTTCGAGGAATTCAAGGGACGGACACCCATCGTGCGGAACGGCCGCGAGATCCCCTGCACCGCCGATGACTTCTCCAATCCGACGCACCGACGGTACTTCGCCGTTGGCTCCGGCGGCACCACGGGCCCGTCACGCCGGGCGCGAATGGACCTGATGGCGATGCGCGGGCGCATGCCGCATCGGGTGACCTTCCGCGCCGTGCACGGCATCATCGATGCCCCGGTCGCTCGCTGGCAGAACATCCCCCCGGGCAATGGACTGACGCATGCACTGATGGCGATCCCGGCGGGCGAGCGCCTCGAACGGTGGTTCACCTCCTCCGTCGGCGGCCGCGATGGTACGTCATCCCGGTTCCTCTACGCGACGGAGGTCGCGGTGGCGTGGGCGCGACTCACCGGTGCCCCGGTGCGCCGGCCGGTCTTCCTCCCGTTCGACAAGGCCGAGCGCCTGGCGCGCTGGGCACACGAGACGGCGCGCGCGGAGGGTACGGCGGTGGTCCGCGCGCCGGTGAGCCGATTGGTCCGGGTCGCGGCGGCCGCCATCGACGCCGGCCTGTCGCTCGAGGGCGTGATCATGGCAGGCGGCGGCGAGCCGCCGACCCCGGCCAAGGTCGCCATGGTGCGGCGGAGCGGTGCGCGGTTCATCGCGAACTACTCGTTCTCGGAAGTGGGGTCGGTCGGATCGGCGTGTCTGCATTCCGACGACCCCAATGACCAGCATTTCTTCCAGGATCATCTGGCCGTGATTCAGTCTTCGCGCACGGTCCCGGGGTTCGCCGTCGAAGTCGCCGCCTTCTGCTACACCACCCTCCTCCCGACGGCCGGCAAGGTGTTGATCAACGTGGAGTCGGACGACTACGGTGTGATCGACCAGCGCCCCTGCGGGTGCCCGTGGGAGCGGTTGGGGTATGCGACGCACCTGCGCGGGATCCGCAGCTTCAAGAAACTGACCGGCGAAGGGATCACCCTGGTGGGCAGCGATGTCGAGCAGGTGATCGACGAGGTCCTGCCGGCTCGCTTCGGGGGTTCGCCGCTGGACTATCAACTCGAGGAGCTGGAGGACGAGCGCGGCTTCACGCAGGTGGTCCTGCGGATCGCCCCGCATCTTCCCGATGTCGACGAGGCCGCGGCCGTGCACCTGGTGCTCGACGCGCTGCGCCGGATCGATGCCGGCGGCGCCTCGGCGTCCAACGCCTGGACGCAGGCTGGTACGTTGCGGGTGCGGCGCGAGGCCCCGTATGTGACCGCCCGCGGCAAGGTGATGCCGCTCCACTCCAGCCGCGCTGCCAGTGCCCCGCCGGCAGCCACCCGTGGGGTCGTGACATGATCCGCATTCGTCATGGCCTTGCGCTCTTCTGGTTCGCCACCATTCTCAGTGGCTGCGGCAGTGACACCCGGACTGCCGCCACGCCGCACCTCGACACCGTGCGGGTCGCCAATGCCACGGGACTCAGCCAGGCCGCCATGTCACTCGCCGCCGAGGCGGGCTACTTCCGCGAGGCTGGCGTGGCCATCGAGTTCGTGCCGGTGCGCCAGCACGAGGACGTGCTCGTGGCGCTGCTCACCAACAAGCTCGACGCGGCGGTGGAACTCTTCCAGGCCGGCTACTTCGGGGCGATGGTGCGCGGCGGCGCCATGAAGTTCATCACGTCGACGGTGTCCCTGACGCCGACGGCGTGTCCCTACGTTGGCGTGGTGCTCCGCCCGGGACTGTCGCCGGCCGACGCGCCGCGCCACATGCACAAGCTCCGCGTCTCCAGCGATGGGATGTTCCGGTACTTGATGAGCCGCGACCTCGAGTCGCAGGGACTGCAGCTTGCCTCCTTCGAACTGGTCCGGCTGCAGGCCGAGCTCGCCGAACAGGCGTTGACGAAGGGGACCTTCGACGCCGCCATCCTGGCCGAGCCGTTTTTGAGTCGGGCGACCCGCAGCGGGACCTTCTGGTTGCGCTCGCAGGACGCCACGCCGAACGTGGAAATCGGTGGACTCCTTGTCGGCGAACGGCTGCTCACCCGGGATCGCGGTGTCGGCATCCGCTTTCTTGCGGCGTACCGCCGGGGTGTGGCCACCTTCAGCGAAGGCAAGACGGCGGCGAACCTCGCCGCGCTGCAGCGTGCAACCGGGCTGGATTCCACGTCGCTCGCGAATGCCTGCTGGCCGACCTTCCGTGCCGACGGACGGATGAACCTTGACGGCGTCATGGCCTACCAGCAGTGGCTGGTCGGACAGAAGCTCGCTGCGACTCCCGCGACGCCGGCGCAGTTCTGGGACTCCACGCTGGTGGCCGCCACCGACACGATCCTGCTCCGCACTTCACCAAGGACCCCGCAATGACCCCCACGCCACGGCCACGCCGCTTCCCCACGGCACGCTGCTGATGCCGATAGCGCTGCTGCCCGGCCTCCTCGCGGCGCAAGCCAAGCCGGACAGTGCGCTCAAGCGTCCGATCACCAAGCTCGGCGAGATTGTCACCACCGCCTCGCGGGTCAGCGAATTGGTCGGCCAGAGCCCCGTCCACGTCACGGCGATCACGCGGCAGGATCTGGCGACGACCAGCGCCTCGACGGTGCCGAGCCTGTTGTGGCGCATCCCCGGCTTCACCATGCGCGATCACCAGAGTGCCTCGGCCAGCAGCCCTGGTCGACGCGTGGCGTCGTTCCGCGGGCTCTCCGGCAGTTCGGGTGGGCGGACGCTGATCCTGGTCGACGGCGTGCCGCTCAACGATGGGTTCAACGGCTACATGCAATGGAATCGGATTCCCCTGGCCCTGGTTGATCGGATCGAGGTGATCCGCGGCGGCGGATCGATGATCTGGGGCAGTCGGTCGCTCGGGGGAGTCGTCAACATCCTGACGCGGATGCCGGCGGCTCCGGGCTGCAGGCGCAGGCGGAGGGAGGCACGGGCGGCAGCTATCGCGGCACGTTGACCGGCAATGTGGTGGCGTCACGGTTGCGTGCCTCCATCACGACCGATTGGGCTGGCACGGACGGCTACTTCGTCACCCGCCCCGACCTGCGCGGCACGGTGGACGTCCCCTCGGGCGACAAGACGGCAAGGTGGTCACCGGCCAGTTGGCGTACGACCTCTCGTCGTCGCTCCAGGCCACGGCCAGCGGGAGCTACTTCGACCTCGACTCCCGTGGTCCGACTCCCGGTGGCGGCAACACGTCGAGCGCGTCTGAATTCCGCGCGGGGCTGCGCTGGCTGACCGCGGCGGGAGGGGTCTGGTCGTTGCGCAGCTATCGGACGCACACCAATTATCTCAATCACAGCGGCATCGTCTCCAACGATCGCAACACCGAGACGCCCAACCGCGATCAGACGCAGTCGGCCACGGTGACTGCCGCCTCGCTGCAATGGTCGCAGCTCGTGGGCCGTCGGCATCAGGTGGCGGCCGGCCTCGACGTCTCCAACGCGGACGGAACGATTGACGAACTCGGCAACTTCACGAATGGGAGCTGGACGCTCAACCGCGGCAACGGGGGACGGCAGCAGTTGGGCGGCCTCTTCCTGCAGGACAACCTGCGGCTGACCGATCGATGGCAGGTGCAGGTCGCCGTGCGTGGCGATCGGATGCGAAACGTCGACGGCTATCGCCTGGACACCACGCTCCCGGCGGGAACGGTCGTGATCGATACCGCATACGCCACCGCGGCCCGGACCCGCCTCAACTACAGCGTGGGCGTGCGCTTCGAGAGCTCACCGCGGATGACGTGGCGTGCCGGGACGTACACGGCGCTCCGGGCTCCGACCCTGTTCGAACTCTACCAGACGAACTACTCGACCCGCGGGGCGGTCATCGCGGCGAATCCGTCACTCCGCCCGGAGACGTTGCGCGGCGTGGAGCTTGGCGTCGACTTCCTCCCGTCGCGGTCCACGGTGCTGCGCCTCAACACCTTCCTGAACAAGGTCGAGGATGCGATCCTCGACTACACCATCGGCACCTCGACGGCCAACGGGCAGATCTTCACGGAATGTGGTCCCGTGCCGCGCAACCAGGCCTGCCGGCAGCGCCGCAACGTCGCCGGTCTCCGCACCCTCGGCCTCGAGTCGGAACTGGAGCTGCATCCAGCGGCGCACTGGAGCGTCTGGGGGAGCTACACCTTCAACCCGACGCGCGTCGACGCGCCCGGCGACGAGATCGATGGCAAGCTCGCCCGTGGTGCGGCCAAGCACATGGCCAGCGCGACCGTCACCTTCGACCAACCGCGGCTGGCGACGATCACCGTGGAGCAGCGTTACGTGGGGGCGCGCCAGGACGACGACCTCAACACCACGCCGCTCAAGCGCTTCTTCGTCACCGGCGTTCGCGTCTCTCGCCAGATTGTTCCCCAGGCGACGGCCTACGTCAAGGTGGAGAACCTCTTCGACACCAGGTACGAGGTGACCCGCAGCACCAACGGCTACGTGGAGGTCGCGATGCCGCGGTGGATCACCGTCGGCGTGAAGTCGTCGTGGTAACCACCCCGGACGCGTGACGGGGACATCGTGCGCATAAGGCCGTCACAGCGCGGCGAAGGCCAGGGCAAGTTCGTGCCGGCCAACGCGGAGGACACGCTCCACCAGCGCGCCTCCCTGCAGACCGCGTGGCGGGAATCCCGCGACTTGTTGCGGCAGCATCGCGCCCGGCTCGGCGCGGGCGTGCTCCTCATGCTGGTCAGTCGGGGTGCCGGGTTGGTCCTGCCGGCGTCGTCGAAGTACCTGATCGACCATGTGATCGTCGCCGGACAGTACGACCTGCTCCTCCCGCTTGCCGGCGTCGTGGCGCTGGCCACGCTCATTCAGGCGAGCACCGGCTTCGCGTTGTCGCAGGTGCTCGGCATCGCCGCCCAACGTGCCGTCGCCAACATGCGCCGACGGGTCGAGGCGCACGTGTTGCGCCTGCCGGTGCGCCAGTTCGATGCGACGCAGGTCGGGGTGCTGGTGTCGCGCATCATGTCGGACGCCGATGGACTCCGCAATCTGGTCGGCACCGGCTTCACCGAGCTCCTCGGCGGCCTCTTCACCGCCACCGCCGCCCTGGCGGTGCTGCTCCATATCAGCTGGCAGATCACCGCCGTGGTCATGGTGGTGCTGGCGATCTTCGGGGCCACGCTGGCCGTCGCCTTCTCCAGGCTGCGGCCGGTCTTCCGCGAACGCAATCGGCAGAGCGCCGAAGTCACCGGCCGGCTGGCCGAGACGCTCGGCGGGATCCGCATCGTCAAGTCCTACGTCGCCGAGCGGCGTGAGGATCTCGTCTTTACGCGCGGCATCCACCGCATCCTCCGGAGCAGCGCCATCTCGATCACGGGGTGGTCGCTGATCAGTGCGCTGACCACGGTGGTGATCGGCGCGATCGCGGTGATCATGATCCTGCTGGGCGGCAACGCGCTTCGGGCCGGCACGCTCACATTGGGCGACCTCGGCATGTACGTCCTCTTTGCGGGACTGGTCGCGGCCCCGCTGATCCAGATCGCGCAGGTGGGCACCCAGGTGGCCGAGGCATTTGCAGGCCTCGATCGGATCCGCGAACTGCTCGACCTCCCCACCGAGGATCAGGAGGACGCCGGACGCGTCGCCGTGCCACCGCTCCGCGGCGAGGTGCAATTCGAGCAGGTCAGCTTCGAGTACGTCCCGGGTGTTCCCGTCCTGCGGCAGGTCTCCTTCACGGCGCCAGCCGGCACGACCACCGCCCTGGTCGGGGCATCCGGCTCCGGCAAGAGCACCCTCCTGTCGCTGCTCACCGCCTTCAATCGGCCGACCAGCGGGACCATCCGCATCGACGGGCTGGACCTCGCCACGCTGCAACTCCGCGCGTTTCGAGGCCGGCTGGGGATGGTGCTGCAGGACAACTTCCTCTTCGACGGGACCATCCTCGAGAACATCCGCTTCTCGCGTCCCGAGGCGTCGCTGGAGCAGGTCCGCGCGGTCGGTCGCATTGCGCACTGCGACGAATTCATCGCGCAGTTCCCCGGGGGGTACGACACGATCGTCGGCGAACGCGGCGTGAAGCTCTCCGGTGGCCAGCGCCAGCGCGTGGCAATCGCCCGGGCGATCCTGGCCGACCCCGCGATCCTGCTGCTCGACGAGGCGACCTCCAGCCTGGATAGCGAGAGCGAGGCGATGGTGCAGGAAGGGCTGGAGGCGTTGCGCCGCGGGCGCACTTCCTTCGTGATCGCGCATCGGCTCTCCACCATCACGAGCGCCGATCGGATCCTGGTGCTGGAGGCGGGAGCGATCGTTGAGTCGGGCACGCACGAGGAGCTGCTGGCGCTGGGCGGCCGATATCACTCGCTCTATCAGCGACAGTACCGGCGCGAGCAGAATCGCTTCACCAATCCGGGCGAGGAACTCACGCCTCCGAGTTGATCCCAGCGGGGGCGCTCACCTCCTCCTCTCCGCGCACGCCACGGATCAGCGCCAGAAATCGCTCCACCACGACGGCCTCCGACCAGTGGAGGGACACGGCCGACCGGGCGCGCGACGCGAGCCCATCACGATAGCCGCGGTCCTCGGCCAGGCGGCGCAGGATGACCAGCAGCTCGTCCGACGAGCCGAAGAGCTCGCCTGCGCCGGAGGCGGCGGCCACCTCGACTGCCGGGCCGATGCGGCGCGCCACGAACGGCACCCCAGCCTGCATCGATTCGATCAGCACTCGCGCGAACGCCTCGAATCCCATCGAGGGGACCACGGTCGCGATCGCGTCCCGGTAGTAGCTCGCCACGCGCTCGTGGGCGATCCGGCCGAGGAAGTGCACGTTCGGCACGTCGCGCCCCAGCTCGCGGAGGCGGTCGCCGTCGCTCCCCTCCCCCACGATCAGCAGGTCGACATCGGGGAGTGCGCGGAAGAGCGGGATGACATCGTCCAGCCCCTTGATGCGCTCGAGCCGCCCGACGAAGAGAAAGTACGGCCGTCGGCGAGCCGGACCGTGCGGCTCGGCGAGGGGATCGACGGGAGCCGGCTGGTCGGGGACAAAATTGGGAAGCACCGCCATGGGCCGGATCACCCCGCCTTCGCGGTGCTTGTCGCGACTGAACTCGCTCAGGGCAATGACCAGGTCCATCTTGGCGAGGCCGCGCGCCATCGCGCCGGTATAGCGCCACAGCTGCGGCGGCCGGCGATAGACCAGGCTGCAGCGCAGGCAGCTTCGCGTGGTGCACGGCTCGCGCTTGTTGCGCAGCAGCACGTGCGTTGCGCAGACCAGCCAGTGCTCCCGCGCCACGTAGACCGTCGTGGCGGTGGTGGGCCACGCGAGCATCCCTGGGCCACCGATCAACGAGGGATTGTGGTAGACCACCACGTCGTAGCCGCCATGCTGCAGCAGGTGGCGGAGCTGCCGTCGATGCAGCACGGGCGCGCCGACCTGCTGCACGAGCGCCGCGGAGAGGGTCGGCCAACGGCTCTGGAGGGCGATGACCTCGATGCCGTCGTCGGCGGCCTGCGGTGCGGGGATCGGGGTGGAGCGCCGTGAAGGCCTCGGCAGCATGCACCACAGTCACGTGATGACCGCGGCGCACGAGCGCCTGCGACCATTCGCGAATGCTGATCGCGTCGCCACCGAAGGAATAGGGGGGATAGAACGTGCAGACCATCAGGAAGCGCATCGTGACACTCGACCAATGGAGCGGAGGGGAATCGAACCCCTGACCCCCTGCTTGCAAAGCAGGTGCTCTCCCAACTGAGCTACCGCCCCGTCAGCCCGCAAAGTAGTGCGGTGGCGCCCGCGGATAAAGGCGTCGGGCGCCTCAGTGCCACTCCGGGAAGAGCTGGATCAACGCGGAGACCAGCTCACCGCGTAGCGCGCCCGCCGCGACGCTCGGCGCTCCGTCGGTCCCATGCCGCCGCGGTCACCAGGAAGCCGATCTTTCGCTTTGCCTCGACGTATGTCAGGGCGACATCGACGAGGACGGGCGCGTCGGGCGGCCTCCCGTCGCGAAGGAGCACTCGCTCCCCCTCCTCCGCCACCTGGGCCCCGGGAAACACGGCGTCGCCGAACTGGCCGAGCACCTCCCGTACCATCGGGAGCTGCGCCTGCCACCGTCCGGCGACATTCATCCCCTCTTCCAGCGCGCGACGCTCGAGGGCCCGCTTCCGCGCCGCGAGCCCCTGAAATGGATTGTCCATCGTGCCACCCTCCCGTGCGAAGGCCCCTGTCGGTGGAGCTTACCCCACCCACTCCCGCGGCGCCAGCGTAGCGACCAGCCGGACCTCCGGGCTTCCCGGGGGCGTCGTCCCACGCCGCGAGCGACGGCAGCGACATCAGCACGCTCTCGATCCGCGCGGCCGTCTGCAGGCCGAAGCTGGTGCCGCCGTCGTGCACGAGGTTGAACGATCGCGTTCTGCTGCACGGCCCTTCAAAAGTTGCGGCTAGCGAGCGCAGCGAGCAATAGCCCGCAGTCTTTGAAGGCCCTGCCAGCAGCAACGCAAGGTTAGGCTGCGGCCTTACGCCAGGCCGAGCGCATCCCCGAAGTAGCGCGGAGGAACTTCATCAACTTCAACCGCGAAAGGGCCTGTGCGCGCTGTGGCGCGGATGTATGCAACACTTCTGCCCAAGATCTCGACAATCTCTCTGTGATGAAACGGGCATCCTGGACGCGAAGAGCAGGCGCCGTGCGGACGCTGCGTCGAAACAGACCGTCGCGCCATGGAACGGTGACGGTTTGCGGCCGAGTCTGGCATATGCCCGGCGCTTCCCGGTTCCGGAGGGCGCGTTTCCGACGCGGCCCTGGCGGCGCGAGGCGTGTACAAACCCCGACCCCCGCAGGCGTCGCCACCATTCGGTTGGTGTCGGATCACCTGCCGTCGGCTGCAGGCGGTCTATCACGAGCGCCTCGCGCGCGGGTGTGGCCCATCGCGCCCCGTCGTCGCGGGGATCGCTGCCACGCTTCTCGCCTGCGGCGTGCGCAATCACGGGTTCGCGCGCGTCCGCAGCGACGCGTGCCCGCACGATTGCCTGCTCGCGTTCGGGTGCAAGTGCCAACACTTCGCCCCAGCCGCCACGCCGCTATCCCGCTGGGCGCAGTGGAGCGACACGACATTCCTCGCGCCGGTGCCGCACCGGGCGGTGATACAAACTATCCCCACGCGTCTGCGCGCGTAGTGCCTGTACAGCCGCCGCCTGTCACACGGCGCGGGCGAAGTCAGCGGTCGCGCCGAACTCTCGACTGATAGTCAACCCGCCCCGATTGACATTCCCGTCCCGTGCGAAGTTGTGACAAGATAGCGCACGGCCGAGTCGATGACTGCTCCTGCATTCGTCGGGCAGCCTCGCAGTTCGAGTGCGGGGTCGGTAAACCACTGCGATCGCCATTCAGCCGTTCGAACACCGTTCCTCGTTCGCCTGAGGAAGCCATCTTCTGCACACGTGGCCCGAGCAAGCGACTCTCTTGATCGCGGCGTCGGCTTGGCCACGGCTGGAAATAGCGGGCACTGGATCTCGCCTCAGCCGCCGCGTCTGTACGCGGTCGCGCTTGTGCCCCAAGAGCTGTCGTGAATGTCGGGTGGACGATACGCCGTTCATCGTGGTGCGTTGCGCGCGCCGGGTGGTGCAACGCCTGTACCGAGGCCGTCGACCTGGGCAATCGGTGAAGGATTGCTACCTGCCGCTGATCGCGAATAGCATCTGCAAAGCGTTGAACACGTTGACAACTCCGCCGCTCTTTGAGAGACGCGAGAAAGGCGTCATATCCGTTGGCTTCCCGCCTGGTCTCCGGACAATCAAGGTTGAGAACTTCGCGACCGACGCGAGCAGAATGCGCTTTGCGTCGCGCCCCGACAGCGTGCGGTCATAGAGCATCAGCAGTGCGGCAGCTCCGGCGACCACTGGCGCCGCCTGGCTCGTCCCACTACGACGTTCATATCCGCCCCCAAGTGCACTCGCTCGCATGTCGACCCCAGGTGCAAAGAGGTCAACGCTCTCGCGTCCAAAGTTGGAGAAGTCGGCCGCGAGCTGGGCGTTGCCTTCAACGTTCGACGCCCCCACTTCAATCCACTTGCCCGCGCGTTCGCCGTTAAGATATCGAGATGATGGATACGAGTGTGTCTGGTCGATATCGCTTGCATCGTTGCCGGCTGAGTGAATCAGAAGCGCACCCATTTGATCGGCGTATCGAACCGCGCTATCCACGACGCCTTTCTCGGGCGAGTACGGTTTCCCGAAGGACATGCTGATGATATGAGCGCCATGGTCGACTGCGAAGCGGATCGCGTTCGCAATGTCTTTGTCGCGCTCATCGCCGTCGGTGGTCGCGCGGATCATCATAATCCGCACGGAGTCACGGGCCTGCTTCACCGCGAGTCCGTTGCCGACCACTGTGCGCACGATACCAGCCAGGTGTGTGCCGTGAGCGGCGCCCGCCCCCATTACGTCAGGATTTCCATAGCCGCGTTCGTGCGGAGTATCCGCTCGATCGCCCACGATGGAGCGCTCATTCAAGGAGGTGTCCAGCCCCGCCGACAGACTGGAGAGGCGAAGAACGGTTTGCCGCATGCTGGTTACGGTGGCTACCGAGAGCGTGACGACTGAACGCAGAGCTCCGAACTGTTCCGCGGCACGGCGCACGGCCGCTTGAGCAACAGCGACTTCGGCGGTTGTCGCGCTCAGGACCGCGACGCGCGCGACAGAGAGTGAGTCAGCGCCCAACCGCGGAGTGAGAACGGTGATCGCGCGTTCCAGCGAATCCAGAAGGCTCATGCGTCGCTCCACACGACGCAGTTCACGGTCTCGCTGCCGGATGTAGTCGGCCTGAATCGTCGCGCAGTCAGGCAGCCCGGGTGCCAGCACGAACGACTCGGCGCCTGCTCGATCTGTTCCTCGCGGTAGCGACGCACAACGTGCAAAGAGCCGAGTCACTTCGAGCGTGCTACGTTCGACGTTGCGGCCGTCCCGTCCGCCGAGAAAATTCCACCCACGTACATCGTCGACATACCCATCGCGATCGTCATCAATGCCATTTCCAGGGATCTCACGTGGATTGCTCCACAGATGCGGTACGAGCGCCGGATGCGTCGTATCAACGCCAACATCGATGATGGCTACGATGACGGTGCGCTGCGGCTGCCGCGTGGCGAGCAGTTCCGAGAATGCCCGAGACACACCGGCCCCAACCACGCCAGTGCGACTCGGATCGCTAAGGAACCATGGCGGTAACGTGTCGTTTCGTGAGATTTGCGCTAGCATCACCGATGGGTGAGCCACAAGGGCGACGAGAAGTGCCCGCGGTGCAATTCGACGCGCCAGATGGCGCGCCAGTTGTTGCGCGGAAGAGAGGGAGTTCTTCATCGGATCCTCGGTATGGGGGCTCGCGGCGCGGCGTCTCCGCCGGGCATCACACGCAAGCTCTCCACTCCGGTCGAGCACCGCAAGCAGATTTCGATGAACTGGTGCTGCGGCTCGCTGAAGCGGTCTCGCCCCCAGTGCCGTCGCTAGGTCGCGAGTCGCTCGAAGAAGGCCGCACGGCGTGTACGACTCAGTCGTAAGCGAGCGCCAGTTGTGAGCACCACTGTCTGGTCGCCGTTTGTTAGTGGTTCGACTGATCGCACGCGCGAGAGATTGATGATGGCTTCTCGGTGAATGCGAAAAAAGCGTTCGGGCGGCAGCGCCGACTCGAGCCCGCTCATAGATGCGAGGTGAAGCAGGGAGCGGCGTCCGCAATACAGTCGCACGTAGTCACCTGCACTTTGGATCCACTCAATCTCGTCAACGTCGATCGCTATCGTCGTTCCACGATCCCGCACAAGCACGCGAGAGACTGTGGCGCCTGAGTCATCGCCTATCCGCGCTCGGGCACGAGTCACCGCACGCAGCAATCGCTCGTCATCCACAGGCTTTAACAAATAGTCGAGCGCATCGAGCGAGAATGCGTCAATGGCGCGGTCTTCATGGGCTGTCACGAACACGACGAGGGGGCGTGTGCCGACGGGCAGCGAATCCAGCATGTGAAAACCGTCAACACCGGGCATCTCAATGTCGAGGAACACCAGGTCGGGACGCTGTGCCGCTATTGCGGAGGCAGCCGCAATCGCATTCGCCGCCTCGGCGACGACGGTGACATTGACGAGCCGTGCCAGCCGAAGTCGCAGCCCACGACGCGCGGTTGCCTCATCGTCAACGATGATCACGCGAAGTGGCGTGGTCATCCGGGGGCGCTCGCGCCGCTGTCGATCGGCGGCGGCACCAGCGCGTCGGTCTTGACGAACGGCATGGTAATCGCCACCCGAAAACTGCCGCTGTCGCTGCGCCCGGCTCGCACCGTCGCGCGCTCGCCGTGAATGAGCAAGAGCCGCTCGCGCACATTGGCGAGTCCAACTCCGCCTTGCGACGCCCACGGCAGCGCCACCATCGGGCCTACGCTGTTCTCAACCACAACAGAGAGGCGTCCGGCTTCAACGCTTGCCCCAATGGCGATCATACGCTGACCGGTTGCTTCAGTCGCGCCATGCAGAATCGCGTTCTCAACGAGCGGTTGCAACAGTAGAACGGGAACCACTGCGCAATACGCGTCTTCATCGATGTTGTACGTCACGTTGAGTTGGGCGCCGAATCGCACCTGTTCGATATCGAGGTACCGACCGACTAGCGATAGCTCGTCGGCGAGATGAACCGTGTTGGCCGGTGGCTGCCTGAGCGTTGCTCGCAGAAACTCGCTCAGTCGTACGATGCCCGTGTGCGCGTCGTCGAACCGCCGCTCGAGTACGAGCGTCGAGAGCGAATTCAGCGCATTGAACAGCAGGTGTGGATTGAGCTGGTACTGTAGCGCGTGCAAGCGTGTGGTCGCCTGCAACGCTTCAGCGCGCATCGCGCGTTCGCGCTCTGCTTGCAATGCATGCGATCTCGCAGTCCCAATATACAAGAAGCACCAGGCGATCAGAATGACTGCGTTGTTCATCGTGCCAAGAAGGAGTGCATTGATGCGCCGAGGCGGACTAAGAGGCGACGACTGAAAGAGAAGCGCAGGGTCACGCAGGACCGAGTCACTGGCCGCCCAAACCATCGCCAGCAGTCCCGAAGCAACGAAGGTTGTCACGGCGAGCTCCCGCATGCCAGCGCCGCGCCTGACGCGAACGCGCAGCGCCCGATGCAGAACGAGGCTCAGGCCGGCGCCCAATACGACATAGCTGGCCCGACGTCCGATCATCTCCAGTAGCGGTCGATGGTCGAGTCTTGATCCGACCAACGCGACGAACAGTGCTCCCCATCCGAGGAGTTGCAGTTGCCAGAAGTTAAGACGAGCGCTTGCCGACGCGGGTTGCCGCGTCGGTAGAGCTGATCCTGGCTGCGCCTGGAGTGTCATGTACGCTAGCTGGGCCGAGTCGCGTCGGGCGGCCGCGACAAACGACGTGATGGATGCCTGGCAAACGCCGACCTCCTCGCGGTCACCAAGCAGAAGATTGCACCGCGCGTGCCAGGCGAGTTGCCTACAGACGCTGTCACGTCCGCCGGCCATTCTCCTGTTCCGGCGGCGGACAGCGCGATGAAAAGTGCGGGCATGGGACCCGAGCTCCCTCTAAGTGAAACGAACATCAGGGTTCTGGTATCTGTACGGCGGTAATCGCCACTTCGGTCGCCACGTCGTGATAGCAATGGTAGTCGCAGCCAACTCCACCCTGATTCGCCGATCCGGCTTGAAATTGCCACCTTGGAGCCGCATTGCGCGACCGGACTCCAGGCTCGACTCGCTACAGTTCAAATGGCATGCGGCAATGGCATCCTCTACCGTCGTCAAGTCACTTGGTCAGCCCAAGCATTATGTAAGCGCGTGAATCGCGCTTCAGCGCTCAAGAGAGATGTTGGAGCGGCTGCCTAACCTGTATTGGACCCGCAGCCCCTGCAGCCCAATCCTGAAGAACGGTAGCGCCTGCCGCCTAATCGGGAAACGTGGCGGCTGGTTTCGCCGGCCGAATCGCCGCAGCGGCTTCCCGGCCGCCGGAAATGCCATACCCCTGCTGGGAACGACCACCTGCCCAGTCAGGCCTCGGATTCCCCGCAGGAAGCGCGATTTCGACCGCCTCGACTACAGTGGTGTCGATGTATCGTGCGGAGGAAGGGCTGCCACCGGGGACGGGCTGGGACGAGGGCGGTGGCATCCACGGCCTCACCGACCAAACCATCCGACCACGAACGCCGCGACGTTGGGGAAGGTAGTGGTGATCCTGCCCGACAAACGGGGGGCGCCCCCGCCTTGCGGCGCGAAGCGGCCGGTGCGATCATCCGGGGTTCCGCCACCCCGTTTGCACCCCCACCGTCTTCCACGAGTCCCCCCCAATGCGCCTCGCCCGACCGACCGCCCTCGCCCTCGCCGTCCTCCTCGTCACCAGCTGCGGCGGTGACTCCAGCACCAACTCGGGCGACGAGAGCACCATGTCGGCCACCGTCGCCGGCACCGCCTGGAGCGGCACCTTGGCGGTCCAGGTGACCTATGCGGGCAACGTCCTCGCGGTGAGCGGGACGAATGGCACCTATCAGATCGTCCTGACCGTGCCGGGAGTCAATGCCACCGGCACGTACAACGTCGGCCCCGGCAACCTCGGCGTCGCGCAGTTGGTGCAGGTCACCGCCGGCACCCCGGCCTGGACCTCATCGCTCGTTGGTGGCGCAGGCTCGATCACCGTGACGACGCTGACCGCCAGCCGCGCCGCCGGCACCTTCACCTTCACGGCCGCCGCCTCGCCGGGAACCTCGGCGACGGGAACGCGGTCGGTGACGAATGGGTCGTTTGATGTACAGTTCTGAGGCGTCGTAGGTCGTAGGTCGTACGCCCTGAAATCCGTCATCCCGAGCGAAGCGAGGGACCTGCGTGGCAGCCATCACGCGGGTCCCTCGTTTCACTCAGGATGACTTACGACTTACGACCTACGACTTACAGCCTGCGACCTACGACTTCTTCTGCATCCCCTCCGCCACCTTCTCCACCTCGCCCATCACCCGCAGCAGGTTGCCACCCCAGATCTTGGCGATCTGCTTCTCGGTGTATCCCCGCTTCACCAGCTCGAGCGTGACGTTGAAGGTCTCGCCGGCGTTGCGCCACCCCTCGACCCCGCCGCCGCCATCGAAGTCGGAGGAGATGCCGACGTGGTCGATGCCGATCAACTTGACGGCGTAGTCGATGTGATCGACGAAGTCGGCGACCGTCGCCGCCGCATCGGCCGGATAGCGGCGATTGGTGATGTCTTCCTGCGCCGCCAGGTACCGGTTGCGCGCTTCGTTCGGCAGCGCCTCGACCTGGGCCGACACCTGCGCCTGCTGCGTGGCGGTGATGCCGAACTGCTTGCGGAGATCGGCGATCGCCTCGCGGCGGGCGGCGTCACGGGCGGCCGCATCGGCGTTGCACTTCACGTAGCCGTTGAAGGCGACCAGCTGCGCCACGCCGCCGTTCTTCGCCAAGGCGCGCAGCTGCTCGTCATCGAGGTTGCGGCTGTGGTTGCAAATGGCGCGGACACCGGAGTGCGACGCGATGATCGGCGCCTTGGTGATCGCCAGCGTCTGCATCATCGATTCCTTCGACGGGTGCGAGATGTCGATCATCATCCCGACCCGGTTCATTTCGGCAATCACCTCGCGGCCCAGCGGTGAAAGGCCATGATGCAGCCAGACGCCGTCGCGCTCGCCGGTGTTGGAATCGGAGAGCTGGGAGTGCCCGTTGTGTGCCAGGGACATGTACCGGCCGCCGAGAGCGTGGAACTTGGCGACATTGGTGACGTCGGTGCCGATCGAGAAGCCGTTCTCGATGCCGATGAAGATGACCTTCTTCCCGTCCTTGTGGATCCGCCGCGCGTCGGCAGCGGTCAACGCCAGCGCGGCGCGGGTCGGAGCGATCGAATCAACCAGCCGGTGCACCGCCGCGAACTTCTCGAGGGCCTGCGTGTTGGCGCGGGCGAAGCTCGCCGGGGTCAGGTCGGTGGACTGCCCGACGTAGGCGATCAGGAACGCCCCGCCGAGGCCGCCCTTCTCCATCTTGACCAGATCGACCTGCTGGCGGCCGGGGAGATCGGACGCGTAGTTGGGCATCCCCACGCGGAACTGCGCCGGCGAGATGTCGACGTGGGTGTCGATCGACAGGACCCGATCATGGATGGCGTGGGCCTTGGCCACCATCTTGGCATCCGGAGCGCCGGCAGGGGCCGGAGTGGCCACCGGCGGCGCGCCAGAGGCACACGCGGTGGCCGCGAGGACCAGCAGGGGCATGGCTATGCGAAAGCGGGTCACAACGGACTCCAGAGGCGAGGGAGACGGCGATGGTGTGGGGGCTACCAGAAAAGTAACGTCCGGCCCGCAACGTGGCATTGACCGCTCAGAAGGGCGCGGCGACGATCCGTTCCGCTGCGCGCAGGCCGCCGAGCATGACCTCGTGCACGGCCAGGCCGGCACGCCAAGCACCGGTGAACAGCAGTCCCGATCGGCCCGCTTCCAAGGCGGCGGCCGGCGCGATCCGTGCCGCATGCCCGGACGTGGCGATCGGCAGCGCCGCTCGCCATCGTCGCACCTCGCAGAAGGCCGGCTCGCCGGTGACGCCGAGGAGGTCCCCCAGCTCCCCCCGGGCCAGATCGACGAGGTTCGCATCGGTCATTTCGGCGACCTGAGGATGACGCATGCCTCCAGCGAACGCCGTAAGGAGGACGTGGTTGACCGGCACGCGTTCCGGAAAGAGCGTCGACGGGAAGAGCGCGCCCAGGATTCGGCGCCCCTCGCACGATGGCGCCAGCAGGCCCGAGCCATCGAGGGGGTGGGCGACCCTTTCGCGGGGATACCCCAGCGAGACCGTGGCCAGGGACGAATGGGGAATGGTCGCCAGGCTCCGGATCGCCTCGCCGCCGGGAAGATCGAGGCACAGCGTGGCGAAGGCCATCGCCGGACAGGCGAAGATCACGCCGTCAACGTCCGTGGAGGTGCCGTCGGCGGTCTGCACCGTGTAGCCGATCTCACGCGCCGTGACGCGCACGACGGGCGCGCCGGACCGCAGCTGAGCACCGAGCATCGCTGCGAGCTGCTCGGTGACCTCCCCGAGACCCAGGCGACACGACCAGAGCCCGCCCCCGAGCGTCTCGCCGCGTCGACGCGCCTGGCTCCGGGAGCGTACGGCCCCCTTCAGGACCGAGCCACCGCTCTGCTCGTACT
Organism: Gemmatimonadota bacterium; assembly: GCA_016720805.1. NCBI lineage: Bacteria > Pseudomonadati > Gemmatimonadota > Gemmatimonadota bacterium. The sequence goes on along the minus strand of JADKJZ010000001.1, from coordinate 316,502 downwards.
CCACGAGTTTCGGAAAGGCGAAGCGCACCAGCACCTTGGTCGGATCGGCGCCACTGGTGCCCGCCACCAACGGATCGAAGAGTCTGGCGGCGACCTCGTCACCGAAGCGCCGGCGTGCAAACGCGTCCACCGTCTCGTCCGGGTCGTCCCCGCCCTTGGCGACGAACGGCTCCTTGAGCATGCGGAGCCGACCGGACATGGAGAGGATTGGCGTGGCGACGAGATCGCCGGGCGAGAGTGGGAGCACCTGGGGCCTGCCATCGTGCACGAGGTAGCGCCGCTTCACGGCGTCGCCGGGGCGGACGACGCGATCGGCGAGACCGGCGCGGTCGAGGAGCGCGCGCACGTCGCGGTCCGGTTCCATCACCGTGTTCGGCCCGGCTTCCGCCATCCAGCCATCGCGCCGCACCGTCTCGATCGAGCCGCCCACCCGCGTCGCGGCCTCGAACAACACCGGCTCGGCGCCAAGTTCCTGCAGACGACGCGCCGCGACGAGACCCGCAGCCCCGGCGCCGACGACGGCAATGCGTGGCACGCTCAGCGACGCCCGAGCGTCGTCAGGCTCGAATTGCGCAACCGGCGAGGACGATAGGGAAGGTCCACGACGCAACCTGTCAGGATGAGGGGAAGACGGGGGTCCCGTGCCGCTGGGATGCCTGCGAAGATAGCGCAGACTGGTCGCATCAGGGACGGATGACGAGCGTGGCCCCCCATTGCGCGGCGTCGAGGAGTGCGAAGGTCGACCCATCGGCAACCTGCTCGACCCGCACGACATAGCGGCTCGACAGTGCGCGATCGGGAATCCGCAGCACGGCGATCTCGCCGGTGTTGGCCGCCCCCAGCAGGAGCAAGTGGGTTCCGCTGGCGTCGATGGTCATCGCGTCCTCGAGGCCACCGGCGGGCACGACACTGCCCACGACCCCACCACTGATCGTGAGGACGATCGCCCCGGCGGCCGCGCCCGCCGGCGTCGTGAGGTGAATCGCCAGCTCGCCCGGCGTCGGCGGCGGAACGTCTGTTCCACCGCAGCTTGCCAGCAGCACCGTCACGACGAGGAGGCGCCGCATCAGTGTACCCCCGCGCCGAGCGCGCGACGGAGTGCCGTCGGCAGGGGCCGGCCCGTGCGCCGCAGCCATGCGAGCAGGTCGCCGACATCGTACCCGCCATTGCGATTGCCGATCACATCGAGGTAGAGGCGCTGGTCCGCCGCGAGTGCCGGTCCGCCAAGGATCGCGGCAACCGCCGCGGTCGGATCGACGGCGACGACCTGGACGAAATCCGCGGTCAGGTCATAGGGATGCTGCAGCGTGACGTTCATCGACGCGGCGGGGGTGATGCTGTCGCCCCGCCACCCCAGGAATTCGACCCCCGGCCCGGGTACCGCGTCGAGCCGCAGCCCGACGCCGACATCGAGGAAAGCGCCGGTGCCGACGACCCCGGTGATCGAGGAGGTCACGACGCCCGGGCCGTTGACGGCCGCGCGCACCCGATGCGCCACGGCAAAATCGGCGAAGAGGGAGTCGGGCGGTCCGGCCCGCGTCACCAGCACCTGGGTCCGTGGCCCGGCGTTGCTCCAACTCAGCCACCGCAGCGCACTGCGGCCGTCGAGACTCGCCTGAATGGAGTCCGCGGTGATGGCCACCACCTCTCCAGGAGGAAAGACCTCGCGATACGTTTGACTGGCCACCCCGTTGACGCGCACGCGCGCCTGAGCCGCGCGCGACGCGATGACGGTCGGTGCGCGCCGGACGTACCGAAAGCTGACACGCCCCCCGGCCTCGGTGGTGATGCGGTCCACGCGGACCTGCAGCGGCGTGCCATCGGCGCGCGCAGCCTGAGGCGAGGTGGCGAGCCCGAACTCATGATTGGCCGTCGTCCCCGGAAAGGGATCACCGGCATCGCCACGATTCCTGATGCCCGTGATCGGGGAGCGCAACTGATTGAGCCCGTCCGCCTGCACCAGGGCCACACCCTGCGCGACGCCGGTGTTGACCGTGTTGCCGGAGCGACTGTTGGCGACACGGGCTGCGTCGATTTGCCAGATCAGCAGACCGGGCCCCTTCATCCGACTGAACGCCAGGCTCATCATCGCGGTATCGCTGCCGACCCGCTGCCGATTCTCGAGCAGCAGGTAGGTCGAGGGGTCGGCGGTCGCCCCGTAGTAGACGGTGTCCCCGCTCTGCACCGCCGCCGCCGAGCGCTCGGCGCCACTCGCGAGGGTGTCGATCGTGACCCACCCGAGCTCAGCGAGCGACCACGCCTCGAAGGAGGCCGGCGACCACGGTCGCGCATAATTGCCCGAGCCCATCAGCCCCCATTCGCCGATCCCCTCGGTGTTCGAAGCCGCATCGGTGTCGTAGAGGTCGGGGAGGCCGAACGCATGGCCGGTCTCGTGGGCCACGGTGCCGATCGGCATCATCTGTCCGGCCGTGCAGGCCGTGTTGCCGCCGACCGCGCTCTGCAAGGTGTAGGAGTTGACGCGGAGGAAGCTCCCGGGAATGATCGCACCCGCCGCGCCGCGCCGCGGGGTCCGGGTCGTGTACGGCTGCCCGCTGTTCCACCCGGAGATGCGGAAGCGATGGGCCCACAAGCCGCTGCCGCCGCACGCCCCATCGACTCGAGCCTGCAGGAAGGTGACGAAGTCGACAACGCCGTCGTCGTCGCCGGAATTGGGGAGGCCGTCGGGGCCATCATTGTCGTAGGCATTCCACACGGTGGCGCTGTCGCCGCGCAACGAGACGGCGTCGAGGGCCCCGAGGAGGAGATCGGCCATCCGGCTCCGCACTCGGGACGGACAGGGGCCATTGACGCCGATGCCGTTGCAGCCGTCCTCGTAGTACGCGGCGGCACTGTCCAGCGTGACCCAGTCGAAGACCGAGCCGTCGAGGGTGATCCGCCCTCGCGACTGGGCTCCGTAGAACGTCTTGAGACTCCACGCCTGCCCCACCGGGGTCGCGGAGAAGAGCACCTGTTGATAGTCGGCCGACGGAAAGGGCTGCGCCACCCCAGGAAATGTCATCGGGATCACCGGCACGAAGTAGCCACCCGAGACCTGCATCGAGGCGTCACCCGCGTTCAGGCGCGCCAACGCGCCGTCGCGGAGCAACGCGGCCCGCGTGGCGGCGATTCGCGCCGTGACCCGCCGCCACGCCCCGTCGGGGGCGATGTCGAAACCGCGGACCTCAAACTGCCCGGGCCGGGCGCGCGGGTATTGCCCAGTGACCGGGAGGGCCGCGAACAGGGCAAGGCCGGCCCCGAGGAGAGACCGAAGCCCCCCTCGCCGTCCCGCCCCTGCGGGGCGTCCTTCGCCTTGTCTCGCCCTGCCGTCGGTCATAGCTTTCCCCCTTGGCCCATGACCAACTTAGGCCCCATCCCACTCGAAGTTCCACCCGTAGCTCCGCGAGGAACCGTGGCGACTGAGACGCACCCCACGCAGGAGGCCCAGGTGATGCTCTTCGACAAGTGTCGACAGTTTACCCAGGCGCGCGAGATCCAGGCGGCCGGGCTCTACCCCTATTTCAAGCCGATTTCGGAATCCGAGGACACCGTCGTCACCATCGACGGCCAGAAGCGGATCATGCTCGGCTCGAACAACTACCTGGGGCTGACCCACCACCCGAAGGTGCTCGAAGCTGCGTCCAAGGCGCTGCACCGGTACGGTGCCGGCTGCACCGGATCGCGCTTCCTCAACGGTTCCCTCGACCTGCATGAACAGCTCGAAGCGGCGCTGGCCAAGTTTCTCGGCAAGGAATCGGCCCTGGTCTTCTCGACCGGCTACGGCGCGAACCTCGGCCTCATCTCGGGCCTGCTCGGTCGCGGCGAAACCGTCTATCTCGACAAGCTCGACCATGCCTGCATCGTCGATGGCGCCAAGCTCTCCTACGGCGACACGCAGCGCTTCAATCATGGCGACCTCGATCACCTCACCCGCCTGCTCGAGCGCAACACGACCGGCAAGGGGACGATGGTGGTTGTCGACGGCGTCTACTCGATGGAAGGCGACATCGCCGACATTCCGGGGCTGAGCAAGATCTGCAATCGCTTCGGCGCGGCGCTCGTCGTGGACGACGCCCACGCCCTCGGCGTGATCGGTCCGAACGGCGATGGCACCGGCGCCCACTGGGGGATGCAGGACCAGGTCGACATCATCGCCGGCACCTTCTCGAAATCGCTGGCCTCGGTCGGCGGCTTCGTTGCCGCGGACGAGTCGGTGATCCATTTCCTCAAGCATCATTCGCGGCCGTTCATCTTCACCGCCTCGCTCCCGCCGGCCAACACCGCCGGTGTGCTCGCCGCGCTGCAGGTGTTGCAGGACGAGCCCGAACGGCGCACGACGTTGTGGGCCAACGCCAAGCACCTCGCCGACGGCTTCCGCGCCCTCGGCTTCGAAATCGGCGAGACCGTCACGCCGATCATCCCGGTGCTCATCGGGCCGCTCGAGACCACCTTCGTCTTCTGGCGGAAGCTCTACGACGCCGGCGTCTTCACCAACCCGGTCGTGCCGCCCGCCGTGCCGCCCTCGCAGTGCCGCCTGCGCACCAGCGTGATGGCGACCCACACGCCGGACCAGATCGACACTGCGCTGGAGGCCTTCGGGCGGATCGGCAAGGAGTTGGGGGTCATCTGAGCACCGCGCCGGTCATCCGGCGAGTCGAGACCGCCAAGGACCTCGCCGCCTTCATCGCCCTGCCCTATCGACTGCACCGGCGGGACCCGAACTGGGTCCCGCCGTTTCGCGCCGAAGTGAAGAAGCTCCTCGATCGCACCAGGAATCCCTTCTTCGCCCACGCGGAGGCCGAGTACTATCTGGCCGAGCGCGGTGGCGAAGTGGTCGGGCGCATCGCGGCCATTCACAACCGGCTGCACAACGAGGTCCACCACGACCAGGTCGGCTTCTTCGGCTTCTTCGAGTGCATCAACGACTTCACCGTGGCGGCCCCGTTGCTCGACGCCGCAGCGGCCTGGGTGCAGTCGCGAGGGCTCGACACCTTGCGCGGGCCGGCGTCCTTCTCCGTCAACGATGAGTGCGGCCTCTTGATCGACGGCTTCGACACGCCGAACACGTTGATGATGCCGCACAATCCGCCGTACTATCTCACGCTGCTCGAGACGGCGGGCTTCGCGAAGGCCAAGGACCTGATCTGCCTGCAGGCCGGCTCCCTCGAGAATCCGCTGGAGCCGCCCGAGCGCACCGCCCGCGCCGTGGCGCTGCTCACCAAGCGGTACGGCCTCACCATCCGGGCGCTCGACATGAAGCACTTCCAGAAGGAAGTCGAGCTGGTCAAGGTGCTCTACAATGCCTGCTGGGAGAGCAACTGGGGCTTCGTCCCGATGACCGACGCCGAGATCGACGCCCTGGCGGACGGCTTCAAGCCGGTGGTGATCCCGAACCTGGTCCCGTTCATCGAGAAGGACGGCAAGCCGATCGCCTTTGGGCTTGCCATGCCTGACCTGAATGAAGTGTTGCACGGCAATCACTCGGGCGGGATGTTCCCCGCCTCGCTGACGATGCTGTGGAAGCTCAAGACGAAGCAGATCACCCGGGCGCGCATCCTCCTGCTCGGCGTCCTCCCCGAGTGGCGCGGCAAGGGCATCGATTCGGCACTCTATCACTGGATCTGGAGCAAGGCGGCCGAGATCGGCATCGGCTGGGGCGAGGCCGGATGGCTGCTCGAGGACAACGCGGCGATCATCCAGGGCCTGACCAAGACCGGCTTCACGCCGTACAAGACCTACCGGCTGCTCGACCGCCCCATCACATGAGGGCGCTGGTCACCGGCGCCACCGGCTTCGTGGGTGGGCACCTGGTCGACCGCCTGCTGGCGCGCGGGGACACCGTCACCGCGCTGATTCGCTCGCCCGCGAAGGCCGCCGATCTGGCGGCCCGCGGTGTTCGACTCGTGCGCGGTGATCTGGGCGACAAGCCGGCGCTGGCCGAAGCCTCGGCGGCGCAGGACGTCATCTATCACGTGGCGGCGCTCACCGGCGCCGTCGACGAGGCCGAATTCCTCCTCGCCAATCGCGACGGCACCGCCAATGTGGTGCACGCCGCGCGGGCCGATGGCGGGACCGCGCGGATCGTGCTGGTCAGTTCGATGGCCGCGGGTGGGCCGGCTGCGCGTGGGCGTCCCAAGGGCGCCGACGGACTCGACGCCCCGGTCACCATGTACGGGCGCAGCAAGCTCGCCTCGGAATTGGTGTTGCGCGGCGCCGACCTGCCGTGGGTGATCCTGCGCCCGCCGACGGTCTACGGCCCGCGCGATCGCGACAATCTCATCACCGTCTTCAAGGCGGCGCGCCTCGGCATCGCCCCGGTCTTTGGTGACGGTTCGATGGAGGTGTCCGTCGTGCATGTCGAGGACCTCGCCGACGCGATCGTGCTCGCCGGCACGGCCGGCGAGGCCGTCCTCGGCCAGACCTATTACGTCAATCACCCGCAATTGCTCTCCTCGGCCGAGCTGGTGCGCGAGATCGGCCGCAGTATGGGCCGCAGCGTGACCCTGCTGCCGATTCCCGAGTGGGCAGCTCGCATGGCGCTCACGGCCACCGGAGCCTGGGCCGCGGCCCTCCGTCGCAAGACCATCCTCCGCGCCGACAAGGCGAACGAGTTCTTCCAGGCCGCCTGGACCGGCGACGCCGCTCCGTTCATCGCAGCCACCGGCTGGCAGCCACGCTTCGATGCCGCCACCGGACTCGCCCATACCCACGACTGGTATCGCCAGGCAGGCTGGCTCTGACGGCGGCGTGGCCGTGGCGGCGCGTCGACGTGATGGTGGCGAGCTACGGTCTCGTCGTCGCCGCACTCGGCGCCACCCGGCTGACGCAGCGCGGCGTACCGTGGATCATCGGAGCGCACCTCGGCCTCCCGCTCCTCTCCTGGCTGATCACCCGCGCCTCCAACAGTGTCGTGGGGCGCGTCCTGGGCGCGAGCTATCCGGTGGTGCTGCTGGCCGGTCTCTATTCCGCGATCGATGTCATGAACGGTTTCGGCGCCGCCACCACATGGGACGCGCCACTGCAGGCCGCCGATGCATGGCTCTTCCACAGTCAGCCGAGTCGTGATTGGTGGCGCGCGGCGCCGAGCGCGTTCTGGTCCACGCTGCTGCACGGCGTCTACTTCTCCTACTACATCCTGGTCCCGTTGCCGGTCATCGTCTTCCTGGCCCAGCGCCGCCCCGCGGCACTCGAGCGCTATCTCGACGGACTGATCGCGACCTTTCTGCTCTGCTACGTCACCTACCTGCTGCTACCGGTGGCGGGACCCTACTACGAGTTTGCGCGGCCAACCGGTGCCTTCGTCGACAACGAGGCGGCGCGGCTTGTCTATGCCACGCTCGCCCGGGGGAGCGCGTTCGGTGCCGCGTTTCCCTCGTCGCATGTTGCCGCGACCGTTGCCGCCACCGTCGGTGCCTGGCTCGGCTCGCGCCGTCTCGGCATGGCGATGGCAGTGCCCACCGCGTTGCTGGCCGTCGGCGTGGTCTACTGCCAGATGCACTACGTCGTCGACAGCGCGGCGGGCGTGCTGCTTGGTGTGAGCGTTCCGTTGGTGATGGCCTGGGGGCAACGCAACGCGGGGGCGTCCGATGGACGCCCCCGCGAAGATGGTGCAACCAACGTCCGGCTTACTGGACGGTGATCTTGCCGTGCATGCCCATCGCCATGTGCGGCAGGCAGGTGAACCGGTAGTCACCCACCGGCGCGCCGGCGAAATTGATCGTGATCTCTTCGCCCGTGTTCAACAGCGCCGACGCCAGCGGGCCCTGCTTGTTCAGGATCGCCGCATCGATGACCGCCGCGGCGCCAGCCGGGATGCTGTCGGCATGGAACTGGACGTTGTGCAGGCCGCCCGAGACGCTCTTGAACGTCACGGCATCGCCCGCCTTGATGGTGAGCTCGGCCGGCGAGAACTTGAACGTCGTGCCGTCCTGGATCATCTCCACCACGTGGGTGGTGCCCGTCACGGCCGCCGTCGTCGGTGCGGTCGCTTCCGGAGTCTCGGTCGACTCCGCCCCTTCCTTCTTCTCTCCACCGCAGGCCGCGAGCACCAGGGCCACTGCAGCAATCATCGCAGGAACGCGCATTGTTCGTCTTGCCTCATCCCTGGTGTGTGATGTGTGCGTCGATGCTGCCCCCCGGCAGCGCCGGCTCCCGGCCACCAGGATCACGGGAAGGCGGAAGGATAACGCCATCGCCCGTGTTCCTCTAGGCAAGGGGAGTCCGGCGCTGGCGATTCTGGCCGCCGTCGCTAGTTTCCGGCCCGTCAGGAACACCCCCGCACCTCTCGCCCCGGACCGACATGTCGCTCCCCCCCTGTAGCTCGCTCGGCCGGCACTGCCGGGCGCTGAAACTCACCATCCGGGTGGCGGCGATCGAAGGGGATGAGGACCACGACGCGACGTGGCTTTTCGGTCACACCCAACGGATCGACTTCGGCAAGACGTTCGAGGACGACGAGGAACTCTGGGTTGACGCCGAGGTGCACGTCCCTTGTCGCCATCTGGAACAGCTGGAGAACGGCACCGTGCGCTGCGGCGGCTACGGCTACACCGGAAAAGTGCCGACCCCGAAGCGGCCCCCTGCGCCGCGCCGCCTCGGGGGCGACCAGTTCAAAGTCGTGGACCATCATCGTCTGGTGACGCGCACCCTCAAGGCGCCACCCCGGATGCTCCCCGTCCTGGAGCACGACCTGGCGCCGGACGCCAATCCCTGTGCGTCGGCGCCCTGCCGCACCGCCGATCACACCCGCAAGGCGGCGTGCTGCCGCGACCTGCAGGTCGACATTCGCTGCACACCGAAACAGCCGAAGCTGGAATCGCTCCTTCGGAACCGGAAGTCACCCTACCTCTGCAAGGTCGAGCGGGAAGACGAGCTCCTCCTGAATGCGGAGATCATCTCGGCCTGCACCTATCTTCTCGAGGATGGGCTACATTGCGACCTGCACGGCAGGCTCCGGGCCGACGGCCGACCTGCCAAACCGCTAATGTGTTCACACTGGCCTAAAAAGAGGACAGGTCTCCATCCCGGGTGCGCCTTCCGGAGCCGTCGAGTATCACTCTAAGTCGTTGCAGTACAATGGTTTGTGTGGATGTGTGCAAGCTGGCGCACGGTGTGCGTCTTCTATGTGGCGTCACCCGCCTCCTGGAGGACCAATGGCATTCGATCTCGAAGGTCTCTACCGAACCACCTATGACTCCGTCGTCCGCTTCCTGTACCGCAAGGTGTGGGATGCCGATCGTGCCGAAGACCTTGCGCAGGAAGTCTTCATGCGCGCCCTGCACCACCAGCCCGAAAAGCCGCGTTCCTGGGTCTTCGCCGTCGCCGCCAATATCGCGCGCGACGAGGCTCGCTCAGCGATTCGCCGCCGCAAGCATCTGGTGCTGCTGACGCACGAACCGATCGCCTCGCCGTCGGTGGGCAAGGAAGTCGAGGAGCGGATGGATTCCGAGGCGCAGCAGGCCGAAGTGCAGCGCGCCTTGGCCACGCTCTCGCCGCGAGACCGCGAGGTCCTCTTGTTGTGGGACGCCGGGTTGTCCTATCCTGAAATTGCCGAACAGACCGGGTTGGCCGTTGGCGCCGTGGGCACGACGCTCGCCCGCGCCCGCAAGCGCCTGGTCGCTGCCCACGACATGCTGGAGGAGTCCGATGAGCAGGTGCGCTCGTCCGCACGTGCCTGAGGAGGAGTTCCACGCCTGGCTCGACGGTGCCCTCTCCAAGGTGCAGTCAGCCGAGATCGCGGAACATCTGCTTGGATGCCTGATCTGCCGTGCGGCACACTCCGAGGCCGTGGCGACGCGTGACCGCGCGACCGCCATTCTCGCCTTCGCTGCCCCACTGGGCCACCGCCGGGCGCCGCCGATGGTCCAGCACACCTCGCGGCGCCGGCAGTCTGGGATCGCGGCGGCGGTGGGCGTGTTGATGCTCGGTGGCTGGCTCGCGAATCAGCCCGCGACCCTCACGCTCCCGACGCCGCGCCTCTCCACGATGGCGTTCGTGGCGCCGGCAATGCACGCGTCCTTCCTCGAGAACGCGGCGCTGCAGGAGACCGCGACCCAGTCGCGGAGTGCGCGACTCGCCATCGAGGGCACGCTGCGGCCGCAAATGGTCCGTCCCGCCGCGGCCAGCCGGGGAGTGGTTGAGCTCGCACCGGTTGCGGACGTCGACCCTGCCATCAGCTGGGAGGCGATCAGCTGGGACGAGGCGCTGACCGCCGCCGGTGGTTCACTCGCCCGCCTCGAAGGCCTCCCGGTGACCGGCGTTCGGCTGCAGCGGAACGGGGTCGGGATCCGGCCGACGTTCTTCGTGAAGCAGCGGTTGCCGGATGGTCGGGCGGTCTGGGTCATCGAAGGCCCCGAGGATCGCGTGGAGCCGGTGCACGCAGCCGTGGAAGCGTCCGGCCTCTCCTCCTCGGTCGCGCTTCGGACCAAGCCGGATTACGTCACCAGCGGCGAGTCGACGACCCGCACGCTCCGGCTGGTGACGATCTCCGCCTCGCTCCCGAAGGATTCGGTGGATGCGTTGACGGCGAAGTTGAGGCTGGAGTAGTCGTTAGCCGTCAGTCGTTAGTCGTTAGGACAGAGAACAGCGAAGGCCTGCTCCCTTGCTAGGAAGCAGGCCTTCGTCACGTCCAATGACTAACGACTAACGACTAGTGCCCCTGCTCCTTCTCCAGCGTGATCATCGCCAACCGCGGACTCACCATCGGATACGTCTTCGCGAACCAGCCGTAGCAGAGGAAGAAGAGGCCGAGGAAGAGCAGGACCGGGCCGAGTTCGGGGAGACCGAAGACCGGGCCCGACTCGAGGGTGACCGACGGCATCACCATCAGGTAGCGCTCGAGCCAGAGGGCGCAGAGCGAGATCGTGGCGAAGAGGCCCATGGTGAGCGGCATCTTCTTGGGACCGACGCCGAGCAGGCCGGTGAACGGAATCACGAACATCCCGAGGAAGACCGCGGTGCCGACCGGGCGCCAGGGTCCCCAGAGGCGCGCGAAGACGAAGCCGGTCTCTTCGGGGAGGTTGCCGTACCAGATCACCAGGAACTGGGCCCACATCAGGTAGGTCCAGAAGACGGTGAAGCCGAAGCAGAGCTTGCCGAGGTCGTGGCGCTGCTTGGCCGAGATGAACTCGTCGAGGCCGACGGCCTTGCGCGAGTGCAGCATGAGGAGCGCCAGCAGCATGTGGCCGCCGAGGAACGACCCCATGAAGTACCAGCCGCCGAGCAGGTTCGAGAACCAGTGCGGCTGGAGCGCCATGATCGCGTCGAAGGCGACCATCGTGAAGACCATCGCGTAGGTCGCGGCGTAGATCGGCGCCAGCTTGTAGGTGCTGGTGTGGTTCTTCGCCTCGTCGTAGCCCTGCAGCATCGCGTCATACTTCGCCTGACGCGCCCCGGCCTTCCCCTTCATCAGCGCCAGGTCGGCGAGGATGTCGGTGCGGATGAGGCGAATGCCGATCCAGTAGAGCAGCGCGAGCCCGCCGACGAGGCGGACCGCCATCCACGGCCGCGAGAGCCAGAGCGCCTTGCCGTGCGACAGCCCACCAAGCTCCTCGGCCATGTGGCCGTAGATGTCGTGGTAGCCCAGCGTCAGCACGAGGACGGCGCCGATGAGCGACACGGGGATCATCGCCGACATCGCCTGCGAGAGGCGGATGATGACACCCGACCACTTGGCATTGGCGATCTTGTGGACGGCGGTGATCGCGATCGAGCCGCCGGTGAGGCCGGTCCAGAAGACCCAGTTCACGTGGAACGTCTGCCAGGCGCGGTGCGACCCCTCGCCCATCAGCGCCATCACGAAGAGCGCGAGCCCGACGACGGCCAGGCCGGCGCCGATCATCGTGAAATTCTTGTAGTCAGCGGTAAGGCTCTTCTCGACCAACCGGTCGCGGATCGCCATCAGATCGGCGGCCATTACTTGGTCCCTCCGGCAGGGGCGGCCGGCAGCGGCGAGGCCGCCTGCAGCGAACGCACGTAATCGACCACGGCCCAGCGCTCATCGCGGCGGACGATCTTGTCGCCGTACTGCGGCATGACGCCACGGCCGTAGCGGATGATGCTGTAGAGGTAGCCATCGGACCAGCCGCGCGCGGCCGGTGTCAGCAGCGAAAACGCGGCGACATACACGCCGACCGGGCCGTCGCCGACGCCCGTCGGGCCGTGACAGGTCTGGCAGTAAATCTCGTAGACTTCCTTGCCGCTTCGCGCGCCCGGAAGGGGCGGGGTGGTCGGGCGGACCTGCCGATTGGCGACGACGGTGTCGAACCCGTACTGCGGGAACGCCGCCGTGGGATCGCCAACGCGGTAGTCACGCTCGCCACCGCCGACCGGGACGATCCCCGCCGGAACATTCCGCGGGATGTCGGTCCGCTGATACGGATGGACGCCCTTCGAGAGGATCATGTGGTCGAACCAGGGCACCTTGTGCATCAGCTGGTCCGGCGACGGCACCTCGTTGTACCACCAGTTGCAACCACCCGTCCCCAGGAGGACGGCGGCGAGGAGGACCTTACGCATCACGGGTGACCTCCACGGAGCCATGCCCCGTCAGGAGCTGCTCGACCGCCGCGGCCTGATCGGCTCGGCACGGAACGAAGACGCCGATGTGGTCGTCGCTGAACTTCGGATGATACGGCCGACCCTTGAGCGACTTCATCGCGGAGAGGATGATCACGCCGAGGACGGTGGCCAGGGAGCCGAAGAGAATCGTCAGCTCGAAGCCGATGACGACGAACGACGGGATCGCCGTGATCGGCTTGCCGCCGACCAGGAGCGGCCAATCGCTCGACATCCAGATCGCCAGCGAGAAGCCGGCAGCGCAGCCGGTCAGGCCGGCGAAGAGCGTCCAGAGGCGAACCGGCGAGATCGGGTCGCCGACGGCAGCCTCGAGCTCGTGGTTGTGCGCGGCACAGTAGACGGTCAGGTCCTTGTGCCCCGTCGCCTTCAACTCGCGGATCGCGTCCGCGGCGGCATCAACATGGGCAAAGTGGGCCAGCACGCCCGGCACGGAGGCAGCCATCAGTGCGCCCCCCCATGGCTGGACGCCTTCCGGCGGGGCATCGGGATCATTTCCTTGATCTCCTGGATCGCCACGATGGGGAAGTTCTTGTAGAACAGCGTGAACCAGAGCCCGAACCAGCCGAACGAGCCGAGCAGGACGAGCCAGTCGGCCCAGGTCGGGTTGATCTGGCCCCAGGCGTACGGGACATAGTCATTCGCCAGCGACGACGTGACGATCACGTAGCGCTCGAACCACATCCCGAGGTTGATGAAGATCGAGATGATGAACAACGAGGTCAGGTTGGTCCGGATCTTCTTGAACCAGAGCAGCTGCGAGACGAAGGCGTTGCAGATGATCATCGCCCATCCCGCCCACCAGGCCGGTCCGAACGCGCGACGCCAGAAGGTGGTCTGCTCGAAGGTGCTGCCCGAGTACCAGGCGACGAAGTACTCCATCCCGTAGGCGTAGAAGAGGATGGTGCCGGTGAACAGCGTCAGCTTCGAGAGATTGTCGAAGTGGTAGTCGGTGATCATGTGCTCGACCTTGAGCACCTTGCGGAGCGGGATCATCAGCGTCAGCACCATGCCGATGCCCGAGTAGATCGCGCCGGCGACGAAGTACGGGGCGAAGATCGTCCCGTGCCAGCCCGGCACGATCGAAACGGCGAAGTCCCACGAAACGACCGAGTGCACCGAGAGCACCAGCGGCGTCGCGAGGGCGGCGAGGTACAGGTAGGCGCGGCTGTAGTGGCGCCACTGCGAGTCCGCGCCGGTCCAGCCGAGCGAGAGCGCGCCGTAGAGCTTCTTGCGCCAGCCGCTGACGTGGTCGCGCACCGCCGCGATGTCCGGCACGAGGCCGACCATGAGGAAGGTCGACGACACCGTGAGGTAGGTCGAGATCGCGAAGACGTCCCAGAGCAGCGGCGACTTGAAGTTCGGCCAGAGGTAGCGCGCGTTCGGGTACGGAATCAGCCAGTAGAAGATCCACTGCCGGCCGATGTGGATGATCGGGAAGAGCGCGGCGGTCATGACGGCGAACACCGTCATCGCTTCCGTCGCCCGGTACACCGCCGTGCGCCACGGCGACCGGAAGAGGAAGAGAATCGCCGAGATCAGCGTGCCGGCGTGGCCGATGCCGACCCAGAAGACGAAGGTGGTGATGTACACCGACCACATGATCGGCGGGGCGTAGCCGGCGAGGCCGAGCCCCTCCTTCAGCAGCATCGTCACCGTGCCGAGGAGCACCGCGGTAAGGAACGCCATCGTGCCGAGCAGGATGTAGTAGCCCTTCGTCGGCTTCGACGTGATGGTCGCCAGGACGTCACGGGTGACTTCACCGTGCGTCTGGGTCGGCCGGGACGGATCGTGCGCGATCACGGCCATCTCAGTGGCCCTCCCCGGCGGCGGCCGGTGCGTGGGTCACGGGCTCCGCATGCAGCACCTTGGCCAGGTACGTCACCGCAGGCCGCACATTGGTTTCCTCGAGCATGGTGTAGCCGCGCGGATCGCGCTTCGCCTTGACCACCGCGGCCTCCGGGTCCTTCACGTTGCCGAAGGTCATGGCGCCCGACGGGCAGCCCTGGACGCAGGCCGGCTGGATCTCGCCGTCGCGCACCGCGCGATCCTCGAGCCTCGCGATGTTCTGCTTGTCGCGGATGCGCTGGACGCAGAAGGTGCACTTCTCCATCACGCCACGGGCACGCGTCGTCACCTCGGGATTGAGCTGGAGGTTGAGCGGCGCCGGCCAGGCGGTCTCGTTGTACTTGAGCCAGTTGAAGTAGCGAACCTTGAACGGGCAGTTGTTGCTGCAGTAGCGCGTCCCGACGCAGCGGTTGTAGACCTGGCCGTTGAGGCCGTCCGGCGTGTGGTACGCGGCATAGACCGGGCAGACCGGCTCGCACGGCGCGTTGTCGCAGTGCTGGCACATGACCGGGGCGAAGCGCGCCTCGAGCTTCTCACCGTCGGTGCCGCCCTCCCAGTACCGCTCGATGCGCATCCAGCTCATCTCGCGACCCTTGAAGATCTGCTCCTCGCCGACGGTCGGAATGTTGTTCTCGGCGTAGCACGCCGTGACGCAGGCCGAGCAGCCGGTGCAGCGCGACAGGTCGACCGCCATGCCCCACTTCGGGGTGGCATCGTCGGCGTAATTGCCGAGCTTCCAGCGCTCCTTCTGGGCCTCGTACCAGCCGTCGATCGCCTCGGTTTCCTTCGGCGTGTTGATCTCGTGCTCGGCATGTCCCGCGGCGCTGTACGCCTCCTTCGGCGTCATCCCCTTGGCGGCGTACGCGAGCGGCATCGCCTCGATGATGCCACGGCCGAGCTGGCGCGTGGTCCCTTCCGTCTTGGAGACCTTCCGGTAGTCGCCGGTGGTCTTCACCGAGACCTTGGTGGCGACGTACGGGAGGAAGCCCTGGCCGTCGGCGGCGCCGAGGAGGTCGAGCGGATTGGCGCCGCGACCCTTGGCGTAGCGGCCGTACTCGGTGTGCCCGAGACCGAGCGGCATCGCGAGCACGTTCGGGTGCACGCCCGGGAAGACGTAGACCTGCGCGCGCACGCTGCCGTGCGGCGACGTCAGTTCGAGGAACTCACCCTCGCGCACGTCGATCGCCTTGGCGGTGTCGGGGTGAACCTCGACCCAGCTCTGCCAGGTGATCTTGGTCATCGGGTCGGGATTCTCGAGCAGCCACGGCTTGTTGGCGCCACGGCCGTCGTAGTACATCGACGAGGCGTAGGGCAGCAGCGTGTAGGCGCCGTCACCGTCGAACGTCGGCGCCTTCCAGCTCGGCGCACCGGCGCTGACCGTGGTCGGCTGTGCCGTCGCCGGGGCCGCCGCATAGACACCGCCGCTGCCGAGCGCCATGCGCCAGGCCTCGTCGGCATCGCCCACGAGGTTCGGAGCCCACGCGCTCTTCAGGTAGGTCTCGAAGTTCGGCGCGGTGAAGGCGGCCATCGGACCGGCGACCTTCTTGGCCACGGCGAGGAGGACGTCGCCGGTGTGCTTCGCAGCGAACACCGGCTCGGTGACTGGCTGCAGCAGCCCGGTGACGCCGGCGCGCGGCCGGAGGTCGTCCCACCGCTCCAGCGCGTGCAGGTTCGGGATGATCAGGTCGCACGCCGCGGCGGTCTCGTCGAGCACCTGCGCGGTCGAGACCTTGAAGCCCGCCTTCGCGAAGCGCTCGGTGAACTTGCCGCTCTTCGGCAGGGCGTAGAGCGGGTTGGCCTCGTGCACCAGCAGCACGCCGACCTGGCCCTTGTCGATCGCGTCAAAGAGCCCGGTCACACCGGCATAGCCGTCGTTCGTCGCCGGCTCGGCGCCGAAGACGACGGTCTTGCCGAGATTGCCAGCCACCAGGTTCAGCGTGTTGACGGCGGCGCACAGGTCGATCGCGCCGCGGTGCTGCGCGGCGATACCACCGGCGACCGCGAGCGACGGCTGGGCCGCCGCAAACGCCTCGGCGATCGCGGCGAGCTGCGCCTCGGCAACGCCCGTCTCCTTGGCCACCATGGCGGGCGTGTAGGCCGACAACGACCCGGCGAGCGGATGGCCGCGCTTGGCGGCGACCAGCTGCGCGATCCCGAGGGCAACCAACGTCTCCTGTCCCGGCGCGACCTGGACGTACTCGTCCGCATTGGCGCCGGTCAGCGACATCCGAGGGCCAACGAAGACGTGCTTCGACATGGTGCCGTCGTGCATGCCGTGCGAGGTGGCGAAGCCTCGCTGCTGCTCGACCACCGGGCCCCAGGTCTCGAGGAAGTCGGCGCCGAACGACAGGATGTGCTTGGCGGCGCCAAACTCGTAGCTTGGCAGGTCGGTGCGGCCGAAGCTCCGCTCATTGGCCTTGCGCTCCGCTTCGCGCGCGAACGGTTCCCACTGCACCACCTGGCCGCCAATGGCGGTGACCCAGTCGCGCACCAGACCGGTGAACGTGGACGGACCATACCCGTTGAGGACGGCCACCTTGCCCGGCGCCGCAGCCACCTTGGCGGCGAGACGGGCGATCGCGTCATCCCAGGTGATCTCGTCGAAGCCGCCGGCGGCGTTCCGCGCCATCGGGGCGCCGAGACGATCGGGATTGTAGAGCGCCTGCAACCCGGCCTGGCCGCGGCTGCAGAGCGTCCCCGCGTTCACGGGGTGCTCCGGATTCCCCTCGAGCTTGATGGGGCGTGCCTCGCGCGTCTTCACGTGCAGGCCGCATCCCGTCGCGCACTCGGTGCACGTGCTGGCATACCACGTCGCCACGCCGGGCACCTGCTGCTCCGACTGGACGAGGTACGGCACCAGCTTGGCCACCCGGTCGGTCGAGCAACCCGAGAGGGCCGCCGTTCCCGCGCCGGTCACACCAAGCACCTTGAGGAACTGTCGCCGGTCGACCCCGGTGGTTCCCTGTTCGTCGGCCATCGCCGCTCCCTGGTCAGGCAGTCGCGTCGTCATATCAGTAGTGGCACACGGTGCAATCGCGCGAAACCTTCCGCTCGATGTGACAGCTGATGCAGAAGCCCATGTTGTTCACGTTGTTGACCTTGTAGACCTGCGGCATGCGCGCGACGTTGCCGTGGCAAGTGGCGCAGGCATTCGCGCCGAGCGCCTTGATGTGGCGCTGGTGGGGGAAGTGGACGTGGCGGGCCAGCTCGTGCACCCGGGTCCACTCGACCGGAAGCTTCTTGCTCCAGGCGTCCCTGAGCTTCTGGATC
This sequence comes from Gemmatimonadota bacterium, assembly GCA_016720805.1. NCBI lineage: Bacteria > Pseudomonadati > Gemmatimonadota > Gemmatimonadota bacterium. The sequence goes on along the minus strand of JADKJZ010000001.1, from coordinate 298,814 downwards.
TCGACCTTGTTCTCCTTGGTCTTGCCGGCGACCGCCGCATGACACCCCATGCAAGGTCTGCATGCTCGGAATGCCAGGCTCGGACGAGACGTTGGCCGAGTAGTGGCAATACTGGCATTGCATCTTCAGCATGCCGGCATGCACGTCGTGTCGGAAGAGGATCGGTTGCTTGGGGCCCTTGAATCCCGCCGAGTCGGAGGCCGTGAGGGCCGCGATGGTGGGGGGGGCCGCCTTCTGGGCGCCGAGCGGCGAGAGGAGCGCCATGGCGCCCGTCATCACCACCGCCGCACCGAGTCCACGGAAGAACCGCTTGCGCATAGTCGCTGACCGCCGAAGAGGATCCGACTTTGTGAAAGATTTCACGATCGAGGTCCTGCAGTAAGAAGGGGTCGCCTGCGACCCCCTCTGCCGGGCGCAAAGTTAGCGGAGGACCCCCCTCCGTTCAACTACGGTCGGTCCGCCGAAGGAGGGGGATCGCCGGCGGTACCCGCCGCCTCGGCCGGGGTTCCCCTCGGCGCGTCGCGCTCCCGGGGCGGCAGCAGCCCCGCCCGGCGCATGTAGTGGCCGACCTCGAGGCCGATGGCCCGGAGGAGGGTGGCCTCCCGGCCATCCGGATCGGCCCGGTAGATCAGTTCCCGGAAGCCGCGCATCACCAGCTCCGGATCGCGCTTCTTGAAGAACTGGATCGCCGTCAGGGCTCCCTCCCAGTCGTGAAAGAGCGCCTCCATCTGTTCGTGCGTCGCCGGCCCGGCCGCGTGACGCGGCGCCTTCAGCGGAATCGTGTCGCCCCCGCGCGCCACCCAGAGCTCGTGGGCCATCACCGCCCACGCCTGCGCCAGGTTCAGCGACGAATAGTCGGGGTTCGCCGAGATGGTGACCAGCTGTGCGCAGCGATCGAGCTCCTCGTTCTGGAGCCCGTGCGCCTCGCGCCCCGCGAGAATGCCGACCCGGCCGACCCGCGACCGCTCCACCAGCTCGGCCGCCGCCTCGCGCGGGCGCAGCGTGGTCCGTTTGGCGGTGCGCTCGCGGCCCGTGAGCGCCACGACGTGGGTCAGGTCGGCGAACGCCTCGTCGAGCGAATCATGAATGGTCATCCGGTCGAGCAGGTCGGCGGTGTTGTGCGCGACGCCTTCGATGCGATAGTGATCGATCGGGCACTCGGGTTGGACCAGCCGCACGTCCATCACGCCGAAGTTCTTCGCGATGCGAATGCATGACGCGAGGTTCACCAGATCCTGGATCGCGACCAGCACCAGCACCGGTGGCTCGCCCTGCAGCTGGTCGGTCATCCGCGGAGCAGCACGCCGGCCGCCGCTTCGGCCGCACGGATCGGGTCGAGGTAGTCGGCCTGCTCGCCCAGCGAGGCCCGCAGACCACGGTACTCCTCGCGCACGGACGCGAGGACCGGGGCCGCCACGCCCACCTCGCGCGCCAGCGCCTCGGCGATGCCGATGTCCTTCTCGAGCAGCGCGAGTCGGAAGAGCTGCGGGTAGAGCCCGGTGAGCACCCGCTCGGGAATCAGGACCTCACTCACCATCGACCGGCCACTCGACGCATTGAGGACATCGATCGCCGCGCGCGGATCGATCCCTGCCTTGGCGAGCGTGACCATCCCTTCGCCGAGCGCGAGGATGTGCACCGCAAGCAGCGCGTTGTTCACGGCCTTCATCGCATGTCCGGCGCCCACCGGTCCGAGGTGCACGACCTTCCCCGCGAACGGCGCGACGACCTCCTCGGCCCGCGCGACATCCTCCGCCGTGCCGCCGCACATGATGGTCAACGCCCCTTCGCCGCGAGTGGCGGGCCGCCGCTCACCGGGGCGTCCACGAAGGCGATGCCCCGCTCGGCAAGGCGCGCCGCGATGACGCGCGAGGTGGCCGGATCGCCGGAAGTGCAGTCGACCAGGATCGCCCCCTCGGCGAGGCCGGCGAGGAGCCCCTCCGGCCCCTCCAGCAGTGCCGCCACGTCCCCCGAGGTCGGCAGACAGGTGATCACCGCGTCCATCCCGGCCGCCACTTCGCGCGGGGTGCGGGCCACGGAGACGCCCGGGTGGTCGGCCGCAAAGGCCTCCGCCTTGGCCGGCGTCCGGTTCCAGACGACGAGCCCCTCGCGGGCGGCGCAGCGGTCGGCCATGGGGGTACCGATGGCCCCCAGGCCGGCGAATCCGATCTTCATCACGACTCCAGTGGTGCGGGACGGCTAGAATCTAGGGGATGTCCACCCGGATCCTGCATTGCGATCTCGACGCCTTCTTCGTCGAGGTCTGCCGCCGCCACGACCCCGCCCTCGAGGGCGTCGACCTGCTCATCGTCGGCGGCCGGCGGCAGTCGCGCGGCGTGGTGCAATCGGCCTCGTATGGGGCGCGCGCGTTCGGGGTGCGGAGCGGCATGCCGATCGCCGAGGCCGCGCGGCGCTGCCCCGGCGCCACGTTCGTGAAAGGGGAGTTCGCGTGGTACAAGGAGGCGTCGCGCGCGGTGCGCGCCGTGCTGGATCGTCATGCGCCACTGGTCGTGATGACCGGCATGGACGAGGGCTACCTCGATTTCAGCGGCACTGACCTGCTGCATCCCGTCTCGCTGCTCGACGTGGCCACGCAGATCCGCCACGACGTGCGCCAGAGCGCCGACCTCGACTGTTCGATCGGCATCGGGCCGAACCGGATGCTGGCGAAGCTCGCCTCGGACTATGCCAAGCCCCGCGGGATCTGCGAGGTGCGCAGCGGATGGGAGCGCGGTTTTCTGGCGGGCCTGCCACTCAAGGCACTGCCGGGGATTGGCCCCAAGACCGCGGACCGCCTGGCGGCGCGCGGCCTCAACGACGTGGCGCAGGTGCAGGCCATGGCCGTCGACGACCTCGGCGCGCTCCTCGGCCGCGAGGAGGCCATCGCGCTCAAGCGACGCGCCGATGGCGCCGGTGGCAGCATCGTGCGCGCCTCGGGCCCGCCGAAGTCGGTCTCGCGCGAGACGACGTTCCCGCGCGACGTCACCGACGGCGCGGCCCTCGACCGCATGCTGCATCTCCTCACGGCGCGCGTCGCCGGGCAGCTGCGGGACGAAGGACTGCAGGCGGGTGCCGTCGTGCTCAAGCTGCGGCACTCCGACTTCACGACGGTCACGCGACGCACCACGCTGACCTCCCCGACCGCGCTCGACGCCGAGTTGATGGCGGCCGCCCGGCGGCTCCTCGCGCCGGCACTCGCGGCCGCGCGCAGCAAGCGGCAGGCAGTGCGCCTGCTCGGCATCGCCGCGACCGCCCTTGGCCAGGCCGAGGCACCGGACCTCTTCGAACCGGAGGCGCGCGGCAAGGCACGCGAGGTCTCGCGCGCCGTGGACGCGGTGCGGGCACGCTTCGGCTTCGAGGCGATGCAGGCGGCCCGCCTCGTGGGCCGCCCCGACCCTCGCCGCGCCGATGGCGCCGGGGACGCCGACTAGATTTCCGGCTGGACACTTCACTTCCGGAGCAACGCATGGCGACCGCCGAAGGCCGCACCATTTCATTCACGGGACCCGAAGCCATCGACGTGGCGGTCCTCGAGACCTTCCCGTACCAGGGGCCCGATCAACAGATCGTGACCACCACGGACGAGTTCTCGGCGGTGTGCCCGTTCAGCGGACTTCCCGACATTGCGAAGCTGACGCTCGAGTACGTCCCGAGCGATGCCTGCATCGAACTCAAGAGCCTCAAGTACTACATGATGAGCTATCGCAACGTGGGGATCTTCCAGGAGCACGCGACGGCACGCTTCGCCGAGGACCTGCAGCGGGTGCTCAAGGCGAAGCGGCTCTCGGTGACGACGGTCTACAACGTCCGTGGCGGCTTCCTCACGACCTGCACCGTGGCGCTCCCAGGGTAGCCCGGCGGCTTGCTGGTTCCGGTACCGGACTGCATCCTCAAGGTGGCGGCGTTTGCCCTTTCTGCAGCCTGTCGCCACCCTCGGACCGGAGAGCCTACCGCCATGCGCCTTCCCCTGCTCTGCACGATCCTCCTCGCCGCCTGCGCCGGTGGCGAGAAGGCCCCCGCTCCTGACGATTCGACCACACCCGTCGCGCCGGCGCCCCCGCCGGCACTGACGGCGGCTCAGGTGACCGGTGCCTGGAACGGAACCTCCAAGTTGGCCGGCACGGACTCGGTCGTATCGACATGGACCGCCACCGCCACCAGTGACAGCACCGGCACCTTCGCAGTACCGGGAGAGAAGGTCGTGAACTACACCGCGGTCTTCTCGGGCGACAGCATGGTCGCCACCTCCGAGGCCCACTCGACGAAGATGTCGGGGAAGGCCAAGGTCATGTGGGTCTCGGTCGGCCGACTCGACGCCGCCGGGGCGCTCGTCGGGACCGGCACCACGATGCTGGCCGAGAAGCATGACTCCGTCCTCGGCCGGGTGACCTGGACAGCGACGAAGCAGCCCTGACGCAGCCTGAAACGTGAGCGGCGGCCCCCACCTGCATTCTGGTGGGGGCCGCCGTTTTGTCAGTCGTCGGACGCACGATTCTTGCTCGGGCAGGCGGCGTCATGGCCCTCTCCCCCGAATTCATCGCCCTGCAGGAATCCGTCCTGGGCCGCTACTCCCTCGAGCGCGAACTCGGGCGCGGCGGCATGGGCACGGTCTATCTGGCGCGTGACGTGAAACTGGACCGTCCGGTCGCCATCAAGTTTCTCCATGCCGACCTCGCGGCCGATCCTGCCGCGCGCTCCCGCTTCCTGCACGAGGCCCGCACGGCGGCCCGTCTGGCGCACCCGCACATCGTGCCGATCTACGCCGTCGAGGCGGCAGGGGCTCGCCCCTTCCTGGTGATGGCGTTGATCGACGGGGAAACGCTGGGGGCCCGGGTGCGCCGCCGGGGTGCATTGCCACCCGACGAAGGGGAGCGATTGCTGCGCGAGGTCGCCTGGGCGCTTGGCTATGCCCACGCGCAGGGCGTGGTGCACCGCGACCTGACCCTGGAGAACGTCCTGATCGAGCGCGATTCCGGCCGCGTGCTGCTCGGCGACTTCGGCCTCGCGACGGCACTCGAGGCGATCGAGTCGCAACCACGCTTCGGCACCCCAGGCTATCTCGCGCCCGAGGTGATTCGCGGCGAGCCCGCCACGGCCTCGAGCGACCTCTACGCCCTCGGCGTGGTCACCTGGCATGCGCTCGCGGGCCGAGCGCCGTTCGAGGCGGACACCGCCGCCGCCGTGCTCGCCAAACACCTGGTGCAACCGGTCCCCGTCCTGGCACCACTGGCGCGCGGTGCGTCGCGCCGGTTGGTGGCCGCCGTGGAGCAATGCCTCGCCAAGGATGCCGATGCACGGCCTGCCGACGCGGCGACGCTGCTTGCACTGCTCGAGCGCGCGCCGGAGCCGGTCGCGATCGCACCGGCCCTCAAGCACTGGTTCACGCGCTGGGAGCGCTTCCGCCCCATCTACTCCCTGGCCACGCCAATCCTGGCATTGCAGACGTGGCTGCTCTTCTGGGGATCGCAGCGGTTCGAGTCGCAGGCGCTGCTGATCGCCGCCGGCATTTCGTCCGTGCTGAGCATCACCGCGATCCCGCTGCTGGCGCACCTCGGCTTCGAGGCGTGGGCGCTCCGTGCCCTCCACCGCGTCGGCTTCGGCATTGCCGATATTCGCGCCGCCTACCCGCATTGGCGAGACACCCTCGAGCGCGAGCGGCGCAAGGAGGGCATCCCGCCGCTTCCCGGGCGCGTCGTCTTCGACCTGACGGTCGTCGGCGCCGTGGTGCTCGCGATCGTCTTCGGCTTCATCTATCCCAACATCGAATCCTGGTACAGCTGGAGTGCCGAGGCGATCTACGTGAAGACCACGATCCTCAGCATGTCGAGCACGCTCTATCTCGCGACGCTCACCGGGGTCGGCATCGGCTTCGCCTCGCCGGGCTTCCGGATCGCGCCGAATGGCCGCTTCCGTCGGCTGGTCGAGCGCTTCTGGCAGTCGCGCTTCGCCGCGGCCGTCACGACGCTCGCCTCGCTGGGCCAGCCACAGCGCCTCGCGGCCGCATCGACCCTCCATCGCAACACCGAGCTCGTCCTCGGCCTCGCCGTCGACGATCTCTGGCACGCGATCCCCGCGCCGCTCCGCGACGGTCTCGGTGATGTGCCGGCGCTGGCGCACATGCTGCAAGCGAGTGCCGGCGAGCTGCGCGACATCGCCGACCGCCTCCGCGAGAGTGAGCGCGAGACCGACCACGACGAGGCGGAGCAACACCGGTTGACGGCGTCGCGCGAGGCGGTGGAACTGCGCCACCGGGAGGCCGTCGCGACACTGGAACGGCTGCGCCTGCAGTTGCTCCGGCTGGTGGCCTCGAAGGAGCAGAGCCAGGAGTTGACCGCACATCTTGCGGGCGCGCGCGAGCTGGAGCAGTCCCTGTTGGTCGATCTTGCCGCCCACAACGAGGTGCGCGTGCTGCTCGGCCGTCCCGCGCGCCGCGCCGACGCGGGCTCCACGCCGACGCCCACCCCGAAGGCCGCGTGACGGCACCCGCCGACGAGACGAAGCTCTTCGAGCGATTGCAGGAATCGCTGGCGGGCACGTGGTCGATCGAGCGGGAACTCGGTCGCGGCGGGATGGGCACCGTCTACCTCGCGCGCGACGTCGCGCTCGATCGGCCGGTGGCCCTGAAGGTGCTGCATCCGGCACTCGCCGCCGACCCCGAGCAGCGCGAACGCTTCCTCCGCGAGGCACGCACCGGCGCCCGGCTCTCCCATCCGCACATCGTCCCGATCTACGCCGTGGAAGCACAGGACGACCTGGTGTTCTTCGTGATGGGGCTGATTGACGGCGAAAGTGTCGGCGATCGGCTCCGCCGCGAGGGACCACTCCGCGGCGAGGACGCCGAACGCATCCTCCGTGAGGTGGCCTGGGCGCTCTCGTATGCCCATGCGATGGGCATCGTCCATCGTGACGTCACCATCGAGAACATCCTCCTCGAGCGGCAGACGGGCCGGGCCGTGCTGGCCGACTTCGGCATCGCCGCGGCCGTCGATCGCGACGGCGAGGAGCCGCTGCTCGGCACGCCATCGTACATCGCCCCCGAGGTGATCCAGGGCGCGCAGGCGACAGCCGCCAGTGACCTCTACGCGCTCGGCGTGACCGGCTGGACCATGCTCGCTGGGCACACGCCGTTCATGGCCGACGACACGCCGGCACTCCTCCTCAAGCACCTGACCGAGCCGGTGCCGCCGTTGCTGCGAGCCGCACCAGGCACCTCGTCGCGATTGGCGCGCGCGCTTGAGGCGGCGCTGGCGAAGGACCCCTCCGCGCGTCCGGATGGCGCCGAGGCCTGGCTCGCATTGGTGGCGGGGGATGGCGAACGGGTGGCACTCGCCGACCCGCTCCGGCGCTGGGTCACGCGATGGGAGATGGTCCGCCCGTTCTACGCGCTCGGCATGTCGGTCACCGCGATGCTGACCATCGGCGCCATGACCAACTTCACCAGCGTCCAATTCTACGGCCGCTATGGCAGCCTGATGACCGCCGGCTTCTTCGCGGCGATGACCTTTGCCGTCATCGGCACGGTGCATCTCGGCATCGAGCTGACCCTGCTGCGGCGCCTCGCGAATGCGGGCTTCCACCATGGCGACCTCGTGCAGGCGCTGGCGAGGGCTCGTCAGGCCGCGCAACGCGCGGGGCGGCGCACGGCGTCGCTCCTCGGGCGGGTGGTCAATGACGTGGCGTGGCTCGCCGGCCTGACCTGGCTCCTCCTTGCCCTCGGCCTGGTGCCCTTCCTGCTGCCCTACTCGCCGACCGGCAGCGACTGGTCCCGCTTCGGGGACGTGATGGAACTCGTGGCGACCATCAGCCAGTACTGCCTGCTGACCTTCCTGTCGGGCCTTGGCTTCAACTTCCTGGTGCCTGCCTTCCACTTCACGCCGAATGGCCTCTGGGCGCGCCTCCGCGACGGCTTCTGGGGCTCCGCCCTCGGCGCGGGGATGTTGAAGCTGGCCTCGTTCGGCCTGGGCAAGTCCGAAGGGACCGACCGCACGCTGCATCGGCCCACCGAGCTGGTGCTCGACCTCGCGATCGAGGAGATGTGGCAGGCACTGCCCCCAAGCGCACGCGAAGGGACGGCCGACCTGCCGAAGATTGCGCGAGCACTCAGCAACCGCGTCGCCGAGGCGCGTGAGTTGCGCGCGGCACTGCAAGGACCGCGGGTGCGCCGCTCCGCCGAGGCCGACGCGCTCGACGCACGATTGGCCACGCGGCAGGAGCGCGCCGTGATCGCACTCGAGCGGCTGCGCATGGTGCTGGGCCGTGTCGGCGGGGCCGCGGCGATGAGCGGAGAACTCACGGCGAAGCTGCACGATGCGCGCGCACTCGAGCAGGAGCTGCTGCTTGAGCTTGGCGCGCACGCGGAAGTCAAGCGGCTACTGCGCCAGGGCCGGGCGCCGAACACGAGCCTGACACCGAAGGCAACGCCGGCGTGACGGCGCGCGCCGAATTCATCGCGCTGCAGCAGGCGCTGGTCGGGCGCTATTCGCTCGAGCGCGAACTCGGCCGCGGCGGGATGGGGACGGTGTACCTGGCGCGCGACCTCCGCCTCGAGCGACCGGTCGCGATCAAGGCGCTGCATCCCACGCTCGCCGCAGACCCCGAGGCGTGTGCCCGATTCCTCCGCGAGGCACGGACCGCCGCCGGGCTGGCCCATCCGCACATCGTGCCCATCTACGCCGTCGAGGAATCCGACGCCGCACCACTGCTGGTGATGGCGATGATCGATGGCGAGACGCTCGGCGCAAGGCTCAGGAATCGCGGGCCACTTCCCGCCGACGACGCGGCCCGCGTCCTTCGCGAGATCGCGTGGGCGCTCGATCATGCGCACGCCCACGGCGTCGTGCACCGCGACCTCACCCTCGACAACATCCTCATTGAGCGGCACACGGGGCGCGCGCTGCTCGGCGACTTCGGGCTCGCGCAGCGCACCGACGCGGTCGATGTCGGCCCTGTGTTCGGGACGCCGGGGTACCTCGCCCCCGAATTGATCCGCGGCGATGCGGCCACGCCGGCGAGTGATCTCTACGCCCTCGGCGTCGTCGGCTGGGCCGCGCTGACCGGCAAGCTTCCCTTCGCTGGGGATGCCTCGGCGGTGCTCGCGAAGCACCTGATGCAGCCCGCCCCGGCACTCGCGCCACTCGCGCACGGGGCCTCGCCGCGGCTGGTGGCGGGCGTCATGCAGTGCCTGGCGAAGGACCCCGATGCGCGCCCGGCGAGTGCAACGGCGTTCCTCGGCGCCTTGGAACGTGCGCCCGAGCCGATTGCGATTGCCGCGCCACTCCGGGGGTGGTTCACGCGCTGGGAACGGATCGCGCCGATCTATTCGATCGCGACCCCACTCCTCGCCTTGCCCTCGTCCCTCCTGGCCTATGCGTTTTACCGCACGGTGGATCAGCGCGTTCTCGTGGCGATGATGGTCAGCACGGCGTTGTCCCTCTCGGCGATCCCGCTCGCCACCCACCTGATGTTCGAGTTCGCGCAGTGGCGACGTCTCCGCAGCGAAGGATTCACCCTGGCCGATGTCCAGGCGGCGCTCCCGCACTGGCGCGCTGCAGAGCGCATCCTGCAGGAGCGGGAGGGAATGCGGCCCCTCGCAAGCCGGGTGATTCTCGACCTGACCGTCGTCTTTGCCGCTACGATCCTGATCGACCTCCTGGTCATCGAGCCGAACATCAGCCTCCTGAAATTCACTTCAGAGGCGGTGCGCATGTGGGTACTCGGCCTCACCGGCTTCATGCCGACGCTCTACCTCTTCACGATGATCGGCGTCGGGGTCGGCTTCGTGTCCCCCGGCTTCCGGATCTCGGCACAGGGAAAGGCCAGACGGCTGCTCGACCGATTCTGGGGCACGTCGGTGGCCCAGCGTTTCGCCGCGCTCGCCGGACGAGGGCAGCGTACCCTGGCCGCGAATGCCTCGACGCTGCACCGCCCCACCGAAATGGTCCTGGGCTTGGCCGTGGACGATCTGTGGCGTGCCATACCGGATGCCCTGCGCGCCGACCTCGGTGACGTCCCGGCACTCGCCCACACGCTGGAGCGGGGCGCGACCGAGTTGCGCGGGCTGATCACGTCGCTGCAGGAGAGCGAGGCGAGCGATGGGGTCTCCGATGTCGATCGCGCGGCAATCGTCGAGACGCGTCTCGGCCTTGAGGTGCGCCATCGCGAGACGATCGCCACGCTGGAGCGCGTGCGGCTGCAACTGCTCCGGCTGCTCGCGGACCGGCAGCAGACCGGCGCACTCACGCAGCAACTCGAGGCCGCGCGGGCCATCGAGGCGTCGCTCCACCGCGACGTCGCCGGGCACGCCGAGGTTCGCCGCTTGTTGCATCGGCCGAAGCGCACCACTGGTCCAGGCACGCCAACGCCGACACCACCGCCCGAGCGCGCCGCCGCATGAACACCGCCGCTTCGCCCGACGACGAGTTTCTCGCGCTGCAGGACGCGCTGGCGGGGCAATGGTCGCTCGAGCGTGAACTCGGGCGCGGCGGGATGGCGACGGTCTATCTGGCGCGCGACGTCTCGCTCGATCGGCCGGTGGCGATCAAGGTGCTCGCCGCCGACCATGCCGCCGACCCAACGATGCGCGCCCGCTTCGAACGCGAGGCGATCACCAGCGCGGCATTGTCCCACCCGCACATCGTCCCGACCTATGCGGTCGCCGAGGCAGCGGGGCGGCCCTACCTGGTGATGGGCTACATCGACGGCGAGTCGCTCGCGCAGCGGCTGCACCGCACTGGGCCGTTGCCGATTGCCGAGGGTGAGCGCGTCATCCGCGAGGTGGCCTGGGCGCTCGGGCATGCGCATGCCACCGGTGTGCTGCACCGCGACGTCACCCTCGACAACATCCTCCTCGAACGGAGCACCGGCCGCGCCGTGCTGGTGGACTTCGGCATTGCCGCGCTCGTCGATGGCGACGGCGACGGTCCCCTGCTCGGCACGCCGGCATACCTGGCGCCAGAAGTCATTCAGGGAGAATCAGCGTCGCGCGCAAGCGATCTCTACGCACTCGCCACCGTGGCGTGGGCCACCTTCGCCGGACGGCTCCCCTACCATGGTGACGACAGCGCGGCTGTGCTGCTCCAGCAGGTGACGGCCCCGGTGCCATCGCTCGCGTCCGCGGCGCCTGCGGTGCCGCGGAGGATCGTCGCGGCGATCGAGGGGGCGCTCGCCAAGGCTCCAGTGGAGCGTCCCACGACGGTGGAGGCGTGGATCGGTTCGTGGGAGGGGCATCAGGTGGCAGTGCCTCTCGCAGCGCCATTGGAGCGCTGGCGCGGGCATTGGAAGCAGGTACGGACGTTCTACGCATTCGCCGCGACGATTACCGCCATGTTTGGGGGAATGGCGGGTGGAGCCGGGAGTTACACCGACAGGATCGCCCTCTGGATGGCCTACCTCTTCATGTTCGCGGTGCCGGGCTTAGTGGTGGCTGCAGCGATCCACGTCGCGATGGCCGCCCACCAGCTCCGACGCCTTGCACGATCAGGGTTCGGCATCGAGGATCTTCGGCTGACCCTCCGTCGTGCCGATCCGGAATCGTCGCGGACCCCCATCCCACTCGTGGGCCGGCTCACCTCGGACGCCGTCGTGGTCTCCCTGGTCGCCTATCTCGCCATGGCCGTCATGGTCCGCATGGAACCGGACTGGCGGTATGACTGGCTGATCCAGGACTTCTATCGTGAAGTGGCGAGGTGGGCCTTCGTCGGATTCTGGACGAGCCTTGGGCTGTCGGTCTTAACCCCGACCCGCCCATTCCTCCGGCCCGGGACGAGCGAGGGAATTCGCCGCGCCTTCTGGAACTCGCCACTCGGCGCGCTCTGGTTCGGCCTGACGCGCGTGGGCCTCGGCAAGCGCATCGCCGCCGCCGAGACGCTGCACCGCCCCACCGAGCTGGTGCTCGACCTCGCCATCGAGGAGCTCTGGCGCGCGTTGCCCGCTGGCGCGCGCCGCGAGGCGGCCGAGCTGCCGACAGTCGCACGCGACCTCCGCCGCCGGGTGGCCTCGTTGCGTACCATTGCGAGCCACTTCGGCGACGCAAGCCACGACGCGCCCGCCGAGGCGGCACTGCGGACCAAGGTGAGTGGGCGGATCACCGCCGCGCTGACCGCCCTCGAACAGCTGCGGCTGCAACTGCTCCGGCTCGACGACGCGACCCTGCCGACGGGTGCGCTCACGGCGCAGCTGCACGATGCCCGCGCGCTGGAACGCGAGCTGCTGACCGACCTCGGGGCGCACCACGGGATCGGGCGGCTGCTGCGGCGCAGCCCGACGCGGCGGTCGCCGGGGATGACGCCGACGCCGGCGTAGGAGCTGGTGAACGGTGAACGGTGAACGGGGCGCGGCCGATGGCCGCGCAGGGTGAGGGGTGAGGGGTGAGGTGTCATCCCGAGCAACGCGAGGGATCTGCGTAGCAGCCGGCACGCAGGTCCCTCACTTCGTTCGGGATGACGGTGCTCCCTTCCCGTTCACCGTTCACCCTTCCCCGCCCCTACTTCAGCGTACAGTCACTCCGCACCCCGGTCGCCTTGGCGATCGCCTCCCACGAGATCGCCGCGACGCCGCCATCATCGTGCACCGCGAAGAGGGCGCCCGCTCGGAACCCCGGGAGCGCGCGCTGCGTCAAGGCGATCCCATCGGTGTTCTTGATCGTCGGCGACCCGAAGGCGCCGACATGCGCCAGCGTCTTCCGATCGAAGAGGTGGTAGGTGTTGATGACCTTCCCCTGATCGGTGGCGACCCAGTAGCCGGCGCTGTCGCCGCAGGCATAGAGGACGATCCCTTCTGCCTGATTGGGGAAGAAGCGCTGCGGCACCGTGTCGCCGGTGAAGCGGCCAGCGAGGGTGTAGCGCTTCAGCTGTGACGCCCCTTCCAGTTCTTCTGCGATCAGCAGCTGGTCGTTGGCCGGGTCGACCATGATCGATTCGACCACCCGCAGCACCCCCGCCCCCGTGGTGTCGCCGAAGGTGCGAACGAGCGCGGCCGTGGCCCGTCCTCCCCGCACCACCACGCGATACTCCCGGACGCGGCGTCCCAGCGCGCTATCGGGCGGCACGGAGTCCTTCACCAGTTCATAGCTGTCGGTGATCCACGTGCGATAGCTCCCCGCCCCGTCTACCGCGACGCTGATGCCGTACGGCTTGACGAGGTCGCCCTCACCGTAGCTCCCGAGCGGCGTGAAGTCCGGCAGCTGCAGCAGTTGGACCCGCCGCCCGTCGCGCTCGACCACCCACAGCAGGTCGTCCATCACCGCCAGGCCGTTGGGGCGCTCGAATTGCCCCGGGCCGCGCCCGGCCGTGCCGACGTCGCGGAGCCACTTCCCCGTGGCGGCATCGTGGACGCGGATCAGATCCCCTGCCTTCGCCGAGACGAGGAGCCACGCCTCGCCCTGCGGCCCATGCCAGATCGCCGGCGAATCGATGTCCAGCAACGTGTCGCGCGCGGTCTGCCAGGCCTCGCGCACCTCTGCCGCGATCGGTGGGCTGTCCGTCATGTCGGCGGCTGGCGGTGGCGTGGCGGGACGGCCGCAGGCCGACACGAGCAGGAGCAGGACCGCGGGAGCGGCAAGCGACGACGGAACGGACACGACGCAACCTCGCACAGGAATGGGGAAGAGCAGGACGGCGACGAATCTCGCGGTGCCAGGTCACGAACGATTCACAGGATGATCAGATGGTCGTGACAGGAACGCGACGCGAGATGCCCCCGCTCGTGACAGCCCCGGGAGATCATCTCCCGGTTGCATTCCCCGGACCACGACCACCTTCGCCCCAGGATTCGTCACATGCCATTTGTCGGTCTGTCCCGTGCCCTCCGCTGGGCCGCCTGTTCCCTGCTTCTCCCCGCGGCCGCGCTGGCGCAGGGAGCCGTCGCCGGCACGGTCGTCGACGACGCATCCGGCATCGCGCTGACCGGCGTGGTGGTCCGCCTCGACGGCACCACGCGCGAGGTGCTCACGGACCGCACCGGCCGCTTCCTTCTCACCGGCCTCCCCACCGGTCGTCAGGAGCTCGTCACGCGCTACATCGGCTACGCCGCGGCGCGCGCCACGGTCACCATCGAGGCCGGACGCACCACCACCGCCGTCTTCCGCCTCCGGTCGGTCACGACCGACCTCGGCACCCTCGTCGCCACCGCCACGCGCAGCGGTCAGGCCTCGGCGCTCAATCAGCAGCAGAACGCGGCGAACGTGACCAACGTCGTCGCCGCCGACCAGATCGGTCGCTTCCCGGACGCCAACATCGGCGACGCGCTGAAGCGCATTCCCGGCATCACGGTCGCGATCGACCAGGGCGAGGCCCGCTTCGGTTCGATCCGCGGCACCGAGCCGCGCTTCAACTCGGTGATGGTGAATGGCGAGCGGGTGCCGTCCGCAGAGGCGGAAGTGCGGCAGGTGCAGCTCGACCTGATCCCGGCCGACATGGTGCAGGCGATCGAGGTCAACAAGTCCCTCACGCCGGAGATGGATGCCGACGCCATCGGTGGCGCGGTGAACATCGTGACCCGCGCGGCGCCGGCCGGCTTCCGCCTCTCGACCACGCTCGGCTCCGGCTACAACTGGATCCGCAACGAGCCGGTCCTCCTCGGCTCGGCGATCATCGGCACGCGCTTCCTGAACGACCGCCTCGGCGTCATCGCCAGTGGCTCGTATTACGATCAGCAGTACGGCTCGGACAACAAGGAAGGGGTCTGGGACAAGAGCGGCAGCGGCGCGGCGTACATGACCGAGTTCGACGTCCGCCGCTATGACATCCAGCGGATCCGCAAGTCAGTCTCCGGCTCGGTCGACTACCGTTTCGATGCCGCCAACACGGTGATGTTCCGGGCGATCTACAACAATCGCAACGACTGGGAAAATCGCTTCCGGAGCCGCTATGCCTTCGGCGCCCCGAATGCGAACGGGGTCCAGAATACGGAAATCCGCCGGCAAACCAAGGGCGGTGGTCCTGCCGACCGGTTGAAGGCCTCGCGCCTCGAGGACCAGCGCACCCAGAGCTACCAGCTGTCGGGCGAGCATCTCCTCGGACACCGGGCCCAGCTCAGCTGGTCGGCGTCGACGGCGAAGGCCTCCGAGACCCGCCCCGACGAGCGCTACATCGACTGGCGCGTGCGGAACATCGCCTACACGGCCGACTATTCGGATGAACAGACGCCCCAGTTCGCGCCCGTCAACGCCGCGCTGGTGACCCCGGACCGCTACACCTTCCGCCGGATCGAGCAGTTGGAGAGCTTCACCGAGGACCGCGATCGCAACGGGCGCCTGGACCTCCGGCTGCCGCTGGCGGATGGCGATCGGGGCACCACGCTGAAGATTGGCGCGCGCTATCGCGACAAGGAGAAGCTCCGCGACAACAGCTACAATTTTGCGGCGCCGGTCACCGGCAGCGCCTTTGCCAACTTGACGCTCAAAGGCAACGCCGACTTCACGACCGATCGGAACTACGCCGGCAACTATCAGTACGGCGTCTTCACGACGCCCGCCCAGCTGGCCGCCCTCGACCTCTTCAACGCGGCGCAGTTCACGCTCTCGGACCAGCCGGCAGAGTACGCGGCCGGCAACTTCACGGCGACCGAGACGATCACCGCCGGCTACGCCCAGGTCGAACAGCGCCTCGGCGCGGCGGTGTCGCTGATCGGCGGCGCGCGCGTGGAGCGCACCAAGGTGGACTACCGCGGCTTCGAGTTCAACGTGGACGACGAGACGATCTCGCCGACCAACGGCGGCCAGTCCTACACCGATGTGCTCCCCAGCATGAACCTGCGCTGGCAGGCCGCGCCGAGCACCGTGGTGCGCGCCGCGTGGACGAACTCGCTGGCCCGGCCCAACTACTACGACCTCGTTCCGTACCGCTCCGTGTCGCTCGACGACGACGAGCTGTCGACCGGCAATCCGGACCTGAAGCCGACGCGCGCCATGAACCTCGACCTGACCGCGGAGCGCTACTTCGCCTCGGTCGGCCTCGTCTCGGGCGGCATCTTCCACAAGCAGATCGACGACTTCATCTACAACTTCACCGCGTTCAACGAAGTGGATGCCGTCACCGGGCGGACCTTTGCCCAGATCTCCCGGCCACGGAACGGCGCCAAGGCGCGCCTCACCGGCGCCGAAGTCGCCGTGCAGCGCCAGCTGGACTTCCTCCCCGGCATGCTGAAGGGCCTGGGGATCTACCTCAACTACACCTACACCGACTCGAAGGTGGAGGGGCTCGACATCGCCGGGCGCGAGAACGAGAAGCTGCCGCTCCTCGGCACGGCGAAGCACAGCGCGAACGCCTCCCTCTCCTACGACGGCAGCCGGCTCTCCTTCCGCGTCGCGCTCAACTACCAGAGCGAGGCACTCGACGCCGGGGAGGGTGGCTACAATGAGGATGCCTTCTACGACCGCTGGGCCGACCGGCGGACCGACATCGACGCGAATGCCACCTTCGCGCTCACCCCGAAGGCACGGTTCTTCGTCGAGGCGAACAATCTCAACAACCGCCCACTGCGCTACTTCCAGGGCACCCGCGGCCGCCTGGCGCAGGACGAGTACTACGGCCGGCGCGTGCAGACGGGGTTGAAGATCGACTTCTGACGGACGGCGAACAGCGAACCGCGAACTACAGACGGTGAGGGGTGAGGGGTGAGGGGGACTGTCATCCCGAGCAAGGCGAGGGATCTGCGTAGCGGCCAGCACGCAGGTCCCTCACTGCGTTCGGGATGACAGTGCACCCCTCACCCCTCCCTGTTCGCCGTTCGCTGTTCGCTGTTCGCCGCCCCCCATTGCCCCCGTCCGGCCCCGTCCCTAACTTGCTTGCCAACAAGTAAGCGAGGTTCCGCCATGCCCCGCCCTTCAGCAGCCCCTGCCGCGCGGCTCCGCGACGCCGAGCGGAGCCGCGCCGCGATTCTCGAGGCCGGCGCCGAGCTCTTTGCGGAGCTGGGCTACGAGGCCACGTCGCTCGCGGCCGTCGGGGTGCGCGCCGGGCTCTCCCGGGGCACGCCGGGGTACTTCTTCGGCTCCAAGGCCGAGCTCTACCACGCCGTGCTGGAGCACGCCTTTGCGGACGCCCTCGAGACCATTCGCGCCGGGCGCCTGCGGGCGATGCGGAGCGCCCGCCCGCCGGCCGAAGTGCTCGCCGGGGTGGTTTCCGATTATGTCGACTTCGTGGTGGCGCATCCGAACTTCCTCCGCCTGATCCAGCGCGAGGCATTGGGCGAGGGGGCGGGACTCGATGCCCGCTCGCTGCGGCAGGCGGTGGGCAGCGAGGCGGTCACGGCGCTGGCGCAGGAACTCGGCTTCCCGGCGCGCGCCCGCACGCAGGTGATGCACCTCCTCCTCTCGATGATCGCGCTGACCTGGTTCCCGGCGCTTCACGACGACACCCTCGTCGCCGCGATCGGATTCGACGGCCCCACTCCGGCATTCCTGGCCGCCCGCAAGCGCCATATCACCACGCTGCTGCTCGGTGCGCTCCCCTCCCGGCGCACCTCCCCGACCCGACGGAGTCCCCGATGACCGACGTTCTCACGCCCGCCGCCGCTGCCCCTGCCGCACCGTCCGTCGACGAGGCCCGCGCCGTCGCCGAAGCGGCCCGCGAAGCGGAATGGACCGCACCATCGTTCCTGCGCGAGCTCTTCGCCGGCCGTCTCCCGATCGGGTTGGTGCACCCCTTCCCCGCCCCCGACCCGGCGATGGTGGCGAAGGCGGCGCCCTTCCTGACGGAACTGGAGCGCTTCCTGAAGGAAGATGTGGACAGCGATGCGATCGACCGCGCCGGCAAGGTCCCGGCCGACGTGGTGCAATCGCTCCGCGAGATGGGCGCCTTCGGCATCAAGATCGACGAGCAGTACGGCGGCCTCGGTCTCTCCCAGCTGATGTACACCAGGGCGATCGGGATGGTGACGTCGCAGGATGGCTCGCTCACCGCCCTGCTCTCGGCGTCGCAATCGATCGGCGTCGCAGTACCGCTCAAGCTGTTCGGCACGCCGGAGCAGAAGCAGCGCTTCCTGCCGCGCCTGGCGCAGGGTGCCATCTCGGCCTTTGCGCTGACCGAGACCGGCGTCGGCTCCGATCCGGCCGGCCTCGCCACCACGGCGGAGAAGAGTGCCGACGGCACGCACTGGATCCTCAACGGCGAGAAGCTCTGGTGCACGAATGGTCCCGTCGCCGAAGTGATGGTCGTGATGGCGAAGACGGGAACGCGGATCACCGCCTTCATCGTCGAGGCCGACATGCCAGGCGTCGAGGTGGTGCATCGCCTGGGCTTCATGGGACTCAAGGCGATCGAGAACGGCGTCATGCGCTTCACCAACGTGAAGGTGCCTGCCGAGAACGTGATCTGGGGCGAGGGGAAAGGGCTCAAGCTGGCGCTGATCACCCTGAACACCGGGCGGCTCACCTTGCCGGCGTCCGGAGTGGCCGGGGCCAAGCGCGCGCTCCAGATCGCGAGGAAGTGGGCGGCCACGCGCACGCAGTGGGGCAAGCCGATCGGCAAGCACGACGCCGTGGCGCAGATGATCGGCAAGATGACGGCCGACACCTTCGCGATGGAGGCGGTCGCCGAGCTCGCGTCGCTCCTCGCCGATCGGGGCGACACCGACATCCGTCTCGAGGCGGCGATCGCCAAGCTCTGGAACTCGGAAGTCAGCGGGCGGATCGTCGATGACTGCCTGCAGATCAAGGGCGGCCGCGGCTACGAGACCGCCGATTCGCTCCGGATGCGCGGCGAGGTCCCCGATCCGGTCGAGCGGATGTACCGTGATTCGCGCATCAATCGGATCTTCGAAGGCTCCAGCGAGATCATGCGACTGTTCATCGCGCGTGAGGCGGTCGACACCCATCTCAAGGTCGCCGGCGACCTGATCGATCCGCGGACATCGCTCGGCGTGAAGGGGAAGGCGTTGCTCCGCTCGGCGGGCTTCTATGCCGCCTGGTATCCGCGACTCTGGCTCGGCACGGAGTGGTTGCGTTTCGGTGGATTCGGGCAGCTCGCGGGCCACCTGCGTTTCGTGGGGCGCCGTTCACGCAAGCTCGCCCGCACGCTCTTCCATGCCATGGTCCGTTTCGGACCGAAGCTCGAACAGCGGCAGTCGGTGCTCTTCCGCCTGGTCGACGTCGGCGCCGAGTTGTTCGCGATGACCGCCGCGATCAGCCGCGCCGAGACGATGGCGCGCGTCGGCAATCGCGATGCGATCGCCGTGGCCGACGTCTTCTGTCGCCATGCTCGCCAGCGCGTCGACCACCTCTTCCGGCAGGCGTTCGGGCCGGATGACGTGACGACCTATCAGCTGGCGCAGCGGGTCGTGAAGGAGGAGTTGACCTGGATGGAAGCGGGGATTGTTCGTGAGGGGTGAGCCCCGATAATTGACCGGTGAAGTGTGCGACGTGCGATGTGTGATGCGAAAGGTGAAAGGTGAAACGGCGAGAGTACGCGCGTTTCACCTTTCACCTTTATCCGAAGCACGCATTCATCGTCGCGTGTGCCACTCCTCCCGAACTGAGGCGTCACCCCTCCTGTCGGCGCGTTGGAGCGCCGCAAAGCGCACACCTCGATCCGCGATCAACCTCAGCACCACCGCTGACGGATCCCATCCTGTGACCCGGAGTACCTCATGGCCCGCACTGCACTCTTCACTGCCCTCCTGCTGTCCGCCGCCGTGGCCGCTTGCAGCGACGACCCGACCGGCAACGGCGACCCTGGTCCAATCCTCGTGGTCGGTAACGACATGGGGGTCAGGTTCCAGAACTTCTCCCTCAGCCGTGATGGCGCGCCACTGACGGATGCAGTCGTCAAGATCAACGGTGTCACCGTGCCGCAGAGCGGAACCGGCAGCTACACCTACGACATCGGCACTCCACTCATGACCGGGCAGGACTTGGTGCTCCGTGTCGAACACGATGGTGATGTCGTCGAGGGACGCGCGACCATCATTGACGGGCCCACGTTGACGGCGCCCGTGGCGGACCAGCCGATCACGTTCGGACAGCCACTTACCGTGAGTTGGACGTCGACTGCCCAGCCAGACTTCTGGGTGGCCACCCTGACATACACCAATGCTGGCGCAGGCAGCGGGTTGACCGATTCGCTTCCCCCGGCCGCCAGGAGCAGCGTGCTGGCCACGACGACGATCCCGGCCACCGCGATCAACCCCGCAGCCGGTGTCTACAGCTACCTGCGCGGGACGTTCACGGGGCCCGCCGCCGCCGGCTCGACCATGCGCGTGCGTACCGGCTCGGCCACGGTGAATCTGGTCAAGGCGCCGTAACGGATCAGACGTGAGACTAAGGCCTTGAGAGGTGAGACGTGAGACGTACCCAGCCAGGGCGCACGTCTCACGTCTTACGTTTTACCGTTCACCGTTCACCACCGTTCACCGTTCACCAACCTACCTTCTGAGCCCCACCACAATCGTCGGATTCCAGTTCCCCACGATCCCGCCTGAGTAGTTGTGGATCAGTCGCGTCATCCGACCTTCGGCGTAGAGCGCCACGGGCCAGCTGGCGGGACGCGCGGTGATGCCGGCCCCGAGGTGACCCTGCAGCGCCTGATCGTTGAAGCTGGCGTCGAAGGTGAAGTTAGGCAGCGTGGCGCCATTCTCGTCGGTGACCAGTTGCCGGTCATGCTCGCGAACGGTCAGAAAGCCGAGCCCGATCAGCGCGTACGGGCGCACCGGCCCGTCGGCAGGGGCCATCCGCAACGTGGTCCCCAACGACCAGCCGGTGTCGCGGTTGCGGCTGTCGAAGTGGCACGGACCAGTTCCGCCGCCGGGGAGGAAGCAGTCGGTGGTCGACTGACGGTGGATTTCGTTCAGCCGCTCCACGCCCCCCTCGAGACTCCAGGTGAGGTTCCGGCGAGTGACGAGGTCGACGCCGAGGCGAACGATCATCCCGTGATCCGACTGGGAGTCGCCGATCCGGCCTTCCATCTTGGTGTAGCCGGCACCGAGGGAAAGCTGCTGGGCCGAGACAGGAAGCGCGGCAGACAGGAGGAGCGAAAAGAAGAACGACCCGCGCGTCAGGGCCGTTTGGAATCGAATGGTCGGTACCAGCATGGCAACCTCCTCAATGGTCGAGCGTCCGGTCACCCACCGAAACGGGGTGCCGGACGCGAACCTAACGGGAAGCGGGAGGCGATTGTTTCAAAACGTTACGGCATCGCGTCGCGTCGCCTCGGTGCCGTCGGCCGAACGCGGTCGTCGGAAACAACGCCTGGCTGTCCCCTATATTGCCCGCCGTCCACCCACCCCGAGTTCGATCATGCGCCGATTGTCCCTGGTTCCCTGCTTTTTCCTTGGCGCGTGCGGAGCGCCCGACCGGGCAACCGGCCTCGCCGTTGCCGACACGATGGCGCTGGTCTGCGAAGCGGTGCTGCAACCGTCCGCTGACGACGACGGGCGGATCGAAGGCTTCGCCCCGGGGCCGAACGGCGTGATGGCGTGGACCACGGAGTTTGGTGCCACCGAAATCCGCGTGGGGCGCGGCCTGGCGGAAAGCCGGCCGCTCGGACGAAACGGGGCCGGTCCGGGTGAATTCAAGATGATCTACACGATGGGTTGGCGTGGAGATTCCGTGTGGGCCACCGACCTTCAGCTCAGCCGCGTGCAGTTCTTCGCCGCCGACGGGAAGTACCTGTCCGGGACCCAGTTGAGTGGCCAGCAGCCGTGGACGCCCGCCCCCTTGGCGCTAGGGAGCAAAGGCATCGGCCTGGGAGGCTGGGGATTGTTGGGGATGACCGCGGTGGCGGCTGCGACGGATTCGCTCTACCACTTCCCTGGACCCTCCGAGGAGCGCATCACGATTCCGATAGGCAACGGCAGCTCGATCCTGAGCACCCAGCCGTTCTCGGCTCAGGCCGTCGCCGCGGGTTCCCCGAATGGCGAGCGGTGGTGCGGAGTGGAGCCGCTCGAGGACGACCGCATCCGCCTCCGGTGCGTTGATGATCGCGGGGTCCTGCAGCGTGACACGACGTTCGCCCTCGCCGGCATTCCGCTTGACGACGGGACGTGGGAGGCGAAGTTGGCAGACTTCACCAGCAGCGGGAGAGTCACCCGCGAGGCCGTGCTTGGCGTCGTCCGTCGGCCGGCAATGCTCCCCCGAGTGACGGCAATGCGCGTCGATCCAAACGGCGCGGTCTGGTTGAACCGCAGTCCGGCCGGCGCTCCGATCCAGCGTTGGCTCCGTCTCACGGCCACTGGATCGTTGCGTGACACCCTTCTCCTGAGCGGCCGTCACACGATCCGCCACCTGTCAGGCGACACCCTCTGGCTCGCCACGCCCGACCAGGATGATGCCATCACCGTCTCCCGGTGCGTCGGCAGGCGCTGACGCGCCGCCGGCGCCTCAGCGAAACAACTTCAACCATTCCCCATACCCCTGCGCCTCGAGCTCGGCCACCGGAATGAACCGCAGCGCCGCCGAGTTCATGCAGAAGCGGACCCCCTCGGGGCCGGGGCCATCGTCAAAGACGTGACCGAGGTGGGAGTCCGCCTGGGCGGACCGGACCTCGGTGCGGGTCATGTAGGGCAGCGAGCGGTCGGTCCGAGTCGCCACGGCGTCGTGATTGATTGGCTTGGTGAACGACGGCCACCCCGTCCCCGAGTCGAACTTGTCGCGAGACGAGAAGAGTGGCTCGCCCGAGACGACATCGACGTAGATGCCATCCTCGTGACGGTCCCAGTATTCGTTCTCGAACGGCGGCTCGGTCCCTTCGTGCTGGGTCACCCGATACTGCATCGGATTGAGGCGGCGGCGGAGTTCTTCGTCGGTGGGCTTGTGAAACGACACGGCATGCTCCGGGGATGAAGGTCTCACTCCCGGAACATACGCCGATCGCTGCGTTCTGGTTCCCTGCCCTGCCTGGACGCTATTGCCGCCGGGGGATCGCCGTGCCGTGGCAGGCCATGCACAGTTGCGGGTTCTTGCGGAGCATCCGTTCGGAGTCGAAGCCGGGGCCGTGCGGCGAGAAGCCGCGGCCCTTCTGCGCCGAGTGGCAGGTGAGGCAGTCCCGTTCGACGTGACACGACGCACAGCTCTCGAGCGACTGGCGCGCCGCCTGACCATGCCCGACGAAGAACTGGCGGTTGCCATCGTGATACCCACCAGCGCCCAGCAGCGCGCGCTGCGAGACCACCCCTGACTGCTGGTGACAGCTCTGGCAGAACTGCGCTTGATTGTGGCACTCGGCACAGGAGCTCGCGCGGGAGTACGCATCGGCCGGATGCCGCGTCAGGAAGCTGGCCGGATGATACTGCCCGCGGTTGGCTGTGTTCGGGACGTGGCAGGTGAGACAACTCTGCCGCGTGTGACACGACGCGCACGTCTGCATCGTGGCCGCGGCGACGGTGCCATGCTTGGTGGGCCATGTCGGCGTGTGGGTCAACGGGGCCTTCGCCTTCGGCATCGCGCCGGCCCCGCGACCGGGGCCCGCCGGATAGAGGCCGCGTGCCGCGGCCGGCAACTGGTTCACGTGGCAGACCGCGCAACTCTCCCGCGTGTGGCAGGTCTGGCACGCCTGTGCCCCATGGCCCGCCTGCTTGCCATGTTGCGACTCGAAGTCGGCACGCAGGTGCGTGGCGGGCTGGTCGAACTTCCGGGGCAAGGCCACCGAGGCGTTGTAGAAGCCAAGCGCCTGGATGGCGGGAATCTCCGGTGCATTCACGTGGCAGTAGGTGCAATAGGGGCGCACGTGACAGGTGGCACAGCTCGACGCGACCCGCTGCGTGCCCACCGTGTTCTTGGCGAGCGTCCCGTGCCCGGCCTTCGACTGGAAGTTGGGCGCATCGTGGCTCACCGGCCGTGGAAAGCGGCCCACCCGTTCGCGACTCAGGCCGGTCGCTTTCGAGAGAGCCACGTGGCAGGTGGCGCACGCGGTGTCGGGCAGCGAGAAGTGATTCTCGCGGCCCAGCTTGTGACAGCTCAGGCACTGGGGAGCGTCCGGGCCGCGCACATCCATCCACTTGGCGCCGCCCGTGGCATGGCAGTCGACACAGGTGCCCGACGAGTCGGCGTGCCGTGCCCGACGCCGCTCGAGGTGGACGCGATGATTGAAATTCAGGTGGGTGATCGGCGGGCCGACGCGAGGCTGCCAATCCACGATGCGCTGCGCCGTGCCGTCATGACAGGTGGCACATTGTGCCGCCGTCGGGAAGATGCTGACCCCGGCACGTTCCGCGCCGACATGGCACGCCGTGCAGGAGACAAACAGCTTGGCGTGCTTGCCGTGATCGAACGGATCCGGGACGCTCGGCGCGCGCGCCGCACCGATGGCAATGCCCGCAACCGTGCC
Source organism: Gemmatimonadota bacterium (assembly GCA_016720805.1). NCBI lineage: Bacteria > Pseudomonadati > Gemmatimonadota > Gemmatimonadota bacterium. Next base: position 274,560 of record JADKJZ010000001.1, on the reverse strand, counting down.
GAGCAGCAGCACCAGTCCGCTGATGCGACGGATCATGGTGTTCTCCCGGCCGGGCGCGCCGGCGGCAGGGCCCAGCGATCGGCGCTGGACCGGAGCGTCATCGAGGCGCGCAGTCCGAGGCGCCACTGATTCCAGTCGAAGGCGGCCGCGTCGAGCCGATCGCGCGACTCCCAGTACCGATCCACCGTGGCACCCACCTGCCACCGCTCGGCGACGTGATAGCTGGCTGCGGCGCCGAACCAGGTCAAGCCGGCGTCCTGGAAACGAAACTCGAGCGGACGCTGCAGCGAACCACCTTCGATCGAGAGGGTGATCGGATCCCGCGGATGCCAGGCGATGCGCGCATCGACTCCCTCGCTGCTCGCGCCGGGGAGTCGTTCGGTGTGTGCACCGCCAGTGACCACCCACTGTTGACGGGGCGTCAGCGTGGCCTCGACGCCGGCCCGCCAGCCGCTCTCCTTCGCATTCACCTGCGGCGTGCTCGCCTCGGTGGGTTCATAGCGGAACCACTCGCCACGGCCTCGCAGCTGGAGGTTCTTCAGGACCCCCAGGGCGAGCGAGCCATTCACGCCGCGGTACGGGACCGGGGAGAACGCACCCCAGACCGTCCACAGATCGAAGTAGGGGCGATAGTGGCGCGCCCCGACGGTCGCCCACAGCCGTGGCGCGCTGTACGCAAGCGTCGCCTCCGCAGTGCCGAGCTGGGCGAGCGCCATGTCATAGTCAGCGCCGCCGACCAGCGAGACGCGCTTGAACGGACGCAGCTGCGCCGAGATGCCGGCCCGCTCGGCGACGAAGTAGTCGGTGATCGGATCGATCTCGCGACGATACTCGACCGTCGCATCGACATCGCGCAGGCGCAGGCCCACACTGCCCCCCGCGACGATCTGGCGGACGCCGGGGTTGTAGTCGAGCAGCGGATTGACCGCAGGCGACGTGACCGGCAACACGGTGCCGCGCGCCATCCCCCAGCCACCGTAGAGCGAGACATCGATCGGCACCCGGTCGAACCGCAGCGCGGCCCGCGCGCCGTCGAGTACACCGAGGCCCGCGTTGCCGAGGCGCCCCTGATCGAGCAGCCGGCCGCCCTGCACCGTCAGCCCGTTGCGGATGTACTCGGCGAAGCCCTCGGTCAGCTGCAGCCGCGGCGTGGTGCCGGCCCAGGCCTGTTCGCCGGCGAGATCAGTGTAGTACCGGGCGTGCATGCGGACCCGCAGGCCGGTCACGCCGAGGCCCCACAGGGTGAGGTCGGTCGAGGCCATCGCGGGCACGCCGCGGCGCACCTCGCCCGGACGGAAGAAGTGGCAATAGCCGTCGTTGAAGCAGGTCACCGCAAAGCCATCGGGAGAAACCGGACCACCGGTCGGCCCGGTCTGCACCTGCGCGTCGGTAATGCTGTCGGGGGTGATGGCCCGAATGGCGACCCGCTGCGCGGCGGCGTCGAAGCGCAGCCGCCACGACTGTGCCGTGAGGGGCACAACGCCCAGCGTTGCGAAGGCAACCAGGATCCGCATCGCCCGATGACCGCCGGTCACTGGGCGTCTCCCGCCGTCAGCAGATGGAGACGGTACTCCGCGGGCGACTGCAGGAAGTGACACGTGCTGCACTCCCCGGTCGGCTGGTGATTGCGTTGCGCTTCGTGGCAGGTCACGCAGAAGGTGCGGTTCGGGACCAGGCCGGTGATGACCGTGGCCCGGTGGCACTTGTCGCATGCCGAGTGCGTCTGGCGCACGTGCACGGCGCGCACCGCTGCCTGCGATGTGACGGCGGCATGGCAGGTGGCACAATCCCGGCCGACGGTGTGGTGCTGCACGTGGCATCCCTGACAGCGACGCACGCTGTCGGTGGGGATGGCGTTGGGCGGTCGATGGCAGTCAACACACTTCACGGCGGCGGCGTGCTGCCCGTGCGCAAAGGTCACCTCGCGCGTCCGTGCGGGATGCTCGGAGCCCTGCACCGTCATCACGGCGACCCGCGGCCCCTCGATCTTGGCCGTGGTATGGCAGGCGGCGCAGGCCTTTGGCTCGAGCGTGCCGCGATAGAGCGCCTGGTGATGACAGAGGTCGCAGCCGCGCGGCACGGCGAAGACCAGCTTGCCGCCGGCCCCACTCAGCGTGTGACAGGTGATGCAGGCCAGCGACGTGTGACGCGAGTGGGGGAACGAATCGGCGGGAGCGGAGGGAACGAGGGTGGCGGCGGACGCGACCGGGCGCCCGGGAGGCGGATCCTCCTCGGGCGGCACGTCGCCCTTCCCGCGCGGCGGCATGGGTTCTTCGATGGGTGCCGTGAGGACCGGCGCATGCACCGCACTGACCCGCGTCCGCACGACGCTCATGGTGTCAAACGGGAGCGGCGGCTTGAAGTTGCCCCGCTTCCGCGCCTGGGTGTGGCAGCCGACGCAATCCGAGGCGTCGACGGAGGCCGCATGCGGCTCATGACAGGTGAGGCACTGCGTCGCCACGCGCTTGTGATTCGGCCCCGCGTGGAAGGGGCTCTTCTCGAGGTTGGCGTGGCACTTGACGCAGGAGCCGCGCGCATCCTGCGGGGTCTTGTGCGCATGCACATCGTGGCAGGAGCCGCAGGTGCCGTTGTGCGGATCGCGCTCGACCCGGTAATTCGGGAGCCGGGCCTTCATCTGATGGCAGGCGGTGCACTGCCCGACGGCGGGCACCAGCGCCTGCCGCGCCGCGCTGTCGCTCGCGAGCGCCGGGAGGTCCTTCCGGAAGGCGTGGCAGACCGCGCAGTTGATCTCTGCGAGGTCGGTCATCTTGTTGAGCTTGATCCCCTGCTTCTCGTGGCACCCCGACTGCTGACAGGTGCGCGCCGAGGGGATGAACTTGTGCACCTCCTGCCCGTGGCAGGTGACGCATTGGAGGTCCTTCAGCGGCAAGGAATCGGAGTCGAAGTGGACGCGATGCCCCGCGAGGTTGCGGACGTGTTCCCACTTCTTGGTCTTCGGCCCTTCGAGCGAGTGGCACCCTTCGCAGCGAGAGTTCGGCACCGGGGCATGCTTGCCGATTTCGGTCGGACGGTTGGCCACCCAGAGCACCAGCTGCCGCGTGCTGGCGAAGATGCTCTGCTGGTGACAATTGTGGCACTGCAGCGTGTCGTGCTTGCCGGCGCCGATCTGGAAGCGCGCGAACGGCTTCTCCATGACGTGACAGCCGGTACAGAAGCCGTTGTCATGCTGCATGTAGTTCCAGCTCTTGATGCCGGCGAAACCCGCGACGAAGAGCGCGATCAGGGCGCCCCCGGCGAGGGTGAACTGGATCTCGCGCGAGCGGGTCCGCAACCAGCCGACTTCGCGGTCGCGCTTCTGCCAGAGGAGATACCCCACCGCGAGCGCGACCAGCCCCCCGAGCACGGCGCCACCGATCTGCACCCACTGCGGCACCGACATGAGGAAGCGGACCGTCTCGGCCACGCCGCCCGGGAGCGGCGGCGGGGTAAGGGTGTCACGCAGGATGCCGACGGCGGCCCCGAGGGTGTCGCCGACGGCACGCACCGAATCCCCCACGGCGCCAGTGTCGGCACCGGGGGGATTCTGGAGCGAAAATCGTGGGGAAGCTCACTCCCCGGTGACGTGCCGAGTGGAGAGGTATGCGGGCTGACGAACCCCCGCGGCCTGCAACGACTGCTCCACCAGGATGCTCACAGGCGCCGGCGGGGCCGGCAGCGCGTACGCGGTGCGGAGTTCGTTGATGCTGGCGCCCAGGAGGGCACGGGCCAGGAACGGATTGTGGACGCCCTTCGAGCGATCGCCGTTGCCGTAGCGCGCCTCACCGAAGGTCTTCACGTTGAACTCGGCGCCGCGCGCCGGCGTGACGACGGTGGCGTTGGTCAGCTCCGCCGGTCGGTCACGCTTGATGATCGCGAGGTAGCCACCATCGGTCGGCGCGGCATCGATGGTCTTGTTGCCGTTCAGGTCGGTCCAGATCTGCGCGGCAAGCGTTTCGATTTCGCTCCGGGCCAGCGAGAGCCGGCCGGCGGCGATCGCTTCCGAGGCGTGACAGCCAGCACTCACGCAGGTCTTGAAGGACCGGGCCGGCGGGGTGTAGGCGCAGGTGGTGTCCGCGACCGGCTTGCCGCCGGTGACGCACGGGATCGCCTTGAAGAGGTGACCCGTCGAATTGAAGACGAAGTTGCCGCTCGTCGCATCGGTGATGTTCCACCGGTTCACGTGGCAGCCGGCGCAGAGGCGCGGGTTGGCACTGCTCGCGTGGGTCGTCAACGCGATGTTCGTGTCGATCGAGACCCCGGCCGGCCGATAGCCACCGTTGCCGAGCAGGACGAAGCCCTGCGGCGCATGCGGCGTGCTGCTTCCCGGCGCGGGCTCACCGCGGCGCATGTGGCACTTCATGCAGAGGTTCTGCTCGCGGTCGGCCGTCGTCGATCGGGAACCGGAGCATCGCATTGTTCGCCGAACCGTGCGGATCGTGGCAGACGGCACAGGTGATCGGTGCCGCACCGGTCGAATCGCGCTCCACGTAGTTCGCGGTCGTCGCCCCCCAGGCCGTCAACACCGTCTTTCCGTTGTGGCAGGCGGTGGCGCAGGTCGAGGTGGTGGAGACCTTGTTGTGGGCGCTCAGCTTCCACTCATCCGCGAACGGGTGGTGGGTGCCGCTGTGGCACGAGGCACACGACGCACCGTCCACCGTCATCGTCAGGCGGGCGAGCGGCCAGGTGGCGCGTACCTCAGGATTCTGTACGTGGGCGCTGCCGGGACCGTGGCACGCCTCGCACTGCACATCCTGGTACGCAGAGTCGGTCTTGACGCTCCACCCCGCCGCCGTCGTCAGCTTGTTGCCGCGTTCGTTGACGGTGTGGCAGCCCCAGCACGTCGCCGTCGGCGCCGTGTTGAGGTCCTTCAGCGTCTTGTGCGCCAGCGCGTGCTTGGTCTGGACCCAGCGCGACTGGTGCCCGACGTGGCAGTTGCCGCAGGTGGTCTGCTTGGTGGAGACCTTGTAATAGCCGAGCAATCCGCTCGCCGCATCGGGCGGCGCGTTGAACGGCTCACGATCGCGATAGACGATCTCCGTGGTCGTGCATCCCGCCGCAACGAGGGCGAGAAAGGCGACACGGGCGACTGAACGAAACACGAGGGACATCGGGACCTCCCGATGAAGGAACGAACTGATGAAGCGTGTGAGGGAACGCGTCGAGCGGCGACTGCGGTCGTCGGCAATCGCGACGCTCGAGTCAGTGTGATCAGGGAAACTACGGAACTGCAATGCCACGTTGATACTTCCTTCCGGTGAACGTTTCCATCCGGTGGACAGCATCAGTCTAGTAGGAATTCACGGCGCGCGCCAGATGAGATCGCACATTCAAGTGCGACTGCAACGCTCGGAAATACGGGAAAATACGGGGATGTTTTTAGTCGGGATTACCGGAAGATCACCCACGCATCCGTCGTGCGATGGACTCCCGCAGGCGGACGTCCTCGCCTGCGTTGCTGATCCACGCCGCGGGCCAGTCGCGAATGCCGTCTCGCGCGCCGACGATCGCTCCGAAGAGCGAGCCGACGAGGGGACTCATGCCGCCGCGCTGCACCATCTCGGTGAGCGCCTCCACCCCGCGAGAGCGATGGTGGAGCTGCCAGAGCAGCCAGGCGAGCGTGGTGGTGGGGTCGGGTTCCTCGCCGGTCGGCACCGGCGGCGCGCGCCGTGGATCACGCGGCACCGCACGCACCGCCTCGAGCATCTCCGCCGACGCGCGATTGCTGCGCAACAACGCCAACACGTCGGGGATGACGTCGCGCTGACCGTCGAGGAGGCGCGACGCGGTCACGACCAGCGCCACGGCGGCGAGCGCTGCGCTCTCCGACGGATCGAGGAGGCGCGCCACATGAAACGCGCCAGACACCATCGTGGCGGGTGTCGCCGAGGCAAGCGCGGCAGGCAGCGCGGCAACCAGCGGGGCGGTTCCGGCGGCAGGGAGCGTGGCGGTGGGTGCGTCGAATTCGGCCATCTGCGCGAGCGCGGCTTCGAGGAGGGGGCCAGCCTCGAAGCCATCTTCCCGCCACCAGGCGAGATAGCGCCCACTGAGTCGGCGGAGGTCGACCCCGCCCTCGAGGAATTCCTCCAGCAGGCCGTCGCCCAGCGCGACGTCCGCGGGCCGGCGGCCGGGGGGTGGCGCCAGCGGCATGACGCCCTGCTCGGCCAGCGCCGCACGGACGGCATCCGGGCCGAGGCACCTGGTGGTCCGGGCGGCGAGCCGAGCGCCGACAACGGCGCCCACCAGAAAGCCGGTGCGGCGGGCATCGGCGTCGAGCGCTGGGGAGGCAGGGGGCGTCGTCATGCCGCAAAGAAAGCGCCTCCCCCGCCCCGGCGCACCGGGGGGCCGGGGGCCTTATCTTCCGGGACGCCCGCAGCATCCTGCGCAACACTCTCGACACAGAGAGGACCTCGGTGGCCAGCGACACCCTCACCATTACCGACAATCGCACCGGAAAGCAGTACGAAGTTCCGGTGACCGACGAGACCATTCACGCGACCGCGCTCCGCCAGATCAAGGTCAATGCCGACGACTTCGGCCTGATGACCTACGATCCGGCGTTCATGAACACGGCCGCCTGTCGCAGCGCGATCACCTTCATCGACGGCGACAAGGGGATCCTCCGCTACCGCGGCTACCCGATCGAGCAGATCGCCGGGCAGGCCTCGTTCCTGGAAGTGGCCTACCTCCTGAGTGCGGGGGAGCTGCCGACCCACGAGCAGCTGGCTGGCTGGGAGCACGACATCCGCTTCCACACCTACGTCCACACCAACATCATCAAGTTCCTGGAAGGGTTCCGCTACGACGCGCACCCGATGGGGATGCTGCTGGGGGCGGTCGGGGCGCTGTCGACGTTCTACCCCGATGCCAAGGACATTCACGACCCGCGCAACCGCTACATCCAGAAGGTTCGCCTGATGGCGAAGCTGCCGACAATCGCCTCGTTCTGCTTCCGCCATGCGCGCGGGCTCCCGTACGAGTTCCCGCGGAACGACCTCGATTACATCGGCAACTTCGTGAACATGACGTTCAGCATCGGCGGCAAGCATGAGCCCAATCCGGTGCTGCAGCGCGCCCTCGAGATCCTGCTGATCCTGCATGCCGACCACGAGCAGAACTGTTCGACGTCGGCGGTGCGCGCCGTGGGCTCTTCGGGGGTCGACCCGTTCTCGGCGGTCTCCGCGGGCATCGCCGCCCTCTACGGCCCGCTGCACGGCGGCGCCAACGAGGCCGTGCTCCGGATGCTCGACGAGATCGGCACCAAGGACCGCATCCCGGCGTTCATCGAAGCCGTCAAGAACGGCGGTGATCGCCTCATGGGCTTCGGCCACCGCGTGTACAAGTCGTATGACCCGCGCGCCAAGCTGATCAAGCAGGTGGCCTACGACGTCTTCCAGCAGACCGGCCTCAACCCGAAGCTCGAGATCGCCCTCGAACTCGAGAGGATCGCGCTCGAGGACAAGTACTTCATCGACCGCAAGCTCTACCCGAACGTCGACTTCTACTCGGGCCTGATCTACCAGGCGATGGGCTACCCGACCGACTACTTCACGGTGCTCTTCGCGCTCGGCCGCCTGCCGGGCTGGCTGGCGCAGTGGGAAGAGATGATCACCGACAAGGAGCAGAAGATCGCGCGGCCGCGGCAGATCTATACGGGCCCCGATGAGCGGGAGTTCGTGCCGTTGGTGATGCGGAAGTAGAACCGGTGGGATGATGGATGATGGATGATGGATGATGGATGATGGATGAAGCCCCGAACCGCGATGTGATTCTCGCAGTTCGGGGCGTTGGTTATCCATCATCCATCATCCATCATCCATCATCCATCATCCATCATCCTGCTGTCGCTACTCCTCCGCCAACTCCCCCTCCAGATACGTATACCCCTCCAGCCCGGCGACGTAGTCGGCAATGTAGGCATTGGCCTCCTGCCGCTTGAGCGTCGAGGCGCGGGCCACCTTGCGGCGGAAGGTGGCCAGCAGGTCGGAGGCATGGAACTGGACGTAGGTCAGCACCTCGGTCACGGTGTCGCCATGGACGAGGTCGGTGATTTCGTAGCCGTGCTCCTTGAGCCGCACGTGCACCGCGTTGGTGTCGCCGAAGAGGTTGTGCAGGTCGCCGAGGATCTCCTGGTAGGCACCGGTGAGGAAGATGCCCAGAATGTACGGCTCCCCTTCGCGCCAGGGGTGGAGTTCCAGCGACGGCTTCCCCTTGCGCCCGCCCGTGAAGCGGTCGATCACGCCATCCGAGTCGCAGGTCACGTCCTGGATGGTGCCGCGGCGCTCCGGCATCTCGCCGAGCCGGTGGATCGGCATGATCGGGAAGAGCTGGTCGATGGCCCAGTTGTCCGGGACCGACTGGAAGATCGAGAAGTTGCAGAAGTAGCGGTCGACGAGCGTCGTCTCGAGATGCGCCGCAATTTCGGGGTAGGAGGCGCGGTCGTCGCCGATCGCCCCGGCCAGCGCATTCAGCGTGGTCAGGTAGAGCTGCTCGGCGTCGGCGCGCTCGCGCAGGGTGTAGACGCCGGTCGCGAAGTACTCCTGCGCGCGCTCCTTGGCGAAGAGCGCGTCGTGGAACGCCTCCTCGACCCGGTCGTGCGTGAGCGACTCGAGATTCTCCTGCATGTCGAGCAGCAGCTGCTGGGCATCCTCGCCCAGCGTGACGGGCCGCGGTGCGAACTGCGATTCGCAGTCGATCACGTTGATGAGCAGGAGCGAATGGTGCGCGGTGATGGCGCGGCCGGACTCGGAGATGAGGTGCGGCATCGGCACCTCCTCGTCGCGGCAGATCCCGCCGATGGTGTACACCACGTCGTTGGCGTACTCCCGCATGGTGTAGTTCATCGACGCCGGCCGGGTGGAGTGCGAGCCGTCGTAGTCCACACCCAGCCCACCGCCGACGTCGACGTGGGTGATGTCGAAGCCCATCTTCCGCAGCTCGACGTAATAGCGGCCGACTTCGGCCAGCCCGGCCTTCACGAAGCGGATGTCGGTGATCTGCGAACCAAGATGGAAGTGCACCAGCTTGAGCAGGTGCTGCTTCCCGGCCGCCGTGAGGATGTCGAGCAGCCGGACCAGTTCGACGGCGGAGAGCCCGAACTTCGACTTCTCGCCGCCGCTCTTGGCCCAGCGGCCCGACCCCTCGGTGGCCAACTTGATCCGCACGCCGACGGTCGGCTCGACGCCCATCTCGGCGGCAACCTTCAGCAGCACGTCGAGCTCCGTGAGCTGCTCGAGCACGATGATCACCCGATGCCCCAGCTGCTGCCCGATGAGGGCGAGGCGCATGAACTCCTCGTCCTTGTAGCCGTTGCAGATCACCAGATGCGACGTGGACTCGTGCAGGCCGAGCACCGCCATCAGTTCCGGCTTCGATCCGCACTCGAGTCCGACGCCGTGCGGCGTGCCGAACTCGACGATCTCCTGCACCACGTGACGCTGCTGGTTGACCTTGATCGGGTAGACCGTGGTGTAGCTTCCCTCGTAGCCGAACTCCTCGATCGCCCCGCTGAAGCGATCGGCCAATTCGGCGATCCGCGACTGCAGGATGTCGGAGAAGCGCAGGAGGAGGGGCAACCCGACCCCCTGCGCGTTCAGGTCGGTCGCGATCTGGTAGAGGTCGATCCCGTGCTCCGGCGCCCGGTCCGGGTGCACCGTCACGTGGCCTTCCTCGTTCACCCGGAAATAGCCGAGGCCCCAGCCCGCCACATTGTACAACTTCTCGGCGTCCGCAACGGTCCAGCGCGACGGATCGGCGTTGGCGGGGAGGACGTACGGGGCGCGGTGTACAGACATCGGCGACTCCAAGGGTGATCGGACACTCGGGGCGACAAAGCTAACGGGCGCGGGCGGCACGGGATAGCGGACCACCGCTCCCCGGGCGGGGTATCCCGGGTACGAGGTCCACCAGGAGGCAGCATGGCACGATCGGGGAGAGCGGAGGGGCGGAGCCGGTCCCGGGGGGAATCGGTCGGATGACGGCCCCCGTGGTGATCGTCGGTGCCGGACTCGCCGGGCTCGCCGCCGCGCGTCGACTGACGTTGGCCGGCGTGCCATGTACGCTGCTCGAGGCCAGCGACGGCGTCGGCGGCCGCGTCCGCACCGACGCGGTCGACGGCTTCCTGGTGGACCGCGGCTTCCAGGTCGTGCTGACGGCCTATCCCGAATGCCGAGCGGTCCTCGACTACGCTGCGCTCGACCTCCGCGCCTTCGAGCCCGGTGCGGTCGTGCGGGCGGGCGACGCATGGCATCGACTCGCCGATCCCTTCCGCCGCCCAGCACCCGCCGTGGCCTCCTTGCTCGACGGGCTCGGCTCCTGGCGTGACAAGGCGGCGGTGCTGCGGCTGCGCCAGCGTGCCCTCGAGGGTTCGCTCGACGAGCTCTTTGCGCGCCCCGCGACATCGACGCGCACCGCCCTCGAGGCCTTCGGTTTTTCGGCGGACTTCACCACCGCCTTCCTCGAACCATGGCTGGGCGGGATCTTCCTCGGTCGCGACCTCGCCACCTCGAGCCGCATGCTCGACTTCGTGATGCGGATGATGGCGCAAGGCGACACGGCAGTCCCGGCACTCGGCATGGGCGCCATCCCCGCGCAACTGGCCGCGCCGCTGCCGCCTGGCACCGTGCAGCTGCACCGGCGCGTCGTGGCGCTCGGGGAAGGCGGCGTGCGGCTCGACGACGGCCAACTCGTCCCCGCCTCCGACATGATCATTGCCACCGAAGGAGACACTGCCGCCACCCTGCTCGGGCTCCCTGCCCCGGCCCGGCCGCGTTCCGCCATCTCGCTGGCGTTCGCGGCGCCGACGGCGCCATGGTCCGGTCGCGACCTCCTGCTGAATGGCGAGGGACGTGGTCCGATCAATTCCCTGGTCGTCATGAGCGAGCTGTCTGCAGGAGTGGCCCCGGCCAGCCAGTCACTGGTGACGATCGCCGTGATCGACGATCACCCGGAGGGGGACGAGGCACTGGAGCGCGCGGTCCGACAACAGGCGGCCACCTGGTTCGGCGCCTCGGTGGCGACATGGCGCCTGCTGCGAGTGCATCGGATCCGGTATGCCCAACCGGATCAACTGCCCGACGACCTCGACCCCGTCGCCCGGCCGGTGCGGCTCGGCGCTGGTCGGTACGTCGCCGGTGACCATCGCGAGACCGCCTCGCTGCACGGTGCACTGCACTCCGGCCGCCGCGCGGCCGAGGCGCTGCTGCGCGACCGCGGAGCGGCGTGATGTGGTCCATCAGCCTCGGTCGCGTGGGCGAAACCCGCGTGCGCGTGCATGCCACGCTCGTCCTGCTGCTGGCCTGGTACGCCTTCGAGGGATGGCGCGACGCCGGGGCCGCTGGGGCCGCCGATGAACTCGCCTTTCTGGTGCTGCTCTTTCTCTCCGTCCTGCTGCACGAGTTCGGGCACATCTTCGCTGCCCGTCACTACGGCATCGGGACGCCCGACGTCCTCCTGACCCCGATCGGCGGAGTGGCGCGCATTGCCAACCTCCCCGACCGGCCGCGCGAGGAATTGGTGATTGCGCTCGCAGGGCCCGCTGTCACCCTGGTGATCGTCCTCCTCACCGGCGTCGCCATCGGGCTCCGGACCGGATTCGCGCTGCCGCAGGACTTCAGCAACCTCCCGTTGCTCGAATCGCTCTGCTGGACCAACCTGATCCTGCTGGTGTTCAACCTGATCCCGGCCTTCCCGATGGATGGCGGCCGCGTGCTGCGCGCGCTGCTGGCCAGTCGGCTCGGCCTGGTGCGCGGCACGCGCATCGCCGCACGCGTCGGTCAGGTGGTGGCGGTCGGCTTCGCCGTGCTGGGCTTCAACGGTGCCCCGATGCTGTTGCTGATTGCGCTCTTCGTCTTCCTCGGGGCGCAGGCCGAGCTGCAGATGGTGCAGCAGCGCCACCTGAGCAGCGAGCACACCGCGGCGCAGCTGACGACCACCGACGTCCGCGTCCTCGCGCCGCACCGACGGTTGCAGGACGTCGTGGCCCTCTTTGCCCACGGGCAGCAAACGGCCTTCCCCGTGACGTCGCCCGCGGGCGAGTTGCTCGGTGTGCTGACCCGCGAGGACGTGCTGCACGGCATCGCCGTCCACGGGGTCGATGCCGCTGTGTCCTCGGCGATGCTGCCGCCGCGCGATGACCAGGTGGTGCAGGTGGACGCGCCGTTGCTCGCGGCGGCGCAACAACTCTTCGCCTCCGGTCGCGAGGCCTTGCCGGTGATTGATGGCGATGGGCGCTTCGTCGGCCTGATCACGCGGGAGCATGTCACCGACGTCCTGCTGGTCCGCCAGCTGCGCGCCGGCGCCTCACCGACCCCGTCGTGAGCCGGCCGCTGGTGCTGGAGCGGCGGACACCGATCGCCACCACGGCCGCCGCACTCTGGCGATGGCATGCGGCACCGGGCGCGTTCGAGCGATTGCGGCCGCCGTGGGAGCAGGTGGAAGTCCTCGCCCGGAGCGGCGACGTGCTCGAGGACGGCCTGCAGGTGACCGTGGGCGTTCGTCGTGGCCCGATCGCCCTGCGGTGGGCGCTTCGCCACGAGGCGGTGCGGCCTGGAATCGGCTTCGACGACGTGCAGGTGCGCGGGCCATTTGCGGCCTGGCGTCACGAGCACCGATTCGGCGATCACGCCGGTGGCGCCCTGCTCGACGACACCATCACGGCCACGCTGCCCGGCGGGTCGCTCGGCCGCGCTCTTGGTGCACCGCTGCTTGCCCGCCAACTCGACCGGATGTTCCGCTACCGTCACGACGTCACCCGCCACGACCTGGAGCAACAGATGACCACCCCACTCACGCCGATGCGGATTGCCATCACCGGCGCCACGGGAATGGTGGGCACGGCACTGACTCCATTCCTCACCGCACAGGGCCACACCGTCGTCCCGGTGTCGCGCCGGGCACTGCCAGGAGGGATCCAATGGGATCCCGAGGCAGGCGTCATCCGCGCCGCGGACTTTGAGGGGCTCGACGCGGTGATTCATCTCGCGGGCGAGAACATCGCCGCGGCCCGGTGGACCGCAGTGCGGAAGGAGGCACTCCGACACAGTCGCGTGGGACCCACCGCGCTGTTGGCACGGACACTGGCCGGGCTCGCGCGCCCACCGCGCACACTGGTGTCGGTCTCCGCCATCGGGATCTACGGCGATCGTGGCGAGGAGGTGCTGACAGAAGCGAGCAGCCTCGGCCACGATTTTCTGGGTGACCTGGGCACCGCGTGGGAAGCAGCGGCCGCACCAGCGACCGAGGCCGGCATTCGGGTGGTCCATCCGCGCTTCGGCATCATCCTCACGCCCGAGGGCGGTGCCCTCGCCAAGATGTTGCCGGTGGCGCGGCTCGGCCTCAACGGCCCACTCGGTGGCGGTCAGCAATGGATGAGCTGGATCGCGCTCGATGACGTGCTTGGCGCGCTGCACCACCTGCTGGCCCACGAGGCGATTCGCGGCGCCGTGAACACGGTGGCGCCTGGTGCGGTCCGCAATCGCGACTTTGCCCACACCCTCGGGCACGTCCTCGGCCGGCCGGCCTTCTTGCCCGTGCCTGCCGCCGCGCTCAAGCTTCTCTTCGGCGAGATGGCGGATGCCGCGCTGCTCGGGAGCGCCCATGTCGTGCCTGGCGTCCTCGAGGCGACCGGCTACCGCTTCCGCTATCCGACACTCGACGCGGCACTGCGACACCTGCTCGGACGCTGAGGCGCCCCGATGGCTCATTCATGCTGGACCCTCCTGTTCCTTGCCACCGTCGCACCGGCCGTCGTGGCGGGGCAGGATCCACCGCGCCGGTATGCGGCGCCCTTCCTGGCATCGGCCCCGATCATCGACGGGCGGCTCGACGATGCCGTCTGGCGGGGAGTCCCCTGGAGCGACGTCTTCGTCGACATCGAGGGCGCCGCCAGGCCAGCGCCGACCTGGCGCACGCGGATGAAGATCGCCTGGGATCGCGGCCACCTCTACATCGCTGCGGACCTCGAGGAGCCCGACCTCTGGGCCACGTTGACGACGCGCGATGCCGTGATCTTCCACGACCACGACTTCGAGTGGTTCATCGATCCGGACGGGGACACGCTGCGCTATTTCGAGTTCGAGATCAATGCGCTCGGCACTGTCTGGGATCTCTTCCTCGACAAGCCGTACCGCGTCGGCGGGAAGGCCGACAACGGCTGGACCATCACCGGCCTCCGGAGCGCGGTGCATCTCGACGGCACGCTGAACGATCCCCGCGATCGCGACCGCGGCTGGTCGGTCGAGATGGCGGTGCCGTGGGCGGCGTTCGCCGATGGCGGGCGTACGGTGGTCCCTCCCGCGCCGGGGAGCCAGTGGCGCATCAACTTCTCCCGCGTCGAATGGGACCTCGACACGCGCGACGGTCGGTATGCCCCGCGGCTCGGCACTGACGGGAAGCGGCTCCCCGAACACAACTGGGTCTGGTCCCCGCAGGGGCTCATCAACATGCACGTCCCCGAACGCTGGGGATTCGTCGAGTTCCTCCCGCCAACACGCACGCCGTGAGACACGCCGATGACTGATCGCCGCTCCTTCCTCGCCACCGTCGGTGCCGGCCTCGTGGCATCGCGCACGATGCCGTTCGTCACGTCACGCGAGCGCGCCGCCTCCTTTTCCGCCTGGACGTGGGTCCACGGCGGCGGGGCCGTCGACCTCGCCGGCTGGCGCGCGCGCTATGCGCGGCTGCGCGCCGCGGGGATCTCCGGCGTGCTGGTGAGCGGAGGCGACCTCGCGATGCACGTCGAGGCCGCCCACGCCGAGGGGCTGGTGCTCCACGCGTGGAGCTGGACGATGAACCGCAGCGGCGACAAGACCGTGAAGGAGGCCCACCCGGAGTGGTTCTCGGTCAGCCGCGAGGGGAAGAGTTCGCTGACGTCGCCGCCGTATGTCGGCTACTACCAGTGGCTCTGTCCGACGCGCCCCGAGGTGCGGGACTACGTGGCCGGCACGATGGAGCGCATCGCGGCAATTCCCGGTGTCGATGCGGTCCACCTCGACTACATCCGCCACCCGGATGTGATCCTCCCGCGCAATCTCTGGGAGCAGTATCACCTGGTGCAGGACCACGAGATGGCGCCCTATGACTTCTGCTACTGCGAGGCGTGTCGCGCGCGATTCGAGAAGGAGAGCGGCCGCGACCCGATGGGTCTGAAGGACCCCGCGGCCGACGTCGACTGGCGCCGCTTCCGCTGGCGGATGGTGACGGAGACCGTGGAGGTGATTGCCCGCGCCACGCATGCGCGCGGGAAGGCGATCTCCGCAGCAGTCTTCCCCACCCCGACGATTGCGCGAACGCTGGTGCGGCAGGAATGGGATCGGTGGCCGCTCGACCTGGTCTTCCCGATGCTCTACCACTCCTTCTACCGGGAACCGGTGGAGTGGATCGGCACGGGTGCCGCCGAGGGGGTGGCGGCGCTGCCGAAGGCGACCCCGTTGATCGCCGGCGTCTACCTGCCTGACCTGCCGCCGGAGGCGTTGGGACGCGCGATTCGATCCGCCCGGGAGGGCGGCGCAAGCGGGGTGTCGATGTTCGAGATGGGGGGGCTGACGGATGCCCACCTGGCGGTGGTGCGGACCGAATTGCGTGCCGGTGCCTGAGGGCGATGCCTACTTCGGGGCGCGAGTCTTCTTCCGCTGATCGGGGACCCACTCCAGCAGTTCACCGGGTTGGACGTCGAGCGCTTCGCAGAGCCGGTCCAGGGTGTCGGCCGTGAAGCGGCCGAATTGCTGGTCCGGATCGGCCAGACGATAGGCGGTCGGGGCGGAGAGTCCCGTGACCTGCGCCAGGCGGTACGGCGTCCAGCCCTTCTTCTTGAGAACCGCGGCGAGGCGGAAGCGGAGCATGACAGGTACCAGGAGGCGGGGAGCGGCCGTAGTAATACCGAGGCTCAATAATACTACAAGTAATTACACATGGCAATACTTCCCGTTCGCGTTAATTACATCTCGCAATATTTCAACTTGACAATATTAACGCGGGGTCTTATCATTCCTTCTGCATCCCTGTGCGCTCCCGCGCACCGATGCTGCAGGTGGAGCACCCAGCCAGGCGGCACCCGTGACAGACCTCATTTCGGTCGTCCTGATCGACGACAACCGTCTCCTTCGTGAAGGTCTCGCGGTCCTGATTCGCAAGCAGCCCGGCTTCCTCGTCCTCGCGGCCTCGGCCGACATCGACGACGCCCTCCAGACCGTCCGCGACGCCAAGCCGACCGTCGTCCTGCTCGACTTCTCCCTCGAAAACCACGACTCGCTCCGCGTCACCGGCACGGTGCACCAGGAGGTCCCCGAGGCGAAGGTGATCGTCATGGGCCTCCTCCCTGCGCAGGAGGATGTCGCTGACTTCGTGACGGCCGGCGCCTCCGGCTTCATCATGAAGGACGCGTCGTTCGAGGACTTCCTCGCCACGATTCGAGGCGTCGCCGCCGGACAGCAGATCCTCCCGCCGGAACTCACCACGTCGCTCTTCAGCCAGATCGCCGCGCTGGCCATCCGGAAGGGAAAGCCCCGGCTGCTCGAGGCGGTCGGCCTGACCGAGCGCGAGCGCCAGGTGATCGACCTGATCGGCGAGGGGCTCAGCAACAAGGAGATCGCGGCACGGCTGCACATCGCCGTGCACACCGTCAAGAGCCATGTCCACAACGTCCTCGAGAAGCTGGCCCTGCGCACTCGGCTGGAGGTGGCGGCCTTCACGCGGGGATTCGATCGTCGTCCCTCGATGCCGGGGCCGGAGTAGTCCCTCGGATCGAGGCGGGATCTAGTCCGAAATCCCGCCGTCTGGCCGATGGTCGTTCCGCGTGCCAACCCCTACCTTGGGGGTCCACGCACGCCTTCAACGGGGCCAGGCCCAACCGCCTGACCTCGTCCCGCCCCCGCACGGGGGTGTCAACGTCACGCGAAAGGACGTCTCCCATGGACATCGTTGCTTGGCTCGTCGTCGGCCTCCTGGCGGGGCTGCTGGCATCGTTCGCCGTGGGCGGGGTCGGCTACGGCCTGCTCGGCGACATCGTGATCGGCATCGTCGGTGCCTTCGTCGGAGGCTGGCTCTTCGGCCAACTCGGCATCGTGACACCGTTTCGTGGGCTTGCCGGCACCGTATTCGTCGCCTTTGTGGGCGCGGTGGTCCTGCTGCTGGTGCTCCGCGCCCTGCGCCCGCGCCGAGCCTAGGCTGGCGCGGCCGATCTCTCCTTCGACCCGAGGTTCCTCATGCGCCCCCTGAGCCTGCTCGGCATCGCCCTCATCTGCGTCGGTGCCTTCCTCCTGATCCGCGGCGGCACCTTCACCACACGCAAGGATGTCCTGAAGGTCGGCGACGTGAAGCTGACGGCCGACGACCAGCAGACCATTCCCCCCTGGGTGGGTGGCATCGCCATCGTCGCGGGCGTCGTGGTCGTGGCGGCCGGCATGCGCCAACGTGGTTGATCACCACCCTGCCCATCCATCCATGACCTGGCCGAGGAGGCCCGCATGACCCGCTCAATCCATGGTACCGTCCTGTCGCTCCTGAGTGTCGCCACCCTGGCCAGCTGCGCCACCAACGCCCGCACTGGTGCGGCGGTCGGGGCCGGGGGCGGTGCCGTCGTCGGCGGCGTGATCGGCAAGGTGGCCGGCTCGACCGCGAAGGGCGCCATCATCGGCGCGGTGGTCGGCGGCACCGCCGGCGCGCTGATCGGCGCGCGCATGGACCGGCAGGCGCAGGAACTGAAGCAGAACATCCCCGGGGCGACGGTCGAGCGCGTCGGCGAAGGGATCCAGGTCACCTTCGCGTCAGGACTCCTCTACGACTTCGACTCGGACGTGGTCAAGGCGGAGGCGCAGTCGAACCTCCGCGCGCTTGCGGGAAGTCTCGACAAGTACCCCGACACCGACCTCGTGATCATCGGTCATACCGACCAGGTCGGGTCCTCGGCGTACAACCAGGGGCTGTCGGAGCGGCGTTCGGCTGCGGCCGCACGGTACCTGACCTCACAGGGCGTGAGCAGTGGTCGGATTGCGACCCGCGGCCTCGGCGAGTCGGAGCCGATCGCGAGCAATGAGACCGAAGCTGGGCGCTCCGCCAATCGCCGGGTCGAAGTCGCCATCTTCGCGAACGCGGCGGCACGGGCGAAGGCCGGCGGGCAACAGTGATCTCCTGGCGCACCACCGCGGTCGCGTGGATGGCGATGGCAAGCGCCGGCTGTGCCATCTCGCAGCAGCAGGAAGTGCAGCTGGGCAATGACTACAGCGCCCAGATCGCCTCCCAACTGCCGCTGGTCAAGGACGCCCAGGTCGTGCGCTATATCACGCAACTGGGCGAACAGCTCGCGGCCGCGACGGACACGCGCGGCCTGACTTGGCACTTCACCGTCGTCGACAGCCGTGAAGTCAACGCGTTTGCGGTGCCGGGCGGGTGGATCTATGTCAATCGCGGGCTGATCGAGCGGGCCGAGAACATGAGCCAGGTCGCCGGCGTGCTCGCGCACGAGATCGGGCACGTCACCCGGCGGCACTCGGTGCAGCAGATGCAACAGGCCCAGGGCGCCAACACCGGCGTCTCGCTGCTCTGCACCCTGACCAAGGTCTGCGACAGCGGGACCGGCCAGGCCGCGATCAACCTCGGCGGCAGCGCGCTCTTTGCGAAGTTTTCGCGCAGTGACGAGTCGGAGGCCGATGCCGAGGCGGTGGCCACCACGATCAAGGCCGGAATCGACCCGAGCGGCATTCCGGGGATGTTCCGCATCCTGCTGAGTGAGCAGCAACGCAACCCGAGCGCCCTGGAAGCCTTCTTCCTGACGCACCCACTCGCGGCGGATCGTGTCACGGCCACCGAGGCGCTGATCGCCGCGTATCCCCCGAGTGCGCTGCGCGGCCTGACCAAGGAAACCACCGCCTTCCAGGCCTTTCGCCGGCGGCTCCTCGCGCTTCCTCCCTCCCCGGCCGTCAAGACGCCGTGAGCGCACCCGAGCCCGAGCCCGAGTCTAGCAGGCTGCGGGCAGGCTGGCAGGAGCTGCTCGATGCAACCCGTGACGCCATGCTGATCGTCGACGACAAGGGATCATCGTCGCCAAGAACCGTGCGGCAGGACGGCTCTTCGGCTGGCCCGCCGGCGAGCTGATCGGGACCCCGATGGCGCGGTGCGTGCCGGCGCGTTTCCAGCGCGTCCTCGAGCTGTGGCCTGACGAATCGGCCGCGGATGCCGATGCCACGACCGATCGGTGGCCCACCCCGGTCACGCTGCTGGCTCGGCGCCATGATGGCACCGAATCCCCCGTCGAGATCTCGCGCGCCGTCATCGGTGCTCAGGTCGAGGGACTCACGCTGATCTCCGTTCGGGACCTGACCGCGTGGCGAAGGGCCCAGGAGAGTCTCCTCCGGGAGAAGGAACACGCCCTGACGACCCTCGACTCGATCGGCGATGCGGTGATGACCACGGACCTCACCGGCCGGATCACCTACATCAATCCCGTCGCGGAGCGACTGACCGGCTGGCGGAGCACGCAGGCGCTCGGTGAACCAATCGACATTGTCCTCAACCTGATCTCGGACGCGAATCGGCAACCGATGGAGAGCCCGGTGGTCCGCTGCCTGCGCGAGGGGAGGTCGATCGACATGCCCGAAGGCATCCTGCTGCTCCGCCGCGACGGCACCGAGGTGGCCATCGGCGACTCCGCCGCCCCTATTCTGGACCGCAACGGTCTCACCACCGGCGTGGTGCTGGTGTACCACGACGTCAGCGAGCGTCGGCGCACTTCGAAGCGGCTCTCCCACGATGCGACGCACGACGGCCTGACCGGCCTGACCAACCGCGCGGAATTCGAGCGCCAGGTGAGCCGCGTGCTGCGCCATGCCGCGGACCACCCGAAGGACGAGGTGGCGCACGTCCTGGGCTGCATGGACCTCGACCACTTCAAGACCGTCAACGACACCAGCGGGCATGAAGCGGGGGATGCGCTGCTCAAGACGATCTCGGGGCTGTTCGGCGGCCGGATGCGGAAGCGGGACACCCTGGCGCGGCTCGGGGGCGACGAGTTCGGCGTGCTGCTCGAGGATTGCGCCATCGGCGAGGCCGAGGAGGTGGCCGAGTCCCTCCGCATGGCGGTGCAGGCGTTGCGCTTCCAATGGGGCGAGCGGGACTTCACGCTCGGAGTCAGCATCGGCCTGGTGCCGATCACGACGAACGACACGCAGCTCACCGCGGCGCTCCGTTCCGCCGATGCCGCGTGCTATGCCGCGAAGGAGCAGGGTGGCAATCGGGTGCACGTCGGCCAACTCGCACCAATGGCCGGGATGGTCGGCCGACTGCAGGGCGCGGCGCCGAACGCCTCGCCCGCGCCCTGGCCGAGGATCGGTTCGTCCTGTTCGCGCAGGCCATCGTGCCGTTGCAGCCCGGGCAGGCCCCCGCCCCCCTGCGAATCCGTTGCGCCTCCCAGGTGAGCGTGGTGGCCTCGAGACGCCCGACACCTTCGCGGCCGAGGCGGAGCGTGCCCGACTGGAGCCCGCCATCGATCAATGGGTCATCCGCCGTACCGTCACCCTGATGAGCCAGTGGCGACGCGGCAACCCGGGTCGCGAGCTTCCCCTCTGTTCGCTGCCGCTCTCGATGGCTTCGCTGGCCGACGACGCGCTGCTCCCGATGCTGCGAGGCTGCTTGCTGGACCACAGCATGCCCGCGGACGCTCTGCTTCGAGGTCAGCGAGGCCGCCGCCTATGGCCCTCAGCGAGACGGTGCGCCTGATCGCCAGCCTGCGGGCCCTCGGCTGTTCCGTGGCGATCAAGGATTTCGGCAGCAGCCTGAGCGCGTTCACGCACCTCAAGGCGCTCTCGGTGGACTACCTCAAGATCAGCGGTCACTACATCCGCGGCATCCCGAACGACCTGGTCTACCACACCATCGTCCAAGCCGTCAGTCAGCTTGGGACGGCGATGGGGATCGCGACGATCGCCGAGGACGTGGACGACGTCGCGGTGCTGGGCAAGCTGCGCAGCATGGGGGTACGGTACGTGAAGGGCGATGCGGTCGCCCCGGCGCAGCCGTTGGTGGACCTCGACGGCGAGGTGGCGGTCCCGCAGATCCAGTTGCGGCACTGAGACGCGTCGCGGGTTTGCTTCGGCGCGCGCCCCCCCTCCCGCCGGAGCCGCCATGCCGGACCCTGCCGCCGCCCGGACCATCTGGATCGATGCCGATGCCACGCCTCGCGACGTGAAGGAGATCGTCTTTCGCGCGGCGAAGCGACTCGGCCTCCCCACGATCCTGGTCGCCAATCAACGCCTCGACACCCCCCCGGGCAATCCGCAGGTGACGGCGGTGCGCGTCGACGGCGGCGCCGACGTTGCCGACGACTACATCGTGGCCCATGCGGTGGCCGGTGACCTCGTCGTCACCCAGGACATCCCGCTCGCCGCGCGTCTCGTTCCGGCAGGCGTTACGGTCCTCGATCCGCGCGGCGAAGAGCACACCGAGGAGACGATCGGCGAGCGACTGTCGATCCGCAACCTGATGGAGTCGTTCCGGGGCGCGGGCGTGCTCACCGGCGGTCCCCCGCCCTTCGACCAACGCGCCAAGCAAGCCTTCGCCGCGGCGCTCGATCGTGCCCTCACGCGACGGCGCGCACCCTGACGCGGAACAATCCCGATCCGCGCTGTGGCCATTGCGGGCCGCGACGGTGCAGCACATCTCGAGCGCCGGTATTATTGAGGGAGGGCGATCGACCGTGGGGCACTGAGCGACTGGAGAGGATTCCATGACGGAGACGCCGCACAAGCGACTCGGCGATGCACTGCTCGATGCCGGACTTGCCACGAGCGCTGAACTGACCGCAGCAGCGGCTGAGGGGAAGGCGAGTCACCACCGACTCGGCGAGGTGCTGATCGACCACGGCATCACCGACGAGCGCGACGTCTATCGGGCGCTCGCCGCCCTGCACGGGCTGCCGTTCCAGAACAGCGATGACCTCCTCGCTCGCATCGACCCTGCCCTGGCCCGTGCCGTGCCACAGCGCTTCCAGGAGTTCCACAAGGTCATCCCGATCGCACTCGACGGCCACGACCTCGTCGTCGCCACGAGCGACCCGCTGATCCTGGTCCCCGAGCTCGGCGCGGCACTCGGCGCCAAGCAAGTCAGCCGGATTGTCGTGACCCCGACCGACTTGCGCCGGCTGCGGATGGCGATCAACCTGGAGCAAGCCGGACAAGCGCAGGAACCCGCTCCGACGCAGCGCCAGGCCGCCGACCTGCTCTTCGCCGATCCGGTCGCGACCGAATCGGCGCAACGGCTGCTGGACGGGCTGTTGCTGGATGCGGTGGCCGAGCGGGCCAGCGACATTCACATCGAGACGTATCGCGGGCAGACCCGGATCCGCATTCGGGTCGATGGGGATCTGCGGGACTTGACCCACTATCGCCTCACCGACTTGCAGCGCATGGGTCTCGTCAATGTCATCAAGGTGCGCGCTGACCTCGACATCGCCGAGCATCGCCTGCCACAAGGTGGGCGCTTCGTCACCCGCTCGGGCAAGCAGGTCTTCGACCTCCGCGTGCAGACCCAACCCTGCCTCCATGGCGAGCACGTGGTCATGCGGTTGCTGCCGCAGGACACCACGATCGTCGGCGTGGACGAGCTCGGCTTTCCGCCCGAGATCGCCAAGACCTATCGGCGGCTCTTCGAATCCCCCGGCGGCCTCATTCTCGTCGTCGGCCCGACCGGCTCCGGCAAGTCCACGACCCTCTATGCCGGATTGCAGCTGCTCGCGGCCGATGCGACGCGGAAGGTGATCACCATCGAGGACCCGATCGAGTATGCCCTCGACGGGATCCAGCAGACGCAGGTCAAGCCGGAGATCGGGTTCGAGTTTGCGAGTGCGATGCGCGCCTTCGTTCGCGAGGATCCCGACGTGATCCTGCTGGGCGAGATTCGTGATGGCGAGACCGCTCTCGAAGCGCTGCGTGCCTCGCAGACCGGGCACCTCGTGCTCTCCACCCTGCACTGCAACGACACCGTCGATGCGGTGCAGCGATTGGTCGACCTCGGCATGCACCGCAACTCCATCGGATCGGAGTTGCTGGCCGTCTTCTCGCAGCGGTTGGCCCGGCGCGTCTGCGAGGGGTGTCGTGCGTCGGCCACCCCGCCGCAGGCCATCCTCGACGAGATCTTTCCCGATGGCGTCCCATCCACGATGCACTTCTTCGCGGGCACCGGATGCGAGCACTGTCGGGGGACAGGCTGCTACGGACGGATCGCGGCGATCGAGTACCTGCCCGCCTCTCCGGCCCTGCGGCAAGCCATCGCCCGCGGCGCGACGGTAGATGAGTTGCGCGTCGTGGCGCTCGAGGCTGGACTGCTGCCGCTCCGCGACCACGCGCTGATGCTGGTCGACGAGGGGCGGATTCCACTCGGCGAACTGCGGACCATGCTGCCGCCGGAGCGCCTCGCGCCGGAACGCTGAGTCCAGCGCCCGGGCATGACGGGGTGGCGGTGGTGCCACCCGTTGCTCGGTGGGGGTATACCTTTCAGTTGGCCCCTTTCAGCGGCCAGTCCCAGCCGATCAGGTCGAACCGATCCCGGAGCGCTGCATGCACTGGAGGCCATCCCCAGGCGAGCCAGCATCAGACCCGCCATCCACAGCAGACACCAGCGATCGAGCGGGGATCGTCGACGTACGAGTGCTCGAGGAACTGGTCGGGGGTGAGCCCGAGATTGTCCGGGACTTCCTCCTCCAATATCGCACCAGCGCCGGCGTCATCATGACCGACATCCGCGGTGGTCATGCCTCCGACGACCTGGTCGCCATCGGCCGGGCCACTCACAAATTGAAGTCCTCCTCACGCGCCATCGGCGCCGCTGGCCTGGGCGAGCTGTGTGCCCGGATCGAGGTCGCGGCCACGGACGGGGATGCGCCTGCGGTGGCGGCGATGTACCCCGCGCTCGAGCGCGCCGTCGCCGCCGTCGAAGCGGCCATCGACCGCCTGGTGGGGACGGCGTGAAGATTCTGGCCGTTGACGACGAGCCGTTCGCACTTCGGCTGATCACCCACCAACTGGGGCGACTGGGCTTCACGGAAGTGCTTGCCCACGAACGCGCAACCGAGGCACTGGCGCTCCTTCAGCAGGACGTGCACGTCGTCGACGTGATCCTGCTCGACCTCCAGATGCCGGAGATGGACGGCGTGGAGTTTGTCCGGCACCTCGGTGAACTGCATTTCCCCGGATCGGTGATCCTGATCAGCGCAGAGGACGGCCGGATCATCGAGACGGTCGGGAAGCTGGCGCGGGCACACAACCTCGACGTCCGCGGAGCGCTCCCGAAGCCGGTGATGCCCGATCAACTGCAGCGGCTGCTCGAGGAGCTGCCGCGACCGACGGAGCGCTCACCCCGACCGGAACGCCGCGACTATTCCCCCGTCCGCCTGCTGGAGGCGATCATGGGGGGGGAACTGGTCAACGCCTACCAGCCGCAAGTGGAGCTGGCCACTGGCCACGTCGTCGGGATCGAAACGCTGGTACGCTGGCAACATCCCGAGGATGGGTTGGTCGGACCGGAGCACTTCGTGCCGTTGGCGGAGGAGCACCACCTGATCGACGACCTGACTCGCTCGATGCTTGGCCATGCGCTGAGCCAGGCGCGTGCCTGGGAGGAGTCCGGGCTGCGGGTGCACATCGGCGTCAACGTCTCCATGGACAACCTCGGCGCGCTCGACTTTCCCGACTTCGTCGCGCGGGCGCTGGCGACCGCCGGTGTCCCGCCGGCGCAGCTCGTCCTCGAAGTGACCGAGAGTCGGCTGATGACGAACGCCCTCGCGGCGCTCGACATCCTCACGCGCCTCCGCCTGAAGCACATCGGGCTGTCCATCGATGACTTCGGCACCGGGCACTCGTCACTGGCGCAGCTGCGCGACATCCCCTTCGACGAACTCAAACTCGACCGGAGCTTCGTGCACGGCGCGCACCGCGACAGCGCGAACCGCGCGATCCTCGAGGCCAACCTGAGCATGGCCCGCCAGCTGAAGATTCGGACGGTGGCCGAAGGGGTCGAGGACCGGGACGATTGGGATCTGCTTCGGGCGCTGCGCTGCGACCTGGCGCAGGGCTACTTCATCGCCCGGCCGATGGCTGGTCGCGAGATTGTGCCGTGGGCGGCGGAGTGGGAAGGGCGCCGCGCCGAGCTGGTCGGCGCGGCGTAGGTCACGGGAGGTAGTGCTGGGCGAGTTTCCTGCCGTAGTACATGCCGAGCGCCGTCCCGACCATGCTCACCATGAAGGCCGTGAAGATCCCCGCCAGCGACCCCAGCCACCAGCCGAGCCAGCCGCCGATCGTCATGCCGAGAAACGAGAAGAGGCGGCTCATGCGGCCGGCACATGGGGGCGGAGCTTGACGTCGATCCGGCAGATGTGATCGGCGAGCCATCCCTCGAGGGTGTCCACCAGATTCCGTGCGTCTGCGGGGTCGAATCCGCGCTCGGCGTGGCGAAGATTGAACTCCTCGAGCATTCCGATGAAGCGGCGATGGGCCACCTGGTTATCGGCGGCGACCGGGCAGACGAAGCGCGCCATGCACCCCTCCTCGTACGAGAAGTGGCTCACCACATACAGCTCCAGCGACTGCAACAAGCCGGCGTACACGCGCTCGCCGCGCGACTCGTCGAGCGCGTCCCGGAAATCGGCGGCCATCGCGAAGAGCATCTTGTGCTGGTCATCGATGCGACGGTCGCCAGTCGCGAATGCCTCGGACCATTTCATCCTGCGTCACCCCTGGTGGTGGTCCATCGGACGTCCCCTGTGATGGTACCCGGTCCCTCCCCGATTGCCAACCAGTGGTGCCGAACGGATGTCACCGGCGGTAGACTCGCGCCGCGGCGGTGAACGCGCCACTGCCCTGCTGATTCCCCACGAAGACTTCCACCATGAGCCGGTCGTCGGCGGTCAACTGGACCAGCATCAACCCGTATTGGATGCTGGTGCTCTCGGTGTACATGAGCCGATAGGCGACCAACCCCGAGGCGACGGAGACGGTCGCCGGGGCGGGCGCATCGGCCGGAATGCCCCAGATTCCTGGCGGTGCCACCGTGCCACCGATCGAAATGCGGACCACGCGGGGATCCACTTCGTCGAAGACAAACGCCAGTGACTTGGGCCACCCCGCCGGGCCCGATGCGGTCTGATCGACCGGGACACTCTCCTCAAACCAGTTGCCGACCAATCGCCCGGCGACATCAAAGTCGATCTGCCCGTCCTTGTCGGCAACGGCCGGATGGCGGCGCATCTTGGCGTACATCGCCGAGCGGAGCGGCTCGGTGAAGTAGGCCCACGGCGAGACACAGTGAAGCGACTGGTCGGAGTACCGCGCCGGCACCAGAAAGCCCCGTCGCGTGGTGCGGAGGTCGTACGCGCCGAGGTCGAGCGAGCCACCGGGATTGGTGGTCCCGATCTGTTCGCCAGCTTGCACGATCGATCCGACCTTGAGCGTCGGGAGTGGTTGGAGATGGTCGATGTAGAAGGAAAAGTCTTTGGTCGCGATAAACTGCACCTTCCAGTCATCACTGGCCTGATGGAGCATGAAATTCACGGCGCCGGTGGCGGGCGCGTACACCGGGCGCACCGCGGTGGACGGCACGATCGGCCGCTGATCAAAGTTGACCTGGTAGAAATAGACGTGATCGGTCGGGAGGACGTGCCCGGGCGGCGCCAGATGACCCAGCGGCACCAGCAATGGGATGTGGTCGAGGTCGAGTGGAGAGACGGTGAATTGCGCCACCCCGTTCGGCGGGGGCTGCACGCCGCCCTCGGAGTCAGGCCCGGTGCCCGTCCCCCCGCCGCAGGCGGCAAGCAGGGAGAGGGTGACCATGGCATTCCGGACACTGGATGGCACGGGATGCTCCGTTGAGGGTGGCGAGGTGCATCCGGGCACCCGGATACCTTCTTCCGCCCCATCCCGTGCATCAACCGGGCCGCTACCGCAGGTAGAGGTACAATCCGTAGAGCCAGACACCGGCGCCGACGAAGGTGATCACACCTTCATCGAGCAGGAGCCCGGTCACGATCGCGGCCCCGCCCACGATCATCAGGGTGCTCGACTGTCTGCGAGCCGCCAGAGCGACGGATGGCGCGCTGGCATCGGCCACCAACTCGGCTGCCACGGCGGCCGCTGCAGATGGCGCCGCCAGCCGGGCAGGCATCGGAGTCACCACGAACGGTGCGGCGACCTTGGCGGGAGGAGCGGTGATCCCTTGGGCAGTTACCCCACCTGCCAGAACGAAGGCAAGGGCAATTGAATTCAGGACGATGCGCAGTGGTGACATGATGGCACTCCGGAAAAGAGTCGGACGGTCTGGCATGGTGATACCCTTGGGACGCCGGGTCGCGCCGAACTGCGCACAGTAGGCGGCGCGACCCGGCCACCCTCAAAGGTCGCGCACTGGTCGGTGAGCGAGTATCGCTCGGGAGAGCGATTTCCGGCCTGATCGTTCGGAGGGATCGGCGGCTGTGCGCGGCCCCGTGGGCTCCTCGTCTCCTTGCATGATTGGCCAGCGCCAGTCGCCGACTGCTCCACCCACACCCTCGAGGCCGTCCGATGCGCATGCGCACCCTGCTCCCCGTCGCCACGCTCGCCCTGTTGGCCCTCGCCGCCTGCCCGGGTGCCAAGACCATCCAGTCGCTGCTCGACGACCCGGGCCAGTACGATGGCAAGACGGTCCGGATCGCCGGTGAGGTGACCCAATCGGTCGGCGCCTTGGGGCTCGGGGGCTACCAGGTGAATGACGGGACCGGGACGCTACTGGTGGTCACGAAGAAGCTCGGGTCAACCCCGCGGGTCGGCGCACGCGTCGGCGTCGAGGGCACCTTTCAATCGGCCTACACCTTCGGCAGCCACAGCGGGGCCGTGCTGATCGAGGCGAAGCGCAAGACGCAGTAGCGATTGGGCGGCGCGCTAGCCCGCGCGCCGCATCCCGACGACCATCCCGCTGAGGAAGGGAATCAGCCAGATGGCCCACACCACGATGCTGATCCGGTGGAACGCCCGGAGCGCCGCGTCATCCCGGCGGCGAAGCACCATGGTGGCCCAGACGGCGTGGCCGAGCATGAGAAGGAGTGCCAGCAATCCGGTGGCGGTGTGCAGCGAGGGCGTGAAGCCACCGGCGAGCCGGCGCATCAACTCGGTGCCCGTGGTGTCCGCGAGAAAGCCACACCAGAACAACATCGCGTGCCATGGCTTGAGGCGCTGCGCCAGGCGTTCCCCCCAGACACCGACGGTGTAGCATGTCAGGGCCGTCACCATCAGCAGCATCGCCGCGCGAATCATGGCGGGCATCTGTCACTCCGTTCACCGACGCCTGGGGGCTCCGCAATCTACGCGCGCTCCTGGCTGGCGCGCGCCTACCGCACGACCCCGGTCGCATAGCCGAGCACGGCGGCGTAGTGGCAGGCGCTGCCGGCCAGGACGAACAGATGCCAGACGGCATGCCGGTAGGGCCGATGCCCGCGCACGTAGAAGATCACGCCCCCGGTATAGCAGAGGCCGCCGGCAATCAACCAGGCCAGCCCGGCCGGTGGCATCGCGCGGGCCAGCGGGGGGATCGCCACGACGGCCAGCCACCCCATCCCGATGTAGAGTGCCGTCGAGAGTCGGGGAAAGCGGAAGCCGAGTAGCGTCTTGTAGAGGATGCCGAAGATTGCCAACCCCCAGACGACGCCGAGCAGCGTCCAGCTCAACACGCCCCGCAGGAGTCCGAAGACGAATGGCGTGTACGTGCCGGCAATCAGGAGGTAGATCGCCACGTGGTCGACCACGCGCAGCGCCTGCTTGGCCCGATCGCCGTGCACCGCGTGATAGGCCGTGGAGGCCGCGTAGAGGAGCACGAGCGTGGTGGCGAAGATGCTGCACGCGACGACCTGCCGCACGTCGCCGTGGCGTGCGGCAACGAGGACGAGAATCGGCAACCCGACGAGCGAGAGGGCGAGGCCGGTCCCGTGGGTCAGCGCGTTGGCGACTTCTTCTCGGCGGGTCTGTGGGCGGTGCGAGGGCATGGCGGAAGATAGCGTCGCCGGCGCGGCCTGTGTGGCGACCTTGGCACCACTCGTCCCCCGGCTGTCTCCAACGGAGTGTCACCCGTGCCGATCTACATCGAGAATGCCGAACCGGTCGAGGTCTCGACCCCCGCCAGGCGCCATGGGCTGGCGCCCAGTTCATCGATTACGCCTTCATGCTGCTATACTCGCTGCTCTTCCTGCGGGTGCTGCTGGTCTTCTTCGACGCTCGCGGCAGCTCCGGCTTCGTGCAGTTCGTCGACCGCGCGACCAATCCCTTCTACGCGCCATTCCGGGGAATCGTCGAGAGTCCCGAAATCGCCGACGGTTTCACGCTGGCGATTCCGATCCTGATTGCGTTGTTCGTGTACGGCCTGCTCCACCTCGCGATCAACCGCCTGTTGCACGTGATCGTCTACCGCCGCACGACGCTCTAGCGCCGCAAGGTGCCGATGCGACGACGGGCGGCAGACCATGAGGTCTGCCGCCCGTGCGCTTGCCGAGGAGCGGATCCCGAAGGCCTACTTCCCGCGCAGCCACTCCAGCGACATCCCGATGATCAGGTGCCGCGGCAGCCCGGGTTCGAACGCCGCCGGCTGCCCACCGACCAGATCGGGATTCAAGAACGCCGAGGCGACATTGGTGCGATCAAAGAGATTGGCCACGGTCGCCGACCCGCGTATGCCGAGCCCACCGCCGATGGCGATCACGTCGCGCGTCGCGACGGAGAGCGATGCCGTCACGCTCGCCGGGACGACGACGCGGTTGGCGTCATCGGCGAAATACTCGCCAACGCGCTGGGCCCCGAAGGAGACGCGAACACCCCGAACGAACGCCGGGTCGAGCCGGAGCTCACCACCGAGGAGCGCCCGAGGGACCCCGACCACATCATTGCCGGAATAGTCCGCGGAAGCACCTGGCTTTCCGTAGTGGACCGAGTCGACCTCATACTGCGTGTACTGGTGATCCTGCAGCGCCGCACTCACGCTCACGCCCACACCACCCCGGAAGGCGGCCTGCGCCGAGGCTTCGAGGCCGCGCCGCTGGGCGCGTCCGGCGGTGAAATAGAATCGGCCGCCCCGATAGGGCACCACTTCGTTGCGCACCTTGGTCTGGTAGGCGGCGAGGTCGTAGCTCATCCCGAGGAGCAGTCCGGTCGGGGCGCCTACGCTCTGCCGGTAGCCGACCTCCACCGTCGTGCTGCGGATCGGCGCGAGCAGCGGCGAGATCCCCGTCACCGTGTCCTGGCCGAACGTTCCTGGCGCATCGGTCTCGTTCGCGGCCGGCGCTTCCACGCCGCCACCGAGGGACGCATAGAAGGCAGCGGCTGGTGCGACTTGCAGGGAGAGGCCGACCTTTGGCGTCACGCGCGAAAAGCGGCGCGTGGCATTCAGCTTTGGCGCCAGCGAATCGTCCACACCGTAGTCGATCGCATCGTACCGCAAGCCGGTGGTCAGCGAGAGTCGCTGACCGAGCGCCACGCCATGCTGCACGAAGACGCCGGTGTTGGTGGCCTTTTCATTCTTGGAGGCGGAGAGCGTGGTCCCCTGCTCGCCGGCCGCCGTCAACGACCAGAAGTGGGCGGGACCATCCTGCCGCGCGAAGTCGACACCGGCCGAGAGCGTCCCCGCGGTGCCAAGAAAGTCCTCGACCAGGAGCGAGCCGCCGCGATGGATGCGGTCGAAGAAGCGATACGTCCCGCGCTCGGAGCGCTCGAGGTGCTTCGGCGTGACGAAGGCCTTGGCCGCGACGGCGAGACGATCGGAGAACTGGTGCACCACCTCCGATCCGATTCGGAGCGTCTGATTGTCGCGTCGCTCGCGCCGCGTGAGGTAGGTCGCGTTGGCCTGCTGCGGATCGGCCGCGAGCTGCGCCGCGGTCAACGGCCCGGGGATGTTGTACTGGTTCACGGCCCCGAGGGCCTGGACGCGCAGTGAGGTGTTGGCGCCCACGGCACCGGCGAAGCCCAGATTCAGCAGGCTGCGTGCGCCATTCGAATTCTTCCGCCAGCCATCCTGCACCGTCCGCGTCAAGCCGCCGTAGATCGTGCTCCCGCCAACCGAGGCGGCGTAGCGGGTGACCGAGCGACGCAGCCCGAAGCCGCCCAGCGTGACCTGCGTGCTCGGATCGCGGTCACCGGCCAACGGCAGGGTCGAGAGCGAGATGACGCCACCGGCGGCGTTGCCCCACGTGGCCGACGCATTCGAGCGCAGCACCTGCAGCGACGTCGCCGTGCCGAGGTCCATCAGGTCGAGCGCGGTCCGGCCATCGGGCTCCGTCTCCGGAAAGCCGTCGATCATCACGCGCACGCCGCGCATCGTCCCGGCGTTGGAGCGATCGCCGGCACCGCGCGCCCCAAAGCCGCGGATCGTGATCCGCAGATCGACGCCACCCGAGCGCGACTGCGCCAGCACCCCAGGGATCAGCAGGAAGGCCTGATCGAGCCTCCCCGACACGCCGGCCGACTGATCCAGCAGCAGTTGCGAGATGGCCCCAGCGAAGCGAAGCCGATCGAGGCTGTCCCGACGAATCGAGCGGGTGATGTCGGGGAGTCGATAGACCGAGTCAGTCGCCGGACGTTGTGCGGCCGCGGGACGGACGGTCAGCGTGAAGATCGCTGCGAGCAACAGAGGCGTGGCCGGACCGCGGACAACCGAGCGATGCATGAGACTTCCGAAAGGAAAGGTGAGACCCCCGATACGCAGGTCGGGGGCCGCAGGTTGCACCCGCCAACGCTGCCTCAGGGGCGCTTGGCCGTGACCAGCACCACGACCTGATCGGGGCTCTCGG
Organism: Gemmatimonadota bacterium; assembly: GCA_016720805.1. Classification (NCBI taxonomy): domain Bacteria; kingdom Pseudomonadati; phylum Gemmatimonadota; species Gemmatimonadota bacterium. Next base: position 242,783 of record JADKJZ010000001.1, on the reverse strand, counting down.
CGGCCGCCGTGGGCAGCGTCAGGGTGATTCCTGCCGGACCCTGCACGAACGGCACTGCCGCACCCTCGAAGGTCGTGGCGCGCAGCACCCGTGCCCCGAAGTCCGGGACGGCGAGCACCCGGTCCTGCCACGCCAGGATGTGCACGAAGACCGAGTCGCCGCGCTGCGTGGTGACCCCCCACGGACGCGGGGACACCGGGCCGCCGCGCGTCTGGTAGATGGAGGCGCCGTAGCGGCCGAGCCACGCGCCGACCGCCCGGAGTCGCTCCTCCGCCTCCGGCTGCACGGTGCCGTCGGGGCGCGGCCCGATGTTCAGGAGCAGGTTGGCGTTCGCCCCGGCCGCTCGCACCAGGTACCCGATCAAGGTGCGCGTCGACTTCCAGTTCTGGTCCGCAATGTTGTAGCCCCACGCGCCATTCATCGTGAGCGAGGTCTCCAGCGGCAGCGCCCCGATGGTCTTGGTGTTGAAGCCCGCGCTGTTGGCGCCGGGAAGATCCTGCTCGAACGTCTGCACATCCTCGCCGGGCAACGGCGCGATGTGATGGTTCGGGATGATCAGGGCAGAGGGTTGCAGTCGGTGGATCAGGGCGTAGCTCGTCGCCAACTGCCAGTCCGCGTCCTTCTTGTCCCACATGCCGTCGAACCAGATCCCGCCGATGGGCCCGTAGTTGGTCAGCAACTCGGTCAGCTGCGTATTCATGAACGCGAGGTAGGCGTTCCAGTCGCCACGATCCGGCCGCCCCGAACTGCCGCCGGTCCCGCCGCGCGGGAAGTAGTCCTGGTGGTGCCAATCGAGCTGCGAGTAGTAGAAGTACAGCACGATGCCCTGCCGCTGGCACTCGTCGGCCAGCTCCTTGAGGGGATCGCGGCGGAAGGGTGTCCAGTCGACGATGTTGTAGCGGTTGGCCTTCGTCGCGAACATCGAGAAGCCGTCGTGATGCCGCGAGGTGATGGTGATGTAGCGCACCCCGGCGGCCTTGGCCAACCCCACCCACGCCTTCGCGTCGAATTTCACCGGATTGAACGTGCCAGCCAGCCACTCATAGGTGGGGATGGCGAGCTTCTGGTTGTTCATCACCCATTCGCCCTGGCCCAACTGGGAGTAGACGCCCCAGTGGATGAACATCCCGAAGCCGGCATCGCGATACCGCTCGCGTGCCGCGAGTCGCTCAGCGGGCACGACCTCCTGCGCCGGGAGTGGCCAGCCGGCGACCAGCATCGACAGCAGCGCGAACGAGCGCAGACGGGGCATGAGACGTCTCGATGGCGAGGGCAACGGGCCGTGGAAGAAGGACCGATCCTGCAAACGTACCGCGAAGGCGGCCGGACAGGAATTGCCGGGGTCGCACCTTAGGCGAAGGAAATCGCGCTCCCGCCACCCGTCCCGGTGCCGACGGCCGGTCGGTCGGCCAGCCACGTCAGCAGTTCCCCCAGATGCATCGGGCGCGCGATGAGGTACCCCTGCACCCGGTCGCAGCCGAGGGAGCGGATCAGCTCGAGGTCCTCCACGGTCTCGACCCCTTCGGCCACTGTCGTCAGCCCGAGCTTGCGCGCCATGCCCATGCTGCCTTCGAGGATCGCCCGGGCGGCCGGATCCTGGCACCCGCGGCTGACAAAGCTGCGGTCCAGCTTCAGCTCGGTGAACGGCACCCGACCGAGCTGTTCGAACGACGAGTAGCCGATGCCGAAGTCGTCGATCGAGAGGCCGAAGCCCTTCAGGCGGAGGCGCGTGAGGACATCCAGCGCGCGCGTCAGGTCCTCGCTCAACCCCGTCTCGGTCACTTCGAGGACGACGGCCTGCGGCGTCAGTCCGACCGCGAGCGTCCGGGCGCTGATCCAGTCCGGGAGGGAGAGATCGTCGAGCATCCGGCGCGAGATGTTGATCGCCACGGTCAATGCCGCACCGTGCGCGACGAGGCGGGCCGCGCCGGCGAGCGCGGCATCGACCAGCGCGCGAGAGAGTTCGGGGATCAACCCCAACCGCTCGGCGGCCACGATGAAACGATCCGGGGCGACGTGGATGGCCCCGCCACGCACCCAGCGGGCCAGCGCCTCGACCCAGATCGGCGCCAACGAAGTGGCATCGACCTTCGGCTGGAACCAGACGTCGAACTCGCCCAGGCGGATCCCCTCGCGAATCGCGTCCGCGGTGATCTCCTCGAGCGCGTGCCGGTCTCGTTGCGGGGCCACTTCAGCATCGAACCGGGCCAGGAGCTGCGTCATCTGCGCCGGTCCGACCGGTTTCTGCACCTCCCCGAGCACGTGCAGCCCCTGAATCCCGGCCAGCGTGCCCACCGTGCTGAGGACCTTCGCCTCGGCACCACTCATGAGGATCACCCCGCCGTGGAACCCGGTTCGTCCGAGGGAGCGGATCAACTCCACGCCATCCATCTCGGGCATTTCAAGGTCACAGATCACCACATCGATCGCGCCGTCGCGAGCGGCCAGCAGGTCGGCCGCTTGCCGGCCATCCGAGGCCGTCAGGACGTCGGGGATGGCGAGGCCGAAGGAGAGCATCGCCGACATGTGACGGATCACCACCGGATCGTCGTCGACCAGCAGCACGGAACGACACGCGATCCGCGGTCGGATCGGTTCGGACGCGAGTGGTTCGGCCGGCGGCGCCGGCGCGGTGGTCGCCAGCCCCGCGAGCGCAAGCTCGACGTCGGTCAGCGCGCTGCGGAGCGCGCTGAAGACGATCCGATGCCCGTTCTGCACGGCGTCTTCCATGGCCACGACGTGCGCGGCGAAGCGCATCGCGCCGACCGTCCGGGCGCCAGACTTCAACTTGTGGAGTTCGCGCGCGACCGCCGTCACGTCACCGGGGGATCCGGCGAGTCGCCGGAGGCCCTGCCCGGCCGAATCGATGAAGGTGCCGAGCACGCCGCGCCCCTCCTCGGGGCTGACCTCGCCGAGGACGCGATGCAACTGCGCGAGGTCGAGGACCGCGACCGTGTCCGGGGCCGCTCGCCCATCAGACGCTGCCTCCGCCGCGTTGCCTCCATCCAGCAATCGCGCCAGGAGCCGACGCAGGTCGACCAGGATGATCGGCTTGGGGAGGACGTCGTCCATGCCGGCCTCGTGGCACTGCTCACGCTCGCTCGCAAGGTCGGCCGCGGTGATCGCCACGATCGGCAGGTGCCCGCCGCGCTCGCGCTCCTCCGCCCAGATGGCCCGGGACAGGTCGAAGCCATCGAGGCCCGGCATGTTGAGATCGGTGAGCAGGAGGTCGAATGGCGCCGTCCGCCAGCGTGCCAGCGCCTCCTCGCCATCCGACGTCACCTCGACGTCGTAGCCGAGGCGGGTGAGCTGCAGTCGGAGCACGGCCTGGTTGGGCCCGAAGTCCTCGGCGACCAGAATGCGTTGACGACGCGTGCTGCCGGTCGCCGACGATTCGACCAGCCGGACCTCGGCTGACGGCAGTTCCACCCAGAAGGTGCTCCCGACACCGGGGGTGCTGTCGACGCCGATCGCGCCCCCCATGCCGTCGACGAGGTGGCGGGTGATCAACAGCCCGATGCCGACACCCTGGATGGTCCCGGTTTCGGCGCCCAGTCGATTGAACGACTGGAAGAGCTCGGACTGCAGCTCCGGCGCGATCCCGCGCCCGGTGTCCTCGACCGAGAACCGCACCCGATCCGACGCGGCGTGCGTCACGACGAGCGACACCTGTCCATGGGGTTGATTGTACTTGATCGCGTTGCTGACGAGGTTGTCGAGTACCTGACGCAGCCGGTGCTCGTCGGCCATCACACGCAGCGAGGCACCACTGCCCGGCGACACCAGCCGGATGTCCCGTTGCCGGGCCGCTGCCTCGTGATGCGCGATCGTCGCGGCAATGACGGGAGCGACGTCGATCGGCGCGACCTGAATCGTCATCTGTCCCGACTCGATCCGCGTCAGGTCGAGGATGTCATTCACGACCGACAGCAGGTGATGCCCCGCCTCCGTGATGGCGCGCGCGTGATCTCGCAGCTGCGCGGGAAGTCCCTCTTCGAGTTCCACCAGCTGGGAGTAGCCCAGGATGCCGTTGAGCGGCGTGCGCAGCTCGTGACTCATGCTGGCGAGAAAGCGGCTCTTGGCCCGACTTGCCGCCTCGGCGGCGTCGCGCGCGACGGCCAGCGCCTCACCCCTCGCCTTGCTCTCCAGGCAATGGCGGAGCGCCTGACTGAACTTGGCGAGCAGCGGTGGCAGGAGCGCGACGGCCTGATCCTCACGCGCAGAGGAGGTGCTCGCGGCGAGCAGCAGGACACAGCCGACGCCGGGCAATGGGAGCTGCATGGCGTGCGGGTAGCGCTCACCCTCAGGGAACCATCCGGAGAGATGCACCAGACGGCCAGGCGCGATCGCGGACGCCGGCCACCGACCGCGGGCCCCCTCGAGCGCGCGGAGCGCCCGGGCACCGATGGTGACATAGAGGTCGGCCGAGACCGTGGCGTCTCCCTCGTCGCGGAGGTCAAGCAACACTGCTCCGCAGCTGTATCCGGTGTGGGCGAGCAGGCGCTGCAGCATCGACGTGGCGAGGCGCCGCGGGTCGGTTTCCCCCGCCATCGTCATCGCCAGGTCGTAGAGGACCGTGAGCGCCTGCTGCTGCTTCAGTGCCATGGAATCGCGAGCAGGGTGGCGTTGCAGAACTGCGGATATCCCTCGGTGGCCGGCGTGCCGATTTCTCCGAGCGACAGCACGCCGACGATCGCCGCCGACGGCAGGCGCCCGCGCAGCACCTCGAGTTCCGCGGCGGCGGCGGCCTCGCCGAGGTGCAGGTAGCGACCCGCGCAGTAGATGACGAAGACGCCGGACGCGGCGGACAGCGCATTGGCGCCGCCCACCGCCTCCGCCGCGCTGGTGTCCCCGGCATCAATCGCGCGCACGACGCCCAGCAGCGCATTCTCGGGGACTTCGCCGATGCAGAGGATGGAACCGTCCTCCTCCACCGAGACCGGGATCCGTACCAGCGACTCGCCGCTCACGCGATTGAAGGCGAATGGAAAGTGGACACCGTATTCGTAGAAGTTCTGGCGATCGAGCGAAATGCCATACTCCTCGGCCATCAACTCCTGGTAGACCTCGAAGGCGATCCGGCCGTTGATGCGCCGAATCCGGTTCCCCTCGATCTCGGTCGCGACACGCAGCGTCACATCACCCTGGTAGCCGTGTGCCATCGTCGGACCGCTGTTCCGCGGCAGGAGCATCGCCAGGACGGCGCCCCCGACCAGTCGCGTATTGTCGAAGAGACAGGGCATCGCGACAAAACGTTCGCTGCCGATGCTGCTGCCGGCGTAATGCACCTGGTCGCCGCATTCGAAGTAGAGTCGGTCGAGGAGTGAGGCGACCTTCGGCACCATGGCATCGACGAAGATGAGGAGCGTGTCCTCGCCGGGTGTCGCGGAGGCGTGCTGGTGGACAAACTCCGCGAGGGCGGCGATCGGTGCCTCGGTCGCCTCAGGTTCCGCCGGCGGCACCGGGACGAGGATGGCTGGGGTGGCCCCCGCAAATCCGAGGAGCAGGAGACCTGACCGGCGGAAGGCCCCTTCGGCCACGACCCCGGGGACCACCGCGCCCATCAGGTTGATCTCGGCGGAGGAGGCCGCCTCCTGCAGCGGCCCGATCAGCTCCGCCTGGGGCTCGCACACGAGGGCCAAGACCGACAGCGCGGGTCGGGATGCGTGCCACGAGTGACACAATTGAAAGAGCGACTCGGTGGTCGGCGACGCCAGATATTGCGAAAGCGAGGGGACCACGAGGCACTTCCCGTCAGGAGTTTGGCGACACGCCCCAGCTTGAGGCCGTTCTCCCCGCCCGATATGCGGGGAATGTGCCACGCAGCCGCCGTGTCACCGGGCGCACACGAGGAAGCTCCCCGTGCAGGCCTCGTCGCCTTGCGTGAGGCGGCTGATAGATTTCCCCCATGTCGCTTCCCCGCCCCGCCATTGTCCTCCTCTCGGGAGGGATGGATTCCGCCACCTGCCTCGCCATCGCGGCCGCCGAGGGCTACGTCCCGTACGCCCTCTCGTTTCGCTACGGCCAGCGCCACGCGACCGAACTCGACGCGGCGGCCCGGGTCGCGCGGCGTCACGGCGCCGTCGAGCACCGGATCGTCGACCTCGACCTCCGTGCCTTCGGGGGGTCGGCGCTCACCGCCGACGTGGCGGTGCCCAAGGACCGTGACGCGGCCGCGATCGGCTCCGGGGTCCCGATCACCTATGTCCCGGCGCGCAACACCATCTTCCTGAGCTATGCGCTCGCCTGGGCCGAGGTGCTTGGCGCGCGCGATCTCTTCATCGGCGTCAACGCCCTCGACTACTCCGGCTATCCCGATTGCCGCCCGGAGTTCATCACGGCGTTCGAGCAGATGGCCCGCCTCGGCACCACGCTCACCGACCTGACCGTCCACACGCCGCTCGCGGCCCTCACGAAGCGCGGCATCGTCGAGCGCGGTCTTGCGCTCGGAGTCGATTTCTCGCTGACCCGCACCTGCTACGACCCCGATGCGGCGGGTGCCGCCTGCGGCCACTGCGATGCCTGTCAACTGCGACTCAAGGGGTTTCGGGAATTGGAGCTGGAGGATCCGGCGCCGTACCAACAAGTGAGGGGTGAGGGGTGAGGGGTGAGGGGTGAGGGGTGAGGGGAGACCGGAAACCGTCAGACGTAAGAGGTGAAACGGGAGCGCGAACACGTTTCACGCTTCACCTCTCGCCCCGGTCCCCGTTCACCGTTCACCTCCTCCCCCTCTCACCCCTCACCCCTCACCCCTCACCCCTCACCATTAGTTTCCCGGGATGAGTTACTCGGTCAAAGAGATCTACTTCACGCTGCAGGGCGAAGGCCGCCATGCGGGCCGGCCGGCGGTCTTCTGCCGGTTCACGGGGTGCAATCTCTGGACGGGGCGTGAAGCCGATCGGGCGACCGCGACCTGCCAGTTCTGCGACACTGATTTCGTGGGGACCAATGGCCCGGGTGGCGGGAAGTTCGCCACCGCGGAGGCGTTGGCGGCTGCGGTCGCCGCCGCATGGCCCGCCGGCGATGACCGCGGGCACCCATACGTGGTGTGCACCGGGGGCGAACCGACGCTGCAGCTGGACCGGCCGCTCGTGGAGGCGCTGCACGCCGCGGGCTTCGAGGTGGCGATCGAAACCAACGGCACCAACGCGGTGGTCGAGGGGGTGGACTGGATCTGCGTGTCGCCGAAGGCGGGGACCACGCTGGTGCAGACGCACGGCGATGAATTGAAGCTCGTCTTCCCGCAGCCCGACGCGATGCCCGAACGCTTCGCGAGCCTCGACTTCCGGCATCACCTGCTGCAGCCGATGGATGGCCCCGCGCAGGCGGCCAACACGCGGGCCGCCCTTGCCTACTGCCTGGCCCATCCGCGCTGGGGCCTCTCCCTCCAGACCCACAAGTTCCTCGCCATTCCGTGAGCACGTCCATGCAAGGCTACAGCGACCGGATCAATCACGCCCTCGCCTTCGCGGCGAAGCACCACGCGCCGCGGGCACCCTCCGATGGTGGCATGCCCTTCGTGGCCCATCCGGCCAACGTGGCGATCATCCTGGCCCGACATGGTGCGGATGAGACCACCCTGGTCGCGGGGATCCTGCACCACGTGCTGGAGGTGTGCGAGGCCGAGTCGCGCGAGGAACTGGCGCGCAAGATCGGCGAGAAGTTCGGGTCGGTGGTGCTCGGCGTGGCGCGCGATGCAGTCGAACCATCGCTCGACGGGCGGGGCGACCGGCTCGTCTGGACGCAACGGAAGCGCCTGCTGCTCGCCGCCCTCGCGACGATGGAGCCACGCGCGCTCGACATCTGCTGCGCCGACGAGATCCATCAGTGTGGCACCGCGATCGCGCTGGTGGAGCGCCTCGGCGTGGAGTACCTCCCGCCGCAGGGCTTCGCCCCGGCGGCCTTGATGCTCACCTGGTACGGCGACCTCGACGACGCCCTCACGCGCCGCGACGACTGGCCGGGCCGAGCCCTCCGGCAGGAGCTTGGCGCCCTCCGACAGCGCCTCGCCGCCGCCGCCGCCGGCGACCGCTAGCACACGGGTATCTTTCGGGCATGCCGGCTGACGTCCCAGAACTCCAGCTCTCCCGTGTCACCGCCGCCCTCGGCGAGCGTTTCCGCCTGGACACCGTGGTGGCCGCCTCGACGGAGCGGCTGCTCTTTCGCGCCCACGATCGGCGGCTGAACCGCACGGTCTCGCTGCGCGTCAATCTCGACACGAGTGACGCGCTGCGGCGGTGGTTCCTGCGCGAGGCGGAGGCGCTGGCTCGGCTTGACCACCCGGCGATCCGCCATGTCTACGAGGCCGGCGTCATCGGGGACATCGCCTACCGCGTCGGCAACTGGATCGACGGCGAATCGCTCGCCGACGCGATCCAGCGCGGCCCACGGCCGATCCCGACCGTTCACGGGCTGGCCCGCGACATCCTCGGGGCCCTCGAGCACGCCCATGCGCACGGCATCATCGTGCGCCGCATCGTCCCGGCGTCGTTGCTGCTCACCACGACCGGTCGCGGCACCGTCACCGACCTGCGCTATTGCAATCTCACCCTCCCCGAGATTCCCGCGGCGGAGCAGTTGACCGGGGCGCCCTTTCTGGCGCCGGAAGTGCGCGACGGCAAGACGGGCGATCCGACCAGCGACGTGTACACGGCCGGTGCGGTGCTGTACTTCGCCGTGACCGCGACGACGCCGCCCCTCGATGCGCAGCAACTCGTGCCGCCGCGACAGATCCGGGGCGTCATTCCGGCGGCACTCGAGCGGGTGATCCTTCGCGCCCTCGACCCGCGACCGGACGAGCGCTATCTCACGGCGGCGGAGATGCTCGAGGACTTCGCCTCCGAAGCGGGCGAGTACGAGTCGGTCGACGTGGCCCTGCCGACGCTCTCCGTCGAGTTGGCGGATGGTCCGCACTGGGAAGCGCGGATGCGCCGCGCACTGGGCGACGACTACGAGCTCCTCGGCCAGCTCGGCCAGGGCGGCTTCGGTCGGGTGTACCGCGTGCGCGACCTGCACCTCGAGCGCCAGGTCGCGCTCAAGGTCCTGCACCCGCATCTGACGCAGGACCTTGCCACCGTCGAACGCTTCCGTCGCGAAGCCCAGCTCGCCGCTCGACTGAATCACGTCAACATCGTGAACATCTACGACATCGCCGGGCGCTCCGGCCTGCTCTGGTACACGATGGAGATCGTCGATGGGCCGAACGTGGCCCAGCTGGTCGAACGCGATGGCCCCTTGCCGCTCGACCGCGTGCTCCGCCTGCTGCGGGAGGCGCTTTCCGCACTGGGACACGCCCATGCCCTCGGCCTGGTCCACCGCGACATCAAGCCGGAGAACATGCTGCTGGAACGGGACGGCTCGCTGCGGATCACCGACTTCGGCCTGGCGCTCGCCCTGCGCGGCCAGGGACGCTTCGGCGGGGCGACCTCGCAGAGTGGCACGCCACAGTTCGCCTCGCCCGAGCAGTTGCTGGGTGAACGCGTCGACCAGCGCACCGACCTCTACTCCCTCGCGGCGGTCGCGACGTACGCGCTGCTGGGCCGCACGCCCTTCCCCGGCACCACCGTCGAACAGATCCTGGCCAAGCAGACGTCCGACATCGTGCCCGATCTGGGGCACGAGCGGCCCGACATCCCGGAGGGCGTCGCGGACGTGCTCAGTCGCGCCATGCGCAATGACGTCGAGGCACGCTATGCGTCGGCCGGGGAGTTCCGGAGTGCGCTGGAGGAAGCGGTGTTGAAGGGTGCGCGGCGACGGGGGAGCGACTTGGCGCGCCTCGCGGCGCGCATCCTCGGGACCTGACCGGCAGGCAGGGCACCCACCGGCAGTTCACTACTTGTGGCGGTAGACCACCCGGCCACGGGTCAGGTCATACGGGGAGAGGACCACGGAGACGCGGTCGCCCTCGAGCACGCGGATCTTGAACTTCGACATCTTCCCGGCCGCGTAGGCGAGGATGGTGTGGCCGTTCTCGAGCAGTACCCGATAGTTGCGGTCTGGCAGGACTTCCTGCACCACGCCCTCCATTTCAATCCCTTCTTCCTTCGCCATCCAATCTCCGGTCCCGTGGGATACCAACAGTGGGCCGATTCGGGCCCAACGGCCAAAAATGGCGTCCCGACGGGGTGGGCGCAATGGCCGCGACGCCTGAACGCTCAGCCGCCCCGGGGCAACATCGCCCGAAGGACGGCCATTTCCTCCTCCACCATGGCCACCAGCTCCGCCAGGACCGCCTTGTCGAAGGTCAGCTCGACACCGGCGGCCCGATACAGCTCCGGCAGCGGCCGGGTTGCCCCCAACGCGAGAAAGCGCCGATAGGCGGCAACGGCCTCGACGGGGTCGCGGCGCGCGTTCCGCCAAACCTGGAGTGCCCCGATCTGCGCCATCCCGTATTCGATGTAGTAGAACGGGTAGAGGAAGATGTGGAGCTGGCGGTACCAGCGGGCGATGCGCTCGGGCTCCAGCCCGCTCCAATCGGTGCCCGGCTCGAAGCGCTCGCGCAGCCGCAGCCACGCCTGATCTCGGGCGACCCCATCCGCGCCATCGGGCGAGGTGTAGATCCACGACTGGAATGCATCGACCGACGCAATGTGGGCCAGCGAAATCAGGATGTCTTCGAGGTGCTCCAAACGTGCCGACACGGCGTCGGGGCCATCGTAATAGCCCGTCGGTTGCCCCAGGTGCGGTGCCGCGAGGAGTTCCATCGACATCGAGGCGAGCTCGGCCGACTCCGCCCCGGGATGCCGCTGCCAGATGAACGGCAGCGCATGCGACGCGAACGCGTGGAAGCAGTGCCCCGCTTCGTGCAACAAGGTGGTGACGTCTTCGGGCACGCCAGCGGCGTTCATGAAGACGAAGGGCCGGCCCCGTGCATGCAGCGTGTCGCAGTAGCCACCCGGCGCCTTGCCGGTGCGCGACTCGAGATCGAGCAGCCCCTCGGTCATCATCGTTCGGAACTGTCCGCCCAGCACCGGATCGACGGCCGCAAAGATCCGCGCCGCCCCCTCCTGCAGCTCCGCGATGGTCTGGTAGGGCACCGGCGGCGCGGCGCGCCACGGATCGACGGCGAGGTCCCAGGGGCGGATCGCGTCGAGGCCGAGGCGCTCGCGCCGCGCCGCGAGCGCGCGCAACAGCGCCGGCCCAACCGTCTCGGCAATCGCCTCGTGCAGCCGTTCGCAATCGGCCGGCGTGTAATCGAAGCGGCACTTGGCGGCGAAGACGTAGTCGCGATAGTCGGCGAAGCCTGCGTTGGTGGCCATCGTCGTCCGCAGCGCCACCATCCGATCGAAGAGCGTCGCGAGCTCGTCCCGCGCAGCGACATACGGTGCGGTGGATGCGCGCCACGCGGCCTCGCGCACCGACCGATCGGCGCTCTTGAGGAACGGCGAGAGACGCGGCAACGGCACCTGCGCGCCATCCCACGGTGCCATCATCGTGCCGGTGATCTGCTGGTACTTCGCGGCGAGTCCCTCGGCCTCCGCGACCAGCGGGACGTTGGCCTCGCGGAAGATCTCGATCGCGGTGCGGAAGCGTCGCAGCGTGGTCACGAAATCGGGCCGATCGGTCCCGACCGCCACCAACTTCTTCGCGAGGGCGACCTCGGCCTCCTCGAGTTGCGGGAGGATCTCGGTCGAGAAGCGAAGATGCGCGGCTTCCTTCGTGGTGTCGGCCGTGTCGCAGGTGTACGCGATCATCGCCAGGGAGGCGGCCTCGGTCACCAACTCGTCGAGGCGAGACCAGCGGGCAAGCCAGGGCTCGAGCGTCGTCGCGTCGATGGGTGCCGCGGCGAGCTCGGCGTACCGCGCCGCCAGATCGGCCCAGGTGGCGTCCGCGAACCCGGCGGCCGTATCGGGGAGGGGGGTCCAAGTCATTCAGGGATGATAATCGCGGGGGCGCGGGCCGGCCGCCCTACGCCGCCGCCGGGACCGGGGGTCGGACGAATCGCCAGGAAAGGAGGGCCACGCCGAGCATCGTGACCCCCCCGACGATGAAGGGAGCGTTCACGCCAATCCGCTGGAAGGCCGAGGTCCCGGCGATCGGGGCGATGATCCGCGCGATGCCGGCGAAGGTCTGCGCCACCCCCATCGTGGTCCCCAGTTCCTCCGGTTCCGTCGCATGCGACAACAGCGACGTGGACGCGGGAAAGAGCAGCGCCGTCCCGATCGGGACCAACGGGATGATCATCGCGAGGACCCAGATCGACGGCGCCACCGTGTAGAGCATGAGGCCGATCGCCAGGATGAACGCCCCGAGCCGCATGGCACGCGTCTCCCCGATGCGGTCGACGACCGGCCCGAGCAGCAGCGAGCGGAGCACCAGCGAGAGGAGGCCGTTGTAGACGAAGAAGTAGCCGATGTTCTCTTCGGTCACGCCGAAGCGGGCATCGAGCCAGAGCGCCAGCACCGAGGTGAGGAGCGAGAAGGCGAGCATGCCGGTGCCGTAAATCCAGATCAGCCGCGCCGCCTTGCCGGCGGGATGGCGAATCACCATCCACGCCGCGTGCCAGATGGGCTTGCGCGGCTTCGGCGCGGCCCGGTCCTCGGGGCGGCGCGATTCCGGCAGCCACTTCCACGCGGCCAGCACGTTGAGGAAGCAGAGCCCCGCGGCGATGAACCCCGGCATCTCCCGGCCGAAGTGGGACGCGAACGAACCGATCGCCGGTCCGATCATCACGCCGGCCGCCGTCGCGGCCGAGAGCCAGCCGAGAGCGCGCGCCCGATCGGCCGGCGCCACCGTATCCGAGACGTAGGCCTGGGCCACGCCCGTGGTCCCGCCGCCGGCGCCCTGCACGATGCGCGAGAGGAAGAGCAGCCAGAGGGCATTGGCGAGGCCGAAGACGAGGAACGCGACGGCCGACGCGGACAGGCCGATCAGCAGCGCCGGACGGCGGCCGTACTTGTCGGAGACGCGCCCCCACACCGGCGAGGCAATCAGTTGCGCGATCGAGAACGAGGCGATCATCCAGCCGACCATCTCCGGCGTCGCCTTGAGGTGGAGGGCGTAAAACGGGAGCAACGGGAGGATCATCGCGAAGCCGAGCATGTCCACCAGATTGACCGCAATCAACACCCAGAGCTGCCGAAGCTGTTCCTGCTTGGTGTGGCCGTCGGCGGCATGACTCACGGTCGGCGTCCCGGGCGCGGTGCACCGGCATCGAGCAGGTTCATGAAGAGGCGCCAGGCCCCGGGAACCGCCGCGGGCAGTTCACGGAAGAAGGCGATCCCGGTGTAGATCACCGTCCCGCGGCCGCGACGCCCGACGAGGAGACTCCCCTCGCGCGCGACATCGCCGCTGTCGTGCATCTCGAGGAGCGGCGTCCACGTCCGGTCCCAGTTGCGGGCAAAGTAGAGCCCGCGCTCCTGGATCCAGCCGTCGAAGTCCTTCGGGCCGATGCGGTTCGGCGTCCGCAAGAGCGGCGAGCTCGGGGCCAGCAGCTTCACGGGCGCGTCCTCATCGGTGACCCGATCATGCGGCGAGGCGATCGTGAAGGGGAGCGGCGCAAAGCCGCCACGGATGAAGGGATACTGCTGGTATTGCACGACCAGTGTGCCGCCGCGTTCCAACCAGGTCATCAGCCGTCCGTGGGCGCGCTGCAGCGAGGCATCGACTTCGTAGGCCCGGGCGCCGATGACGATGACGGAGAACGAGTCGAGCGGCGCGCGCTCGAGGGCATCGCCCGTCAGGAGGCGCACCGGAACGCCGGTGTTCAGCAGTGCCTCGGGGACGCGATCGGCCGCGCCACGCACGTAGCCGATCTTCCGGGCACGCGGCAGGGCGACGGGGGCGAGGACCACGATGCTCATCGCGCGGGTGACGATATTTCTCGGCGGCACATGCGGATAGCGGATGCGGTACACGCCGAGCGAGAGCGTGTCGGGGCCGACCGCGACATTCGCGCCGATTTCGTAATCGCCGGGTGGTGCGTGGGCCGGCACGCCAACCACGAAGTCGGCGGCCGCCCGCTCCCCTTCCCGACGCAGCACAACGCGCTGCGGCTTCGGCGCGGTCCACCCCGGCGGCACCACCAACGTCACCTCGGCCAGTGACGAATCCTTGGCGAGGTGCTCGAGCGAGACGCGGAAGGTGCGGGCCCGCACCCCGACCGGCCACAGCAACTTGTCGGGCGAGAGATCGACGGCGATCCGCGGCACCACCTGAATCGGTCGGCGCACTTCCCCGAGGCCCTGATCCAGCGAGCGTGCCTGCACCTCGCGCACGGTGCTGACGGTTTCGCCACTCGCGGTCGTGATCGTGAAACGCGCACGCACCGGCGGCGGCTCGAACGGCTCGCCCAGCACGGTGGCGTCCTTGCCCCAGCGATACATCGCGACTTCGAGCCCGTTGCGCAGGAAGTACGGCGTGCTGGGTGGCGCGTTGTCCCAGACGGTCACGTGATACGTGCACCGCTTGAGCTCGCCGGGTGCCACGACGCCAAGCGCCCCGACGCACCCCTCGTTGCGCATGGTCCAGCCGTCCTGGCGCAGCGGGCTCATGTCGGCACGCACCGGGCGGCTTCCGCCATTCCACACCGAGACGGTCACCGTCAGTTCCTGGCCACGGACCACTTCGTCATCATCGGTCGTGGCGTCGAGGATCACCCCGGCGTCGGCCAGTGCGACCACCGCGCGATGCGGGTCGTCGGGAAGCGGGGCCGTCGCCGGGATTCCGGCGAAGAGCGAGTCGTCCTTCGCGACGATCCCCGGTGCGGTGGCCTCGAGAATCACCCGCACGCGCGACGGTCCGAGATCTTCCAGTTGACCCATGTCCTGCGAGCGGTGTTTCGAGCGGCTCCGCGCCGCGATCTGATGCATCGACTGCCCTTCGGCCGCGTCGATCACTCCGCCATCCAGCACCTCGGCCGGTGCCGTGGCATCCATCCGGCCGCTGCGATAGAACTTCGCCGGCGCCCATGGCACCAGTCCTTCCTCGCGCTGCAGTTCCGGATAGCGTGCCGGATCGCCCGCGGCATCGAAGGCTTCGCGCGCCACGATGCCGGCCACCTGGTGATGACCATGTCCATCGCGCGGTGTTCCCGACCAGACCCCGATCACGACCTGCGGCTTGAAGCGACGAATGATCCGCACCGCATCCTTGATCAGCGAATCGTGAGGCCAGAAACGGAACGTCTCCTCGGCACTCTTCGAGAAGCCGAAGTCGTAGGCGCGCGTGAAGAACTGGCGACCGCCATCGAGCGTGCGGGCCGCGAGCAGTTCCTCGGTCCGCAGCACGCCGAGGGCGCGCCCGAGTTCGCTCCCGATCAGGTTCTGGCCGCCTTCGCCCCGCGTCAGCGAGAGGTAGGCGGTTTCGATCCCTCGATCGCGGGTGAGAATGGTGAGGAGTTCGGTGTCCTCATCGTCGGGGTGCGCCCCGATCATCAGGACCCGACGCCAGGTGCCGGCGAGCCGCGCCTCCTGCGCCCGCTGGATTGCGCCCCCGGTTCCGGCACCGGCATCCTGGCCCGCCGCCGAGGCGACCGTGGAGAGCACCATGCCGAACAGCAGGGCGATTGCGGGGAAGCGTCGGCCGCTCATGATGCGTCGTCTTTCCGCGACGGGGACTGCGCGGGCTCGCGACCCACGGCAAAGGCAAGGATGAAGGCGATCAGCGAGGCGAGGAGCAGCGTCTGGCCGGCACCGCGGCCGGTCCCGTTCAGCAGGAAGAGCATGCCGATCGAGACGGTGATGGTGCCGATGCCGCGGAGGATTTCGTCGAGGTTGCGCCACTTGATCTGCCGGCCCCAATCGACGGCGGCGAGCAGCCCGACGACGCCGATCGCCAGGATGGCATACCAGATCCAGATCCAGTAGCGCTTGCCGATCATCGAGGGCCCGGAGGGAGGGACGGAGCGCGGAAGAGGTGCCAAACTCTAGCGGTTGAGCACCTTACGGCCAAGGGGGGTCAGCCGCGACTCGCCCTGCAGGCCGGACAGGGGCAACGGGCCAGCAGGAAGCCGTAGGTGTAGATCCCTGTGCTGTGGCCGTCACTCCAGCGGATTCGCAGGCCGTAGCCACCCACCGGCTCGAGGGCCTCCGCCGTGACGTCGAGCGGCACGGTGGCGGGGTCCAGCAGGGGGCGCCCGGTCATCTCCTCGACGCAGCCGGCACAGGGACAGGCCAGCCGAACCGCCCGTGTCTCGAAGGCGCCCAGGTGGCCCTGATCGTCCCACTGGACCTCGAGAATCGGGCCCCGACGGCGGATGGCACGAGGGAGCACGGCGCCCCCGCGGGTGATTCGGTTATTTTCAGGGCTCATATGGGAATTCTACCCGGGAAGCCGACGAATATGAGCCATCCTGATCCGTTCCAGAGCCGCACGACCCTGACCGTCGGCGGGAAGACGGCCGTGGTCCACTCCCTCCCCGCCTTCGCCAAGCAGGCCGGGATCAACCTGGATCGCCTCCCCTTCTCGATCCGTGTGCTGCTCGAGAACGCCTTGCGACACGTGGGCCGCGGCTTCGTGACGGAGGACCATGTGCGCGCCCTCGGCGGCTGGACGCCCGCCGCCGCCGGCAAGGGCGAGATCCCCTTCATGCCCGCCCGCGTGGTGCTGCAGGACTTCACCGGCGTGCCGTGTGTGGTCGATCTCGCCGCGATGCGCGATGCCATGGCCCGGATGGGTGGTGACCCGGCACGGATCAACCCCGTCGTCCCCTGCGACCTCGTGATCGACCACTCGGTGCAGGTGGACTACTACGGCAGCGCCGAGGCGTTCAAGCTGAACGTGGCGCTCGAATTCGAGCGGAACACCGAGCGGTATCAGCTGCTGAAGTTTGCGCAGCGCGCCTTCGAGAACTTCCGCGTCGTCCCGCCGGGCACCGGCATCGTGCACCAGGTGAACCTCGAGTACCTCTCGCCCTGCATCCAGCTCCGCGACCAGTACGGCGAGCTGACCGCCTACCCCGACACGCTCGTCGGCACCGACTCGCACACCACGATGATCAACGGCCTGGGCGTCATGGGCTGGGGCGTCGGTGGCATCGAGGCGGAAGCGGTGATGCTCGGCCAGCCGTACTTCATGGTGATGCCGGAAGTGATCGGCATGAAGCTCACCGGCACGTTGCCGCCGGGCTGCACCGCCACCGACCTGGTCCTCACCGCGACGCAGCGCCTCCGCGCACGCGGCGTGGTCGACAAGTTCGTCGAATTCTTCGGACCGGGCCTCTCGGCCTTGCCGCTCGCCGATCGCGCGACGCTGGCCAACATGGCGCCGGAGTACGGTGCGACGATGGGCTTCTTCCCGATCGACGCCGAAACCGTCCGCTACCTCGAGCGCACCGGTCGCGACCCGGAGACGGTGGCGCTCGTCGAGGCCTACTGTCGTGCGCAGGGGATGTGGCACACCGCCGACGCCGGCGACCCGGACTTCTCCGACGTGCTCGAGCTCGACCTGGGCAGCGTCGTGCCGAGTGTCGCGGGACCGAAGCGGCCACAGGACCTGGTCGCGCTGACCGACCTCCGCCGGAACTTCGCGACGTCGCTCCCTGGCCTGATGATGCCGACGGTGCCGGCCGCGCGGCGGGCGCAGGCCGAGGCGGCGCTGCAGGAATGGAGCAACGAGGGCGGCGCGACAGCGACGGTGACCGCCGAGTCGACCAGCTACGACTGCGAACTCGACGGCGCGCAGTTCGACCTGCACGATGGCGCCGTGGTGATCGCCGCGATCACCTCGTGTACCAACACCTCCAATCCGTCGGTCATGGTCGGCGCGGGGCTGCTCGCCAAGAAGGCCGTGGCGAAGGGCTTGCAGCGTCGCCCGTGGGTCAAGTCGTCGATGGCACCCGGCTCGCGCGTGGTGACCGACTACCTCGACCGCGCCGGCCTGTCGACCTACCTCGACCAACTCGGCTTCCAGACCGTCGGTTACGGCTGCACCACCTGCATCGGCAACAGTGGCCCGCTGCCGGAGCCGATCAGCAAGGCAATCGAGGAACACTCGCTGGTCGCCGCCTCGGTACTCTCCGGCAACCGCAATTTCGAGGCACGCGTGCATCCGCTGGTGCGCGCCAATTATCTGATGTCGCCGATGCTGGTGGTGGCGTTCGCGCTGCTCGGCCGCGTCAACGCCGATCTCGACCGGGAACCGCTCGGCATCGCCGACGACGGAACGCCGGTCTTCCTGCGCGACATCTGGCCGACCCCACAGGAGATCAGCGAGACGCTTGCCACCGCCCTCGGCCCGGATCTCTTCCGCCAGCAGTACGGCGCGGTCTTCGCCGGCGACGCGCAGTGGCAGGCGCTCGACGTCCCGGGCGGCTCGCGCTTCGCCTGGGCCCCGGGCTCCACCTACGTGCAGGAGCCGCCGTTCTTCCAGGGGCTCGCCCCCGAGGCGCACGAGCTCACCGACATCACCGGCGCGCGCGTCCTCGCGGTGCTCGGCGACTCGGTCACCACCGACCACATCTCGCCCGCCGGTGCCATCCCGAAGAACGGGCCCGCCGCGAAGTACCTGCGCGAGCATGGCATCGAGCAGCCCGACTGGAACACCTTCGGCGCACGGCGCGGCAGCCACGATGTCATGATGCGCGGCACCTTCGGCAACGTGCGGATCAAGAATCGGCTCGTGCCCGAGAAGGAAGGCAACTGGACGCGCTTTCTGCCGACCGATGAAGTGATGAGCATCTACGACGCGGCGATGGAGTATGCCAAGGTCGGCACGCCGCTCGTGCTGCTGGTCGGCAAGGAATACGGCACCGGCTCGTCGCGCGACTGGGCCGCGAAGGGTACCACGCTGCTCGGCGTGAAGGCGGTCATCGCCGAGAGCTACGAGCGGATCCACCGCTCGAACCTCGTCGGCATGGGCGTGCTGCCCCTCGGCTTCGAGCCGGGGCAGAGTGCGACGTCGCTCGGCCTCACCGGCACCGAGGTGATCAGCATCACCGGGGTCGGCGCGCTGACGCCCGGTGGGCGCGTCACCGTGACCGCGACCGAGGTCGCGACCGGCACGGTCACCACCTTCCAGGCGGTGGTCCGGTTGAACTCGCCGGTGGAGCTGGAGTATCTGCAGCATGGCGGCATCCTGCCGCGCGTGTTGCGGATGTTCGCGAAGGGTTAGCGTGTCCGCGCGCTGGATCGTCTCCGATATCGACGGCACGCTGCTGGACGAGACGGAGCGATGCCCGCTCCCGGCGGACTTTCTGGTCGAGGTCAGGGCGACGCATCGCGTCGTGCTGGCCTCGAGTCGTACGGTCGAGGAAATCCGCGAGGTCGCGGCGGCGCTCGGCTGGCCCGCCGTACCCTGCATCGCGGAGGATGGGCAGGTCATCGTCGATGGCGCGGGGCGGGTCACGCGACTGGGAATGACGACCGCGGAACTGCTGGAACGACTCGACCGTGCCGCGTTGGGCACCGCGGCTCGGGCCATGATGCAACCGACCCCAAAGCGCCTGGCGAGCATTCTCATTCCAGCCGCTGCGGCGTCACAGTTTGAACTCGGGGTTCCGGAAGCGGGAATTCGGGTTACGATGGGAGGGCGGTGGGCAACGATTACCGATGCAAGGTGGAACAAGGGCCGTGCCGCCATCGCGCTCCTGCGCGAGATGCACGACCCGCCGTGGGCGGCCATCGGCAACGGCGCCAACGATCGTTCGCTGCTCTTGGCGGCGAATCAGCGCTTTGCGATCCGCGAGGCGGACGGCACCCACCACCCGCTGTTGGCGACGATTCCCGGCGTCGTCCTCCTGACCCGCCTCGGCCCGCTGGGCTGGCCCGAGATGGTGTCCCTGCTGCCGACCACCCCGATGCTCCCCGCGGAGCCGGAGGGCCGACATGCTCCATCCTCGCTGGACCATCACCGCCCTCACGATTCCAGGGCGTGAGGAATACCTCCGGCAGCTGATCGAGTCCCTCGACGCGGTCTCGGTGCCGGGCGGCGCACGCATCACGGTGGTGTATAACAAGCCGATTCGCGATGGGCAGGACGCCATCGAGCGCCGAGTCCGCGCGTGGTCACGCCGGCATGAGTGCGAGGTCTACTTCAACAATGGCGACCCGACGATCAGCGGCGGGCGCAACTTCCAGCTGAACATCTGCAAGACGCCACTGCTCTGCTTCGTCGACGACGACGTCACCGTGCACGGCGACCTCTTTCCGGCGCTCGAGCAGGCGATGCGCACCGTGCCGGTCGGCATCATCGGCGCCCGGTCCTACGTCGAGGATAGTGACACCCTCTTCAAGCCCCGCGACCAGACGCCGCACGTGATCGCGCCCGAACTGCGCTACATGAACGTCCAGGGCATGCTCGCTGCCGGCTACACCAACCTCTTCCGCGACGTGGGGGGCTTCAACCACCGCCGGCGCTTCTGGGGCGAGTGGACCGAGCTCAACCTGCGAATGTGGCGCCACGGCTTCCCCACCGGCTACGTCATGGACGGTGGCTACCTGCGCCACTGGGAGAAGGCGCCGGAGTCGCCCACGCGCAACATGGAAGGCCGCGCGCGCCATGTGCTCTGGGGGCTCATCTGTACCGCGATGGAGTACGACGCGGTTGATATCTCGGCAGCGACCGCCTCGTTTTGGCAACTCGTCGAGGAGCGGTACCTGCCCTACTCGTTCGGTGAGACGCTGACCAACGGCGAGCTCCTGCGGGCGACCCTCGAGCTGCTACCGGAGCTCTCGGCCTCGATGCCAGCGATCATGGCGCAGCGGCTGGAATCGGCGTCGCATCCGTTCGACTTCAAGCCCTTCCATCCGATCGATGCCGCGGATGTGCAGCGAGTCCTCCCGTCGGCGAAGAAGAAGATCGTCCCCTACCGCGAGGCAGTGTGGGCGCGACCCTCCGCCACCGGACGGATTGTGGCCGGCCTCTGGCGGAGATTGCGCGGGGGGCGCAACACGCCCCGGGGATAAAACCAACGCGTCGCGCCGAAGGTTTTCGGCGCGACGTGGGGCTTGACGAACGATGATACTGCGGCGGCCGGTGTCCTAGGGCCGCTTTGCGAACACCATGACGGCCTTGGCATACGGCTCGCCATCGACGGTCAGGTCGCGCGTCACGGTGAGCGTCGTGCCATCCGCCGCCTTGGCCAGGCGGTCGACCTGGGTGATCGCCATCCCCTCGATCTCCGAGGTGATGGTCACGACCATCGTCGCTCCATCCCACGTGATGGCGTAAACCGCGTCGCGCGACGAGCCATCGGCCTGCGGCGCCTTGTTGGGCCATGGCTTGCCGTCCAGCCCAACGGTGACCTTGGAGAGGAGCTTGGCGCCACCGGCTTCGTTGATGATCTCACGGTCCCAGACGAGCGTATCGCCGTGCTGCGCAACCGTCCAGGTGATCACCGCCGGAAGGGGCGACCCCTCCGACTCCGAACGCGCCGCATCCATCGACCAGGTGCCGACGAAGCTCGGCTTGGCCACCTGCGCCGGCGCGGGGGCCGCGAACGCGATCAGCGCCACGGCAAGCAGGAGGCGCCGCATCAGACCACCAAATCCTTCAACTTCTCGCCGGTCTCGCCCTCGCGCAGGCGAATCAGCGCGCGGTCGCGCAACTGACGGATCCGCTCGCGGGTCACGCCCATCATCCGGCCGATCTCCTCGAGTGTCCGCGGCTGGCCGTCATCGAGCCCGAAGTAGAGGCGCAGCACCTTGGCGTCGCGCGGCGGCAGCGAGTCAAGCGCGGCCTCGATGTCGGCGCTCTGCGAGCTCGCCATCGTGTGCGCGTCGGTCCCTTCCTGCTCGGCGAGCGCAAAGCGCTCCATCCGCTCGTTGCCATCGCCATCACGGGTCGGGTGGTCGAGGCGCACGGCTTCGGTGTTGAGCGAGGAGAGCGAGCGCACCGCTTCCTCGGTCAGGCCGGTCGCGCGGGCCAGCTCCTCCGTCGTCGGCATCCGACCCAGCTTCTCCTTGAGCAGCGTGGTCGTCTTGCCGAGGCGCGACAGGTCGGCGGTCCGGTTGAGGGGCACGCGCACCGGGCGGCCGTGCCGGGCAATCGCCGCCTGCACCGCCTGACGGATCCACCACACGGCGTAGGAAATGAACTTGACGCCGCGATCCGGATCGAACTTCCGGGCGGCCGTCATCAGGCCGAGGTTGCCCTCGCCGATCAGGTCGACCAGCGGCACACCCCGGTTCTGGAACTTCTTGGCCACCGACACCACGAAGCGGACGTTGTGGCGGGCCAGCCGCTCCTGAGCCAGGACGTCGCCCTTGAAGGCACGCCGAGCCAGCTCCATCTCTTCCTCGCGGTTCAGCAGGGGGACTCGGGAGATCTCGTCGAGGTACAGGTCGAGGCTCTCGCGCCCTTCATCCACCGCCCGGGCAATCTGCGCCGGACGGAGGGACCGCCGCTTCCCGCGGGTACGAATCGTCACGTCGAACTCCTATCAGCTGCCATCCGGTCGGCCAGCCCATATGGTAGAGCGGCCCGGAGAGGCGAAACCATCATTAAACCGCAGGAATCTAACGGCCGGAGCCGGTTTACGCAATTATCGTTGCAAGATATTGTGAAACATGGGCTTGGAAGCCCGTTTCGCGCGTGAAACAGCCGTCGACTCACTCTTTGTGTTGAACCACCGAATGGTGCATTCGGTTCCCGACCGGAATGACGAAGCCCCGGGCGCCTGTCCTAAGGAGACGCCCGGGACCTCGAAAATGTTACACCTGCCGATTATTCAGCCCCGCTAGAGCGCCTTGATCTCCCCCACCAGCTTGGTCAGGGAGGCCTTGGCGTCGCCGAAGAGCATCGCCGTCTTGGCGTCGTAAAACAGTTCATTCTCGATCCCGGCAAAGCCGGCGCTCATCCCGCGCTTCATGACGATGATGCTGCGGGCCTTGTCCACGTCGAGAATCGGCATGCCGTAGATGGGCGAGGCGGTATCGGTCCGTGCCGCGGGATTGACGACGTCGTTGGCCCCGATCACCAGGGCGACGTCGCAGCTGTCGAACGACGGGTTGATCTCGTCCATGTCGTACAGCCGGTCGTAGGGGATGTTCGCCTCGGCCAGCAGGACGTTCATGTGCCCCGGCATCCGGCCGGCGACCGGGTGGATCGCGTACTTCACCTCGCCACCGTTCTTCTCGATCAGTTCGGCGAGCTCCCGCACCACGTGCTGCGCCTGCGCCACCGCCAGGCCGTAGCCCGGGACGATGATGACACTCTGCGCATAGGCGAGCTGGATGGCGGCGTCCTCGGCCGACACCGACCGGACGGTGAGTCCTGCCGCCGACTTGGCCCCTGCCCCGGTCCCGCCGGCCCCGAACGCGCCGAAGAGGACGTTGGCGAGCGACCGATTCATCGCCTTGCACATGATCTGCGAGAGGATGATGCCCGACGAGCCGACCAGCGCGCCGGAGATGATCAGCACGTGATTGTTGATCACGAAGCCGGTCATCGCGGCGGCAACGCCGGAGTACGAATTGAGCAGGGCGATGACCACCGGCATGTCGGCGCCGCCGATGGGAATCACCAGCAGCACTCCAAGCACCAGCGAGAGCCCGATCACGGCATAGAACGGCGTGAGGTGCGCTTCCGGGGTCATGACCTGGTAGGCGCCGAGTCCGGCGATGGTGAGGAACGCCAGCGCATTGACCACCTTCTGCAGCGGGAAGGTGATCGCCTTGCCGGGCATCACTTCCTGCAACTTGGCCCAGGCGATGAGCGACCCGGTGAAGGTGACGGCACCGATCAACAAGGAGAGCTGGATCACCACGCCGGTTTCCACCGGGATGGCGGCGCCGGAGAGTTCCGCCTTGAGGAACTCGGCGCCACCCACCAGCAACGACGAGAGGCCGCCGAAGCCGTTCAGCAGCGCCACCATCTGCGGCATGCCGGTCATCTTGACCGTGCGCGCCTGCCAGAGACCGATGGCGGAGCCGACCACGAGGCCCACCGCGATCTGCCACCAGGTGAGGATGCTCCCCTCGAGGAGCGCGACGACCACGGCGATCGCCATGCCCCACGCCGAGAGCCGATTGCCGGCGACGGCGGTGGCAGGCGAGCCGAGGCGCTTCAGGCCGATGATGAAGCAGCCGGAGGCCACGAGGTAGCCGATTTCGGCAAGGCCGTGCGGAATGGCGATCACTTGGCCCCCTCGTCCTTCCGGAACATCTGCAGCATCCGGTTGGTGACGGCATAGCCGCCGACCACGTTCATCATCGCGAAGATCACCGCGCTGATGCCGAAGACCGTGGAGATCCAGCCGTAGCCACCGCCCGCGACGACGAGCGCGCCGACGACGGTGATGCCGCTGACCGCGTTCGAGCCCGACATCAGCGGAGTGTGGAGTGTCGGCGGCACGCGCCCGATCAACTCGATGCCGAGGAACGTGGCCAGGGTAAAGATCACGATCCCGATCATGATGCCTTCACTCATGCGGCCCCCTGCTGGCGCGCGGCCCCGTCGTAGACGAGGCACATGGCACCGGTGATTTCGTCCGTGACATCGAGCACGACCTCGCCATCCTTGCGGAGGTGTTCGATCAGCGTCTGCACGTTGCGCGCGAACATCTGCGAGGCGTGCAGCGAGAGCGTGCTCGGCAGGTTGAGCGGTCCGATGATGGTGACCCCGTGATGCACCACGGTCTCGCCCGGGACGGTGAGTTCACAGTTCCCGCCGGTCTCGGCCGAGACGTCGACGATCACCGACCCGGGCTTCATGCTCTCGACCATGGCGCGGGTGATCAACCGCGGCGCCGGGCGCCCCGGAATGGCGGCGGTCGAGATCACCAGATCGGACTGCGTGATCGCGCCGCCGACCGCTTCGAGCACCTTCTGTTGCTGCTCGTCGGCGAGCTCCTTGGCATAGCCGCCCTTCGTCTCGGCGTCGCCGGCGACGGCCTCCGGAGCGAGGAACTTCGCGCCCAGCGAGAGCACCTGCTCCGCCGCGGCCGCGCGCACATCGAAGCCGGTCACGACGGCGCCGAGCCGACGCGCGGTGGCGATCGCCTGCAGTCCGGCGACCCCGGCGCCCAGCACGAGCGCCTTCGCCGGCGTGAGGGAGCCGGCCGCCGTCGTGAGCATCGGGAGGAAGCGCGCAGCGGCCGACGCTCCCATGAGCACGGCCTTGTAGCCAGCGACCGTGGCCTGCGACGACAGAATGTCCATGGATTGCGCCCGGGTGATGCGGGGGACCCGCTCCAGGGCAAGAAGATTCACCTTGCGTTCCGCGCACGCCGTGAGGCTGGCCTGGGCCCCCTGCCCCACCAGGGCAACCAGCGTCGCCCCCGCTCGGCAGTCCGCGATCGCCGCGGGTTCGGGGACCTGCACGGCACAGACGAGATCGGCGCCGCGCGCCGTGGCGGGATCGACACACTCGGCCCCGACGGCGACATACGCGGCATCGGGGCAGTACGCGGCGTCACCTGCGCCGCGTTCGATGGCCACTGTGGCACCGGCCTTGATCAACTTGGCCACGGCCTCGGGGGTGAGCGCCACGCGGCGCTCGCGCGGGGCCACTTCCTTCAGGACTCCAATACGCATGGTAGAGACTTTCCTCCGGAGAGGGACTGCGCCTGGCGGTAGGGTGACCAGATGGTCCGGTCCGGGGGGCCGCGCGCCCGGGCAAGCTACCGGAGGGTCCGTGGACTTTCAACACGCGCGATGGCAGGATTGGTCAGATGACACCTCGTGCCGCACGCCCGTCGGTCCACAAGTTTGGCGGTGCCTCCCTCGCCGATGCCTCGGCGATCCGGGGCGCCGTCTCGATCATGGCCAGCCGCCCGGGGCCCCGCGTCGTGGTGGTTTCCGCGCTCGCCGGGGTAACCGACCTCCTCCTCGAGGTCGTGACATTGGCGACGGCAGGCGATGCGAACGGCGCCATCGCGCACGTCGCCGCCTTTCGCGCGCGCCATCGCGACGTGGCCACCGAGCTCTTCGCGGCACGTCAGCGTCCTGCGGTGTTTGCTCCCATCGAAGCGGCGGCCGACGAGCTGGAGGCGCTGGCCTCGTCGCTCGCGGTCCTCCGCGAGGCCTCTGCCCGCGTGCGCGATCACATCCTGGGCCGCGGCGAGCGCCTCAGCGCACTGCTCGTCTCCGCCGCACTGCAGGCCGCCGGTCTCCCCGCCACGTTGATCGAGCCGGGTGACGTCATCGTCACCGCCGGTCCCTATGGCGGCGCGGTGCCCGATCTCGAGGGAACCCGTCGCGCGGCCCGACGACTCCTCGGCCCGCTCCTGGCGCGGGGGGAATTGCCCGTTGTGCCGGGCTTCCTCGGACGCGCCCCGGACGACGGCACGGCGACCCTCGGCCGCGGTGGCTCCGACCTCACCGCGACACTCCTCGCGCGGGCGCTCGACGCCTCGCAGGTGACGCTGTGGAAGGACGTGCCCGGATTGCTGACCGCGGATCCGCGAGTGGTCCCCGATGCCCGACTGCTGCCGCATCTCCATCTCGATGAGGCGGCGGAGCTGGCCTACTACGGCGCGAAGGTGCTGCACCCGCGGGCACTGTTGCCGTTGGCGGGGCGCCGCATCCCGCTCTTCGTGCGCCCATTCGCCGATCCGGATGCCCCCGGCACCGAGATCTCCGCGCGCCGTGATGAGGACCGCTCGCCAGTGCGGGCCCTCTCCGCCGTGGCCGACCAGGCCCTGGTGACCATCTCGGGCTCCGGCATTCTCGGCGTGCCGGGGATGGCGGCGCGCACCTTCGCCGCGCTGCAGGAGGCCGGCATCTCGGTCTCGCTGATTGCGCAGGCATCGTCGGAATACACCATCGACTTCACCATGCCGGCGTCGGTGTCGACCGAGGCGGTGCAGGTGCTGCGGCGCGCCTTTCGTGCGGAGATCCGCACCGGCGAGATCAACGGTGTCGAGGTTCGCACGCGCGTTGCCATCATCGCGATCGTCGGCCTGCGCATGGCCGGCCATCCCGGCATCGCCGCGCGCGTCTTCGACGCCCTCGCCGATGGTGGCGTGAACGTGGTGGCCATCGCGCAAGGTTCGAGCGAGCGCAACATCTCCGTGGCCGTGGACGAGCGCTCGGCCGCCGAGGGCCTGCGACGCATCCATGACACGTTCCAGTTGGGCAAGGTCGGCGGCGGGCGCCCGAGGCGTCGTGCCGGCCGCGACGTGGTGCTGCTTGGCGCCGGCACTATCGGCCGCGCCGTGCTCGACTTGCTGGCCGCGCATCCGGCGCGCTTCGAGCGGCTGCGCATCGTGGCGGTGGTCGATCGCCGCGGCGCACTGATTGACGCGGAGGGACTCTCGCGCGACACCCTGCTCACGATTGCCGCCGCAAAGCGCGAGGGCCGATCGCTCGGCGATCTCCCCGGGGCGCGGCAGGGCACACCGCGCGAGGTGCTGCACGACCTGACGCATCGCGCCCTGGTGCGGCCGATCCTCGCCGACGTGACGGCGGATGAGACGCTGTCGCTCCTCAAGTATGCGGCCGATGCCGGCTTCGACCTGGTGCTCGCCAACAAGAAGCCGCTCGCCGCCGCGTTCGCCGATGTCGAGGCGCTTCGGGCCGTCATCGCCGCACGCGGCGGAGCCCTCCGTTTCGAGGCGACGGTCGGCGCCGGTCTTCCGACCATCGCCGCGATCGAGCAACTCGTCGGCACCGGCGACCGGGTGCGGCGCATCGAGGGGTGCCTCTCGGGCACGTTGGGGGTGGTGCTCTCCGCGCTCGAGGCGGGGACACCGTTCTCGGTCGCCGTCCACGATGCCCTAGCCCGGGGCTACACCGAACCCGATCCGCGCGACGACCTCAGCGGCCTCGACGTGGCGCGGAAGGCGTTGATCCTCGGCCGCATGCTGGGCCAACGACGCGAATTCGACGCGATCACGCCGGAGTCGCTGGTGCGCCGTGGTGCATCGCTCTCCGTCGAGAAATGGTTGAGCGGCCTCGCACGCGATGATGCGTGGTGGGCCGAGCGCGCCAAGGCGGCACGTGCCGAAGGCGCCGCGCTGCGGTACGTGGCGGCCGTCACCCCGACCAGCATCGAGGTCGGCTTGCGCGCGGTCCCTCGCGAGTCGCCCCTCGGCCAGCTCCGTGGTGCCGCCAACCAGTTGGTGATCACCTCGGACCGCTATCACGATTCGCCCCTCGTGATCACCGGCCCGGGCGCCGGCCCCGAGGTCACCGCGACCGGGGTCCTCGCCGACCTGCGAGCGTTGGCGGGATGACGGCCCGCGAATCCGTCGTGGTCTTTGCACCAGGCTCGGTCGGCAACGTCGGCCCCGGTCTCGACATCCTCGGCCTCGCGATCGCGGGTGCGGGTGACACGGTGCGCGCCGAGTGGTCGGAGGGTCGTGGCGTGGTGGTACACGACGCCGGACATCCCGACCTGCCAACCGAGCCCACGCGCAACACCGCCGCGATCGCGGTGCAGGCGGTGTTGCGTCGGGCCGGGACGCTGGGCGGCATCGCACTCCACATCACCAAGGGCCTGCCGCTCTCGGGTGGCCAGGGCGGGAGCGCGGCCTCGGCGGTCGCCGGCGCTGTGGCCGCGAACCTCCTCTGTGCGGCGGGACTCGACCGCAACGCGCTGCTCGAGTGCGCAATGGAGGCCGAGGCGAGTGTCGCCGGGCGTCACGCCGACAACCTCGCGCCATCACTGGTTGGCGGCCTGGTCCTGGTGCGCAGCATCGATCCGATGGACATCGTGCAACTTCCCCTCCCTGCATCACTCCGTATCGTGCTGGTGCAACCGGAGCAGCGACTCAACACGCGAGACGCCCGCGCGGTCCTGCCGGCAGACGTCCCCCGGGACATCGCGCTGCATCAAGCGGCGCACGTGGCGGCGATGGTGGCGGGTGCCTGCCTCGGCGACCTGCAAATGCTCGGACGCGGGCTCGATGATCGCATCGCGGAGCCGGCACGACGCCGCTTGCTGCCGGGCTTCGAGGAGGCACAGCGTGCCGCACGCGCCGCCGGCGCCCTGGGTGGCTCGATCAGCGGCGCTGGCCCAACGGCCTTTGCGCTGGTCGAGGACGACGCCATTGGTGCCCGTGTCCTCGGTGCGATGCAGCGTGCCTATGCTGCAGCCGGGATGCGGACGACGGGACGGGTGGCCGAGGTGGACTTTCAGGGAGCGAGGGAGCTGTGAGCGAAGTCCGACGGAGTTGGCAGCGTTGTGACGCCTGCGCGGCGGAGTACGATGAACGCGATGCCGCGCCGCGCTGCGCCGCCTGCGGTGGGTTGCTCGCCATCGTGCACACGCCGCCGAGTGGCGATGCCCGTGCGATTCGTGCACGCTTCGATGCCGCGTGCTGTGCGCGGCCGAGCCGCACCGCTTCCGGGGTCTGGCGATTCGCCGAGGTGGTGTTGCCGACGGCCGCGCATGTCGCGGTCACCCATCCCGAGGGCAACACCCCGTTGATCACGCGCAGCGCACTCGACGCGTTCGCCGGCGTCGACGAGCTGCTGCTGAAGCACGAGGGGCACAATCCGACGGGGTCGTTCAAGGATCGCGGCATGACGGTCGGCGTCACGCAGGCGAAGCGGATCGGTGCCCGGGCCGTGGCCTGCGCCTCGACGGGCAACACCTCGGCATCGCTCGCGGCCTATGCCGCGCAGGCCGGATTGCCAGCGCTCGTCTTCGTGCCCGAGGGGCAGATCGCCCTGGGCAAGCTCACCCAATCACTGGCATATGGCGCACGCACGCTGCTGGTCGAGGGCGACTTCGACGCCTGCCTCCGGTTGGTGCAGCACGCGAGTGAGGTACTTGGCATCTACCTGTTGAACTCGATCAATCCGTTTCGTGTCGAGGGGCAGAAGACCATCGTCCTCGAGATGCTGCAGCAGCTCGCGTGGGACGTGCCGGAGTGGATCGTTCTGCCCGCCGGCAACCTGGGCAACACCGCCGCGTTCGGGAAAGCATTGCTGGAGGCGTACGAGTGGGGGTTGATCCCGCGCCTGCCCCGACTGGCGGCCATCCAGGCCGAGGGGGCCTCGCCGTTCGCGCAGGCCTTTGCGCGGGACTTCGACCAGCTCATCCCGATGGCGGCCCATACCGTCGCCACCGCGATCAAGATCGGGGCCCCGGCCAGCTATGACCGGGCGGTTCGCGCGATTCGCGCCACCCACGGGGTGGTCCGCTCCGTCACCGCCACCGAGATCCTCACGGCCAAGGCGGCGATCGATGCCGCGGGGGTGGGCTGTGAGCCGGCCAGCGCGGCCACCCTCGCCGGGATCCGCCAGCTCCGGGCGGACGGGGTGATCCGATCGGGCGAGCGGGTGGTCGGCGTCCTCACCGGGCACGTCCTCAAGGACCCCGGGATTCTGCAGACGATGCACCAGGAGACCGAACCCCAGCCAAGCTGGGCGAATCGCCCGATCCGCATCGCGCCCGAGGTTGACGCGGTCCGCCGTGTTCTTGATGCCGCGCTCCTGATCGAGGAATGACAATTATGTAGGGTTACCGCCACACGTACCTGCTCATACGGCGCAACACCGCAACAACCTGCGGCATTTCGTGGTGGCCCCAGAGCAACAGGTGTTGCATAAGACTCGCGGAGACAACGGCTTGGGGTGTGGCTGCCGGATCTGGCCCCGCCCTTGCAAATGAGGAGTGGCGAGGCGCCATCCCGGTGCCGCGACCCGAGGTCCTTATGCGGTTCTCCCAATACGCTCGTTTCCTGGCCCTGACGGCCTTGCTCGTCCCTGCGACGCCCACCGGCGCCGCCGCGCAGCTTCCGGCGGACTTCGGTACCACGACGCCACTGATCGCGACTGGCGATCCGCTGACGTTTTCGTACTACGGCTGGGAGAACACGACGGTGTACGGTCACACGCTCTGGGCGATGACCGTTGCGGACTACACCAACAACCTCGGCAGCAACTGTTACGCGTGGGCCGGCGGCGGGAGCTGCACGGGCACGGCGATGTTCACCAAGAGCTACGGCGTGGCGACCAACCCGTACCTCGCGCAGCCGAACCCGGCACCGCCGCTGACCTACAACCTCACGTGGCTGGCGGGCAGCGAGCTGGTGCTGGCGCTGCAAGTCAACATGAACAACAACTGGATGTGGTTTTTCTCCGGCGACGCGTCGCGCAACGCGGACGGCCTCGGCCATGTCGGCTACTTCGGCCTCGCCGGCGTCGCGGGCAATCAGGGCGTCGGCGTGATCCCTGGTACCCAGGGCCTGCATGCGTTCGGCTTCGAGGATGTGTACTACAACAACAGCGACTGGGATTTCGACAATTCGATCTTCGCGGTCAATGGCGACGGCATTTCCCCGCCGACCGATGTCGTTCCGGAGCCGGCCACGATGACGCTGATCGGATCCGGCCTGATCGGACTCGCGGCAGCCCGCAAGCGGCGCCGGATTGCCCCGGATGTCTGAGGGACGTGCAGGCGTTCGCGCCGGCACCCAGGCACTCTTCACGAGGCCGGCCATGCAGGCCGGCCTCGTTGCCTTGGTGGCGGGCGTCCTTGCCCAGGTCGTCGCCCACCAACGGCATCTCGTCTTCGCCTTCTGGGATGCGCAGGCGCACCTCGACATCGCGCGTCGCGTGGTCGACTCGGTCACCCCCGGCGTGCAGATGCTGGGGACCGTCTGGCTGCCTGTCCCCCACCTCCTCTTGTTGCCCTTCACGCTCGTCGATGCCTGGTGGTGGAATGGTCTCGCCGGGGGTTTGGTCGGCCTCGCCGCGTTCGTGGTGATTGCCGCCTCGATTCACGACCTGCTGGTCCGTCGGACTCGCGACTCACGCCTCGCGTGGATCGGCACGCTGTTCGTGGTGGCCAATCCATCCCTGCTGTACCTGCAGACCACCGCGATGACCGAGCCGCTGCTGCTGGCCTTCCTCACCGCCTCGGTCGCGGCCCTGGATCGGTGGGCCGATGACGACCACCCGGGCGGCTCGCTCGGCCTCGCGGGGTGGTGCGCGGCACTCGCGGTCGGGACGCGGTACGATGGCTGGTTCTACGTGATGCTCGCGACCCCGGTCGTGGCCTGGCTGGCCCATCGGCGTGGCGAGGGGTGGTTCCGGGCCGCCTGGCGCTTCGGCTGGCCAAGTGCGGCGATGGTGGCGATCTGGCTCGGCTACAACGCGGCGTACTTCGGCGACCCGCTGGCCTTCCAGCGCGGCGCCTGGTCGGCCCAGAGCCAGCAGGCGGCGCTCGCGGCCCAGGGGTTGTTGCCGACCAAGGGCCACCTCGCGGTCGCGACGAGCACCTACCTCGGGGCCGTTGGACTCTCGTCCGGGATGGTGCTCGGCGCCCTCGGACTGCTCGCGTTGCTCTTCCTGCTCCGCCACGGACACCGCTTCGCAGGCGCCCTCCTGCTCTATGCGGCGCTGCCCTTCAACATCCTGGCGCTGGTGGGCGGACAGAGTGCGCTCTCGCTGCCATGGTCCGATCCGCCGGGGCTGGCCAATCTCCGCTATGGCCTGATGCTCCTCCCCGCCCTGGCCGCCGGGATCGTCCTGGCCGCCCATCGCTCCATGCAGCGCGGGCCGGGCTGGCATCGGGGCACGCTCCTCGCTCTTGGAGTGGTCGTCCTGGCCCAGGGTGGGCTCTGGACCCTCACCGGGACGCGCCAGATTGGCGCCCTGCGCGAGGGCCTCGCGATCCGCGATGGTGATCCGAGGCAGCAGGCGGCCTCCGACTGGCTCGCGGCGCAATACGACCGGGGCCGCGTCCTCGTCGATCCGGCGGTGAACATCTCGCCGCGCAGCCGGATCGCGTTGCGAGATCGGATCTACAGCTGGACCTGGCAGCTGGGGCCTGCCGCCCTGGCGGCACCCGATCAGGAGGTTGACTGGGTCATCGTCGACCGCCGTGCCCGACCGAACGTGGTGGCGGATGCCATCACCAGCCGCCCGACCTTCGCCGAGCGCTTTGATCGCCGGTTCGAGCAGGATGGCCTGGAAATCTGGCGGCGCCGTTAGTGCCGCATGACGGAATGGAGGAAGCCGTGACGCACACACGCTGGAGTTTGCTCGGCCTGTCCCGCCTGGCGCTGTTGACGACGATGGTGTCGCTCGGCGCCTGCGGCACGAGCCGCAAGGAACCGGAGGTCGAGGGCGCCAAGGCGCCGTCACCGGCCGCCACCGATTCACTCGCGGCCAAGGCTGGCACGAACGCCGGCGGCGGAGTCGCCACGGCCGCCAGTGAGGTCCGTCCCACCGTGCTGCCACACGACAGCGCGTGGACGGCGGCGGCCACCACGCCCTTCGGGTTGCGGCTCGAAGCGATCGGCTATCCCAGCGGCATCACGCTCCTTGGCTCGCTCGACGAGGCCGCGCTCACGATCCCCGTCAATCCCGGTCTCGCGCCGACGTCGCTCACGCTCACGGTGATTCCAACGCCGGGCATGCCCGCCGCGACCCTGGTCCTGCAGCAACGCGATCGCATTCTGGCGCAGCGCGCGCTCTCCGACACCACGACCTTGATCACCTTCCCGCTGGCGGGCGTCACCGTGGTCGACGGGCAGGCGAGCCTCTCGCTCGCGCTGGCCGTGCCCGGGCGTGATGTCTGCGAGGCGCAGCGCTACTACCGCACCGTGCTGACGGGGGGGAGCCGCGTGGACTTCGCCGGTGTGCCGACGGCGCCTGGCGGCATCAACGGCTTCTTTGCCCCGTGGGTCGACACGGTCACCTTCTATCTTGCCGAACAGCCCTCGCTCGACGCGGCGCAGGCCGCGCTCGATGCCTCGGCCTTCGTGGCTCGGCGATATCGCGGCATGGCCACCCGTTTCGTGATCAAGCCGCTGCCGGCCGCCGGCACGCCGATCACCGAGCCGGGACCGTTTTCGCGCGCGCTGGTCTGGTCGGCGACCGGCACCACCGCGTTGGTGCAGGAGAACGGCGCGCACGGCACCATGCTCGCGCTCTCCGCCCGGCGCGATGCCCGGCAGTTGTTCACGCTGGCCGATGGTGACGCGCTGGTGGCAGCCAACGGCTTCCGCGGGACGACCGTCTCGCTCGATCACAACACCCCTGTCGGCGGAGCCGGGAGCCTGACCTTTGCCGAACTGGGCTTCGCGAGCCGCACGATCGAAGGGAGCTCGCTGCTCATCGGCGCGTACCCATTCGCCCTGGCGGACCTCGGTGGCGGCACGATGCCGACAGCCTTCCGCCTCGTGGCACGCCACTCGGTCCTTCCGCCGAACGGCAACGGCTCGGTGCGCATCCACCTGAACGGCAGCCTCATTCAGTCCCGCGCCCTCGACCGGGCGGCGCTTGACGTGACTGTGCCGCTGCCGACCTATCTGCTGCGCCGTGACAACGTCCTCGAAGTACGCTTCCAGGTCACCCTCGGCGACGGCGCCTGCGTTCTCGGCGGGTCGGTCTTCACGGCCACCATCGACGAGGCGTCCGCCTTCGTCACCGAACGCGGGGCACCACTCGCGCCGGGCTTCGCCCGCTTCCCGTCGTCGTTCGTGCCGGCGTTCTCGGTCCTGCTCGAGCCGCGCGACCGCTTCCGGGTCGAGTTGGCCGCGGCCACCATCGGCGCCATGCAGCAGACCACGCACACGCCGCTGGCACCGGCGCTCGCGCGCGATGCGAAGGAAGCGGTCGGACCGCTGCTCGCGGTCGGGACCAGCAATCTCGCGGATGTGCTGGTGGCCCCGATTCATTCCGGCGGCTTCCGACTCCGCGACAAGGATGGTCGCGTGTGGGATGAGTTCACGCCGGATGCTCCGTATGCGGCGATGCAGGGCTGGTCGGCGGGTGGCCGGGACATCCTCCTCCTTCATCACACCGGCGACAACGGGATGCCGTTGCAGCAACTGCTCCAGGAGACGCTCGCCTCGTATGGCTGGTTCGGGACGCGCGGCGACGTCGTGGTCCGCGGCGTGAGCGGACCAGCGCGTCCGCTGACGCTGGCGAATGCCGGTTGGCGGATCGAGCGCCTCCCCGACTCCACGTCGAGCTGGCTTGCCCGGTACCGCACCGCGATCCTGATCGTCTCCGTCCTCGTCGTGCTTGGCCTGCTCTGGTGGCTCTACCCGCGTGTGGTGAGGCGTGAGCTCGACCCGGCTGGGTGATCATCTCGTCCAGCGTGGGCTGATCACCGAGTTGCAGCTCGCCGTGGCGCTCCAGCAGCAGGAGCGCACCGGTGAGCGCCTCGGCCGTCTGCTCCTGATCCTCGGCAGCATTCGTCGCCTGGACCTGGGGCGCGCCCTCGCCGAGCTCTGGCAACTCCCGTTCATCATGATCACCCCGGAGACGGTGTCGCCGGCGGTGGCGCAGCGTTTTCCGCTCGAGGCGACGCTGAAGTTTCGTGCCGTGCCGATCCGCGACGACGGCACCACGCTCACCGTCGCGGTCGCCGACCAGCCGTCGGCCGACCTGCGCGAGACCCTTGCCGTGGTCTATCCCGGGCGTGCGCTCGACGTGCGGGTCACCACCGAATGGGACATCGACCAGGCGATCGCGATCGCCAACCGCCGCAAGGTGGTCGACACCTCGATCTACGGCCTCTACTTCCGCGACCAGGCGGAGAGCGCCTTCACGGTCTTCACGCTGCCGCAGTACCTGCTCTTCGGCGCCGCGCTGATCGCCCTGCTGCTCGGACTCTGGGCCGCGCCGCTGACCACGCTGTTCGCCCTGAACGTCCCGATCACGCTCTTCTTCGTCACGGTGGTGGCCTTCCGCACCGTCGTGGGCGTGAGCGGCGCAGCGGCCGAAACGACGGTGACGATCACCGACGACGAGGTGCAGGCGCTGCGGGATCGCGACCTGCCGTCGTACAGCATCCTGGTGCCGGCCTATCGCGAGTCCGCGGTCATCGGCCGCCTGCTCGCCTCGCTCAAGGCACTCGACTATCCCGCGGACAAGCTCGACATCCTGCTGCTGCTCGAGGAGGATGACGCCGACACGCTCGCGGCGGCGAAGGCGGCGTCGCCGGGCGCCAATGTGCGCTTGCTGGTGGTGCCGAGCGGCCAGCCGCAGACCAAGCCGAAGGCGTGCAACGTCGGACTCTTGTTCGCGCAGGGCGAATACCTGGTCATCTACGATGCCGAGGATCAGCCGGAGCCGGACCAGCTGAAGAAGGCGGTGCTCGCCTTCCGCCGCGGCCCGAAGGAATTGATCTGCCTGCAGGCCGCGCTGAACTATTACAACTGGAACGAAAATTTCCTGACGCGGATGTTCACGCTCGAGTATTCGTTCTGGTTCGACTATCTGCTGCCGGGGCTCGACAAGTTGCGGATGCCGATCCCGCTCGGCGGCACGAGCAATCACTTCAAGACGCCGGTGCTGCGCGAGCTCGGCGGCTGGGACCCCTTCAACGTCACCGAGGACGCCGACCTCGGCATCCGGGCCGCGATGCACGGCTACCGCGTCGGCATCGTCAACTCGACGACCTACGAGGAGGCCAACAAGCATCTCGGCAACTGGCTCCGGCAGCGCTCGCGCTGGATCAAGGGCTACATGCAGACCGCGCTGGTCTTCTCGCGCGACCCGATCGGCCTCGTCCGCCGCGCCGGGTTGCGGCAGGCGCTGGGCTTTGCGCTGCTGATTGGCGGGACCCCGCTGATCTTTCTCTTCCAGCCGATCTCGATCCTGCTGACACTGGTATGGGTGGTGACGCGCACGACGGCGCTCGACCCGCTCTTCCCGCCGGTGATTCTCTACCTGTCGCTGTTCAACCTGCTGCTGGGCAACGCGCTGGCGATCTACATCAACATGTTCGCCGTCTTCAAGCGCCGGCTCCATCCCCTGGTGCTCTTTGCGCTGCTGAATCCGCTCTACTGGATGCTGCACTCGATCGCCTCGTACAAGGCGCTCGGCCAGCTGTTCACCCGCCCCTATTACTGGGAGAAGACCACCCATGGTCTCACCAGACACCCCGCCAGCAGCCACTGAGCCGCGCGCGGCCTGGTGGGTCCGGGCGCTGCTGACCGTGCTGGCTGCGGCCCCGCCGGCGGTTGCGGCGTGGCTGCTCACCGGGGAGGGGTGGCGCAGCGATCCGCATGGCGCCTTCCTGCAGCGGGTGCTCTTCGCGGCCGACCGCGGCCGCCTCGAGCTGCTGGGATTCGAGTATCCGCCCCTGCCCTTCCTGCTCCTGCTGCCGTCGCCGACCGATGCGTGGACGATCGCGCTCGGCACCCTCGGCATCGCCGGACTCGCCTGGTGCATCATCGACGAGTGCACCTCCCGGCGCACGCTGCTGCCCTACCTGCTCTTCCTGGCGGTCCTCTGGACGCCGCTCGGGCTGCACTTCACGGCCGGCAATTTCAACGAAGGGCTCGGACTCGCGGCGCTCTTCATCGGCTGGCGCCACTATCGGCGCTGGTGGGCCACCCGCAAGACGATCCATGGCCTCTACACAGGGCTGTGGCTCGGCCTCGCGTTCTACACCTCGCCACTCGGCCTCGGCCTCGCACTGGTGGCCGGCGCCGTGCTGCCGATCCTCTTTCCACGATTGCAGATCCCGCCGTTCGCGTCACAGATGGTGCTGCTCGTCTTCCCGGGCTTCGCCGCCACGGTGACGTGGGCGTATCTGTCGTGGATCTTCACCGGACGCGTGGCCTTCCCGTTCACTCCGTGGGAACGTGCCTCGCCCGACGTGCTGGAGATTCTGCGCTGGACCATTCCCTACCTGGTGGTGTCGGCGATGGCGCTGGTGCGCCCGAAGGCAACGACGGCGGGAATGCTGCTCCCCTTCCTTCTGCTCGCGGCAGCCACGACCACCGGATGGCACTTCTCATTGGCCTTCGCGGCGATGCTGCTGATGCTGGTCGCGATCGTGGCGTTGCCGCGTGACTTGCCGAGGTGGCAGCGCTGGACACTGGCGGCGATTGGCGGCGCGCAGGCAGTTGCGGCGTGGGTCGTGTTGCCGTGGCCCACGCCGACCGACGCCGACCGTCGCGACCGCGCGATTGCGCAGGCCCTGGCCGTGGCACCACCGCGGAGCATCCTGCTGGACGATCGGTGGGCCGAGGGGCTGCTGAAGTGGACGCCGTCGTTTGCGCCATACTTGACGACACGCGACACCGGCTTTGATATCGCGCTGGCGTTGCCGGCCGATGCCGTGCAGTATGTCCTCGTCACGGCCGACGATGATGGGCTGACGCTCGACGCCGATCATCGCCCGCCGGTGGGCTTTGTCGAAGAGTGGAGCTGGAGTGGCTACACGCTGTACCGACGCCCTGCCGCGCCGCGCCTCCCGGTGCGGTTCGATGCCACCATCGTTCCCGAGGCGCGAGGTCCGACCGAATGAACCGTCGCCTGTTGATCGTCCTGTTCCTGCTGGCGCCGGCCAGCGCCACTGCGCAGTGGACCGTGAAGCCCGGCGGCTGGTTCATGTCGCACGGCTTCAATGCCGGCCGCTTCCCCGACCGTTTCTCGAATGGTCCCGGTGCCACCGAGAACGCCCTCGAGAAGCGCGACTGGGGGATGTACTTCATCTACGGCTGGAAGGAAGGGCTCTCCCTCGGCCTCGGGCAGGGCTTCGCGCGGCTGGAGGACAAGCGGAACGGCCAGTCCACCGTGACGACCGGCTTCGGGGCGACGGGCCTCTTCGTGATGAAGCGCCTCGCCCAGGGCAAGGGTGGCATCCTCTCGATCCAGCCGCGGGTCGACATCCCGCTGCTGTACGACACTGAGGCCCGACCGGTGCTCGGGCCCGTGAGCACCGACGCCGAAATCCGGTTGCTCTATGGCAACGGCTTCGGCGCGCTGGGGACGCGGGGCTTCGTGAGTGCCTCGGCCGGTGGCGCGGCGTGGCGTACGGGCGCGGATGAGTTCCGCTACGACCTGACGATCGGCCTGGACGCCGCCCCGCGGCTGCTGCTCATGGCGCAATCGTTCAACGTGGCGGCGTTCCAGGATGGCGGGGTCGCCTACAGCGCCACCAAGGTGGGCGGATCGGCGGTCTGGAAGGTCTCCAAGGGGGTGGGCATTCAGGCGGGGTATTACGGCGGCATCGCCGGCAAGAACACCGCCCGGGAGCGGACCTTCTCGGTGTCATTGTGGCTCAACCGGGACGCCCCCTCCGGGGCCGCGGTGCCGGGACCCCGCTAGTTTCCCCCTCCCACCCCGCGACGCGCGCCCCGCCGTCGCACGGAGGGAAACCCCGGCGTCGGACGTGGCATGGCATTGCTGGCCCTGCAGGACATCACCCTCGCTTTCGGCGCAGCCCCGCTGCTCGATCAGGCCAACCTGGTCATCGAGCGCGGCGAGCGCGTCTGCCTCCTCGGCCGCAACGGCGCCGGGAAGAGCACCGTGATGAAGCTGCTCGACGGCACCATCCGTCCCGACCGTGGCGAACTGGTCCGGCAGACCGGCGTCTCGGTCACCCGCCTCGAACAGGAAGTCCCCGGTGACGTGGCCGGCACGATGTTCGACATCGTCGCCGATGGCCTCGGTGATGCCGGCCGCCTCCTCGCCAAGTATCAGCACGCCTCGCACCGCGTTGCCACCGACCACAGCGACGCGGCACTCAACGAACTCGACCGGCTGCATCACGCCCTCGACGCCGCAAATGCCTGGGAGGTAAAGAGCCGCGTCGAGACGGTGCTCGAGCACCTCGGCCTCGACCCCGAGGCGCCGTTCGCTGCCGCCTCGGGCGGTCGGAAGCGACAGGCACTCCTCGCGCGTGCACTGGTCCGCGATCCCGATGTGCTGCTCCTCGACGAACCGACCAACCACCTCGACGTCGAGGCGGTGGAGTGGCTTGAAGAGATCCTGATTGCGCGGAACATCACGCTGGTCTTCGTGACCCACGACCGGACGTTCCTGCGTCGAGTCGCCACGCGGATCGTCGACCTCGATCGCGGGCAGCTGATTGACTGGGGCACTGACTACGACACCTACCTGGAACGGAAAGAGGCGGCGCTCGCGAGTCAGGAGAAGGAGTGGAGCGAGTTCGACAAGAAGCTCGCCCGCGAGGAAGTGTGGATCCGCACCGGCATCCAGGCGCGCCGGACCCGCAACGAGGGCCGAGTCCGGGCGCTCGAAGCCCTGCGCCTGGAGCGCAGTGCCCGCCGTGAACGAGTCGGCACCGTGCGCTTGCAGGCGCAGGAGGCCGAGCGCTCCGGCCGCCTGGTGATCGAGGCGAAGGGGGTGACCTTCGGCTACGGGGAGCGCACCATCGTGCGTGATCTCACCACAACCATCGCACGTGGCGACCGCATCGGACTGATCGGGCCGAATGGTTCGGGCAAGACGACACTGATCCGCCTGCTGCTCGGCCAGCTCGAGCCACAGGAAGGAACCGTCCGCCTCGGCACCAACCTCGAAGTGGCCTACTTCGATCAGCTGCGCGAACAGCTCGACCCCGAGCAGACCGTCGTCAACAGCATCGGCGACGGCACCGAGTTCATCGAGATCAACGGCGCCCGCAAGCACGTCCTCGGCTACCTCCAGGACTTTCTCTTCTCGCCGGAACGCGCCCGCACGCCGGTACGGGTCCTCTCCGGCGGCGAGCGGAACCGATTGCTGCTGGCGCGCCTCTTCACGCGGCGCTTCAACGTGCTGGTGCTCGACGAACCGACCAACGACCTGGACATCGAGACCCTCGACCTGCTCGAGGATCTCCTGCTGAACCTGAAAGCGACCCTGCTGGTGGTGAGCCACGATCGTGCCTTCCTCGACAACGTGGTGACCTCGACACTGGTGATGGAAGGCGGTGGCAAGGTTGGCGAGTATGTCGGCGGTTACACCGACTGGGCTCGGCAGCGGCAGGCCGTGATCGCCGCGGCCAGCGCAAGCCGGACCGTGAAGGCACCTGCCGCAGCACCGGCCGCGAAGACCACCAAGGCAGGCAAGGTGCGCCGGCTCTCCTTCAAGGAGCAGCAGGAACTCGCCACGCTCCCGGAGCAGATCGACGCGCGCGAAACGGAGAAGCTGCAGCTCTTCGCGACCCTGGCCGACCCCAGCGTGCTGCGGGACACCGCCGCGCTCGCGACGGCGCGGGCCCGGCTCGCAGCGGTCGAGCAGGCGCTGTCGCACCTCACGAGTCGTTGGGAAGCGCTCGAGACGATCGCCGCCGAATCGGCGGCGGCCGGACACTGAGGGGGCGCAGCAACTTCGGTCCTCGGAACCGCGTATCTCATTGACTGCCTTGGCGTTTAACCGATCCTCTCACTCGGATATGACTCGTGGCGCTGCCTTTCGCTTCGCACTTGGCCTTGTTGTTGACGACCCTCTTCGGCCCGACCCCGGCGCCGACGATGCAGGCATACCACTTCGCCCATGATGGCATCCTCGGCACTTCGCTCGACCTGACGTTCACCGCCGCGACCCCCGAAGCGGCCAACGCAGGCGGAGCAGGCGGCACTGGCCGAGATCGAGCGACTCCGCATGGTGCTGAGCGGCTACGACGGAGCCTCGGAGTTGAGCCGGCTGATGTCGACGGGCCGCCTCGCGCAGCCGTCGAGCGACCTGCTTGCCGTGCTCGATCGCTACACCTTCTGGAACCGGATCAGTGGTGGCGCCTATTCGGCGCGCGTGGCACCGCTCTCGGCGCTCTGGCGCACGGCCGAGGCCGAAGGGCGCCTTCCAAACGCCGCCGACCTCGCCGCGGTCACCGCTCGGCTCGCCGCGCCGGCGTGGACCATCGACGCGAACGGCGTCCGGATGCGCACGACGGATCGGATCGACCTGAATTCGCTGGGCAAGGGCTACATCATCGATCAAGCAGTCGCCGCCGCCCAGGCCGCCACGCCTGAGCTCCAGGGCGCCATCATCAATCTCGGCGGCGACATCCGGACCTGGGGCGTGGCGGCTGCGAATCGTGCGGAGTGGCACGTCGGAGTTGCCGATCCGCGCGCCCCGGCCGACAACGCCGCCCCGCTGACGGTGCTCCAGCTCCGTGACCGCGCCGTGTCAACCAGCGGACGGTACGCCCGTGGCTTCACGATCAACGGCGCGCACTATTCGCACATCATCGATCCGCGGACGGGGCTGCCGGCGAATGCCGTCGCGGCCACGACGGTCATCGCGCGCGACAACGCCACGGCCAACGCGCTCGCGACCACGCTCTCGGTGCTGACGCCGGCCGAGGGGCTGCGGCTCGCGGCCGCCACGCCTGGCGTCGAGGCG
This sequence comes from Gemmatimonadota bacterium, assembly GCA_016720805.1. Taxonomy (NCBI): domain Bacteria; kingdom Pseudomonadati; phylum Gemmatimonadota; species Gemmatimonadota bacterium. Next base: position 200,913 of record JADKJZ010000001.1, on the reverse strand, counting down.
ATGATCGTCGGCGCTGATGGCCAGCTGTACCGCACCGCAGGATTCGCGGCGTACGAACTGCCGACCACACCGGCCGCAACGAAGGGAGACGTCGTCGCGAAGGTTGTCATCGACATCACCCCGACCAACCCGAATCGCCATCGGCCCTATGTGGCCGTCTGGGTGACCGATGCCGCGGGCAAGCCGGTGCGCACGCTGGCGTTCTGGGGCACCAAGCGGAAGTACATCCCGGACATGAGCAAGTGGTACGGCGTCATGTCAACCGGCGCCCCGGACGTGATCGATGCGGTGACCCGCGCCACTCGCCCGGTCGGCGAGTACAGCCTCGAATGGGATGGCCTCGATGACCACGGCACGGCGGTGAAGGCCGGCGAGTACACCTTCTGGTTCGAAGAGTCGTTCGAGAACGGCCCGCACTCGCTCCGGAGCGCCGCGCTCAACTGCACGAACGGCGAAGTGGCGGGGAAGTTCGAGGCGAGCCCCGCCTTTGCTGGCGGTACGGTCACCTGTAGCGCCGCGAAGTAATCGGTGGCCAGAAAGTGGAACCGGGTGGTCTCGGCCACCCGCACGGTGCACATCTACCTCACCGTCTTCGCCATGCTGCTGATGGTCTTCTTCGCCGCCACCGGCTTGCTCCTCAACCATGAGGAGTGGGTGACCGCCGGCGAGGCCGCGCCAGTCGAGACCACGGGGACGCTGCCGATGGCCCTGCTGACGCATGAGCCGGACACCGCCGGGATCGTCGCGTCGCTGCGCACCACGTACGGCGCGTTGGGGGCACTCTCCACCTTCGACAGTGATGGCGAAGAGCTTCGCGTCGAGCTGCGCGGCCCGGGCCGCCGCTTCGAGGCGGCGATCACGCTTGCGACCGGCGCGATGAAGATCACCACGGAGAATCGCCCCTTCCTGATCCGGATGGACGACCTCCATCGCGGCAAGGACAGCGGCACCGCGTGGAGCTGGCTGATCGACCTCTCGGCGATCCTCCTCCTCCTCGGCGCGCTCACCGGCATCACGCTGTGGATCGCGCTGCCGAAGCGCCGGACGCTCGGCCTGATCGCGCTTGGCCTCGGCGTTGGGGTCTGCGTCGTCGTCTACCTGCTCATCGTCCCCTGACGCGCTCGGTGGCTACTGCAGGCCGCCAGGGAGCCGGGGAGACGAGAGGAGCGCACTGAACGCCTGCCACCGCGCCGCCGGCTCTTTCCCCGCCCGCTCGACATACGCCGCCACCAGATCCCGCCCGAGATTGTAGTTGATGACATAGCTGCGGTAGGTCTGGATGAAACGCAGCGTCTTCGCCGCCGCTTCCGGTGACTGCAGCCACCACCGCTCCATCAACGCCACGGCACCGGCCGAGTCAAGTGCGCCGTCCAGGTAGCGGCGCGCCACCGCATTGCGTGCATGGTTGAGCTGCTCCATCACGGCGCGCACGTCCGCGTTCTGGATTGCCATCGCCGGATCGAGCCCCGCCAGCGGGAAGAGCGAGTCGCGTTCGAACGCGGTCCGCGCCTCGCCCGGGAACGCCATCTCGATCCCGTAATTGGCGCTCCCCTCGGCGATCAACGACTGCGGCGAGAAGAGCGGATAGACGGACATCTCCACCCAGCCGCGCCCCCGCACCAACGCCTCCTCGAGCCGGGTGTTGTAGACATGGTGCCCCGGATAACCCTCGTGGCACGCCAGATCCACCGCGCGGTCCACCGGAATCGGGAAGTCGAGGTTCACCTGGATCAGCGAGTGATACTCACCCTTGTACCAGTTGTAGGCATTCCACGACGTCCCCTTCACATACTCCAGATCGAAGCGCTCGGTCGCCGGGAGCGGGAGATGCGCCAGCGTGCGGGCCCGACACGCCGCGATCGCCACCTTGAACACCGTGTCCACCTTTTCGGCCGGAATCATGGCGCCATCACGAAACCGTTGATACCGAGACGCCAGCGTCCCGGGGCCGGGAATCAGCGCGTCAAGGCGTGCCACCAGCGAATCGAAGTGGGCGTCGGAGAGCGTCGGCGGTGCGACATCGTACAGCGCCTTGGCCTCCTCGTCGAAGGTGAACCGCTTGCCTCCTAGCATCGCGGCTCGGGCCGAGAGTGCGCCGAGTTGCGTGCGCAGATAACGATGACGCAGCTGCACCAGCGAATCAGTGTAGGCAGGGACGCTGCCGCCCAGCTGGGCAATCAGCGAATCGGCGGCAGCACCGATGGCGGCGACGGACATCGAATCGCGGTCGGCGGCCTGCTTCAGCGAGTCCGGCCCGTAGTAGGCATCGACATAGTTGGCGTCGTGATGGCCGAGGCGGAGGACCAGCCCCACATATCGGAGGGCGATTGGATCGAGGGTGGCAGGAGTGGGCGCCGGCTGCGCGCAGGCCGCGCTACCGAGCGTCAGCACCAACAGGAATCGAACGCGATGCATCGCACAGCTCCGGGAGAGAGGTTCGGGTCAGGCGGGCGTGATGGCACCCATGGCGGCGAGGCGCGCCAGCACCTCGGTCCGCGCGTCGAGGGAATGCACCGGGAGCACGAGGACGTCGCCGGGTTGTGACCACGCAATCGCTGCCTCGACCGCTTCGACTTCGTCGAGGACCGTCACGATCCGCTCAGCGGGCGCACCCAGCATTCGCAGGGCATGCTCGAGCAACGCGGGCACTTCGCCCGCGGTCCGCCCCCGCCGGTAGCCCTCGAGCTCCTTCAACACGATCCGATCCGGCCGCGCGGTCCACGCAGCAGCAGCCAGGTCGGCGAGCGCGCCGTCGTCGCGATTGCCTGCCTGCCCGAGCAGGAGCAGCAACCGCGTCGGCCGGAGACTGCGGGCCACCTTGAGCAGCCCCGTCAGCCCCGTCGGGTTGTGCGCGTAGTCGAGAAGGATGGTTGCCCCGCCGAGCTCGAATCGACTCAGGCGGCCGGCGTTGTCTGCGGGATGGGCGCCGAAGCGTGCCAACACGTCGGTGATGATGGCCACCGGCACCTCGAGGTGATGCGCGGCGACGCCGGCAGCCAGCATGTTGGTGAGGTTGTACTCGGCAGCGCCGGCCGCGGTGAGAGGCATCGTGCGGAGATCGCCGAGATCATGCACCCCCTGTGGGGACGCCAGCCAGAGATGGTCGGCGTCGCGCCACGCCGTGACGGGGCGGTCTCCCACGTGGCGCGTGGCGCCAGAGGGCGAGTACCACGCCACCATGACGCCGGCGGGCAGCGTGGATTCGCGCAGCGCGGGGTCGTCGGCATTGAGCACCAGCACGCCCCCCGCTCGCAATCCCTTCGCGATCACCAGCTTGACGAGAGCCAGGTCGGCGAGCGTCTCGACGCCGTATTCTCCGAAATGATCTGCTTCGATGTTGGTCACCACCGCCACCGAGGCACCGAGGACGCCGAGGCCCCGACGCAGGATGCCGCCGCGGGCCGTTTCGAGAATGGCACACTGCACCGTGGGGGCGTGCACGACCCGCTGCGCCCCGGCAGGGCCGGACCAGTCTCCCGCCTCGACTGCCACCCCATCGATGAAGACACCATCAGTACAGCACCAGCCGGTCTGCTGACCGGTGGCCATCGTCATTGCAGCGATCAATCGGGTCGTCGTGGTCTTGCCGTTCGATCCGGTGACGAGCGCGACCCGCTGATCGGGCCGCGCGACCACCGCGAGGTCGCTCGTTGGCGCCTGTGCCTCGAGGGCCGCGAGGGCTGCCAGCTGTCTGACTGCCTGCGATTCATCGTGCGGAAGGTCGCCCGGGGCAAAGGGCGCCGGTGCCGATGCGAGCCCTGCGCCACGCAGCACCGACTCCCAGGCCCACTCGTTCACTTCGGTGGCGGTCAGCAACTGGTCTCCCGGTGCAGTGAAGGCGAGCACCAGGTGGCCGGCCCGGCCTGTCACGCTCCACGTGGGCGCGGGCCAGCCGAGCGCACTCGCAAGCCGTTGGACGGTGGCGCGCCATGCGACGGCGACGGTGGCGGCGAGGGCGCCGTCCACGAATCCCTCGAGCACGACCCCGGGGGCATCGAGCCAACGGGACGGCCCGAAGAGCCGCCGGGAATCACTCCAGGCTGGTGCCGACAGCTCCGGCTGGGGCATGTCGGTCAGTCGTCGCTCTCCCGGGCGAGGCGCACGCCCCGCTCGTCACGCACCAGCGTGGCACCGTCGAGCGAGACCCGCGGCTGGCGAGGCGGTGCCACGGCGGCGATCGGGAACTCGCCCGTCGTGCGCAGCGGGGCCTCGCTGCCCTCGGGCCGGAACGAGGTGATCTGATCCCACGACCGCTGCAGCGCGTCACCGAAGACCAGCACCAGGTCGCCGGCGCGGGCCATCCGCAGCGCGTGGTCGATCGCGGCCTGTTCATCGGGAATTTCCTGGACCTGATCGGCGGGCACCCCGGCCCCCGCCAGCGCCCGCGCGAGCATGCGCGGGACCTCATCGCCATCGCGGCCCCGCAAGGTGTCATCGCGACGACAGATGTAGGCATCGAAGTGCCCCGCGACCGTCTCGGCGATCGCCCGGATGTCCTCGTCGCGCCGGTCACCGGGTGCCGCCACCACCACGATCCGGCGCCCGCGCACATCGAGTCGTGCCGCGAGCTCCACCATGGCGCCGACCGCGTGCGCGTTGTGGCCGTAGTCGAGGATCACCCGGAACGGATGGTCGGAGTAGACGTTCATCCGGCCCGGCGCCTGGAAGAACGACGTGTCGAAGGTCCGCAGTCCGGTGCGAATGCTGTCGAGCTTGATCCCCATCGAGAAGGCCATCACTGCGGCGAACATCGCGTTCTGGACGTTGTGCAGGGCGCGGCCGTCGAGCGTGGCGGGAATCAGGTGGGTCCAGAGTAGCGGAATGTGCGCGCCGTGATCGTACAGCGTGATCATCTCGCCGTTGACGCCGGCCTCGAGCGCACAGGCCCGGCCGCCCGCACGGATGTGCTCACGCACCAGTTCATGCGCCGGATTGGTGGTGACGTAGCAGAGGTGCTTGGCGTCGGTTTCGGACGCCATCTGCAGCACCAGCGGATCGTCGGCATTGAGGACCGCGGTGTCGCGCGCCACCTCGACCACGACTTGCTTCACCTCGGCGAGCTGCTCGAGGGTGTCGATCCCCTTCAGGCCGAGGTGGTCGGCACGGACATTCAGCACGGCGCCGACATCGACGTAGCGCGTCCCCATGCCCGCCCGGAGCAGCCCGCCCCGCGCGACCTCCAGGACGGCCACGTCGATGCTCGGGTCGCTCAACACCATGCGCGTCGACGCGGGCCCGGTCATGTCCCCTTCGACGGTGCGCTGGCCGTTGATGTAGACGCCGTCGGTGGTGGTGAGGCCGGGCGTGAAGCCCGCCATCTGGCAGATGTGCGCCAGCATGCGCGCCGTCGTCGTCTTGCCGTTCGTCCCGGTGACGGCGGCGATCGGCACCACGCTCGGCGTCCCCTTCGGAAAGAGCATGTCGATCACGGGGCCCGCCACGTCGCGCGGCGTCCCCTCGCTTGGCGCTGAGTGCATCCGGAAGCCGGGTGCCGCGTTCACCTCGCAGATCCCGCCGCCGTGGCTCTTGTACGACTCGCTGATGTCGGCCGAGAGAAAGTCCACGCCGCCCACGTCGAGTCCGACGGCCTTGATGGCGCGGACCGCCATTTCCGCATTGTCGGGGTGGATGATGTCGGTGACGTCCGTCGCGGTGCCGCCGGTCGAGAGGTTCCCCGTGGCGCAGAGGTAGACGCGTTCGCCGGCCGGTGGCACGGTCGATGGGCTGTGGCCATTGGCCGCGAGGAACTCGACCGCCTTGGCATCCAGCTCGAGCCGGGTGAGCACCTTCTCATGCCCGATGCCACGACGCGGGTCGCGATTCACCTCGGTGACGAGGTCGGCGATCGTGGAGCGACCGTCGCCCACCACGTGCGCCGGCGTGCGGCGCGTCGCCGCGACCAGCACGCCATCCACCACCAGCAGCCGATGGTCATCCCCGGTGACGAAGCTCTCGACGATCACCGAGCGTGAAACCTCCTGCGCCAGGGCGAAGGCCGTTGCGACCTGCTCGTCGGTGGTGAGGTGGATCGAGATCGCCCGACCATGATTGCCATTGTAGGGCTTCACCACCACGGGGAACCCGATGCGCTTGGCAGCGCGCACGGCATCTTCCGACCGCTGCACCAGCTCCTGGCGTGGCACCGGGAGTCCGAGGGCGCCGAGGAGCTTGTTGGTCTCCTCCTTGTCGCTGGCCATCTCGACGGCGATGTGCGAGGTGCGGCCGGTGACGGTGGCCTGGATGCGTTGCTGATACTTGCCGAGGCCGAGCTGCACCAGCGAATACGCATTGAGGCGCATCCACGGGATGTCGCGCGCTTCGGCGGCGTGCACCAGCGAGGCCGTGCTCGGCCCGAGGGCGCGGCGCTGGGCAAAACGGATGTAGGTATCGCGCTCGCGGGCAAAGTCCCAATCGGGGGGCCGCGCGCCATCGGGGCGGCAGGCATCCGGCAGCAGGGCGAGCAGCAGGCGCAGCGCGAGTTCGCCGGCCTCCAGCCCCTCGTCCCGCTGCTCGTACTCGTAGACCACGTCGTACACGCCCTCGGGACCGGCGCCGCGCGTCTTGCCGAAGGTCACCTTGATCCCGGCGACGTTCTGCAGCTCGATCGCCACATGCTCGAGCACGTGCCCCAGCCAGGTCCCCTCATCCTCGGTGAGTCGGCGGATGAAGCCACCGGGTTCGCCGTAGCTGCAGCCGTGCTCGTGCAGACCGGGGAGGGCAGCCAACAGCGGCTCGATGAACTCGGGACCGAGGCGGGAGGTCGGCCACGCTTCGAGCGCGCCGAGATCGAGCCGCAGTCGGATGACCGGGAAATGGGCGTAGCGTGAGGGACCGACATACACCGCGCGATCGAGAATCTTCATGTCGCCCCCTGAGGACACGCCGGTCAGCTCTTGCTGGTTGCCAGCGAACCGGCCACGGCTTCGCGGGTGTGCAGATTGAACTGCGCCCCGCGGGTGAGAATGTGCAGCTGAATCCCGAGCAGCGAGACCGGCTCGTTCTCCTGGACCCGGTCCATCGAGGAGAAGGTGAGGCCACCCGAATCGAGGACGGTGACCGCGCCGCTACCCTCCACTTCCACCGTCTCATCTGGCCCGATGAAGGCGGCGGTGTCCTCGTCGAGCCCGAGGCCGATCGCGAACGGATTGTACGCGAGTGCGCTCAGCAGTCGGCCCAGTCGATCGCGCTGCCGGAAATGCTGGTCGATGATGACGCGGTTGGTGAGGCCCAGACCCGGTGCGAGGGTCACGCCACGCGCCGTCGGCGATGCGCCTTCCGCACCGAAGGCGATCATGTGTTCGGAGAGAAAGGCCGCTCCCGCCGAGGTCCCCGCGATCGTCACCCCGGCCGCGTTCAGCGTGCGCAACAAGCGCGAGACCGATGTTCCGCCGAGCAAGGTGGAGAGGCGCAGCTGATTCCCGCCAGTGAGGAAGACCCCGTCGCATCGTGCGAGGTCCGCAAGCCGTGCGGGCTCTTCGCAATCGCGCCGGGTATCGAAGTCCATCACCAGCACCTCGGCGGCTCCCAGTTCGCGGAAGAGCGTGTGGTAGCGCGGACCGGTGTCCGACAGCTGGGAGGCGGTCGGGATCACGCCGATCCGGGCATCACGGCCACCCGAGAGGGCGACGAAGCGCTCGAGAATCGAGACGTTGCCCACCTTCGCTTCGGCACCCCCGATCGGGATGATCCAGCCACGTCGGCCACCCTCGGGGATCTTCGGGGGACTCATGCAGACTCCGGGTCAGGCATGCCGACCAGTGGCCACCTCCGACCACCCCCGCACAGCAGGGGGTGGCCGGGAGCAACCGAGGTGCGGCAATCGGCATTGGGAAGGAGGTCCATCACCCGGGAAATCTAGCCCGGAGGCGGCACGACGCGCCCTCCCCACGGTCGGCTCAAATGCTCGCCTGCACCAACGCCGTTGCCGCGACCCGATCGAGGGTGGAGAGGAGGTCCGCCACCAGGTCGGCGCCGTGCTCAATCCCTACCGAGAGCCGCAACAGTCCATCGCCGATGCCAGCGGCCGCCCGCGCAGCGGGATCCATCGCCGCGTGGGTCATCGTCGCCGGATGGGCAATCAGGCTCTCGACGCCGCCGAGGGATTCGGCCAAGGTGAAGAGCTCCAGCCCGGTCGCCACCGCCTCCACCGCCGCCGGACCGCCGTGCACCGCGAAGGAGAGCATCGCGCCGAAGCCCTGCTGCTGCCGGGCCGCGACCGCATGCCCCGGGTGATCGGCAAGCCCGGGGTAGTGAACCGCCTCGATGAGGGGATGCGCGGAGAGCGCCGCCGCGATCGCGAGGGCGTTCTCCTCGTGAATGCGCATCCGCGCGTGCAGCGTCCGCACACCGCGCAAGGTGAGGAAGGCGTCGAATGGCGCTCCGGTGAGCCCCAGGCAATTGGCCCACCAGGCGAGTTCCTCGCCCAACGCCGGATTCGCGGCGATCACTGCCCCGCCGACGACATCACTGTGACCATTGATGTACTTGGTGGTCGAGTGCACGACGAGGTCGGCGCCGAGGGCGATCGGTTGCTGCAGCGCCGGCGAGAGGAAGGTGTTGTCGGCGCCCACCAGCGCGCCCGCAGCGTGCGCCGCGTCGGCGACGGTACGGATGTCGGTGATGCGCAACAGCGGATTGCTCGGCGTCTCGATCCACACCAGGCGAGGCTTCCGCGCAAGCGCTGGGGCGACGGCGGCAGGATCGCTGAGATTCACGAACGCGACCTCGAAGTGACCGCGCCGCGCCAGGTGCGTCAGCAACCGATGCGTGCCGCCATAGCAGTCGTGCGTCGCGACAATCAACTCACCGGGCTGCACCAGCTGCACGGCGAGCGTGACCGCGGCCATTCCCGACGCGGTGACCACGGCCGACGCGCCCCCTTCAAGCGCCGCGAGTGCCTCGGCGAGTTGATCGCGCGTCGGGTTGCCGGAGCGCGAGTAGTCGTAGCGCCCCTTCACCCCGAACGCCGGGAAGCGGAATGTCGAGGAGAGGTGGATCGGTGGCACCACGGCGCCGTGCTGCCCATCCGTCGCGATGCCGGCGCGCACCGCGCGCGTCGCGGTCGCGAGGCCATTACGCGGCATGACGCACCCCCTGCGAAAGGGCCGAGCGAATCAATGCATCCACAGCGGAAACTTCCTTGAGGAAGGCGTCATGCCCGTAACGCGAGGTGATCTCGACCACGCGGCCGGGGCCGGCGAGACGACCGAACAACTCGTGCACCTGCCAGATCGGGACGAGTTGATCGCCCTCGACGGCCAGGAGCGTCGTCGGGGTCGTGATCTCGGAGGGATCGATCCGGTGCAGATCGATGGACTCCGAGAGCGCCACGTAGCGCTCCGCTTCGCAGCCGATCGCGAAGCGGGTGCCGCCATGCTCCAGGTAATCCTCGACCGGGAAGCGATACCCCGCCGCGGTCCGCACCGGGGCGGCACCGAAGCGATCGGCGAATTCTTCCGCCGTGCGGTAGGTGGTAATGCCAAGGGCACGGGCAAGCGCGACCGCCTCATGGGCTCGGCCGCTCTTGATGCCGAGGCGCACCACGCCACGCTGGATCGAACGGAGGGCGGTGGCCATCGGGTGGCTCTCGTGCGCGGCGGAGAGGATGATCAACTGCGCGGCCCGCGCCGGGTAGAGTGCGGCAAAGGCGAGCGCAACCATGCCGCCGTAGGACGCGCCGACGATCGCCTCGACGGTGGCGACGCCGAGGTGGTCCAGCGCGATGCCGAGCGCGCGCGCCTGATCGCGGGCGTCGACGGGATGGCCGGGGATGGTCAGCCAGTCGAGGCTGACGACGCGACATCGTGTGGTGTCGATCGCGCCGCCTGGAGCGACGATGGCATCCCACCATCCCGGTGTCGGGTCGCCGGCATGGGCAGCGACATGCGCGGAGGCGGAGATGCCGCCCAGCACGACGATGACGGGACCGTCGACGGGCCCTTGGGCCTCGACGCGCAGCCGGGAGAGGGGCAGGAGCCCGCCGTGGTGGCCGGCAACCGCAGGAAGTTCAGCAGCACTCGGCGTCGCGGGACTGCGCCGGAAGATCGTGGTCAAGGTCATCGCGTCCTCGGTCTCGTGCATAGGGGGAAAAACCAGAGCGCCCCGGCCGTCTCGTGAGAGAGAGCCAGGGCGCCGTGCCGACAGCTGTCGGTAGGTGTGTGCTACGCAGGGATGCGCAACAGCCTGGCCGTGTCTCCCATGGGAGTTCCGGTCACAAGAAGCATTCGCATGTGCATTCGGCGATGCCGTGGCTGCCAGGTCATTCCCTGCTCCGTCGATGAATCAGGACCCCCGCACACGAAAAAACGCCGGGGGCATACTGCCGCCAGGCGTCCTGTGCACTTTAGCATTTATTTAACGTGGCTGCAAGCAGCGGCAAATCACCACGGACACCATCAATTGTGAATGCATTGTACGTGAGGGGGGGGAGGGTCGTCAAGGGGGATGATGGATGATGGATGATGGATTATGGATGGTTGGGTCGTGGGGGATGGGTCGAGCAGGATCGACCATCTATCATCCATCATCCATGACCCATCATCCCTCGCCGAGGCTCACCGTGCACTCAATCCCTCCGTTCCACCTCGCCTTCCCCGTCGACGACCTCGAGGCCGCGCGCCGCTTCTATGGCGGGCTGCTCGGGTGCCCGGAGGGCCGCTCCTCCGACCAGTGGATCGACTTCGATTTCCACGGGCACCAGATCGTGGCCCACCTGGCCCCCGAGGAACTGGGCAAGACGGCGGCGAACCAGGTCGACGGCCACGCCGTCCCGGTCCGGCATTTCGGCCTCGTGTTGGCGTGGGATGCCTGGCACGCGCTCGCGGACACGCTGCGCACGGCCGGCGTCGCCTTCATCATCGAGCCGGGAATCCGGTTCGTCGGGCAGGTTGGCGAGCAGGCCACGATGTTCCTGCTCGACCCTGCCGGCAACGCACTCGAATTCAAGGCCTTTCAGGATCCGACCCAGATGTTTGCCAAGTAGGCGGCAAGTGGGAATGCCAACGGGGGGCCGCGACTGCGGCCCCCCGTGGTGCATGCGCTCCTGGTCGACGCTCAGGACACCGGCGACACCTTCATCACCAGGTTCTCGATGAAGAACTCCATCATCCGCTGGTTGTTGACGCCGGTGTGACCGGCGTCCGGCCCGACCTGCACCTCGAAACTCTTCCCCGCCTGCTGCAGCGCCTTGATGAGCTGCATGGCGTTGTTCGGGTGCACGTTGTTGTCGGCGGTGCCGTAGTAGATCAGGAGCCGACCCTTGAGGTCCTTGGCATAGGTCATCGCCGAGCCTTTGGTGTAGCCCTCCGCGTTCTCCTGCGGAATCCACATGTAGCGCTCGGTGTAGATCGTGTCGTAGTGGTTCCACGCCGTGACCGCCGACGACGCCGAGGCCGCCGCGACCAGATCCGGGAAGCGCAGCACCATCATCGCCGAGGTGTAGCCACCGTAGGACGTGCCGAAGACGCCGACCCGCTTGGCGTCGAAGTAGGGCCGCTTGGCGAGCTCCTTGAGCCCTTCGGCGAAGTCGTTCATCTCGGTCTGCCCGAGCTTCATGTACAGATCGTCAAGCGTGCGCTTCCCCATGCCCGGCGCGGCGCGCGAATCGAGTGTCAGGATCAGGAAGCCGTATTCCGCCATCGCGGCCGGCGGCGTCCACATCTCGCGCGTCGCGGCGGAGGCCGGGCCGCCGTAGATGGAGAGCAGCGCCGGGTACTTCTTCGACGGATCGAAGTTTGACGGATACTGGATCATCCCGAGCAACGGCGTCTTGCCGTCGGCGGCGAGATAGGTGAAGACCTCGGACTTCTTCAGGCCGAGCTCGTTGAACTTGGTCATGTCCGACTTGGCCAGCTCGGCGACGACCTTGCCCGAGGCGTCGAGGATCCTGGGTGAACGGCGGTACGTCGTGCGCCTGGGCCACGTCGACGATGAACTTCGCGTCGGGCGAGAGCGTGACCGCGTGGGTGTAGGCCTTGTCGGTCAGGCGGACGTCGCCCTTGCCGTTCAGGCCGACGCGATGCAACTGGACCTTGAGGAAGTTGTCGCCGTCGCGCGCGGTGTACCAGAGCACCCCTGCGGCCTCGTCCAGCTTGACGATGCTCACGACCTCGAATTGATGCTGCGTCACCGGGGCAATCAATTTCCCGGAGAGATCGTAGAGATAGAAGTTCTTGAAGCCGTTCCGCTCGGACACCCAGAGGAAACGGTTGTTGTCGGCCAGCCAGGTCATCGCCGGGCGATTCTCGACCCACCCCGTGGGCCACTCCTCGCGGATGACGACGCGGCACTTGCCGCTCTCGGGGGAGCAGGCGGCGAACTCGAGAATGTTCTGGCGGCGGTTGGTGCGATTGACCAGCAGTTCCTTGCCGTCGGGCGACCAGCGCACGTTGTAGACGTAGTGGCCGACCACGTCGTTGCTCCACGGCTTGCCGTCGCGAATGTCGAGCTTGATCGACTGCTTCGAGGCGACGTCGTACACGAAGAGATCGACGATCGGATTGTCGACGCCCGCCTTCGGGTAGGCCTCGATATCGAGCGACGTCTGCACCTTGGTCTGATCCATCTGGATGTAGTAGTCGGGGACCGGCTTCTCGTCGAAGCGATAGTACGCAACCTTGGTGCTGGTCGGGTTCCACCACATCGCGGTGGTCTGACTCAACTCTTCGCCGTAGACCCAGCTCGCGGTCCCGTACTTGATCCGCGCCTTTTCGCTGCCATCGGTCGTGATCGGCGCGCCATTGCCGCCGCCGCTGTCGGTGAGCACCAGGTTCCGGTCGCGATACACCGCCTTCAGCTTGCCGTCGGGCGAGATCGCTTCGGTCGCCTGCCGACCGCGCTCGATGCCGGCGCCACCGCGCCCGCCGGCGCCACGGCCACCGGCCGGCGGCGTCACCGGCGTGCCGGCGACCGTCGTCTCGGCGATCTTCTTCGTCGCCGCATCAAAGCGATAGCGCTTGCCATCGGTGGTGTATTCGTACGCCTTGCCGGCATCCACCCATCCGCCAAGCACGGTGCCCAGCTTGACGGTGCCATTCAGCTGAGGCGCCATCCGGGTGTACTGCTCGTAGCCGGGCATGCTCTTGAGTCGATCCTGCGCCACGACCGGGGTGGCGAGGGCGACGGTGGCACCGGCCACCACGAGGCCGAAGAGAAGGCCGGGACGACCGGCCAGGCGCTGCATCATGGGGTGGAGCTCCTGCGTGGGTGGGAATGGGGGGTCCAGCTGCCCCGCTCTACGCGGGGCGCCGGACGGTTGTTGCATCCGACCTACTTGCGGGCGGCGGCGATGGCGACGCCCAGCTCGGTGTAGGCGGTCGGATCGATCTCACGGAACGGCCGCATGACCTTGGCGACCTTGCCGTCCTTGCCGATCACGAAGAGCACCCGGCTGTCCATCATCCCGGCGGCGGTCGCCACATCATACGCCTTGCCGACCCGGGCGTTCACGTCGGCGCCGAAGCGAAACGGAAACGCCTCATCCTTGGCCCAGGACGCCTGCGCCTCGGGGGTGTCGGTCGAGATGGCGATCAGCTCCACGTCCTTGCCGAAGAGCTCGGCGTAGCGATCGCGGTACGCCTTCATCTGGATGGTGCAGCCCGAGGTGCGCGCCCGCGGGAAGAAGGCGAGGACCACCACCTTGCCCTTGAGTGACGCCAAGGTGACCGGCTCGGCAATCGTCCCGTCCTTCCCCGATAGTGTCATCGAGAAGGCCGGGGCGACGTCGCCGACGGCAGGGCCCTGGGCCGCCAGCGCGGCGGGGGCGAGGAGGAGCGCAGCGAGCAGGGAGGAACGGCGCATGGACCACCTATTCGAGTCGGGGGTGAAGGGCCGCGCGGGTTGGCGCGGAACCCCGAAATATAGCGCTCAGCGCTTCTCGATCCGGATGATCCGGCCGAAATCATCGTCGGCCAGATACACCATGCCATTGGCGGCGACGGCCACCCCGGCGAGCCGCAGCGTCCCCGGGCGATCGCTGCTGCGGAGGAGGATCCTGGACTCCCCGGCTGGCATCCCGCCGGCATCGAGGGGCTGGTAGAGCAACTGGTGGCCGGCCTCCGGCAGCGGCGAGCGACTCCGGGAGCCGTGGAAGGCGATCAGCAGCCCGCGACGCCACCCCTCGGGCATTGCCTCCGTGGCCAGCGCCACCGCCATCGGCGCCCAGTGCCCCGGGAATCCAACGGTGGGCTGCGTCTTCGTGGCACAGGCGGCCCCGGCCTGGCTGGCGTAGTCCGGGGCGACCACCAAGGTGGTGGGCGCGTTGAACCGCCAACGGCCCATGCAGTACGGCCAGCCGAAGTCGGCGCCCGCCACGACGCGGACCAGCAGCTCGGCGGGCTGGTCGGCCGATTCCTCGTCGCTGACCCCCCAGGTCCGGTTCAGGAAGTCCCGGCCGTGGGTGAGCGCCCAGAGCGTCCCGGTCGCGTGGTCCTGGGCCATCGCCATCGCATTGCGGAGCCCGGTGGCATAACGACTCCCCACCCACGCCGCCTTCCCCGTCGCGGGCGGCACGAAGCGCCAGATCCCTGCCCGAGTGGTGAGTTCCGGACAGGGCCACTGACCGGGGATGCGGATTGCCCCCTCGGCTCCGCCCGCCTGACAGTTGTCGCTGGATGATCCGATCGAAACGTAGAGTGCTCCATCAGCGGCCGCCACGATCCCCTTCATGTAGTGCGCCCAGCCACTGCCGCCGGCCGGGAGCCGCTCGACGATCCACTCGCCGACTCCCGTCGGCGCCCGCGAGGTGGCCGGCCAGGGGATCCGATAGATCCCGATGTCGGCGGCGAAATAGAGCCAGCCGGCCCGCCAGGCCACGCCGGTGCCCCCTTCCCCGGGACCGAAGCGGGTGACGACGTCGGCCTGTCCGTCGCCGCTCGTGTCGGCGAGCGAGACCAGTCCGGGGGGAAGCTTGGTCGCCGCGATCACGACGCCGGTTGGATGGACCACCAGGTGCCGGACCGGTCCGACCTTCTCGGCGAAGGGCCGCACACAGAAGCCGGCCGGCACGACCAGCGGCGTGAGATAGCCGTCGCAGTCGCGGCCCTGTGCGGCGAGGGGGGTGGCGAGGAGGACCAGGGAGAGCAGCAGGAGCGTGAGGGGGCATCGGTCCTCGGTCGGTTCGACTATTTTCTCGTCCATGAGCCACCAATACATCTTCACCATGCGGGATCTTCGCAAGATCGTCCCCCCCCAGCGCGAGATCCTCAAGGGGATCTACCTCTCCTTCTTCCCGGGCGCCAAGATCGGCGTGATCGGGTCGAACGGCAGCGGCAAGTCGTCGCTCCTCAAGATCATGGCCGGGGTCGACCAGGACTTCCTCGGTGAGGCGAAGCCGGCCGACGGCGTCAAGATCGGCTACCTCCCGCAGGAGCCGGTGCTCGACCCGACCAAGGATGTGCGCGGCAACGTCGAAGAGGCGCTGGCGGAGACGCGCGCGCTCCTGACGCGGTTCGAGGAGATCTCGATGAAGTTCGCCGAGCCGATGAGCGACGACGAGATGACGGCGCTGCTCGACAAGCAGGCGGCGCTGCAGGACAAGATCGATGCGGCGAATGCGTGGGAGATCGACCGCACCCTCGACATCGCGATGGACGCCCTGCGGCTGCCACCGGCCGACGCGAAGGTGGACACGCTCTCCGGCGGCGAGAAGCGGCGCGTCGCGCTCTGCCGGTTGCTGCTGTCGAAGCCCGACATGCTGCTGCTCGACGAGCCGACCAACCACCTCGATGCCGAGTCGGTGGCGTGGCTCGAGCGCTACCTCAAGGACTTCCCCGGCACGGTCGTCGCGATCACCCACGATCGCTACTTCCTCGACAACGCCGCCGAGTGGATCCTCGAACTCGACCGTGGCGAAGGGGTGCCCTGGAAGGGCAACTATTCGTCGTGGCTCGACCAGAAGGAGAAGAAGCTCGCCACCGAAGAGAAGCAGGCGTCGGCGCGGAAGCGGACGCTCGAGCGCGAGCTCGAGTGGGTGCGGATGAGCCCCAAGGCGCGGCAGGCCAAGAGCAAGGCGCGACTCGGCGCCTACGAGGCGCTGGTCGAGGAGGAGGCGAAGGCCGATGTCGGTGGCCACGAAATCCTGATCCCGCCGGCGCCGCGCCTCGGCGATGAGGTCGTCATCGCCAAGAAGCTGACCAAGGCCTTCGGCGACAAGCTGCTCTTCGAGAACCTCGACTTCGCGCTGCCGCGCTCCGGCATCGTTGGCATCATCGGCCCGAACGGCGCCGGCAAGACGACCCTCTTCCGGATGATCATGGGGCAGGAGAAGCCGGACGGTGGCGAGCTGGTCGTGGGCAAGACCGTGGTGCCGTCCTATGTGGATCAGTCCCGCGAAGCGCTCGACCCGGAGAAGACGGTCTATCAGGAAATCGCCGGCGACTACGACAATCTGCAGTTCGGCACGCGCACCGTGAACTCGCGCGCCTACTGCGGCTGGTTCGGCTTCAAGGGCTCCGACCAGCAGAAGAAGGTCGGCCTGATGTCGGGCGGGGAGCGGAACCGGTTGCACCTGGCGAAACTGCTGAAGAGCGGCGGCAACATGCTGCTCCTTGACGAGCCGACCAACGACCTCGACGTCGACACGCTGCGCGCACTCGAAGACGCGCTGCTGACCTTCTCAGGCTGCGCGGTGGTGATCTCCCACGATCGCTGGTTCCTCGACCGCATCGCGACCCACATCCTGGCCTTCGAGGGCGACTCCGAAGTGGTCTGGTTCGAGGGGAACTACCAGGACTACGAAGCCGACCTGAAGCGCCGGAAGGGGATGGCGGCGAACGAGCCGCACCGGATCAAGTATCGGAAGTTGACGCACTAGGCGGCGCAAAGCAGCCGGCAACCAGCGTTTGGAACTGCGCAGGGGCGACGAAAGCATCGCCCCTGCGCAGTTTTGCGCCCCCAGAACCCGTGTCATCGTGGTGACAGGCACTCCAGTTCATCTTGGCCCGATCATCACTACTGGGGTCCGTCATGTCAGGTCGGTTTCGAGCGCGGCTCGTCCGCGTGGTGCTCTTCTCCCTTGCGGTGCTGGCGCCCCGCCTCCTCGCTGCGCAGGGTGCGGACGCCGAAGTCCTCCGGGGCCGGGTGATCGGCATGGGAGGTCGGCCACTCGCTGAGGCGATGATCACAATCACTGGATTGGTGACGCGCACCGTGATTACCGCGAGAACAAACACCAAGGGAGACTACATCGCGATTGCCCCGTCGGCGGATGGCGACTACGTCTTGGTTGCCCGGGCAATCGGACATCGGCCCGTCACACTGCGCGCCACGCGTACCGGGCTCTCAAGTGTTTTGATCGTGAATATCGAGCTGACGGCGATGCCCTTTCAACTTGATACCATCACCGTATCGAGCGCTCGGCTGGTGATGCAACCGCCCTCGGTCGGGGGAGACCAGATCGATCTGTTGGCGGGCACCTTATTCTCGTTGGATCCCTCCAATCTCGCCGCGCTGGCCGCCCTGGCCATCGGGGTGATGACCACCACCGGTGACTCCACCACGTATAGTGTCCTCGGCGCCTCGACTCGGCAGAACAGCACGACGGTGGACGGGATGAAATTTGGTGGCGACAACTTGCCGCGTGATGCCATCGGTGCCGCCAAGCTCGTCACCACGACGTACGATCCCGCGGCCGGGAAATTCGCGGGCGGACAGATCGTGATCCAGACCAAGGGTGGCACCGACCTGTTTCAGGCGGTCGCTCGCGCGCAAACCGTGGATCGCTTCTCCACCTGGGCTGACCGCTCCTCCCCGACCCCGGCCCCTCGGATCCAGCTCGGCAGCGGGAGCATCAGTGGACCGATCGTTCGGGGGCGCCTCCGCTATTTGACGGCCTTCGATGCCAGCCACACCGCGGTGGAGAACTACTCCCTCCTCACCGACCGTGCGGTGTTGCGTTCCCAGAACGGCCTGCCGAGCGACACAGTGGCAAACCTCTCCCAGACGCTCGGGCGGCTGGGCGTACCGACCAGCCCGTCCACCATCCCGGGAGACAAGGGCGAGGAACGCCAGACGCTGTTCGGGCGCGTGGACTGGACCCCGTCCTCAACAGTCTCGCTCACCACGACGTTCAACGTGAATCGGCGCACCCAGGTCGGGAATGGCGTGGGCCAACTGTCCCTGCCGTCCATCGCGTCGCAGAGCAGGCGGGACCGGTACACGGTGGGCACGTCGTTCTCTGGCTACGTACGCGGCATCTTGAATGAGTTCAAGGCGCAATACTCCTTCGGGGACAATTCCGGCAGCCCCTACCTGGACCTCGCCGGTGGCTCCGTCCGGGTCGGCACGTCGTTCGACGACGGTCGCACGGGGCTGACCACGCTCCGGTTCGGCGGCAGCGGGTCGGGCCCCAGTCAGAGTGATTCGCGATCGCTGGAAGTGACCAACCAGTTTGCCGTACTGACAGGGAGCAGCCGCCACCGCATCAAATTCGGTCAGTCGATCGAAGGGGACTGGGAGCACGAGCGGCGGACCGGCAACCTCCGTGGCACCTACACCTACCAGACCCTCGCTGACCTGGCGGCCAACAGGCCGGCGAGCTATACCCGCACGATTTCGACCAGACAGCTCGCCAATCGCAGCACGATCGTCGGCCTGTGGTTGGGGGATGAATGGCGCGCGTCCGAAGCAATCCAGGTCCAAGGGGGGATGCGCGTCGACATCGCGCGCCAGGGGGTGCTACCGGAATACAATCCGGTGGTGGACTCCGTGTATGGCCTCAAGACCAACCGGATCCCTTCGCAACTTGGGCTTTCCCCGCGCGTCGGGGTTTCGTGGGCCTCCCGGGCCCGTCGTGACGCCGCGAAGGGAAAGGGAACCGGTCCAAGTTTCGATGGAACCTCCTCGGCGCAGTCCGCCCTGACCATGCGTTCGCTGAATGTCCCAGGGATTACCGTGTCTGGTGGCGTTGGGGCGTTCCGTGGCACCATCGACCCGGAAGACATCGCTGGCCTGATTGATGCCACGGGGCTGCCGAGCACCACGCTCTACCTCTCGTGCGCGGGCGATGCAACCCCGGTGCCGCAGTGGAATGTCTCCGGCGCCACGATTGCAGACAGTTGCCGTGACGGCTCGGGCCCCGGCGTCTTTTCCGTTTCGCGTCCGAACGTCACCGTCTTCGATCCTTCCTTCCGTTCCCCGGTCAGCTGGCGAGGGAACCTTGGCGTCGAGGGGATCCGGCTTGGTGGATGGTCGATGGCGTTGAGCGGGACGTACTCCCTCGGACTCAACCGCGAGAGCGCCGTGGATCTCAACCTGCGTCGGACGCCGCTCTTCACACTGCCCGGGGAAGGTGGTCGGCCCGTGCTTGTGACGCCGGATGCGATCGTCCCAAGCACGGGCGTCATTGCCCCGGGCGCCGCGCGCCCAAACGGGGCCTTCGGTCGAGTCAGCAACACCCTCTCGGACCTCCGCAACACCGCCTCGCAATTCACGCTCATTCTCGCTCCCCGGCGCGCGCTCTTCGGCAACCGCATGCCGCTCGCGGTGCAGTATGTCCAGGCCTACCAACGCGCACAGGAACGCGGCTTCAACGGGACGACGGCCGGCGATCCCTTCTTGAAGGAGTGGGCGCGCGGATCTCAGCCGACCCATCAGCTCGTCGTGACGGCGACGCCGCGGATCTCCTGGATTGCCCTGGGCATCCGCCTCAGCGCCCTCTCCGGGATCCCGTACACACCGGTGGCCGTGGGGGACATCAATGGAGACGGTCGCTCGAACGATCGGGCCTTCGTCTTCGACCCCGCCACCGTGGGTGACGGAGCCCTGGCCACGGAGATGCGCACCCTGCTCGCCGCGGCACCCTCCGGTGCCCAACGCTGCCTGGAGGCACAGCTCGGTCGCATCGCGGGGCGGAACAGTTGCAAGACAGGATGGCAGCTTCGGGCAGACCTCAGCCTCAACTTCTCTCCCCCCGATGAGCTCGGGACCGGGTCCCGATTCCGCGTCACGATGAATCTGCTCAACACCACGGGTGCCTTGGTCCGTGCCTTCGGTCTCGACAATACGCCGCTCGGGCGCTCGGCATCCAGCACGACCCCAGACGCGAAGCTGCTGTATGTGACCGGCTTCGATCCTGCGACGCGCCACTACGCCTACCGGGTCAACCAGCTCTTCGGCGCGCCCCAGGACTTCGGCGCCGCCCGGAGACGCTTCGCCCCCTTTCAGGTGCAACTTGGCGTGGAGTACAAGCTGGGAGGCCCCAAGCGCGTCAGCGCCGGGGAACGTCTCGGACTCGTGGCCACGAAGAACGCCCCCCAGATGAGTGAGGACGCCATTCGCTCGCGGATGCGGCAGTTGACAGCCGATCCCGTCCAGCCGATTCTCGCTCAACAGGACTCGCTCGGGCTTTCACCGGAGCAGCTCGCGGGTCTTGAGGTGATCCGGGCGCGCTTCCTGACGGCATCCGACCAGCTCTTCGCCCCGACGATTGCGCTCCTCCTTCGCCGGGGGACGGCGATCCGCGACGATGCACTGAACACCGAGCTCGGCAAGGCACAGCCGGAGATCCAGAAGCTTCTCCTCCGTGAACGGGAGGCCGTTGGTGCGCTCCTCACGGCCGCACAACGTGCTAAGCTTCCCAAGCTCTTCCCTCCCAAGACTGGTTGAACACGCCATGCGCATCCTGCTGGTCGAGGACGACGATCACCTGGCCACCGTCATCCACGATGGCCTTGCGGAACACGCGATGATCGTGACGTGGGCGGCCACGCGCGCCGAAGGGCAGCAGCGCGCGTTGGCCGAGCACCACGATGTGCTGCTCCTCGACGTGATGCTTCCTGGCGGCAGCGGATTCGACCTCTGTCGCGACCTGCGTACCGCCGGGCTGACCACCCCGATCCTCATGCTCACTGCGCGCGACAGTGTCGACGATCGCGTCACGGGACTCGATGTCGGCGCCGATGACTACCTCACCAAGCCGTTTGCCTTCCGCGAGCTGCTCGCTCGTGTGCGGGCACTGGCGCGCCGTCCGGTGCTGGCCGGCGCGGTCGTCCGCGTGGCCGACCTCGAGGTGGACTTCGCGGCACGTTCCGTCACCCGGGGGGGCCGGGCGATCGAGCTGACGGCCAAGGAATTCGCCCTCCTCACCTGCCTCACACGCCACCTCGGCGTCGTCGTCGACCGCGCAGTCATCAGCGCCGAGGTCTGGGACGACAACCACGACCCGTTCACGAACGTCCTGGAAGTGCTGATTCGCCGGCTGCGCCGAAAGCTGGACGACGATTTCGAGCCGAAACTCATTCACACGCTCCGCGGCGCGGGCTACCGCTTCGGGCCATGACGACCAAGCTGCTCGGCCCACTCCGCTGGCGCCTGACCGCCTGGTACCTCCTCACGTTGACGTTGATTCTCGTCATCCTGGGCGGCGGGCTGTTCGTCGTGGTGAGCCGACAGTTCGCCGAGGAGCTCGACGAGTCTCTCCAGAAGGCCGTCGCCCAGCTCGAGCAGGCGGCGGCCGTCCGGGAGCGCGAGCGCGGTCTGCCAGGCCCGGTGGCCGACGCCGTCGACGAGCTGCGGATCCCCGACCGGCGTCTCTTCCTGCTGCAGCTCGACGGCACGCCAATCCGCCCGGAGGTCGTGCCAGACTGGGTGCGCGTCATCGCCCTCGAGGCGGCGGCCCGCGGCAGCGTCACGCGCGACCAGCCGTCCCCCACGAACGATGAGTTGATGTTCCGCCTGCATGCCAATCGCTTCACTGTCGGCCGCGGGCAAGGGATGATCGCCATCGCGGTCGCGGACCGGGTCGAGCTCGAGGATCGCTATGCCTCGCTGATCACGACCTTCGGACTCGGAGCCCTCGCCGGGCTCCTGCTGGTGGCGATCGGCGGCTACGTGCTGGTCGGGCAATCGATCCGGCCCATCGAACGTTCGATGGAACAGACGCGCCGCTTCATGGCCGACGCGGCGCATGAGTTGCGGACACCACTGAGCGTCCTTCGTGGTCGCGCGGAGGTCGCGCTGCAACAGCCGCGTGATGCGGCAACCTATGCGGCAGCCCTCGAAGGGATCACCGTCGAGAGCGGTCACCTCGGTCGTATCGTGGAAGACATCTTCACGCTTGCCCGCGGAGAAGCCGGCCACCGGCCGATGGAACACCAGCGGCTCTTCCTGGACGACGTGGCGCTGGACGCCGCGGACGCGGCACGCGTGATGGCCACGGCCAAGGGCGTCACCATGGCGCTTGCCGAATTTGAGGAAGCTCCCGTGGATGGCGATCCGCACCTGGTCCGGCGATTGGCCATGATCCTGCTCGACAACGCCATCAAGTTCACGGCGCCGGGAGGGGATGTCACGGTGCACGTCGGGGCCGACGGCGGGCGACCCTTCCTGCGGATCACCGATACCGGGGTGGGGATCACCCCGGAACAGCTCCCTCACATCTTCGAGCGCTTCTACCGCGGCGACCAGGCGCGTACCCGCTCGCTGGAGGGCACCGGTGGCGCCGGGCTCGGGCTGGCCATCGCCCAGTGGATTGCCGTTTCACACGGCGCGACCCTCCGAGTGACCTCCGACATCGGGATCGGGACCATGGCCGAAGTGCGCTTCCCGCGTGCGGAGCCCTCCGCGGCTTGACCCAATTGTCATCGTAGCGACAGGTGTTACCGGGTACCCTGCAGGCTTCTTACGCGGCACCCGGGGGCCATGCACACCACCATTCGATTCCTGATTGCCGCGGTCCTCGTTCCCTTCGCCGCGTCCGGCGCCCAGCAGTCCGCCCCGCTCACCCGGTCCGATGCGATCGCGGCCGCCATGGAACGGGGGCCGCGCGCGGCGATCACACGCGCTGACACGGCCCTCGCGAGTGCCCAACTGCTGGCGGCCAGCGCGCTTCCCGACCCGGTGCTCAGCGCCACGTACACGAAGGACGTGCCGTCGTACCACGTGACCGCCTCGTTCCCGCTCGACTTCCTCACCCTCCGCGGCTTGCGAGTGCAGTCGGCCGAGGCGTCCCGGGTGGCGGCTCGATATCGCTTCACCTTCGACCGGGCGCTCCTCGCCCTCGATGCCGACACGACCTACACCCGCGCCCTCGCGGCCCAGGCGAAGGTGGCGCTGTCACGCCGCAACGCGGAGGCGGCCGATTCGCTTCGGCGCATCGCGGTGGTGCGGCGCGACGCCGGTGATGTGAGTGACTTTGATGTGGAGCTGGCCACCGTGAATGCCGGCCAGCAAGCGAACCTTGCGGCCGGTGATTCCCTCACCCTGACCTCGGCGCTCCTCGACCTGCAACTCCTCATCGGCACCGCCGGCAACGAGGTCCGGATCGTGCTGGCCGACACGCTCGCCGCACCGGGCACGATCGCGAGCCCTGCCGCCGGCTCGAGCCCCCTCCCGGTCCTGCGCGCCACGGCCGCCCTCGATGCCGCCGACCTGGCACTGCGACTGGAGCATCGCAGCAGATTCTTCCTGCCGGGACTGGTCGTCGGCTTCGACACCGGGGATCCGACCAGCCCGACCGGCGGACTGCTCCCCGTGATCGGCATCTCCCTGCCACTGCCACTGTTCAATCGGAATCGTGGTCCGATCGCCATCGCGAAGGCGGAGCGCGAACGTGCCGAAGCGGAGCTGTCGCTGACCCGCAACGCCAGCCGCGCCGAGATCGCCCGTGCCCAGCGCGAAGCCGCCGGCGCGCTGGGTCGAGTGGCCCGCGACCGGATTCTGGTCACGAGCGCCGAGCGGGTGGCCACGATGTCGCTCGCGGCGTATCGCGAAGGGGCGGCCCCGCTCACCAGCGTGATCGAAGCCCAGCGGAATTCCCGCGATGTCCTTGGGCAGTACATCGATGATGTGGCCAGCGCACTGATCGCCTCGGCGACCCTGCACGCCCTCCTCACCACGCCCACTTCCGGATCCACTCCATGAGTCAGCTCATGTCGTACCCCCGACGACCTGCCCACGGCGCCGTCGTCGTCGTGCTCCTCTTGGTGGTGGCCTCCTGCGCGAAGGAATCCGACGGCGCAGCCACAGCGGAGGTGTCCGCGGTGGTCGGGGCGCGGACGGAGCTCGTGGTCGAGGGCGACTTTACCGAGACGGTGGGTGCGATCGGGGTGGTCGAGCCGCGGATCGGCCATCGTGCCGTGCTGAGTGCCCCAATCGCGACGCGGGTCACGGCGGTGGCCGTCTCGGCCGGCGAACGCGTCGTACGGGGTCAGGTGCTGGTCGAGTTCGAGAAGCTCACCATCGACGCCGACGCCCGCAGCGCCGAGGCAGCCGCACTTGCGGCGCAGCAAGCGTTCGACCGGGCCGAGCGCATGGTGACGTACGGGATCGCGGCGCGTCGGGAACAGGAGCAGGCCGCCGCCGCCCTCGCTCAGGCGAAGGCCGCCCTCGCCACGGCACGGCGCACCGCCGACCTGACCTCACTGCGCGCGCCGATCAGCGGGGTGGTGACCCAGATGAACGCCACCCTGGGTGCATCGGTGGACCCCTCCCAGGCGCTCGTCGAGATCGCCGACCCGAGCGTGGTCGACGTCGTCCTGGCCCTCTCGGCGCACGACGCCGCCCGGGTGCATGTCGGGGCGAAGGTCATGCTGCATGCCGGGTCGGCCTCCGGAGGCGAAGTGCTCGGCGAGGCCACCGTGGTCGACATCGCCGGGGTCGTCGATGCCCAGACGCATTCCGTGGCCGTTCGAGCGCGGGCTGGCCAGACCAGCCGAGGCCTCCGGATCGGTGAGACGTTCTATGCCAACGTGGTGCTCGCCGTACGGCCACATGCCCTCATGGTGCCCGCCGAGGCCCTGGTGCCGGAGGGGGATGGCTACAAGGTCTTCGTGGTCGACGCGAGCGGCATGGCCGTGGCCCGTGATGTCACGGTGGGCGGCCGCCACGATGGCACGGTGGAGGTCACCCGCGGCCTCACGGCCGGCGAGCGCGTGGTGACGTACGGGGCCTACGGGGTGACCGACAGCGCCACCATCGTGCTGCCCGGCACGAAGCCCGTGGCGGATTCCGCGAAGGGCGGGGCGTAGCCAGTGAGCACTCCCACGCCTCCGGATCAGCCAGGGCACGGATCGCTCTTCGCGTTGCTGACGGCGCAGCGACGCTTCATCTATCTGGTGGTCACGCTGGTCTCCTTCGTGGGAATCTGGTCCGCCACCACCCTCCCGTCGGCGATCTACCCCGAACTCACCTTTGAGCGCATTACCGTCGTGGCGGAAGGGAGTGCGCTCGGGCCGCGCCAGATGCTGTTCGATGTCACCCGGCCGATCGAGGAAGCGGTGAGTGTGGTGCTCGGGGTGACGCGGGTGCAGTCGCGATCGATCCGTGGCGGCAGCGAGACCACGATCACCTTCGCCCCCGGCACCGACATGCAGTACGCGTTGCAGCTGGTGCAGGCAAGCGTCAATCAGGTCGCGGGCGACCTGCCGATGGGGCTCGACATCCAGATGGAACGGATGACGCCCTCGATCTTCCCGATCCTCTCGTACAACCTCGAGGGCGGTGATCCCGCCACGCTGTATGACATCGCCCGGTACCAGATCCGTCCCCTCATTTCACGGGTTCCCGGCGTGGCGCGCGTGGACGTCATGGGGAGCGATATCCGAGAGATCGAGGTCATCGCCGACCCGGCGCGCCTTGTGGCTCAAGGGATGACCTATGAGGACCTCGCGACCGCGATCCGCGCGGCCACCACGGTCACTGCCGTGGGACGCGTCCCCTCCAACTACCGTCAGTACCTCATCGTCTCGGCCACCGAGGCCCATGCCGCCGAGGACATCGCGAACCTCGTGGTTGGACGTGGCCTCCGGGTGCGCGACTTGGCCACCGTGCTGCCGGGGACCGAGGACCACGTCCGGGAGATTTCCGGCGACGGCCACCCGGCGGCACTGCTCAACATCACGCGGCAGATCGGTGGGAACACGGTCGGCATCGCCGACAGCATTGCAGTGCTGGCCCAATCACTCGCCGCGACGCTCCCGCCGGGTGTCCATCTCAAGGCGACCTACGATCAGGCCGCGCTGGTCCGCGATGCGATGGCGACGGTGCGCGATGCGATGCTGATCGGTGCCGCCCTCGCCGTGATCGTCCTGCTCCTCTTCCTTCGGCATGCCCGCATCACGGCGATCAGTGCGTCGTCGATTCCGCTGACCCTGGCGATCACCGTGGCCATCATGGCGCTCGCGGGGCAGACGTTCAATCTGATGACGCTCGGGGCGATGGCCATCGCGATCGGCCTGGTGATCGACGACGCGGTGGTGGTCACCGAGAACATCGTCCGACATCTGCGGCTGACACCGGATCGGACGCGCGCCGTGCGCGAGGCCGTCTCGGAGCTGATCTGGCCGGTGACCACCTCGACCATCACCACGGTCGTCGTGTTCCTCCCGCTCGGCCTGCTGACCGGCGTCGAGGGACAATTCTTCCGGACCCTCTCGGCGACGCTGACGATCGCCGTGCTCGTCTCGCTCGTGCTGGCGCTGTCCCTGATTCCGTTGCTCAGTGCGCAGTACCTCACCGTGGCCGACACCGACACGGATGAGCCGGCCTCACACCGTGGCCTGCTGGCCGGACTGGAACGACGGATTGACGCGCTGTCGGTGCGATATGCCCAATCGCTGCACGCGGTCCTGCATCATCCCCGGATGGCGGCACTGATTGCGGCAGGACTGGTGGTGACGGGCGTGATGGTCTATCGGGTGATCGGCACCGGATTCCTCCCGGAAATGGACGAAGGGGCCTTCGTCCTCGACTATTGGACACCGGGCGGCACGGCGCTCTCGGAAACCGACCGGCAACTGCGCATCATCGAGCAGATTCTGGCCGAGACGCCTGAAGTGGTCGGCAGCTCGCGCCGGACCGGTGCCGAGATGGGCCTGTTCGCGACGCAGCTGAATCGCGGCGACATCGCCGTTCGTCTCACGGCTCCGGGGAAGCGGACGCGGACGTCGGAGGAGATCATCGACGATATCCGGACCCGCATCAATGCCGCGGTACCACGAGTCCGTATCGAGTTCGTCCAGATTCTTGCGGACGTGATCGGGGATCTGGCCGGCGGCGCCAGGCCGGTGGAGATCCGATTGTTCGGCCCCGACCTCGACTCGCTCGAAGCCTACGCTCAACGGCTGGCGGTCGGCATCGGTACCATCGATGGCATCGAGGACCTGTACGACGGCATCAGCGAGCCGAGCGAGGAGCTGGCGATGCACATCGACGCCGCCAAGGCCGACCGGGCCGGGCTCACTCCGGAGGCCATCAGCGCGCAGGTCGCCGGGGCGCTGCTCGGCCGACCAGCGGGGATTGTCCGGCTCGATGACCGTTCGATCGGCGTCCGGGTGCGCGCGCCTGACTCCGTGCGCTTTGAGGAAAGCCGCCTCGGTTCGCTGCCGGTGCTGAGCAGCGCTGGCGCCTCGGCCACCGCGCTCGCCGCCTTCGCGTCGTTCACCCCCGTGGAAACGCGGGCCGAACTCTTGCGGCAAAACCAGCAACAGATAATCGACATGACCTCGGACATCTCCGGCCGCTCGCTCGGCGATGTCATGAAGGATGTCAAGCGCGTCGTGGCCGAGATTCCTCCGACGCAGGGTATCCGCATGGAACTGGCGGGGCAGTATGCCTCGCAGCAGGCGGCCTTCCGTTCGCTCGTGATGGTGCTCGCCATGGCGGCCCTGAGTGTCGTGGCCGTGATGGTGGTTCAGTTCCGCTCCTTTACCGAACCGTTCGTGGTGCTGCTGGCCGCGCCAATCTCCTTCGTGGGCGCGCTGGCGCTACTCGAGATCACCGGCACGCCGCTCAACGTCTCGTCCTTCATGGGACTGATCCTGCTCGTGGGATTGATCGTGAAGAACGGGATCATCCTGCTTGACTTCACCCACCGACGCATGGCGGAAGCCGGCATCGACCTCGAGACCGCCCTCACCGAGGCCGGCAGGATTCGGCTCCGCCCGATTCTCATGACGACGCTCTGTACCCTGTTCGGGCTGCTGCCGCTTGCCCTCGGCCTCGGCGCCGGGAGTGAAATGCAGAAGCCCCTCGCGCTGGCCGTGATCGGCGGCCTGGCGCTGTCGACCCCGATCACCCTGTACGTCGTACCCACCCTGCTCGTCGCCATTCGTGGCCGAGCGCATACCATCACACGGAGTGCTCCATGATCACCGCCCGCTTTCCCCGTATTGCCCTCGCCATGATCCTGGCCACCGGCCTCTCCCTCACGGCGTGCGATAAGTCCGAAAAGGGCGACGAGGGCGACGAGGGCCCGGAAACGTCCGAAGTCGCCGCCACGCCGGCCAATTCGGCCGCCGAGGCGGATTCTCTCGCGGTGTACCTGCGCGAAGCCACGGTCACCGAGGCCGATGCCCGCGCGACCGCGCTCAAGGAAGTCCCCGGCGGCGCCGTCCAGAAGTACGAGCTCGAACGCGAGGGGGGCAAGCTGATCTATTCGTACGACATCACGGTGACGGGCAAGGAGGGCGTCGAGGAAGTCCAGATCGATGCCACGACCGGTGCGATGGTCTCGCACGAGCACGAGACGCCGGCCGATGAGAAGAAGGAAGCCGCAGAGGACGCCAAGGCCGCGGCGGCCGGGGTGAAGACGCCATGAAGCGCTTCTCCCTCGCGGCGATCGCCCTCGTGGCCAGTGCCACGGGCGTCGTCGCCCAACAGCCGCAGGTGCTCGCGAAGTACAACATCGGTGGCGATGGTGGCACCGACTATCTGAATGTCGAGGTGGCGACCGGCCGCGTCTTCATCTCGCGCAGCACGCACGTGATGGTGGTGGATGGGGCCACGGGCAAGGTGGTCGGTGACATCCTCGACACGCCGCGCGTCCACGGCATCGCCTTCGCCCCGGGCTCGCACCACGGCTTCACCACCAACGCCGGCGACTCAACGGTCACGATGTTCGACCTCGGCACCCTGGCCGTGATCAAGAAGATTGCCACCCACACCGGTGGCCTCGACGGCATCATGTATGACGACGGCACCGACCGGATCATCCTCACCAACCATTCGCGACCGATCGGCACGGCCACGGCTATCAACGCCACCACCGGCGAGATCGTCGGCACGGCCAACCTCGAGGATACCGCGCCCGAAGGCGCGGCGAGCGACGGCAAGGGTCGCCTCTTCGTGAACAACGAGGGCACCAACACCATGCAGGTACTCGACGGCAAGACGATGCAGGTGCAGGCCTCGTGGCCGATCGCCCCGTGCGATGGCCCCACCGGCATCGCCTATGATCGGGCGCATGATCGCATCTTTTCGGGGTGCAGTGGCACCTCGGTCGTCACCGACGCGAAGCGCGGCAAGGTGGTGGCGCAGATCGCCAACGGAGACGGCGTGGACGCACTCGGCTGGGATCCGACCCAGCAGTTGATCTACATCCCTGCCGGAGGGGACGGCACCCTGACGGTGGTACATCAGGAAAGCGCGGACAAGTATCGCGTGATCGCGACGGTGCCGACGATGCGGGGCGCCAAGACCGTGGCCGTTGATGCCACACGCCACGTGGCGTACGTCTTCACCCCGGAGTATGGACCCGCCCCCGTGCCCGTCGCCGGCACCGCGCCGCCGACGGGTGGCCGGGCACCACGTGGACCGATGATCGGTGCGTGGCTGATCGTGGTGGGTGTGAAGTAGGGGCGAGAAGCGCGAAGCGTGGCCCAGCGGGGAGATCTGTCCGCCAGGCCACGCTTCTCGCTTCGCGCTTCTCGCTTCTGGCTTCTCGCTAGACGACCTTCCGCCCCGACGCGAACCGAAGAATCAGCGAAATCAGCGCGATGACCAACAGGATATGGATCAACCCACCCAGCGCGTAGCCGGTACCCATACCCAGGGCCCAGAGCACGATCAGGACAATAGCGACGGTTTGCAGCATGTGTCGTTCCTCCATAGGGCTCGGCGCACTCAGTGCTGAGCGCCACCGATCGATGACCGCGGCGGACACCGGACCGTGCCCGCGCTTCCTCAGGGGACGCGATTGGGCTCCGCGCGGACACACGACCCGGTTCCCTCCTCCGGGTTCAGGCGGTACCTTCCCCCGACCCTCGCTCCATCCTCCGATCTACCTGGAGTCCCACGCATGCGTCGCTCCCTGCTGTCTGCTGTGGCCATCGGCCTCTGCTCGACCTCCACGCTTTCGGCACAAAACGCCAAGCCGGTGCCGACCGGACCGAAGAACTGGGCCGACTCGACGATCGTCGCCGAACGCTACGTGACGCCTCCGCCCGAGGTGGCGCGACTCGTCACGGCGCCGCGCGAGAATGCGGTGAGCTACGCGAGCCCAAGCCCAGTGACGCGGCGATGGTTCGTGCGCTCGGTGAGCGACGGGATGCCGACGCTCGCGCTGATGGGGAAGCCCTATCACAATCTCGGTGGCTTCCAGGTCGACATCCGCGGCAACCGCAGCCGGAGCATGACGACCGGCAGCCGCGCCGGCATCGAGCTGTACGACCGCACCAGTGGCGCTACGATCCGGGTGCAGATCCCGGCGGGAGCACGGGTCGGCACAACGGCATGGTCGCCCGACGGGTCGACGATCGCCTTCCTCGCCCTGTTCGAGGATGCCACGCACATCTACCTGGCCGACGCTGCCACCGGCCGGTCGCGCCCGCTGACGAAGACGCCGCTGCTCGCGACGCACGTCACGACCTTCGAGTGGACGGCCGATGGGAAGTCGATCGTGGCGGTGCTGCTGCCGGACGGACGCACGGCCGAACCGAAGGCGCCGCCGGTGGCGACGGAGCCGATGATTCGCGTCAACGAAGGGGCCAAGTTGAAGACCCGGACGTACGCGGACCTGCTCGAGAACAGCTACGACAAGACGCTGGTCGAGTACTACAGCGTGGGGCAACTGGCGGTCATCGATGTGAAGAGCCGGGTGGCAACGAAGATCGGCGCGCCGGGGATGATCCGGACGCTTGATGCCTCGCCCGACGCGAAGTTCTTCCGGATCAGCTATCAGGAAAAGCCGTTCTCGTACGTGCTCCCGGTCTCATCGTTCGGATCGCGGGAGGTGATCCTCGACGGAACCGGGAAGCTCGTGCGGGAACTCAGCAATCGGCCCCTGCGCGAGAACCAACTCGGCGACAGCACCGCGAACCGCCCTGCGGGTCCTCCGGCCGCCGGCGCCGCCGACACCGCCAAGCGCAACCTCGCGTGGCACCCCTTCAAGCCGGGGATGCTGTACGTGCAGCAGCTCAGGGCACCGACCCGCCCGCCGCGTGCAGCCGGCGACACGACCGGGGCGCCGACGCCCGCGAGTGGGCGCGGCACGAACGGCGCTGCCGCGACGCGGCCCGACCGGTTGATGCACTGGCTGCCGCCGTTTGACTCGACCACGGCCACGCTGGTGTACCAGACCGACAATCGGATCGCGAACGCCCGGTTCTCGGAGGATGGCAGCATCCTCTTCACCACCGAGACGGCGACGCGCGGCACCTTCGAGTACGCCGTCTTCCTGACCGACAGCAATCGCAAGGTCGCCTTGGTGACGCCGGCGCCACGCGCCGCGGGTGACACGGCCAACGCGGCTGGTGGGCGTGGCGCGGGTGGTGCGCCCGGTGGCCGCGGTGGGGCGGGCGGGGCGAGCATCGTGACCCGCGCCGGCAGCCACGGCGCCCCGGTGGTGATGCTCTCCACCGACCGGAAGTCGGTGTTCGTGCAGGGCAGCACGACTGACTCCACCACCAAGATTGCACGGCCGTGGGTCGACCGCGTCGAGCTTGCCACGGGCACGCGCACGCGACTGTATGAAGGGAAGGGCGACCTGATCGAGACCATCTCCGCACCGCTCGACGATGACTTTGCCACCGCCATCATCCAGCGCGAGTCGCCGACCGCGGTGCCGCAGTCGTATCTCCTCACGCTGGCGACCAAGGAGGCGAAGCAGCTCACCAAGAACGACGAGCTGATGCCGGAGATTCGCAACACGATCAAGAAGACGGTGATCGCCCGCCGTGCCGATGGCTACACCTTCCGCGTGAAGGTCACGCTCCCGGCCGACTGGAAGGAGGGGACGCGGCTTCCGGCGATGTTCTGGTTCTACCCGTCGGAGTATGCCACGCAGGAGGCCTACAACCGCGGCACCGCCGCCGCCGGTGACCCACCGACGCGCTTCCCGACCTTCGGGGCTCGCTCGCTCGCCTTCCTCACGACGGTGGGCTACGCCGTGATCGAGCCGGATGCGCCGATCTTTGCCTCGGATGGCCAGTTGCCGAACGACAACTACGTCGCCGACCTGCGCAACGACCTCGCCGCAACGATCGATGCGCTCGACTCCCTCGGCTATATCGACCGCCAGCGCCTCGGCATCGGCGGACACTCCTACGGCGCGTTCTCGACCGTCAACGCGATGGTGCACACGCCGTTCTTCAAGGCGGGCATCGCGGGTGACGGTGCGTACAATCGGACCCTCACCCCGAACGGTTTCCAGAGCGAGCAGCGCGACCTCTGGCAGGGGCGCACCACCTACCTCGAGATGTCGCCGTTCCTCTATGCCGACCAGCTGAACGGGGCACTGCTGCTCTACCACTCGACGGACGACCAGAACGTCGGCACCGACCCGATCAACTCGACCCGCCTCTACCACGCACTGCAGGGGCTCGGGAAGACGGTGTCGCTCTACATGTACCCGTACGAGGATCACGGTCCGATCGCCAAGGAGACCGTGCTCGACCAGTGGGGCCGCTGGGTGGCCTGGCTGGACAAGTACGTCAAGAACGCCAACAAGCCCGCTGAAGAGAAAAAGAAGATCGCGACCGACGAAGAGTGAGTCGGGACGCGCCTTTCCGGGCGAAGACGGCACGGGGCGCAAGGAGGACCTTGCGCCCCGTGCCGTCTTTCGCCTCTTT
Source organism: Gemmatimonadota bacterium (assembly GCA_016720805.1). NCBI lineage: Bacteria > Pseudomonadati > Gemmatimonadota > Gemmatimonadota bacterium. The sequence continues at coordinate 168,133 of JADKJZ010000001.1, read as the reverse complement.
CCCCTGATATGACACCCCTTCGAAGCAAAATCCCCGCCCTGCCCCCCCGTCTGGAGGGGCTCGCTGCGTTGGCCACCAATCTTGCCTGGAGCTGGCACCGCTCGGCCCGTGCGCTCTTCCGACGGATCGACGATGCGGTCTGGCGCGACTCGCACCACAACCCGATCATCGTGCTCCAGAAGGCGCCACCCGAGCGCCTGGAAGCGCTGGCACGCGACGCCGATTTCTGCGCGCACTACGACGAGGTGATGGAGTGGCTCGCCGTCGAGCGGTCGGCCCCCGCGGGATGGTTCCTCGAGCAGTATCCGGGGCTCGACAGCTCGCGACCCGTCGCCTATTTCTGCGCCGAGTTCGGCCTCCATGCTTCGGTGCCGATCTACTCGGGCGGTCTCGGCGTCCTCGCGGGCGACCATTGCAAGACGGCCTCCGATCTGGCCATCCCACTCGTCGGCATCGGCCTCTTCTATACCAAGGGGTACTTCGACCAGCGCATCCGCCCCGACGGCTGGCAGGAAGACAGCGACGACGCCGTCAATCCGGACACCACGCCGCTGGTCCCGGTCACCGCGCCGGACGGCTCGCCATGGCTCACCGTGCTCGAGACCTTCGGTCGGCCGATCCACGTCCGCGCCTGGACGATCTCGGCGGGACGGACGGTGCTCTACCTCCTCGATACCGACCTCGAGGCGAACCACCCGGACGATCGCGAGCTGACCTCGAAGCTCTATGCCGGCGGCCTGCCGATGCGGCTGCGCCAGGAGTGGATCCTTGGCGTCGGCGGTGTCCGCGTGCTGCGCGCCCTCGGCATCACGCCGGGTGCGTGGCATGCCAACGAAGGTCACGCCGCGTTCATGCTCCTCGAGCGCGTGCGCGAGCAGATCCTCGACGGCGTCTCCTTCGATGATGCCGCCAAGGCCGTCCGCGCCACCTCGATCTTCACCACCCACACCCCGGTGCCTGCCGGTCACGATGCCTTTGAGGTCGGACAGGTCCTCTCCTGCATGGGAATGGGCTTCCTCAACGACTTCGGTGCCGACGTCGAGCGGGTGCCGCGACTCGGCGTCCATCCCGCGCGCGAACCGGGGCAGTTCCAGATGACGGTCCTGGCCATCCGCCTCGCCGGTCACGTGAACGGCGTGGCGCAGCGGCATGGCGTCGTGTCGCGCGAGTTGTGGGGCGACCTCTGGGGTGACCGTCCGGTCGACGAGGTGCCGATCGGCGCCGTCACCAACGGCGTGCACCTCGCCACGTGGATGGCCAACCCGATGTTGCGGCTCCTCGACATCCACCTCGCCCCGGACTGGAGCGAGCGGCTCGATGAGGCGGAGACCTGGGACGCCGTCCTCGGCCTGGACGCGCGCGAACTGTGGCATACGCACGAGGAGTTGAAGGGCTCGCTGCTCCGCTACATCCGCGAGGAGGCGCGTCGGCGCTGGACCGGCAACTGGCACGAGGCCGCGCAGGTCGTGGCGGCCGGCACGTTGCTCGATCCGCATGCCTTCACGATCGGCTTTGCCCGACGCTTCGCGACCTACAAGCGCGCCAACCTCCTCTTCCGCGACATCGAGCGGCTGAAGGCGCTGCTGACTGACAAGCGGCGGCCCGTGCAGCTGGTGATCGCCGGCAAGGCGCACCCGCAGGACACGCCGGGGAAGGAAGTGCTGCAGGAGCTCTACCACTTCGCGCGCGACCCGATGTTCGAAGGGCGCGTCGCCTTCCTCGAGGGGTACGACATGCACCTGGCCCACGTGCTGGTGCAGGGCGTCGACCTCTGGCTCAACGTCCCACGCGTCCCGCTCGAGGCCTCGGGCACCAGCGGGATGAAGGCCGCCCTCAACGGCGTGCCGCAGCTCAGCACGCTCGACGGGTGGTGGGAAGAGGGCTACACCGGGCGAAACGGCTGGGCGATCCCCAAGGCTGCGGAAGGCGACGATGCCGATCTCGCCGACGCGGAACAGCTGTATCGGCTGCTGACCGAGGAGGTCGTGCCGCTCTACTACGATCGCGACGATCGCGGAGTGCCCCGTGGCTGGGTCCAGCGGATGAAGTCGGCGATCCAGGTGGCCGGGCGCCGATTCTCGGCGCGCCGGATGCTGCAGGACTACGCCACCAACTACTATGCGCCGATCCTCCGAGGGGACCCCTTCCCCGACGACCCGCCACTCGGATGATCGCATGACCACGCTGCCGCTGCTCGAGCTGCCCCCGATCGAGGGGACCCCGCCGATGCTGGTCCACCTGAGCGCCGAGTACTACCCGTACGCGCGCACCGGTGGCTTGGCCGAGGCGGCGTGGGGACTGCACCGCTATCAGGCACGGCGCGGACTCGAGACCGCGGCGATCCTCCCGCTCTACCGCGTGGCGCACCAGCACCTCCACGCGATGGAGCAGGTGGGCGAGCCCTACACGCTCGATTTCGGCGGGCGGCAGGAACGCTTTCGGCTTTGGCGCGATCACGACCCCGCCTCCGAAACGCCGACGTACTTCATCCAGCACGATGGATTCTTCGATCGCGCCGGAATCTACGGCGAGGGCGGGAGCGACTACCCCGACAATCATCGACGCTTCGCCGCCTTCGCGGCGGCGGCGGTGGCGGCGCTCCCGCGCCTCACGGACGGCCCGGTCGTGCTCCATGCGCACGACTGGCACGCCTCGCTCGCCGCGGTCTATCTGCGCCGCTGGTTTGGCGGCGACCCATGGTTCGATCGCATCCCGGTGGTACTCTCCGTCCACAACGGCGGGTACCAGGGGCACTTTCCGGCCGAGGTGATGCCGGAGCTCGGACTGCCGTGGTCGCTGTTCAACCCGGACGCGCTCGAGTGGTACGGCAAGGTCAATCTGCTGAAGGGTGGCCTGACCCACGCCGACATGGCGACCACGGTGTCACCGGCACACGCCGTCGAGCTGCGGACCCCCGAGGGCGGCTTCGGCCTCCAGGGCGTCTATCAGGCGATGGGTGATCGCTTCACCGGAGTGCTGAACGGCATCGACGTGGACGCGTGGGACCCGCGCACCGATCGCCATCTCGCGGCGCGGTATTCGACTGACGATCTCGCCGGCAAGCGCGCCTGCAAGACCGACATGCAGCGCCGCTTCGGGCTCCCCGAGAATCCCTTCATCCCCGTGATCGCGCTGGCCGGGCGGATGGTGACACAGAAGGGACTCGACATCGTCGTGCGGAACCACGCCCTCTTCCAGACGGCGGCACAATTCGTCTTCCTCGGCAGCGGTGAAGCGCGCTACGAGACGGCGATGCAGCAACTGCGGACCGCGATGCCGCATCGCATCGGCGTGGAGGGGAGATTCTCCGACGAGCTCGAACATGTGTTGATGGCCGGCGCCGATCTCTTCCTGATGCCGTCGCAGTACGAGCCGTGCGGATTGACGCAGATGCGCGCACAGCGCTACGGCACGATTCCGGTGGCGCGGCGCGTCGGCGGCCTCGCCGACACCATCGACGATGGGGTGACGGGCTTCCTCTTCGACGCCTACGAGGATCGGGCCGTGGTGGGCGGCATCTGGCGCGCGCTCACGGAGCAGCGCGATCACCGCGCCTGGCAGGCGATGCAACGCGAGGCGATGGCCCGCGACTTCGGCTGGGATCGCGTGGCCGAGAAGTACCTCTCGATCTACACCAGCGCGATCGCCCACCGGGCCGGTCGCTCGGGATGAGCCTCGGCTTCGTCCTCACGCTGCACTCCCACCTGCCGTGGGTGCTGCATCACGGTCGCTGGCCCCATGGCAGCGACTGGATCTGTGAGGCCGCGCTCGATACCTACCTCCCCCTCGTCGGCGCACTCCGTCGATTGGAGGCGGAGGGGATCGCCGCGCCGATCACGCTCGGCATCACGCCGATCCTGGCGGCGCAGTTGGCGCATCCGTCGTTCCGCGAGGAACTCGACACCTACTTCGCGCATCGCTTCGAGACACTGGCCGAAGCCCCCGAGTCGCTGCGCGACACCGGGGACCTCGATCTGCTCGACGTGGTCCCCTGGTGGGAGCAGCACCTGCGCGGCCTGCAGCGCCTCTGGGAGTCCATCGACCGCGACCTGATTGGCGAGTTCCGACGCCATGCGGAGGCGGGACGCCTCGAGCTGATCTCGTCCGCGGCCACGCACGGCTTCCTCCCGCTGCTCGGGCGCGACGAATCGATTCGCTTCCAGCTCCTGGTGGGCCGTGCGGAGCATCAGCGGCACTTCGGCGAACTCCCGCACGGCTGCTGGGTGCCCGAGTGTGCCTATCGCCCGCGCGGGCCGTGGCAGCCGCTTCCGTCGGCGCGCGCGGTGCCGGTGCGCCGAGGCATCGAGGACCACCTCCGCTTTGCAGGGTTCCGCTGGTTTTATGTCGACGCGCATCTGGCCGAGGCCGGCGAAGCGTCGGAACTCTATGGCGGCGGCACGACCAAGCCTCGGCTGGGCGGCCCGCGCTCGCCGTATCGGGCCTACCAGCTCGGCACCCCCGTGCGCGGCCGCCCGTTGCACGTCCTGGTGCGCGACCCGCGCACGACCGAACAGGTGTGGAGCCGCCACGGCGGCTACCCGGGCGACGGCCGCTACCTCGAGTTCCACAAGATCCGCTATCCCGGTGGGCTCAAGCTCTGGAGTGTGACGGATACCAAGGCCGATCTCGCCGAGAAAGGGCCGTATCACCCCGATCAGGCGCGCCTCGCCGCCGGGCTCCATGCCAGGCACTTCGCCTCGTTGCTCGAGGCGGTGAGTCAGGCTGCCCGCCGGGGCGATCGCGCGATTGTCGCACCGTTCGACACGGAGCTCTTCGGCCACTGGTGGTTCGAGGGCGTCGACTTCCTCGAAGCACTGTTCGGCGAACTGGCGCACGGCACCCGCATCCGCGCGCTGAGCGCCGGCGCGATGCTCGACGAGTCGCCGCCGAACACCACGATTCGCCTCGGGCCGGGATCGTGGGGTGCCAACGGCGACTTCTCGATGTGGATCGGCCCGCAGACGAATTGGACCTGGGAGATGCTCTGGCCGCTCGAGGAACGCTTCTGGGATGCGGTGCCGCAGGCACTCGACGATCCCGGGCTCTGGCCGGTGCTGGAACAGGCCGCGCGCGAACTGCTCCTGGCGCAATCGTCCGACTGGCAGTTCATCATCTCGACCGGCGCGGCCGGTGACTACGCCACCAAGCGCTTCGTCGAACACTGCGATGCGCTCGCCGAGCTGTTGCCGGTAATGCGCCGCTCGCCGCCGCCCGCGTGCTCACGCCGCAGGGGTTGCTCCGACGCACCGTCAACGCCTATGCGTGGTGTTCGTTCGACGTCGGTCCGACGCTCTTCCGTTGGTTCGATTGGCACGCCCCCGACGTCGGCGCCGCCATCGTCGACGGCGACCGCGCCTCGCTCGCCCGCCTCGGTGTCGGCAACGCGATCGCCCAGCCCTACCATCACGTCATTCTGCCGCTCGCGTCGCGCCGTGACAAGGTCACCGAGGTCCGCTGGGGGATCCGCGACTTCCGTCGCCGCTTCGGCCGCGACCCGGAAGGGATGTGGCTTCCCGAGACCGCTGTCGACAGCGAGACGCTCGAGGTCCTGGCACAGGAGGGGATTCGCTTCACCGTCCTCTCGCCGCATCAGGTTACGTCACCCCCGCCGCACGGTCGTCCGGGACGGTGGCGCAGCGGCGCGCACGAGCTGGCCATCTTCTGCTATGACGGCGCGCTCGCGCACGACATCGCCTTCAGCGACGTGCTCCGTGACACGACCGGGTGGCACGCCCGAATCGCGGCCATGCCGATGGCCGACGACGGCCCCACCATTACCTCGGTGGCCACCGATGGCGAGACCTTCGGGCATCACCACCGCAGCGGCGATCTTGCCCTCGCGGCGCTGATCGACCAGGTCGACCAGGACCCCGCCACGCGGATGACCAACTTCGGTGCGCTCCTCGCCGCGCATTCGCCGGCGCAGGACGTCGTCCTGGTCGAGCGGACGGCCTGGAGTTGCCCGCACGCCCTCGGACGCTGGCAGGGCGACTGCGGCTGCCGGATGGATGGCAACACGTCGCAGGCGTGGCGCACACCACTCCGGCTCGGGTTGCAGCAACTGGCAGAGACGGTCCACGCGGTCGTCGAGGGAGCCTGGCCCGAGGGTCATGGCGATCCGTGGACCACCCGCGACCTCGCCGGACCGGAACTCGATGGAGTCAGCGAGCTGCCGAGCGCGGCGAAGCGCTTGCTCGAGGCGGAGCGGCACGCGCTGGCGATGTTCACCTCCTGCGGCTGGTTCTTCGACGACATTGCCCGCATCGAGCCACCGATCGTGATGCGGCATGCCGCGCGCGCCATCGAGTGGCTCCCGCCGACGGCGCAGCCCGCCGCGGAGGCCACGCTGCTTGCCACGCTCGGCCAGGCCCGGAGCAACGACCCCACCAAGGGCGACGGGATCACCATCTGGCAACGGGATGTCAAGGTGGACGCGCACGGGCCGGCCCGCCTCGCCGCCGGCATTGCGGCCCTCCGCGACGTGACCCCCGATGCGCTCGACGACCTGGTCCTCCCGGTGCACACTTTCCGCCTGGAGGGCGACGACATCGTCCTCCGTCAGGTGCGAACCGACGAAGAAGTCCGTTGGCGCGCCGAGTCGGTCATTCACGGGGTGGTGCCGCTCCGGATGCATGTGCGTCGGGTGGACGCGCCGGAAGTGGCGGCCGAAGTCGTGCCGATTGCGTGCGTGCCTCGCCCGGTGAGAGTGCTGCTGGCGCAGGCCGCCCATCCGATGGTGTTCGACGCGACGCTCGGACCGGCGGCACGCGATGCGCTCGGCGACGGGCTCTTGCCCTTGCCCGCGGCGCTGACCGCCGCGTTCGCCGGTGCCTGGGCGCTGGTGGCCCGGGATGGGCTCGACGACGCCGGGGTCGTGGTGCACGCCGTGCTCGACCTCCATGATCTGGCGGAGGTCGAGCTCCCGGAGTCGTCCCGGATTGCGGCGTTCGAGGCGCTGACCGCATTGCCGGGGTCCCCGGCGCGCGACACACTCGCCGCGCGGCTGCTGATCGCCCTCTAGCGGCTCATCCGAGCTGCGGCTCCGCCGGTCGGCGCGTCACCACCAGCGAGATCAGCGACCCCACCACCACGACCGACACCGCCCCCACCACATTGTGCCAGAGGAACGACACCTCGGGCATGCCGAACGACACCGACGCGACCGCGCCCATCCCCGCGAGCAAGCCGAAGAACGCACCGGGTCCGCTGGTGCGCGGCAGCATCGCGAGGATGAAGACGCCAAGGATCGAGCCGTAGAAGAAGGAGCCGAAGCGGTTCACCACCTCGATCAACGAGCCGAGATTGGCGGCGTACGACGCCACCACACAGGCGAAGATCCCCCAGAGGCCGGTGGAGATCTTCGAGACGCGAAGCAGCTCGGCCTCGCTCCCCTCGGGACGCCACCACCGGCGATAGAAGTCGATCACTGTCGCGGTCGAGAGCGAGTTCAGTTCCGCGGCGATGCTCGACATCGCTGCGGCCATGACGCCCGCGATGAAGAGCCCGGCCAGGCCGAGCGGCAGCCAGTGGAGCACGAAGTAGGGGACGATGTAGTTGACGTCCCTGGATGGTTCACCCGTCACTTCGGTCACCAGTGCGAGCGCCTCGCCGCGGATGGCGTTCACCTTCGCCTCGGACGCCACGAAGGCCGCCCGATCGGGAAGGGTCCGGTCCGCGCCGATGCCCTGATCGCCGGCGACCGCGAGCCGGGCGTCGCTGCGCCGAGCGTCGGTCGCATCGAGATAGCGCTGTTGCAGTGTCTGGAATTCGGCCGGACGCGCCGCCTGGACCTGGCGTTCCGCGGCGGGATTCACCAGGAGCGGTGGTGTGAAGAAGAGGTTGAACACCCAGATCAGGACGCCGATGATGAGGACCAGGGCCTGCAACGGAATCTTCCAGTAGGCGCTCATCAGCAGCGAGGTGCGCGCATCGTCCACCGACTTGGCGGTCAGGTAGCGCTGCACCTGCGACTGATCGGTCCCGAAGTAGGAGAGCATCAGGAAGGTGCCACCGAGGATGCCGGACCAGAAGGTGTAGGTCTTGGTCAGGTCCCACGAGAAGTCGAAGACGCGGAGCCGTCCCGTGGCGCCGGCCAGCTCGAAGGCGTCGCCCGGCGAGACCGGCATCTTGACGAGGAGCACGATCACCATCGCGACCAGTGCGAAGACGATCAGCACCATCTGCTTCACGTCGGCCCAGGTCACCGCCTGCACGCCGCCGAACATGGTGTAGATCACCGTCGGAATGCCGATCAACGCCACGCACCAGGCGATGTTCCAGCCGAAGATCGCCGAGAAGACCACGGCGGGTGCGGCGATGATGGTGCCGCACGACATCCCGCGCGAGAGCAGGAAGAGAAAGGCGGTGAGCGAGCGCGTCTTGGCGTCGAACCGCTTCTCCAGATACTCGTACGCCGTGAAGACCTTGGCGCCGTGGAGGAACGGCACCAGCGTCACGCCGAGGATCACCATCGCCAGCGGCAGGCCGAAGTAGAACTGCACGAAGCGCATGCCGTCGGTGGCGCCCTGCCCCGTCGTGCCGATCATCGTCACGGCGGAGAGCTGCGTCGCCATGACCGAGAGTCCCACGGCCCACCACGGCAGCGAGCGATTGGCGAGAAAGTAGCCCTCGATGTTGGTGGTGTTCTTCGAGCGGCGCAGGCCATCCCAGATCACGTAGATGAGGTAGCCGATGATGATCGCCCAGTTCAGCGGATGCATGGGGCGCGCCTCAGGAAGTGAAGTGCTGTTGCAGCCACCAGAGCAGAAGCAGCGTCACCAGCTGCACCAGGAGGACCTGCCCCGCCGTGCGCCGGAAGCGCGAGGTGCCGGCCGCACTCACTTCGGAAATCCGGTGTGCGGCATGCCGGGAATGATGCGGAGCGCGTTCCGGAAGTAGAGCTTCTGCAGCACCGTGTCGGGCAATCCCATGCCGTACATCTTCCAGAAGGCGTGGTAGCCGCGGTAATAGTCGAAGTACTCGTCCTCGGTCTCGAGGACGCGCCAGTAATACGGGTACTCCTCGGGGTAGAACGCATCCTTCCCGAAGAGGATCCGATCCTGGTACTTCACGAAGAAGGCGTGTGCGGCGCGCGGCTGCCGTCCCAGGTCATAGAGCACCGCCCCGATTTCCGAATGCAGGTTCGGGAAGCGATCGAACAGCTTGCCGAGCCGCGCCAGGTCCTGGGCGTGCCAGCCGAGGTGGGCGATCACGAAGGTCGTCTTGGGGTGCCTGGCGAAGAGCCGGTCGCGCTCGCCCATCAAGGTCTCGAAATCGGGGAAGCGGCTGCGGTCCTGATAGCGGCGGTCCGGAAAGAGCGCGAGCTCCAGCCAGCGCTCGTTGTGGAAGTCGAGCGGCGACCAGAACTCCGCCGGGTCGGCGACGTGAATGAAGACCGGAATCTTGAGCTTGGCGGCCATTTCCCAGACCGGATCGAGCTCCGGGTCGTCAATCTGCAGACGAGTCCCGTCGCGCTTGCGGGTCGACACACCGAATTGCTTCCCGATCTCGCCCAGGCCGACGGCGCCTGCCTTCACATCGGCCTCGAGCTGCGCGGCGATGATCGCGCCGGAGCCCGGCCCGACGTCGCGCAAGTTGAGCGCGGTGAAGAAGCCGAATCGCTCCGCCTGCCCTGCCGCCTTCACGCCGGCGATCTGTTGCGTGAGTCGCGTACCCGAGGAGCCCGAGGCGTTGATCATCACCCGCACATTCAGCGAATCGAGCGAGCGCACCACGCCATTGATGACCTCCGGCAGCACCAGTGTCGGCGGGTGGCCGTGGAGGTCGACGACCGGATACTTGGCGCGCGGCACCATGTGCGTCGGCACCACGAGGGTGTTGCGCGGGAGATAGTCGAGAATCGAGGGCGCCGGAAACTCCGGCGCGCGAAACTGGCCGGGCCGGATCTCCGCCTGCCCCGCCGGCTTGACCGGCTCCTGGGCGAAGAGCGGGGCGGCCGCAAGAGTCAGAGCGGCAAGGGCAAATCGACGGGATAGGCGCATGGGGGATCCTCAGGGTGAGGCCTTGAGGATAGCCCGGAACCGTCCCGGTCGGGAGGCCAAGGCGGGGTTCGGCGGCCGGGATGACACCGCCCCCCGGATCCCTGCGTATTGTTCCTTCATGTCCAGCCGCTGTTCCCATCCCCCCCTCAGGAGTTCCCGCATGCGTTCACTCGCCTTCTTGCTGGTTGCCTCATGTGTGGCCACGTCACTCGCTGCCCAGGACGCCGATCGCTCGGTGGCCGGAGGCGGCATCAGCGCGCCGGGGTGGAAGGGCCGGATTGACCGGAAGGCGGCCGCCTCCGGCAAGACGATCAAGGACTCGAAGTTCATGGCAATGGGGAATGACCTCCACCTGACCATCGGTCCCGCCGGCGACTACTGGCGCGACACCGACGTGGCGAAGGGCGACTACGAAGTGAAGGCGACCTTCACCGAGACGAAGATGACGGCGTCGCACCCGCACTCGTTCGGCCTCTTCATCGGCGGCGCGGGCCTCGACACCGACACCGAGTCGCTGATGTACTGCATCGTCTACGGCAACGGCACCTACGCGGTGAAGACCTTCCACGGCGCGAAGGTGACAACGCTCGCGGGGCCGGTCGAGCACGCGGCGGTCCAGAAGGCCGACGCGTCCGGCAAGTCGACCAACACGGTCGGCTGGCGCGTGAAGGGCGGCACGGCGTCGTGCGTGGTGAACGGCACGGCGGTGCAGAGCTTCGACAAGGCGGTCACGGTCGGGCCGGACAAGCTGGCGTCGACGGACGGCATCTTCGGCATCCGCGTGACGCACAATGTCGACCTGACGGTGTCGGGAATGGGGATGGTCAAGGGGAAGTGATCGTTCCAATCAGACATCGGCATTCGTGGCTGACCACGGGGCGCGGCCTGCTGATCGGGGCGGCGCTCTGCCTCGGCTCCGCCTCCTGCGCCCTGCTCTCCCAGCTCGGCACCCCGCAGGGCAGCACGATCACCGCGGTGACCTACAACATCCGCCACGGTGTCGGGATGGATGACGCCCTGCGCCTCGAGCGCACCGCGGCCACGCTGCGCCCCCTTGAGGCCGACTTCATCGCCCTCGAGGAAGTGGACCGCAACGTTCGCCGGAGCGGCTCCGTCGATCAGGCGAAGCTGCTCGGTGACCTGCTCGGCATGAAGGCCGCATTCGGCCCCTTCATGGATTACCAGGACGGCGAGTATGGGCTGGCGATCCTCTCGAAGCACCCGATCGTCCGCAGCACGGCGCTCCGACTCCCCGATGGCAATGAGCCACGGGTGGCACTGCTGGTGCAGGTGACGTTGCCCAACGGCGACCCGCTGACGGTCGTCAGCGTGCACTTCGACTGGGTGAGCGACGACGGCTTCCGGTTCGCGCAGGCCAAGGTCCTCGCCGCGACGCTCGACACCCTCTCGACACCCTACCTGCTGATGGGCGACTTCAACGACGAGCCCGGATCACGGACGATCCGGCTCTTCGAGCGCGGCGCGATGGAGGCAGAGAAGCCGAGGGACGGGCACTTGACGTTCCCGGCGGCGCCGGCTCCCGTGAAGGAGATTGATTTCGTCTTCGTGTCGCCGGCCATGCGGTGGCGAGTCGACAGCGTCGCGGTGGTTGATGAACGGATGGCGTCGGATCATCGGCCGGTGATGGCGCGTTTGCTGTTGCGGAAATAGGCCGCGCCACCTTCCGACCCGCGGGGACCGCCCGGCTCCCGCGGGTTTGAGGCTGGTAAGGACCGCCTTCGCTCACGCCGTCCCGTCGGTCGGCGGCCTTATCCTGCGACTCCCGCTTTGCTCACGTCACTGGGAGTCATCCGTGCGCGCGTTCCCATTTCTCACCCTGCCGACCGCCCTCCGCCTGCTGCGGGTCGTCACCCCGGCCCTGTTCATGGCGCACGCCGTGGTTCGCATCGCCAATGGCTCGATTCCGCAGTTCGGGGAGTTCATGGAGTCCGTGGGCTTCCCGAACGGCACGGCCGTCGTGTGGGCCATCACGGCGACGGAGCTCGTGTCGGGGGCGATGATCCTCCTCGGTCGCCAGGTCCGCCTGATGGCCGCCGTGCTGTTCTGCGTTGCTGGCATGGGGATCATACTGATTCACTGGGGGAACGGCTGGTTCGTTGGCGAACATGGCACCGGCGGCAGTGAGTACAGCGTCGCGCTGCTTTGCATGCTGGTCGTCGTGGCAGCCGCGGCGGACACCGCGCCATCGGGGGTCAGCCGATCCGTCGCGACCTGAGCGTGTGCATCCGATCGGCGACGAGGCCGAGTTGCTCCAGCCACATCGCCTCGAGCGCCTGCAGTTCGGGGATGGGGTCGGCGACGGGCGGGTTGGCGGGGGCCAGCGTGTCGAGCACCTCGAAGACGAAGTCCGCGCTGGCGCCGGCATTCCATTCGGCCTGCAGCGCAGTCGTCGGATGCGCGCCCATCTTCAACTGGGCGCGGTGCCGGTTGAGGATCGCGGGCAGGTCGAGGCTCGCGGCCACCAGCGACGTCCCCGTCACTGGGTTCCAGACGCGGTAGACGCCCATCGGGCGGGCGGTCTCCTTGTAGTCACGCACCATCGCCTTGCGATCCATCATGCCCCCGTATGCGACGAGCAATCCCCGCCGCCTGGAAGGAACGGCCACATCATTCCTGGCCGGCCCTGAACAGCTGCAGCTCAAGGCAGCCCCACGTCACCGCGCCAGCACGACTCCCAGCCCGCCGAAGAACTTCCCCGCGTTCGGGTTGTTCTCGGCGTAGCGCGTCGTGAGCGCCAGGTTCGACCCGACCTGATAGCCCCCCTCGCCGACGACATGCAGCGGGCCGATGTGCACACCGAGGTTGAGCGCGGTGACGATGCGCATGCCAGAGAGTTTCGGTTCGAGGACCTCACCCACCGTCCCCGTACCCGGGTCGCGGTAGGCGACCTCGCCCTTCCCGGAGAGGAGATCCACGCCGGCGCCCGCCGCGAACTCGAACCAGCCGAAGCGCTTCCCGGTGAAGAGCCGCACGTCGATCGCCGAGGCGTTGAAGGTCCACGCCGTCGTCTGGCCATTGGTGGTGCCGCCCATCTGCACCGTCGGCGTCGAGCGCTTCATGATCGAGAGCGAGACGGTCGGCAACTTCGGACTCGACATGCCGGCGCGGATCCCCCAGTCGAGCGCGACCGTCGCGTCCTGGATGGTGCGGCTCCCCGGGACCGGCGTGAAGAGATTGGTGCGGTTCCGCGGGATCACCAGCGCCGAGAGCATGAAGTCGATGCCGACGACGCCGGTGGGCATCTGCTTCTGGAGGAGGCCCATCGCGAGGTCGACCCGCGGCGCATAGAGCTGCACGCGCCGGCCGACGGGGACGGTGTCGGTGTTGCCGGCCCACGTGAGGTCGGGAACCACCGCCATGGCAGTGGTCGCGCGGAGGCCGAGCGCCACATGCCCGAAGCGGCCGATCACGCCGGCACTCCCGAGCCGCGGGTTGCCGCCATTCATCAGCAGCGCCGCGAGCGGGTGGATCATGGTGATCCCGTCGAGGGCCGCCGTGCAGACTTTGGTGCCCGCCGCCGAAAGGCCAGTCGGGCAGACCACCGCGGTGGTATCGGCGGTGGTGGTCTGCGCGGTGGCCCCGGCGGCGGGCACGAGCAGCGCGGCAACAGCGAGCAAGACGAAACGACGCACGGCGACTCCGAATCAGAGGTCGCCGTGGGAAATCGCAAGAACTACACCGCCGGGAGGGCGCTTGTAACCCGTTGTTTCCCAACAGATTACGACGGTCGGCCGGGCGTGATGGCCCGGCCATCCCTGCCGGAGCGGCAAGAATGGCCGGACGCGCGTGGTCGCTACGGACCGCGGCTAAAGCCGCGGCTCGGCCGCCAACTCCCGCACCGCGTCGCCGAGCATGGCCAGCTTGGCCTTGTCGCTCGACGCCTTTCCATCAGCGTCAACCTGCGCCGCGAGCCTGGTCAGCGCCGTCTTCCGCGCCGCGCCGCTCGCCCGCTCGGCGGCAGTGAGCGCACCGCGAACTGCACCGATCCGCGCCGCGCTGAGCCCCTTCGACCGCTCGAGCTGGTCGACGAACGCGCGCGCCTTCGCGAAGCTCGCGGGCCACACCATCTTCGGCTGCTCCTGCGGATTGAGCTCGGTGAAGACCACCGTCTTCGCCGCGTCGATCTCGTTCTGCGAGATGTACTTGCTCGGCGCCAGCTCGAAGACGTCGAGGCCGCGCGCGATCTCGGAGTTCACGATCACGCCGTTGTACCAATACACCGACCACGAGCCGGCGCTGGTGAGCTCGCCATCCTTGAGCGGCCCACGGTCGAAGAACGCGACCTCGAACGGTGACGCCGGATCGGTCCAGTCGAAGATCGAGATGCCGCCCTGGTACCACCCCTGCACCATCACCTCGCGCCCCGGGATCGGGATCGGCGAGCCGTTGTGTGCGACGCAGTTCTCCCAGTCGGTCTGGTGCGACGGCATCTTGTAGTAGCTCTGGAAGACCATCTTCCCGTCGACGATCTTGAAGAGGGCGTTGCCGCCCCATTCGTAGTGGTCGCTCGCGCGGCAGCGTGGCGCACGACCCCCGCCCCACTCGTCGGTGAAGAGCACGGCCTTGCCATCGTTGCTGAAGGTGGCCGAGTGCCAGAAGGAGAAGTTGGTGTCGGCGACGGCATCGATGCGCCGCGGATTGGCCGGGTTGCTGATGTCGAGCAGCAGACCGTAGCCGCCGCACGCGCCACCAGCGAGCCCGGCGCCCGGATAGACGGTGATGTCATGGCACTGGTTCGGACCGGTGCGGACGCGTGGCGCGCCACCCGCGGCCCCACGACCGCCGCCGGCCCCGCGACCTGCACCAGCCGCACCCGGGGCACCCGGGGCACCCGCCCCGCCACGCGCCGCCGCATTCGGCGACGGCGCGGCCGGCGTCAACCGCGTCGGTGCCGGCGCGAGGTCGGTGAAGATCCGCGGTGACGAGACAATCGCGGCCTTCGACGGATCAGCCAGCGGCACCTTGATCACCTCGATCCGGAAGAGCGCCGAGTTCGGATCGGCATCGGGGGCGAGCCCCGAGCAGCCCGGCAACTCGTCGGCCGAACGGACACCCGCAGAGCCGGAGATGTAGACGTAGACGTTGTCGGGATCGTTCTTGTCGGTGACCACGGTGTGCGTATGCGAGCCGCGGCAGGTCTGCACGTTGCCGACGTACTTCGGCTTGAGCGGATCGGTCATGTCGAAGATCCGGATGCCGCGCACGCGGTCCTTGCTGACCGGGTCAGGGACGCCCCCCGTCCCGCAGTCCATCCGCCCCGTGAGCCCCTCGGCCGAGACGAACGCGAGGTTCTTGTAGACCGAGACGTCGCTCTGCGACGCCGGACAGTGCACCCAGTTCACCAGATACGGCTTGGCGGGATTGGCGATGTCCCAGATCATCAGGCCGTCGTAGTTGCCCTGATAGACCTTGGTGCCGGAGAAGGCGAGGTCGCTGTTGGTGTTGAGGGCGAACGGCCCCGGCGACGGCGTGGTCGACAGCATCTTCATGTTCCAGATCGCGATGCCGGCGTCGAACTTTCCGGCCTTGAGCCCCTCGCGCGGATCGGGCGAGGGCGTGGTCTTGATCTTCTGCTGCGCGGCCGCGGGGACGGCGGCCAGTGCGAGCGCGAGTCCGAGCAGCGGCAACGCTCGGCGAACAGACAAACAGTAAGGGAACATCGCGGAATCCTCGGCGGGGGCGGGAGAGAGGCGGAGGGACTAGGGACGTGCGGCAGGCGGCGGCAGGGCATCGAGCATTCCCTGCAGGAATTCAATTTCGGTGGTCTGGTCGGCGAAGACGTCGGAAGCGAAGCGGAAGACGAACTCGTCTTGCCCCGCGCCGTACGACGCGAAGAGTTCGTCCACCATCGAGACGGCGCCGCCGTGGTGCTTGATCATTGACGAGAGGAAGAAGCGGTCGAACTCGACGCCACGCAGGCCATCGAGCTTGGCCATCTCCTCATCGGTCAGCATCCCAGGCATCAACATCGCGTGGTCCATGCCGTCCATCTTCATCATGACATGGGTGGCGTTGGTGTCCGGCACCGGCTGGCCCTGCTGTCGGAGCCAGGTGCGCATCGCCGCGATCTCGTCGCGCTGGGCCACCACGATCCGCTCGGCGAATCGCTTCAGCGCGGCACTCGCCCCGTGCGTCGGCGCCCAGCGACCCATCTGCACCGCCTGGGCGTGATGGGGGATCATTCCGGTGATGAACTTCACGTCGGCGGCCGAGCTGCCGGTGCGTGCCGGGGCCTGGGCTGCCAGCCCGGGGGCCAGCAACACGGCAACGAGCAGGGCGAACGGCAAAGGGGCCTTCATGGCGGGGCTCCAGCAGGATGTGTCGGGTAGAAGAGGGAGAATAGCGCCGGGGGCGGGTGGGCGCGAGGGCGCAGTCAGCGCCGCCGCACCGCCACGTCGATCGGTGCCCGCACGATGAAGCGGTAGCTCAGCTCCCACGGCGTGTTGAAGAAGGCGATGCTCTTCTCGTTGTCGATCCGGTGCCACCGAGCCTCGGCATCGAAGGTCACGCCGCCGCCGATCGGGGTGCGCCGCAGCAGGCCGAGCTCGGTGTACTTCCGCTGGCTGCGATAGAAGGCTGGATCGTGGCCAGTCGAGTTGTAGTTGTTGTCGCCCGCCGCGGCGACGAAGTCGCGCCCGCGCCAATGGATCGCGAAGACCTCGACCCACCCGCGCGGCGTGACACTCGCCCGCAGGTAGGTGCCGTGCCCCTTCGAGGCGCGGTCGGCAGGATAGTTCGGATCGATGTTCCCATCACTCCAGAAGCGCCACGCCGCCAGCGACGACGCGCCGAGCGTCGGCAGCGTGCGCCGCGCCGTGGCACCGAGCGCGGTGACGCGGTTGTTGCTCACCGGCACGCCGGCGTCGTAGAGCTGTCCACCGCGGTGTGACCAGAGATGCTGCGCCTCGATGGTGGCCCAGTCGGTCGGCTCGACGCGCAGCACGGCGCCCATCTCGAACGCCTCGCGCTGCGTCGGCGTGTTGAGCTGCTGCCAGTTGACCCAGGCCTCGCCTCGGAAGATGCCGCGCGTCTCGATCCATTGGATGCCGGACTCGACCGGCGTGGTGAGCTCGCGCGTCGTGACCATCAGCGGCTCAAGCAGGCCATGCCGCCGCACCGTCTCCAGGGTGCCGATGATTCCCTGCGAGTGCTCGGTCCGATAGCGGAAGGCGACGATGGGCAGCAGGGTGTCGGTGAACTGCTCACTGCCGAGCCGGCGGTCGGCGTAGAAGCCGAGACGCAGTTCGGTCCGCCGCCCCGGCTTGGCCTCGAGCCACGTCTGGAGCTGGGTGCCGAGGATCGTCTCGCCCACCCGATAGGGGGTGAAGAACTCGGTGTTGTCGCCATAGAGCGCCACCCGGGCACGCCAGTCGAGGCGCTGCGCGGTGGCCACGCCGGGGGCCAGGAGGAGGAGCGAGAGGGCCAGGAGTCGGGTCGGGACGCGAATGGGAGCCTCGAGCGCCAAGGAAGCCAATCCCGGCAGGCGGATGCCGCCGCCGGGAGCCAGCACTATTTTAGTCGCCATGACTACTTCGCGAACCGTCCGGGTCGGGCTGGTCCAGCAGCGGGTGGGGGCCACCCCCGCCGGCAACCTCGATCGTGCCATCGAGGGGATCCGCCAGGCCGCCGCCCAGGGCGCCCAGATCATCTGCCTGCAGGAGCTCTTCGGCTGGTACTACTTCTGCCAGCGCGAAGACCACGACTTCTTCCAGCTCGCCGAGGCGATTCCGGGCCCCTCGACCGACCGCCTCTCGGCTGTCGCGAAGGAGCTCGGCGTGGTGATCGTCGCCTCGCTCTTCGAGCGACGCGCGCAGGGACTCTACCACAACACGGCTGCCGTGATCGACGCCGATGGCACGTACCTCGGCAAGTACCGGAAGATGCACATCCCGGACGATCCGCAGTTCTACGAGAAGTTCTACTTCACCCCCGGCGACCTCGGCTTCCGCAGCTGGGACACCAAGTTCGGCAAGATCGGCGTGCTGATCTGCTGGGACCAGTGGTACCCGGAAGCCGCCCGCCTCACGGCGATGAGCGGCGCGGAGATCCTCTTCTATCCGACGGCGATCGGCTGGCTGCCACCCGAGAAGGCGGAGTACGGCGAACGACAGCAGGCGGCGTGGGAGACGATCCAGCGAAGTCACGCGGTGGCCAACGGCTGCTTCGTCTGCTCGGTGAACCGGACGGGCCACGAAGTACTGCCGGGGAGCGCGGCCGACGCGCCGGGGATCGAGTTCTGGGGCGGCTCGTTCATCGCCGACCCGAACGGCCGCATCCTGACCAAGGCCGGTCAGGACGAGGAGATCCTCGTCGCGGACTGCGATCTCGGCAACGTTGACGTGGTGCGCACGCACTGGCCGTTCCTGCGGGACCGCCGCATCGATGCCTACGGCGACCTGACACGGCGGTACATTGACTGATACTCCCGCCGCGCGCGGATTCGTGATGCCAGCGGAGTGGGCGCCTCACCGGGGCACCTGGTTGTCGTGGCCGCACCGCGAATCGAGCTGGCCCGGGAACTTCTTCCCGGTGCCCTACGTGATCGCGGAGATGATCCGCCACCTCGCTCCTGGCGAGGAGGTGCACGTCAACGTGGCCGACGACGCCATGGAGGCGGAGGCGCGTGCGGTGCTCGCCGAGGCGAAGGTGCCGACCGCGAACGTTTTCTTCCATCACTTCCCGACCAATGACGCCTGGTGTCGCGACCACGGCCCGATTTTCGTGCAGCGCGACGCCAACGGCACGCGCGAGCAATTGATCCTCGACTGGGGCTACAACGCCTGGGGTGGCAAGTATCCGCCGTACGATCTCGACAACGAGATCCCGCGCCTCGTCGCCGAGGAGTACGGCATCGCGCGGCTGTCACCGGGGATGATCCTCGAGGGCGGCAGCATCGAGGTGAACGGCGAGGGCGTGCTGCTCACCACCGAGGCGTGCCTCCTCAATCCGAATCGCAATCCGGGGCTCTCGAAGGCCGAGATCGAGCAGTCGCTCAAGGACCATCTCGGCGTGCAGAAGATCCTCTGGCTCGGCGAGGGGATCGTCGGCGATGACACCGACGGCCACATCGACGACATCACCCGATTCGTCGACGCGCGCACGATCGTCACGGTGCTCGAGGACGACCCGTCGGATGAGAACTACGCGTTGCTGCTCGCGAACCTGATGCGCCTCGAGGCGATGACGGACTGCAACGGCGAGCCGTTCCGGATCGTCACCCTCCCGATGCCGCGACCGGTGGTCTATGAGGACCAGCGCCTGCCGGCCTCGTACGCCAACTTCTACATCGGCAACGAGGTGGTCCTCCTTCCGGGCTACGACGCCGAGCGGGACGAGATCGCCCGCGCCACATTGCAGGCGCTCTTCCCGACCCGCACGGTGGTGGTGATCGACTGCACGGCGCTGATCTGGGGGTTGGGGGCGTTTCATTGTCTGACGCAGCAGTGGCCGGAATAGGGATGATGGATGATAGATGATGGATGATGGATTGGTGTCCGGACAGACCATGCAGCGCATCGACGGCCGTCACATATCCATCATCCATCATCCATCATCCATCATCCTTCGTTCCCCGGTTGCAACCATTCGGGCTTCCCGCCCCGTCTCAGTTTCGTGATCGCCACCATGACGCTTTCGACCCCCTTGGCTGGTACGCCGGCCCTCGACATCGAAGCCTCCCTCGCCAAGGCGGCGGCGGGGGGCGACGAGGGGGCATTCGAGCGACTCTACCGACGCCATGTGGCGCGAATCCACACCCTGGTGCGGCGGATGGCTGGCGACGACCTGGCCGATGACCTGACCCAGGACGTCTTCATCCGGGCGTGGCAGAAGCTGCCGACCTTTCGGGCCGAGAGTGCCTTCTCGACCTGGTTGCACCGGCTGGCGGTGAACGTGGTGCTCTCCAGGCATCGGAGCGGGCAGAGCGAGCGGAAGTGGATCCAGGACGACGAGCTCGCCCTCGGGCAGGCCGCTGGGCACACTCCGCACCCGGCCGTGGCGATGGATCTCGAGTCCGCGATCCGTCGGCTTCCGGATGGCTCGCGCCAGGTGTTCATCCTTCACGACGTGGAAGGATGGACGCACGAAGAAATCGCCGACCGGCTCGGGCTGGTGGTCGGCACCTCGAAGTCGCAGTTGTCGCGCGCCCGCGCCGCGCTCCGGAGGATGCTCGATGGCCACTAACGACGACGACCCGCTCGATCCCCGGCTACTGGAGGCGGTCGCGACCTTGCGCGACACGCCACCCGCCGAGGATCTCTGGCCCGAGATCGCGCCGCAGCTGACGCCGCGGCATCCGGCTGGCACGTTCCTGCTGCGCTGGCCGACCGCGATTGCGGCCGGGTTGGTGATCGCCGCCGCGTCGATCGGCGGCACGATGCTCCTGCTCCGATCGGGCACGGTGGTGCCGCCCGCGGCCACGTCCGCGCAGGCGGCCCTGGTCACGCCCGCCAGTAGCGTGGCGGCGTCGCACACGCCGGCCGATCAGGCGCTCCAGCAGGCCATCGGTCAGCTGGAGGCGCATCTCGCCGGCACCGAAACGACGCTCGACCCGAAGACCCGCGAGGGAATTCGTGCTTCGCTCGCCGCACTCGACCAGGTGATCGCCGATGCCGCCACGCTGCAGCGCGCGACCCCTGACGACCCACGCAGCGCGCATTACCTGACGTCCGCGCTGCAGAAGAAGCTTGACGTGCTGCGCACCGTGACGCGCCGCACGGCCATTCGGACCTGACCGGGTCCCGAGGAGATTGCCATGTTCGCCACCCTGCTCTTCGCCACCGTCGCCGCCAGCGGCCTGACCGCCCCAGACACCGCCGTCCGGCTCGGCAGCGGCGCCACGATCGAGATCAACGCCCCGACCTGCGGCGTGACGGTGCGCGTCGGCACCGAGGAGCGGCTCAACGTGACGGGGGGCAGCCTCGAGTCCGACCGCCGCAGTGCCGAGGTCAACTGCGACATCCTCTCGATGGGGCGCGGCCGCGAAGGATCGCCGTCGGGGATGTTGACCATCACCGTTCCGCCGTCGAGTCGCCTCGAGATCAACTGCATCTCGGGCGGGGTCACGGTCACCGGCGCCACGGATCGTCTCGACATCACCACCATGAACGGCTCCATCCGGCTGCTCAACGGCAGCGGACGCACGGCACTCGAGACGGTGGCGGGGACGGTGACGGTGGTCGACTACAAGGGCGCGTCGCTCTCGATCAACGCGGTCGCCGGGGTCGTCTCGCTCGAGAATGTCGATGTCGAGGGCCGGCTCGAGGCCGAGAGCATCAACGCCGGCGTGCGGATGCGCGGGGTGCACGCGGCGTCGGTCACCGCGTCGTCGGTCAACTCCACCGTCGACTTCACGGGAAGTCTCGACCCCGACGGGAACTACAGTTTCGAGAGCCACAATGGCGGCATCACGCTGACGCTGCCGAGCAACACCAGCGCGAAGATGCGCGTCTCGACGGTGATGGGCGACTTCGAGACCGAATTGAAGGGGATGCTGACGTCGGGGGGACGGCAGGCACCGATGGCCCCGCCGGCCACGCCACGCCCGGGGAAGGGGCGGGCGGCCGCGCCCGTCCCGCCGGTGCCGGGTTTCGGGGAGGAGTCGGACTTCACCGTCACCTTCGGCAAGGGCGAGGCGCGCGTCAGCGTCGAGTCGTTCAACGGCCCGATTCGCGTCAAGACCGGGAAGTAGACCTCAGCTGAACTTGGGCGGGCGACGCAGGTGGATGTCGCTCGCCTGTTGCCACACCGCCGCCAGCCGCAACGCCAGATCCTCCCGCCACAGCGCCGCCACGAACGTGATCGCCCGCGGCGCCCCCTGCTCCGAAAAGCCGCTCGGCACCACCACCGTCGGATGGCCGCTCAGGTTGGTCGCCGTCAGCACCGATCCGGCGTTGGTCGGCGCGATGATCACGTCGACCGTCGCGTAGAGTGTCGCGAGTTGCTGCATGAGGAGCGTGCGCGCGCGGTTGGCCTGGACGTACTGGACCGCCGACACCATGTGCGCCGCCCGGAAAGTGTTGGGCCAGGCACCTCGATTCTGCTGCACCATCTGGTCGTCGCGATTGGTGCGGGTGATCTCCTCAAATGCGGCCGCCGCCTCGACCGTGAGGATGGTGCGCATCGCGTCGGTCGGCAGCGTCTCGGGCCAGACGATCGGCGTCAGCGTCGCACCCGCCTTGATCAGCGCATCGAGGACGGGGCGCTGCGCCGTGTAGGCAGCGCGCTGCGGTGCCGAGGCATCCGCCGCCGGCTCGACAAGCGAGGGATGTACGCCGATGCGCACGTTCGCGAGCGACCGATCGGGCTCGTAGCGGAACGGCATCGTCCGCGTCGACGGGTCGCGCGGGTCGGCGCCGTGCACGGCGTCGAAGACGAGTGCCAAGTCACCTGCATGGCGAGCAATGGGGCCGACCTTGTCCATTGTCCACGAGAGCGCCATCGCCCCATGCCGCGAGATCCGGCCGAAGGTCGGACGCAGACCGCTCACGCCGCAGCGCGTGCAGGGCGAGACGATCGAGCCGAGTGTCTCGGTGCCGATCGCGAACGGGACGAGGCCCGCCGCCACGCTGCTCGCCGACCCGGCCGAGGACCCACTCGATCCCTGCTCCGTGTTCCACGGGTTGCGCGTCATTCCGCCGAACCAGACATCACCCTGCGCGAACTCGCCGAGCGAGGTCTTGGCCACCAACACGGCGCCCGCTTTGTCGAGCCGCTCGACCACCGCGGCCGTCTCCTCAAGCCGCTGCTCCTTGAAGAGTGGAGACCCCCAGGTGGTCGGATAGCCCGGCACCGCAAAGAGGTCCTTCGCGGCGTAGGGCACGCCATGCAGCGGCCCGCGGAAGCTCCCGCGCTTCGCCTCGGCGTCGAGCGCATCGGCCTGCGCACGCGCCCGCTCCGGCGTGAGCGTGATGGCGCACTTGAGGATCGGGTCGAACTGCGCGTAGCGCGCGAGCGCGCGATCGACCAGTTGCCGCGAGGTCACGTGCCCGGCTCGGATCAAGCGCCCGAGCTGTTCCGCCGAGGCGAACGCCCAGTCCGAGTCGGTGGTCGGCAGCACCAGCGGATTGGGTCGTCGGCGCGGCACCCGCGCAGTGATGGGCTGACCGACGGCCGTCGCCCCCGCCGGGCGCGGGTCAAAGTGGAGCGCCGGTACGACCGAGTTCGGCAGCGGCACTTGCTGCAGCTTGGCGAGCGAGGCAAGCGTCCCGTCGACCGTCGAGAGCATCATCTCGCGCTCGGCATCGGTGAAGCTGATCCCCAGCACCGCCTCGGCGGCGGCGAGCTGCTCCTTCGTGAGTGCCCGCAGTGCCAGAACGGCCTCTGGTGCGTTGGCAGCCGGCGGGACCACATCGGCCCACAGCTGGTCGGCCAGTGCGATCGGGAGGCCGGCGGCGGTGGCGAGGCCGAGAAAGGTGCGGCGATCGAAGGGCTGGGACATTGGCGGCTCCTGAGGTGACAACCCTGCGGGGGGATACGGCGTCTGAGGGAATCATCACTCCGTTCCGACCGAACCGCCAAGGAGAAGCCATGTCCCGCCCGATCGCCCTGACCGTCCTGTTGCTCGGCAGCCTCGCGAGCAGTGCCCCGCTCACCGCGCAGGAGACCCGCTTCACCCACGCCTTGGCGCGCGGTGCGACACTCTCCCTGAGCAACATCGACGGCGACGTCCGCGTCACGCCGGCCAGCGGTCGGACGGCGGAGATCATCGCGCGGAAGACCGTTCGGAAGGGGAATGGCGCCCTGGTGAAGGCGGTGATGGAGGAGAGTGATGACGGCATCCGCGTCTGCACCCTCTACCTCGACGACACGGACGACGATCGCACCAGCTGCACCGGCCGCCGTGGCCGCAACCGCAGTGGATATCGCGATCCGCTCGACGTCGAGATGTCGTACGAGGTGCGGCTCCCCGAAGGTGCGGCGCTGCAGGTGACCACGGTCGACGGCGACGTGCACGTCTCCGACCTGACGGGCAAGGCCACCATCACCACCGTCGACGGCGACGTCATCGTCTCGGGTCGGGCGCCGGAGTCGATCTCGACCGTCGATGGCGACATCGACGTGACCGTGGCCGAGATGCCGAAGGCCGGCATGCACTACCGGACGGTCGACGGCGCCATCACCGTCCGAGTCCCGTCGGGTGTCGGCCTCGACGTCTCCGGTTCTTCGGTCGACGGGACCTTCAGCAGCGACTTCCCGCTGACCACTTCGGGGAAGTGGGGCCCGCGCCAGTTCCGCGGCACGCTCGGCGACGGCGGGCCAGCGTTGCGGCTGAGCACCGTGGATGGGGCGATCCGGCTGCAGAAGCGGTAGCCTGCAACCATTCACGGGTCGCCCACGTCTCAGTCAGGAACCCCGACTCTCCCTCTTCGGAGCTTGCCCATGCGCCGCACCCTGCTCGCCTCCCTCCTCGTGGCCGCCGCCCCCCTGGCGGCCCAGGAGACCCGCTTCACCCCGACGATCGCCGCCGGGGGCACGCTCGCCCTCGAGAACATCAACGGGCCGATGGTGATCACGCAGGGCACCGGGCGCACCGCTGAGGTGATCGTCACCAAGCGGGTGATCAAGGGCGACGGCTCCTACGTGAAGGCGATCATGGAGGAGCGCGGCGGGACGGTGCGGATCTGCACCATCTACACCAACCGCGACCCGAACCGGAAGACGTGCGATGGCGAGAACTCCTCCTCGTCACGCGGCCGCGACAACTATGACCAGGTCGAGATGCGGTACGAAGTGCGAGTCCCGGCGGGTGTGCTGGTCGATGCCGAGAGCGTGAATGGCAACATCACCGCGACCGGGCTCGAGGCATCGGCCGCCCTGGAGTCCGTCAACGGCGCGATCACTTTCAGCGGAACGACGGCCAGCCACCTCGAGACGGTCAATGGCGGCATCAAGGCCAAGTTCACCAAGGCCGATTGGGACGGCACGCTGAAGGTCTCGGCGGTGAATGGCGGCGTCGACCTCGTCTTCCCCACCGGCCTCGATGCCGACATCAGCGGCGAAACCGTGAACGGCGGCATCAGCAGCGACTTTCCGGTGACCATCGAGGGGAAGTGGGGGCCGAAGTCGTTCACCGGCAAGATCGGTCGTGGCGGGCGCCGGCTCAGCGTCGAGACGGTGAACGGCGGGATCACCCTCAAGAAAGGGTGATATTTCGCCGAGCCGCGGCTTCAGCCGCGGGGTGAACGGATCTAGTCGGCGGCCGCAGCGAGAAGCTCGGCCGCCGCTTTCGCATGCGGGATCAGGGCGAAGAGGTCGCCCTTCTCGAGGTGGAGGCGGCCGGTCATCGCGGCCATTGTCGGCGTCGTGCGACCGGCGATGAGCGCGAGCCAGGTCGTGGTGGTCGCGGCGAGCACGAAATCGGCGGGATCCCGATCAGCCACATCCGCGGTTCTCGCCTCAGTGCAGCGCCCATCATCGACGCGGACGAGGGTGTGCGACGGTGGTTCCACATCCGAGGCGACGAGCACCAGCGTCCCGACCCATCCCGCGGCGGCCTCGGCGAACACCGCCGAGCCGTTGAGGTGCGCCTGCCAACGTGCAATTCCCCCTGGCGTGAACAAGGATGGCATCGCAGCGGACTCAGTTCGCGGTTCGCCGTTCGCGGTCATCCGTGTCTCGTTGGGAGGGCGTCGAAGGCGATCGGCGCCGCCAGCACCTGGTCGGGGATCGCGAAGGCCTGGGTGATCTGCTCGGCGATCGGCCGCATCTCCTGGATGCAGTTGTTGACCAGGTAGCGAATCGCCTTGGCCTTCGGCGTCTCCACCACGCCGTTCATCAGGAACCAGCCGATGTCGCGCTCGACCGCCGACGCCCAGAAGGTGTCGCGGACGAGCATGAGCAACGGACGAAGCGAGGTTTGCGCCCGCTCGATCTCCTCCTGCACGGCGTCGAAGGCGACGCGTTCGACGTGCGCGGTGGCGAGGTGCATCAGGTGGTCCTGCACATCCTGCATCGCCCCGAGAGGATCCTTCTTCATCCCGGCGCGCAACCGGCGCGCGGCGGCGTCAAGCAGCCGTTCCTCGCGGTAGCGGAGCAGGTCGGCCTGTTGCACCGGGTCGCGGAGGTGGTCCTCGTCGTCGCGACGCGCCGTCACCGGGTTCATCGCCTTCAGTGCTGCCCGGGCCCGCCGCGTGAGCAACCGGATCACCCCCATCTCGGCGAACTCCTGCTTGTACCCCGTCAGCAGTCCCTTCGCGAGCAGCTGCATCAGGACGGTGTTGTCGCCCTCGAACGTCGTCCAGACATCGATGTCGCCGCGCAGCACCGCGAGGCGATTCACCTGCAGGTAGCCCTGCCCGCCGCAGCATTCGCGCGCGTCGGTGACGGCCTGCTGCGCCAGCCAGGCGGTGTAGGCCTTGAGCCCGGCCGCAAGCCCCTCGACCTCGCGACTCTCTCCCTCGTGCCCCCCGCCGTCCTGCAAGGCGGCAAAACGATCGACGAGTCGAGAGAGCGCCATGTCGAGGACCAGCGACGACGCCAGCGCCGGCAGGAGTCGACGCTGGTGGGTGCGGTAATCGAGCAGCTTGGTGACGTTGCCGCCCTCGGGACCGAACTGCGTGCGCCGGTTGCCGTAGCGAATCGCGATGGTGAGCGCGCTCTTCGCCGCAGAGAGTGCGGACAGGCCGATGGTGATCCGGCCGCCGACGAGGGTGCCGATCATCGTGAAGAAGCGCCGCGCCGGGCTCTCGATCGGCGAGCTGTACGTCCCGTCGGCGGCCACGTGTCCGAAGCGGTCGAGGAGGTGCAGACGCGGGATGCGCACCTGGTCGAACCAGAGCCGGCCATTGTCGACGCCGTTCAACCCTTCCTTGATGCCGGTGTCGCCGATACGCACGCCAGGCGCGGCCGCCCCCGACGCATCGCGAATCGGCACCAGGAAGGCGTGGACACCGTGCCGCATGCCGCCGACGATCAGCTGCGCGAAGACCGTCGCCATCGCGCCGTGGCACGCGACGTTGCCGAGCCATTCCTTGTGGGCGCCGCCGTGGGGCGTGTGAATCACGAACGTTTCGGTCGCAGCGTCGTAGGTGGCGGTGGTCTCGAGGTCGCGAACATTCGAGCCGCTGCCGAGCTCGCTCATCGCGAACGCACCGAGGAGCTCCCCGCTGGAGATGCTCGGCAGGAAGGTGCGGTGGTGCCATTCGGTGCCGAGGAGGATCACGCTGCCTTGAAAGAGCCCGAACTGCACGCCGTACTTGATGGTCAGCGAGAGGTCGTGGAAGGCGAGCGTCTCGAACGAGGCGAGGAAGTCGCGTGGTCGTCCGGCCCCGCCGTACTGCGGCGCCACCGCCAACGCGCCCAGGCCGTCCTTCGCCAGCTCGCGCAGCCAGCCGAGGACCACCTCGCGGTACGCATGGTGCGAGAGCCCATAGACGTAGGCAAAGCGCGGATCGGTGAGCCGCTGGCGAACGAAGTCCCGGACCCCGACCTCGGGGCCGTCGAGCAACGCCTTGAGCGCCGCGACATCGACCAGGGGCGATGGTCGGACGGGGGACGGGGCGGGGCGCCGGGGGAGGGCTGGCTGGGTCATGGAAGAAAAATAGCCCCGCAGGTGGCTAGGTTTCGCGAGTGTCCACTTCACCTCCGCTCGTCGCCGTCCTCGGCGCCGGCGCCGCCGGGCTCCTCGCCGCCATCCATGCGGCCAAGGGCGGCGCGCGCGTCGTCCTGCTTGAGCGTACCCCGGACGGGGGACGCAAGATCCTGATATCCGGGGGCGGCCGCTGCAACATCCTGCCCTCGCACCTCGACACCACCCGCTATGTCACGGCCTCCTCCCCCAATTCACTCCGGATGATCCTGCGAGGGTGGCCGCTCGAAGATCAACGCAGCTTCTTCGAGGAGGAAGTCGGCTTGCCGCTCCGGCTCGAGGAGGAAACCGGCAAGCTCTTCCCGGTGGCGAACAGCGCGCGCGCGGTGCGCGACGGGTTGGTGCGGACCGCGAAGGCGCACGGCGTCGAGTGGCAGTCGGGCGTCGAAGTGACCGCCCTCGATCCGCTCACGTCAGGGTGGGGGATCACCCTCGCCGGTGGCCGGACGATTCGCGCCGACGCCGTGATCGTGGCGACCGGTGGGCTCTCCGTCCCCAAGACCGGGTCGGACGGCTTCGCCTATCGTGCCCTCGGCGCGCTCGGCCACACCATCCATCCGACCTACCCTGCCCTCACCCCGCTGACGCTCGACCCGCCCATCTTCGCGGACCTCGCCGGCGTCTCGCTCCCGGTCACCATCGAGGCGAAGAACGCCACGGAACGTCGCGAGGCAAGTGGCGGTTTCCTCTTCACCCATCGTGGCTACAGCGGGCCGGCTGTCCTCGACATCTCGCATGTCGCGGTCCGTGGCGGCCTCGCGGAGGAGCCCCCCGCGACGATCACGGTGCAGTGGACCGCCTACGATGCCCCCACGTGGGAAGCGTTCCTTGCCCCGGCCGTGCATCAGGTGGGGACGGTCATCCGTCGTGAGCTGCCGACGCGACTCGCCGATCGCCTGCTGGCCGATGTCGGCATCGACCCGACTCGGAAGCTCTCCCAGCTCCCGCGCAACGGCCGCAAGGCGCTGGTGGCCGCCCTGACGCGCTACCCGCTCCCCTGGAGCGGCGACGAGGGCTACAAGAAGGCCGAGGTCACCGGCGGTGGCGTGGCGCTGGGCGAAGTCCAACCCGCCACCATGGAGAGCCGTATCCATCCCGGACTCTTCCTCGCCGGCGAACTGCTGGATGCGTTCGGGCCGATTGGGGGTTACAACTTTGTCTGGGCGTGGGTCACCGGACGACTGGCTGGACTCGGTGCTTCGGCGAAGGATGATGGATGATGGATGATGGATCATCGGTGATCCGCTGCCCTGACCCCTCCCCCGAATTCATCGCCCATCCATCATCTATCATCCATCATCCATCATCCCTTTTCACGAGCCCCCGCATGCGCACATCACTCCGTCTCCTGCTTCTGCTCGCGCTTCCGTTCTCGCTCCCGGCCCAGGCTCGTCTGACGACGCCGGAGCAGGCGCTCGGCTTCAAGATCGGCGCCGACTATCAGCTGGCGACCTACACCCAGTTGCAGCGGTGGTGGGAGAAGCTGGCGGTGGAGTCGCCGCGCATGGAGCTGGACACGATCGGCACGACCGCCGAGGGGCGGCCGCAGTTGATGGCGATCCTCTCCTCCCCCGCGAACCTGGCGAAGCGTGAGGAGTACCGGAAGAACAACGCGCTGCTCGCCGCGGGCCGGGTCGACGAGGCCACCGCCAGGCGCCTGGCGGCGAACGGCAAGTCGGTGATCTGGATCGACGGCGGACTCCACGCGACCGAAGTGCTCGGTGCGCAGCAGCTGCTCGAGATGGTCTGGCAGTTCGTCTCGCAGGATGACGCCGAGACGACACGGATCCTCGACGACGTGATCATCCTCGTCACCCACGCAAACCCCGATGGGATGGAACTGGTCTCGTCGTGGTACATGCGGAACCCGGACACGCTGCGACGGAACATGGGCGACCTGCCGCGCCTCTACCAGAAGTACGTCGGCCACGACAACAACCGCGACTTCTATCGCAACGCGCAGGTGGAGTCGCGCAACATCAGCCGGACGCTCTATCGGACGTGGTTTCCGCAGGTCATCTACAACCACCACCAGACCGGCCCCGCGGGCTCGGTGATGTTCGCGCCGCCGTTCCGCGATCCGTTCAACTACGTCTTCGACCCGATGATCCCGACCGGGCTCGATTTCGTGGCGATGGGCATGCAGCGCCGCTTCGCCTCCGAAGGGAAGCCGGGCGTGGTCTCGAAGGAAGCCTCGTCGTATTCCACCTGGTGGAACGGCGGGCTCCGCACGGCGGGCTATTTCCACAACATGATCGGCATCTTGACCGAGACGATCGGCTCGCCGACCCCGACCACGATTCCGCTCGTGCTCGCGCGGCAACTGCCGAGCGGCAGCGGCCAGTTCCCGATCGCGCCGCAGGTGTGGCGCTTCCGGCAATCGATCGACTACTCGATGACGGCGAATCGGGCGATCCTCGACTACGCCTCCCGCTATCGCGAGGAGTTGCTGTTCGACTTCTGGCAGATGGGGCGCAACTCGATCGCGCGCGGCTCGACCGACACGTGGACCACGACCCCGGTGCTGATCGACGCGGCGCGCGCTGCCGGCACCTCGACGCAGGCGCAGGCCGCCGCGCTCCGCGATCCGGCGCGCCGTGACCCACGCGCCTACGTCATCCCGGCCAACCAGGCCGAGATCGGCAACGCCCTCGATTTCCTGCAGGCGCTCTCCACCTCGGGCATTGAAGTGCAGAAGGCGACCGCGGACTTCAGCATCGGGGGTACGCGGTACCCGAAGGGCTCGTTCGTCGTCCGTACCGACCAGGCGTTCCGGCCGCATGTGCTCGACATGTTCGAGCCGCAGTGGCACCCGACCGACCTGCAGTACCCCGGCGGCCCGCCAAAGCGGCCGTACGACAACGCCGGCTACACGCTGGCGTATCAGATGGGCGTCAGCTTTGATCGGATCCTCGACCCGTTCCAGGCCCCGCTCGCCCCGATCACCACCGAGGACGTTCGCCCCGACGCGGCCGCCTTCGACACCAAGGCCAAGGCATGGCGCGTCCCGGCCGGGTCCACCGACGGTTTCGTCGCGGTGAACCGCCTACTCAAGGCGAAACAGAAGGTCGAGCGTCTCCCGAACGGCGACTTCCTCGTCCCCGCCTCCTCCGCAGCGGCCAAGGTGCTGGGCGAGATGGCGCGCGATCGCGCGCTCCCGACCACGGCGACGACGCTGGCGCAGCGCGGCACGGCAGTGACGCCGCTCCGCATCGGGCTGTGGGACCGCTATGGCGGCTCAATGGAGTCGGGATGGACGCGGTGGATTCTCGAACAGTACGAGATGCCGTTCACGGTGGTCTATGCGCCGACGCTTGACGCTGGCAACCTCCGTCAGCAATTCGACGTGCTGCTCTTCGTGAACGGCGCCATCCCCGGCACCGGTGGCGGACGGGGCGGCGGTGGTGGCGGCGGTGGTCGCGTGCTCGATCCGATGACGCTGCCCGCCGAATTCCGCGATCAGCTCGGCAACGTCTCGGCGGCGACCACGATCCCCCAGATCAAGAGCTTCCTCGAGCAGGGCGGTCGCGTTGTCGCGATCGGCTCGTCGGCGACCAATCTCGCCGCGGCGCTGACGCTGCCGGTCGAGAGCCAGATCACCGAGAAGCAGGCCAACGGCACCACGCGCCCGATCTCGAGCGACAAGTTCTACATCCCCGGCTCGGTCCTCGTCACCAGCGTCGACACCACGGTCGCCGTGGCCCGCGGGGCGCGCCCCGCCACCGACGTCTTCTTCGACAACTCCCCGGTGTGGCGCCTCCTCCCCGATGCCGCGGCAAAGGGTGTCACGCCGATCGCCCGCTACACGGCCGAGAAGCCGCTGCGCTCCGGCTGGGCCATCGGGCAGGACTACCTCAAGGATGGCATCGCCATGGCACAGGCGACCGTCGGTCAGGGTACGCTGTATCTGTACGGCCCCGAAGTCATGTTCCGGGCCCAGCCGGCGGGGACGTATCGGTTTGTGTTTAACACATTCTACAGATGATGGATCATGGATGATGGATGATGGATGATGAGGGCGACCGCGAGGCCAGCTTGAATCGCCTCGCAGGCAGTATCCATCATCCATCATCCATGATCCATCATCTCTGACATGGAACTCACCATGACGTCGCCACTCGGAGTTTCCCTGACCTGGCTCGGCCACTCGGCCTTCCACCTCGACATTCCGGGTGGGCCGTCGCTGCTATTCGATCCGTGGCTATCGAATCCGAAGGCGCCGGCGAACGCCGCGGAGCTCGCCGCAACGGCAAACGTCATCTGCGTGACACACGGGCATGGCGATCACATCGGTGAGACGGTGGCTCTGGCGAAGGCCACCGGCGCGAAGGTCCTCTGCAGCGTCGAGCTCGGGATGGAGCTCGTTGCTGAGGGGGCCCCGGAGGAGCAGGTGGTGGCCTTCAACATCGGCGGCTCGTATGCCACGCATGGCGTGACGGCAACGCTGGTCCAGGCGTTCCATTCTTCCTCCCTCGCGACGACCGATGGCCGCCCGCGTGAGATCGGTACTCCATGCGGCTTCGTCCTGGAGTGCCCGCACGATCTGGTGATCTACAACACCGGTGACACCGGGGTCTTCGGCGACATGGCGCTGATCGGCGAGATGTACCACCCCGACATTCTGATGCTGCCGATCGGTGACTTCTACACCATGGGTCCGCGGCAGGCGGCCAAGGCGTGCGAACTGGTCCAGCCGACGTGGATTGTCCCGCAGCACTATGCCACGTTCCCGGGCCTGCCCGGGACGCCAGAGGAGCTGAAGCGCCACCTGCCGGTCGGTCTCCAAGGCCGCGTCCTCACCCCCGCGCCGGGCGAGACGATCCGGTAGCTTACGGGCATGGCCTCCCTCGCCCTGCTCGGTGTGCCCCTCGACCTCGGCGCCTCACGGCGCGGGGTCGAGATGGGCCCCTCCGCCGTCCGCCTCGCCCAGCTTGCCCAGCGCCTTGAACGCCTCGGCCACGATGTGGTCGACACGGGCGACGTCCCGATTCCCACGCGCGAGACGCTCGGTGTGGGACGCGGCATCGGATTCCTCCCCACCATCACCGGCATCTGCGCCGACATCGCCACCCGCACCGCCGACATCGTGCGGGGTGGTCGCATTCCGGTCGTGCTCGGTGGCGACCACTCCCTGGCCGCCGGCTCGATCGCCGGCGTCGCAACCGCGCTCGCCGAACGGGGCGAGCGCCTCGGCGTGATCTGGCTCGACGCCCACGCCGACCTCAACACCCCCGAGAGCACGCTCAGTGGCAACGTCCACGGCATGCCGGTCGCGCACCTGCTCGGCCACGGCGACCCGGGGATGGCATCGATTGCGCGGCCCGCGCCGGCGGTGCGTCCCGAGCACCTGGTGATCATCGGGGCGCGCGACCTTGATCAGGCCGAGAGGACCCACGCGCGCGAGTACGGCGTGACGATCTACACGATGCGCGACATCGACGAGCGCGGCCTCCGCACCATCCTCGCCGAGGCCATCGCGAAGGTCAGCGAGGGGACGACGGGGCTGCATGTCTCCCTCGATCTCGATTTTGTGGACCCGCGCGATGCGCCCGGTGTGGGCACACCGGTGCGCGGCGGCGTCACCTACCGCGAAGCGCACCTCGCGATGGAGATGTTGTGGGACAGCGGTCGCGTGGTCTCGCTCGACCTGGTCGAGGTGAACCCCGTGCTCGACTCGTACAATCAGACCGCGGAACTCGCGGTCGAGCTGATGGCGAGTGCCTTCGGCCAGCGCATTCTCTAGGAGCCGTCGATGAGTGACCAGCCGAATACCCGCCCCGCCCTGATCCTCGGCATTTCCATCGTGCTTGCGGCACTTGTCGCCGCGGGCGCGGTCAGCGGGCTCAAGCGCGCCAACGACGACATCACCGTCACCGGATCGGCCAAGCGGCTGGTCCGGGCAGATCTCGCGGTGTGGCGACTCGACGTCGGCCGTCAGGCCGGAACGCAGGCCGATGCCGCGCGCATCGCCCGCGATGGCGCCGAGCAGACCAGGGCGTTCCTCACGGCCCAGGGCTTCCCCGACTCGAGCATCACGGTGCGCGCGCCGTTCACGATGGTGGTCAACGAGTACATCAACGGCAATGAGACCGGGCGTGTGCTCGGCTACCGCGTCACGCAGCAGGTCGAGCTCCGTTCACCGGATGTCGACAAGGTGGCGGCACTGGCCGGCGACCTCTCGGGGCTGCTCGGGGCGGGAGTCGGTGTGGTCGGCCAGGCGCCGGAGTACCTCTACGCCAAGCTGCCGGACATTCGAGGGCCGCTGCTGGCGGAGGCCACCAAGGACGCCCGCACCCGCGCCGATGAGATCCTGGGGGCTGTGGGAGCGAAGACGGGGCGCCTGAAGGCCGTCAGGGTCGGTGGTCTTCCAGGTGACCAAGCGGAATTCCACCGAGGTGAATGACTACGGGATGTACGACACCAGCGATCGGGACAAGGAGGTGACTGGCGTGGTTCGGATCACCTTTGCGGTGAAATAGTCATTTGGTGCAGATCGAAACATTCGCTGGGGTAGCCGAAGTGGTGATCCGACACTAGAATGACCGGTCGCCATTACTCGCTCCTTTGCTCTAGAGTCCCCGTGCCCCTGTTGCGCCGCCTCGTGCACCCCGCCCTGCTCGCCGCCGTCCTGGCCGCGAGCAGTCCGGTGTCGGCGAGTGCGCAGTCCGCAGGGTTCTCGCGCGACGAGAAGCCGTTCACGACCATCTCCAAGATGTTCGCGAAGGATGCACCCTCGGATTCATTGGTGACACTGGCGAAGGCGCAGATCGGCACCCGCTACAAGCTCGGCGCGAAGGCGCCGGGGAAGGCGTTCGACTGCAGCGGGCTGGTGCAGTGGGTGATGGCCGCGTTCAATCTGGATCTGCCGCGCACCTCGCGCGAGCAGGCCAAGGCCGGCATCGAAGTGCCGAAGGACCCGACCCAACTCCGGCCGGGCGACCTGCTCTACTTCGGCAAGGGCAAGACCGTCAGCCATATCGGCATCTACGTCGGCGACGGGAAGTATGTCCATGCGGCGAATCGCCGGACGGGCGTCGTCGAAGCCGCCCTGCCGACGGGGACCAGGGCCAAGACCTGGTGGAAGGGCGCCCGGCGCATCTTTGGCGGTGCCGACGATGCGCCGCCGATCACGCTCTTCGATTCCCTGCTCGTCAGCCGCACCAGCGGCAGCTAAGCCGCCCCCGACTCGTCGGCCGGCACCGCCGCCACGAGCCACGTCAGCAGCGCCGCCACTCCCAACGTCACCACGCCGCCCACCGCCTCCATCGGGCGATCGCGCACGACCACCAGCAACGACCAGCTCGAGAACGCCGCGAAGAAGAGTGGCGTCCACGGATAGCCCCAGACCCGATACGGGCGCGGCAGCGTCGGCTCCCGCTTGCGGAGCAGGATCACGCCGACCACCGCCAGCACCATGAAGAGATTCAGGGTGAAGGAGGCGTAGGTGAGGATCCCCTCGAACGAATCGGTCAGCACGAAGAGCAACGCGAGGCCGCCCTGCAACAACACCGCGCGGCTCGGACTGCCCGTTGCCGTGCGCTGTGCCAACGGCCGGAGCGGCGGATTGTCCTCCGCCATCGCCTCGATCACGCGGGGGCCGGCGAGCGTCATCGCCGAAATGGTGGAGATGAGAAGCAGGGCGATGACCCCACTCATCAACCGACCCCCCGCGTCGCCGAAGATGTGCCCGGCGGCAATGGCCCCGATCTCGACCTGCCCCGCGAGCTCGGTGATCGGGGTGGTGCGCAGGAAGACCCAGTTCAATCCCATGTAGAGCGCCGTGACCAGCAGCGTGCCGAGCACCAGCGCGCGCGGCACGTTGCGTTCGGCATTCACGACCTCGCCCTGGAAGTACGCCGCCGCGTTGAAGCCGGTGTAGGCGTACGAGACGAAGATCAGCGAGATCGCGAAGGCGCCGCTGGTCATCTGCCCCATGGAGGCTGCCGTCGGCGCCACGCTCAGTGCCGTGCCGGACGCGGTCAATCCCATCGCCACGAAGGCGAGGATGAGCAGCACCTTCACGGTGGTGACCACCACCTGCACCTTGCCGCCAACCGCCGGCGCGAGGAGGTGCACGCCGGTGGCGGCGACGATGGCGGCGACGGCCAGGGAACCCGCCGGGATCTCGAGCAGCGGACCGGCATACCGACCCAGCGCCATGGCGGCGAGCGCGACCGGCGCCGCGAAGCCGACCGCGACCGAGACCCAGCCGGCCACGGTCCCGACGGCAGGGGCATAGATCCGGCCGAGAAAGCGGTACTCCCCACCCGACCCGCGGATCGCCGCCGAGAGCTCGCCGTAGCAGAGGGCCCCGGCCACGGCGATCACTCCCCCGATGCCCCAGGCCGCGAGGAGCGCGAATCCATCCGTGGTCCCCAGCACCTGAAAGCCGAGCGTCGTGAAGACGCCGGTGCCGACGATGTTGGCCACGACGGTGGCGAGGGCGGCGGCGAAGCCGAGCGGAGCGCGCGCGTGGGGTGTGGTCATGGGGTATCCCAAAGATAGGACGACATCGGGCACCTCGCGCCGGGCGTGGCGTCCCGCTACAATCCGTGCGGCTCCGGGCACCGCGCCGGGGCGTCCCCTTCCAAGCCGAGACTTCCAGATGCCGCACGGACCTGCCGACGCGCCGCTCTCCCGGCGCGACCTGCTCAAGGCTGCTGGCGCCGCCAGCGCCGCGATCGCCGTTTCCAGCACCGAGAGCCACGCGACCCCGACGCCACCCCCCCAGACGACGCCCGCGGCGGCGACGATGATGGGCGTGCCGTTCGCTCGCCATGCCAAGGTGCGGGTGGCGATCGTCGGTACCGGGCTTCGCGGCAGCTCGGTCCTCGGCGAACTGCTGGCCGTCGATGGCGTGCAGATCACCGCGCTCTGCGACATCGTCCCCGCGAAGGTGGCACGCGCCGCCAAGCGCGTCACCGACGCCGGCCAGCCCGCCCCCGCGACGTACAGCAACGGCGAGCGTGCGTTCGAGGAACTGGTGAAGCGCGACGACATCGACATCGTGTACACGGCCACGCCATGGCCCTGGCACACGCCGGTCTGCCTCGCGGCAATGAAGGCCGGCAAGCACGCCGCCACCGAAGTGCCGGCCGCGACGTCGCTCGCCGAGTGCTGGGAACTGGTCCGCACCTCGGAGCAGACGCGGAAGCACTGCCTGATGATGGAGAACTGCTGCTACGACTTCAACGAGATGCTGGTCGACACGATGGTGAAGAAGGGACTCTTCGGCGAGATCCTCTACGCCGAGGCCGCCTACATCCACGACCTGCGCGGCATCCTCTTCGAGGATCGCGATGAAGGGCTGTGGCGCCGGAAGCCGCACACCAATCGCGACGGCAACTTCTATCCGACGCACGGCCTCGGCCCGGTGTCGTGGTATCTCGACATCCACAAGGGCGATCGCTTCGACTACCTCGTCTCGATGTCGACGCCCGAGCGCGGGCTCTCGCAGTGGCGCGAGGCGAAGGTGCCGAAGGACTCGCCGAAGTGGCAGGAGAAGTACACGGCGGGCGACATCAACTCGTCGCTGATCAAGACGATGCGCGGCAAGACCATCCTGCTCCAGCACTGCGTCACGCTCCCGACGCCGTACGACCGCCTCAACTCCGTCCGCGGCACCAAGGGTGTCTTCAAGGACTACCCGGGCCGCATCTACCTCGACGGGCAGCCGGGCGGGGAATCCTTCAAGCCGGTCGACGGCTTCAAGGCGGAGCACACGCACCCGCTCTGGCAGCGCGTCGGTGCCATCGCGCGGCAGAAGGGCGGCCACGGCGGCATGGACTACATCATGGCGTTCCGACTGGTCGAGTGCATGCGCGAGGGCCTGCCGCCCGACTTCGACGTCTA
Source organism: Gemmatimonadota bacterium (assembly GCA_016720805.1). NCBI lineage: Bacteria > Pseudomonadati > Gemmatimonadota > Gemmatimonadota bacterium. The sequence goes on along the minus strand of JADKJZ010000001.1, from coordinate 130,672 downwards.
TGATGCGGCGGCGTGGAGCGCACCGTGGCCGCTCTCGGAGGCGTCACTCGCCAAGGGCAGCGCACCGATGAAGTTCCCCGACTTCTCCAACGGCGCCTGGCAGCGGCCACGGACGGGCGCGTGAATCCGACCCTGCTCGACTGGGGGATCGTGCTCGCCTCCATCGTCATCTGCGCGATCCCGCCCATCCTGCTGGCGAAGCGCGCCGGCTCGAGCACCGCGGAATTCTTCACGTCGGGGCAGTCGGCGCCGTGGTGGCTGATCGGTGTCTCGATGGTGGCCACCACCTTCAGCACCGACACGCCGAACCTCGTCACCAACTTCGTGCGGACCGGCGGCGTCGCCAGCAACTGGCAGTGGTGGGCCTTCCTGCTCACCGGGATGGCGACGGTCTTCTTCTTCGCGCGGCTCTGGCGGCGAAGCGGCGTCCTCACCGACCTCGAGTTCTACGAGCTGCGCTACAGCGGTCGCGCCGCGACGCTCGTGCGCGGCTTCCGGGCGGTCTATCTCGGCCTCTTCTTCAACTGCTTCATCATGGCGTCGGTCAACCTCGCCGCCGCGAAGATCGCCTCGATCGTCCTCGGCTGGCCGATGTGGCAGACGCTGGTGATCTGCGGCGTCCTCAACGTCGCCTTCGCGGCGAGCTCGGGGCTCTGGGGCGTCCTCGTCGTCGACTTCATCCAGTTCGGCATCGCGATGACCGGCGCCTTCTCGGCGATGTACTTCGCGCTCAAGCAGCCGGAGGTCGGCGGCATGGCCGGGCTGGTGGCCAAGTTGCCCGAGTCGACGCTCTCGCTGGTGCCGGACTTCAGCAACTGGCCGCTGACGCTGACATTGTTCGTGATTCCGCTCACGCTCCAATGGTGGTCGGTCTGGTATCCGGGGGCTGAACCGGGCGGCGGGTCGTACATCGCCCAGCGGATGCTCGCGGCGAAGTCCGAGCGCGACGCCCTCGGCGGCACCCTGCTGTTCAACGTGGCGCATTACGCCTTGCGCTCGTGGCCCTGGATCATCGTCGCGCTCGCGTCAATTCTGGTCTTCCCGACCCTCGAATCGATCCAGGTCGCCTTTCCGAATGTCGACCCGCGGCTGATCGGCCATGACCTCGCCTATCCGGCGATGCTCAAGTTCCTGCCGCACGGATTCCTCGGCCTGATGATCGCCGGGATGCTGGCCGCCTACGTGTCGACACTGGTGACGCACCTGAACTGGGGTTCGTCGTACCTGGTGCACGACTTCTACCGCCGCTTCGTGAAGACCGACGCCACCGAGGCGCACTACGTCGGCGTCGGCCGCTGGATCACGGCGGCCCTGATGATCGTCGCCGGACTGCTCACCTACGCGCTCGACACGGCGGCCGAGTCGTTCCAGTTGCTGCTGTCGATCGGTGCCGGCACCGGTCTGATCTACCTGCTGCGCTGGTTCTGGTGGCGCATCAACGCCTGGTGCGAGATCACCGCGATGATCTCCTCGTTCGTCGTCGCCCTCGGCTTCTTCATCGCGAACAAGATGGGGATGCAGATTCCGGCGCACATCTCGCTGTTGCTCACCATCGCCGTCACCACCGCAGTCTGGGTCACCACGGCGATCGTCACGGCGCCGACCGACCGGAACGTGCTGCTCGCGTTCTATCGGAAGGTGCGCCCGGCCGGTCCGGGCTGGGAGTCCATCCGGGCGGAGACCGGGCTGCCGGCGTCGCCCGATTCCCTGCCGCAGGCCTTTCTTGCCTGGATGTTCGGCTGCTTCATGGTCTATGGCGCGCTCTTCGGCACCGGCTCGCTGATCTATGGCCACACCCGCACCGCCGCCTTCTGGATCACCGTCTTCGTGATCAGCGCCGGGGTGCTGCTCCGGATCGTGCCGAAGATGTGGAGCGCGAGTCCGGTGGAGTCATGACCGTCGCGGCCGCGACCGCCGCCGTCGTTCTCGCGCGCGGACTCGGCAGCCGCATGCGCCGCCCTGCCGAGGGGGTGGCGCTCGATCCCCGGCAGGCCGCTGCCGCGGCGGCCGGCCTCAAGGGGATGATCCCCGATGACGCCGGTCGACCGTTCCTCGACCACGTCCTCTCGTCGCTTGCCGATGGCGGCATCACCGACGTCTGTCTCGTCGTCGCACCGGACCACGCCGCCATCCGCGCCCACTACACGGCGCATCCCCCGACCCGGGTGCGATTGGCCTGGGCCATCCAGGCCGAGCCCCGGGGCACGGCCGACGCGGTGCTCGCCGCCGAGTCGTGGGCTGCTGGTCGGGACGTGCTGGTGCTCAACGCCGACAACCTCTATCCGGTCGCCGCCATTCAGGCGCTGGTGCGCCTTGGCGGGCCGGGCCTCGTGGCCTTCGACCCCGAGGCCCTGGTGCGCCAGGGGAACATCGAGGCAGGGCGGATCGCGTCGTTCGCGATCCTCACCCTTCGCGAGGACGGCAGCGTGGCCGCCATCATCGAGAAGCCGGACCCGGCCACGCTCGCGGCCGCCGGGCCGACGCCGTGGGTGAGCATGAATCTCTTTCGACTCGACCAGTCGCTCTTTGCGGCGTGTCACGACGTGACGCCGTCGCCGCGTGGCGAGCTCGAGCTGCCCACGGCGGTGACGCTGGCGATCGGACGCGGAACGCGATTGCAGGCGGTCACCATGCGCGCCGGCGTGCTCGATCTCTCGCGGCAGGACGACATCGCCGCCGTGGCGGCCGCGCTTGCCACCGCGCAGTGCGCGCCGTGATGCAGGACTGGCCGCGTCGCATCGAGGCGCTCGGCCTCACCGGCGAGGCCGCCGAGCATGCGGCGCGCCAGTTCGCCGTCGTCGCCACCGCGTATGCACGGCGGGTCGGCGATCCGACGCGTGCCCGCGCGTGGTGGATCCCCGGACGGATCGAGGTCCTCGGCAAGCATACCGACTACGGTGGCGGCCGATCGTTGCTCGCCGCCGTCGAGCGAGGCTTCCATATCCTCGCCTCCCCCCGTCGTGACGGCATCGTGCGCCTGATCGATGCCTCGCGCCACACCACGCTGCGCCTCCCGCTGCGTGCCGACGTACCGCCGCGGCCGGGTGCATGGTCCGACTATCCGATCTCGGTGATCCGCCGCCTCGCCCGCGATTTCCCCGGGGCGCACACCGGGATGGACGCGGTGCTGATCTCGTCGCTGCCCTCGGCGTCAGGATTGTCGTCGTCGAGCGCCTTGGTGATCGCCACTTTTCTCCCGCTCGCGGCCTTCAACCGCATGGAACAGCAGCCGGGCTGGGGCGACGCGATTCCGGATCAGGATGCGCTCGCCGGTTACCTCGGGGCCATGGAGAATGGCAAGGTGTTCGGGCCGTTTGGGGCGGATCGTGGCGTGGGCACGCACGGCGGGAGCGAAGACCACACGGCGATCCTCCGCTGCGCACCCGGCGCCCTGGCCCAGTATCGCTTCCTCCCCGTCGCCCCCGAGGCACAGGTCGCATTGCCGGCGGGGTGGACCTTCGCGATCGGCGTCTCCGGCGTGCACGCCGCGAAGGGTGGCGCCGTGCAGGAGCACTACAACGGTCTTGCCCGACAGCTGACGCTGCTGCTCGCGACCTGGCGTCGCATCAGCGGAACGACACCGGACTCGCTGCTGGCCGCCCTCGCGGCAGGTCCCGAGGCACGGGAGACGCTCGCGCAGGCGGTGCGCATGGAGCACCCGGCCGAGGGGGATGATCTCGTCGCGCGGCTTGGTCAGTTCGCCGAGGAGTGCGAGACGATCATTCCCTCGGTGACGCAGCGGCTGCAGCAGGGCGACCCCGAGTCGATCGGCAGCGCCGTGGACCGCTCGCAGGAACTCGCCGAAACGGTACTGGCCAATCAGGTCCCCGAGACGGTGCAATTGGTGCGCAGTGCACGACGACTCGGGGCTGCCGCCGCTTCCGCCTTCGGCGCGGGCTTTGGCGGCAGCGTCTGGGCACTGGTGCGGGAGGCCGAGAGCACCGCATTCCTCGCCGCGTGGAAGGAGCATTACCTGCTCGCCTTTCCGGCCCGCGCGGGACGAGCGACCTTCTTTGCGTCGCGCCCCGGGGCTTCCGCCGGGGAGCTCCCGGACTGACCCCTCCGGCGGCGCCACCGCACCATCCCTTTGAGCGACTCGGGAACCGCCATATCTTGCTGGGTAGCCTCCTCCTCGCCTGAGTCGCCATGAGCCAGCCCACCCGCGCCTGCCCTACCTGCCAGACCCCGCTTCCGGGGATGGCGGCGTATTGCTATGTGTGCGGCACCGAGACGCCGGTCGGGATGATGAAGGAGACCGGCGAGCGCGTGGCCGTGGGCGTCTCGGGCGTCGGGCCGACGGAGCTGCGCAAGAAGTTGCGGCGCGCCCTCGGCCCTGGGTACGAGCTGCAGGATCGCATCGGTGCCGGTGGCTTCGCCGAGGTCTTCCGCGTGCGCGACCTGCGACTCAAGCGCGATCTCGCCGTGAAGGTGCTGCGCCCGGACCTGGGCCTCTCGCCCGACCTGGTGATGCGCTTCCGCCGCGAAGCGGAGACGATCGCCAACCTGCGCCATCCGCACATCGTGCCGGTCTACGATGTCGGCGAAGCCGAAGGGCTCGCCTACCTCATCATGCCGTTGATTGTCGGCGAGAATCTGCGCACGGTGATGGAGCGCGAAGGCGCGATGCCGGTGAAGGAGGTGCAGCGGATCCTCCGCGAAGCCTGCTCCGGGCTGGCCGCCGCGCATGACGCCGGCATTGTCCACCGCGACATCAAGCCCGAAAACGTGATGCTCGAAGGGCCCGAGAAGCGGGTCCTCCTCATGGACTTCGGCATCGCGAAGGTCGTCGGTGGCGGCGCCGGAGACGATGGCGATCCGAGCGAAGGGCTCACCAGCACGGGCATCATCATCGGCACGCCGCAGTACATGAGTCCCGAGCAGGCCTGCGGCGACAAGTCGATCGACGCGCGCAGCGATCAGTATTCGCTGGCGGTCGTCGGCTACCGGATGCTCAGCGGCACGCTGCCGTTCGACGGCGAGTCGACGCGTGCCGTGCTCTATCAGCAGCTGGTGGGTGAGCCGAAGCCGCTCGGCGAGCGGATGCCCGACCTCCCCGGCCCGATCAACGTCGCGATTCAGCGCGCCATGGCGAAGGAGCCGAACGAGCGCTTCCCGTCGATGCGCGAATTCGCCGCCATGCTCGAGGGCGACAGCAGCCTCACCCTGGCACCGAAGCCCGGACCGGGGATCGCCCCCGGCAAGGCCGCGTCGTCACGGCGGACGTCGATCCTGATGGGGGTGGTCGCGGTTCTGGCGATGGTGGGCTGGTACTTCTCTCAGGGCAGTCCCGCCCAGACGACTACCGACGAGACCCTGGTGCCCTCCGCCGTCGGCACCCCGGAGCCGACGGCGTCTGGGGCGGCCCTGGGCGCCGCGACCACACCACCGGCCGCCCCGCCGACCTCCGCGCCTGCCGGGGGAACCGCCGCCCCGAAGACGCCGCCGGTGACCAAGCCGGGCGTCAAGGGAGCGACTCCCGCCGCACCTCCCGTAGTCACCGCCGCGCCCGCCCCGACCAAGGCCCCCACCGGCCCGAGCTGCAGCCGAGCCGCCGCCAACGGCGACTGGCTCGGCGCGGCGAACGCCTGCGCCACCGAGGCGGCCGCCGGTTCGGCGGTGGCCCAGCGGATCCTCGGCTCACTCTACGACCGCGGGAGCGGGGTGACCGCCGATCCCGCCAAGGCGGTCGAGTGGTACCGGAAGGCGAGCTCCGGTGGCGACCTCGAGGCCAAGATGGCGCTCGCCCGCCTGCTGGAGGCCGGTCGCGGGGCGAAGGCGAACCAGGGGGAGGCGATCGCGCTCCTGCGCGAGGCGGCCGCGGGCGGGCTCCTCCGCGCCCAGCAGACCCTGGCCTTCCGGCTCGAGAACGGCGGCGGCATCAAGAAGGACGAGGCGGAGTCGGCGCTCTGGTATCGTCGCGCGGCGGAACAGGGCGACGTGGCCAGTCAGGAGAAGCTCGCCGAGTTCCTCGCCAAGGGCCGTGGGGTGACCAAGAACGAAGCCGAGGCGCTCGACTGGTACAAGAAGGCGGGCGACAAGGGATCGGCTGAGGCGGCCTGGCAGGCGGCGCAGGCCTACTTCCGGGGGAAGGGAACGCCGAAGAACGAGGCGGCGGGGATGGAATGGCTCCGCAAGGCGGCCTCCCGCAACCACACCGAAGCCACCAAGGAACTCGCCAAGCGCGGCGGGTGAGGATACCAGGGTCCGGCAATGACGAGGCCCCGCCGATCGTGAGATCGGCGGGGCGTCATGACATCGGGACGGCGGGATTTGAACCCGCGACCCCTACCACCCCAAGGTAGTGCGCTACCGGACTGCGCTACGTCCCGGACTCCCCTCGGTTGCCCGCGAGGAACGGGGGCAAAGCTAGTCGCCCCCGGGGCGAGGCGAAAGGCGGTGCGTTGGCCGATTCCGCGCACCGACCTATCTTCGGCCCACCCCAGACCGAGGCCTCCCATGTCGAGCATCGTCCCCCTGCACGCCCTGACCCTCGAAGGCGACCCCGAGGCGCCCGCGCTGGTGCTGATGCACGGCCGCGGGAGTGACGAGCGCGATCTCTTTCCGCTCGGTCGCATGCTGCACCCGCACGCCACCATCGTCTCGGTTCGGGCCCCCTTCCCCGCGGCCCCCTGGGGCTACGGCACCGGCTACGCCTGGTACCGCTACATCGCCGGCACGACACCGGACCCGGAGTCGTTCGAGTGGGGCCAGCAGTCGCTCACGGCGTTTCTGGAGACGCTCCCTGCCCGCTTCGACGGGCTGCCGGGGGGCATCATCCTCGGCGGCTTCTCCCAGGGCGGCACGACGGCGCTGGGGCAGCTCCTGCGGCATCCCGGGAGCGTGCGCGGCGTGATGGTCTGCAGCGGCTTCCTTGCCAACCATCCCACGGTCGCGGCGACCCCCGAGACGGTCGGCACGACGCCGATCTTCTGGGGCCACGGCACCGCCGACGCGGCGATTCCGCACGAGCATGGTGCGGCCGGCCAGCACGCGTTGCGGATGGCGGATGCGCGGCTGACCGCGCACTCGTATGAGGGGATGGGACACACCATCGGGTCGGCCGAGGTTGCCGACATGAAGGCGTGGTTGGCGTCGCTGGGGTAACTGCCCAGCGTCAGGCCGCAGACTCCAGCCGAGCGAGCGCCCGCGCCCGCTCGTACTCCTGCACCACCCCGGTGAAGATGGACTTCCAGTCGCGACTGACCGCCGTCGCTTCACCGCCCGCCGCCAGGCGTCGCCTCAGGCCGCCATCATCAAGGAGCCGTCGCAGTCCCTCGGTCAGCGCGCTGGCGGAATCCGGCTCGACCATCCAGGCATTGACGGCATGCTCGGCGAAATCGGTGACGCCTCCCGCACTGACCGCGAGCGACGCCACGCCGGAGGACATCGCCTCGAGCAGGACATTGCCGAACGTCTCGGTGCTCGACGGGAAGGCGAAGAGGTCGGCCGAGGCGTAGCACGCCCCGAGCGCGTTGCCGGTGCGCACGCCGGCCATCACCACCCCGGGCGGCGTGGCGGCTCGCAACTCCGCCTCAAGTGGACCGGCGCCGATCAGGACGAGGCGCGGGTCGTCGTCGCGCGGCCCCAACTGACGCCACGCGTCGAGCAACAGGTCGAGGTTCTTCTCCGCCGCGAGCCGACCGACGTAGAGCACCATCGGCTGATTCAGCGCGACACCGAACTCCGCACGCACCGAGGCGTCGCGATGCGCGGGCGTGAATTGCGCGCGGTCGACGCCACGACTCCACAGCGCCGTGTGACGGACACCGCGCACGTGCAGGTGGCGCTCGTAGGGTCGCGAGGGGCAGAGCACTCGCGTCGCGTGCCCGTAGAACCAGCGCAAGTATTGCCACCCTGCCGGCATCAGCCAGTCGAGATGGTAGCGGGAGGAGTAGCGCTCGTAGTCGGTGTGCGCGGACGCGATCACCGGCAGGTCGAATTCCCGTGCGAGTCGCACCCCGGTCGTGCCCATCGCGAACTCCGTCGCGACATGGACGAGATCCGGCCGGAACGCCGCGAAGTCTGCGCGGATCGTCGACCACTCCGGAAAGCCCCAGCGCACGTCGGGATAGAGGAAGAGCCGGCGCGACGGCGTCCGACAGATGTTGGAATCGTCGAGATGACCCGGCTCGAGCGGATAGTCTGGCGCGTAGACCCTGACCTGGTGGCCCCGTTGCTCCAGGGCCTGGACGAGGCGCTGCAGCACAAGGGAGACGCCACTCACCATCGGTCGATAGACTTCGGAGAAGAGTGCGATGCGCATGCGAGAGAAGATCTCGGCAGCGCGTCACATTGGGGTGACGGGCGCGGCACGAGTGGCGCCACGCCACGTCACGCCTCACCCCGCCAGGGCGACACCGGCGACCGTGGCCAGCGCGATCAGCTGCCCGATCAGCACGTCGCCGGGATAGTGCACCCCGAGCGCGACGCGACTCCAGCCAATCAGCACCGCGGCCGGCACCAGCAGCGGGGCGAGGCCGGGCCATGTCAACGCGTAGCTCAGGGCGACCGCCAGCGCCGCGGTGGCATGCCCGGAGGGAAAGGAGAAGCGATCCGGGCAACGAATCAGCGCCGTCGCGTCGGGCCGCTCGCGATTCACCATCCGCTTGAGCGCCTGCACGATCAAGTGCGAGATCGTGAGCGCCAGGGCTGCCCGGATACTGATCGCGCGAGGCCACGGCCCCACGAGCAGGGGAATCAGCACACTCGCGATCGTCACGACCGCGCCGCCCGCATGCGTCACCACGATCCACCCGCGGCGATGCGCGTCGCCGGCGTGCTCGCCGAGCGACCAGCGGTCCAGCAGGCGGCGATCATGGTGATCGAGCTGTTGCATCACGCGCAACGGAATCGTCATGCGGCCACCGCCGTGGGAGCGGCGATGCGGGGAGCCACGGTGAACGCCTCGCGCAATGGCCGTCCGCTCCAGCCCCCCGGCGGGGCGATGCCAAAGAGCCAGGGCACGGTGGCGCAGACGTCGAGCGGCGAACTGCCGGCCGGCAACAGCCCGGCGCGCACTTGGCCACCGGCCATGACGATCGGAATGGTGACGTCGTGGGGGTGCGTGCTGTCGTGATCATCGCGTCGCTGCCCACCGCCGCCGTGGTCCGCCAGCGCAATGAGCACGGAGCGCGGGTCGTCGAGGACTGCGCTGACGTCGAGCAACCGGGCCATCGCAGTATCGAGCCGGCGTGCGGCGGCCCGGTAGTGGGGCGACATCCATCCCCACGCGTGCCCAGCCTGATCGGCATCGGGCCAGTGCAGGTAGGTCACGCCGCGGGACGCGGCTCGCAGGGTCGGGAGCGCGCGGTCGAGAATGCCCTCCGCCTCATGTCCGCCGAAGATCGTCCGCATGCCCAACTGCGCCGCGAGCAGGGTCCCGAGCGTGCGCGTGCCCCATGGCAACGCGCGCATGTGGCCCACCATCGGCACGCCACCGGTGGCCAAGGCGCGTGGCAGCAGCGTCAGCCGGTGGCCAAGCCGCGGACGTAGTGTGGTCTCGCCAACGATACCGTGCACCGTCGGCTCCACCCCGGTAAAGAGCGAGGCAAGCGCAGCCGCGGTGACGCTTGGTTGCACCGTCGTGCCGGCGAGGGTGTGGCTGCCTGACGCGGCCAGCCCGCTCAGGCAGGGCAGCCAATCGGGGGTGATGAGATCGGGGCGCAATCCGTCGAGGACGACGAGGATCACGCGATCAATGCCACTGGGTGCGGACACGGCCAGCCTCCTCGGAAACGAGCGCGGTGCGTGACACGCATGAATGTGGCGGTCGATCAGCACGATCGGATCACGACGCGGTCGCGGCCGCGTCGCGCTCCAATCCCGATCAGCTACATCGGCACGAAGCCGTGACGCAATCGTCGCCGGTTCGTGCGCGAGGCCACGGAGACTGCGGGGATGACTCGCCCACTGCGCCTCCTGGTCTGTGCCGACACCTACCCCCCGCAGGTCAACGGGGTCTCCGTAGTCACCGCCCTCTCGGTCGAGGGGCTGCATCGGCGCGGGTGGGAGGTCGCGGTGATCTCCCCGCGCTACCCGGCGGAAGCGTCCGACGTCTTCCGGGATGTGGCGCACGAGGGCTCGCGCTCGCTGAGCGTGCGCGTGCGCAGCGTGCCGCTGCCGGGCTACCCCGAGATTCGCGTCGCCGCCCCCTGCCGCTCGGCGGTACGAACCACCATTCGGCGCTTCCGGCCTGACCTGGTCCACTCCGCGACCGAGTTCATGATCGGTTGGACCGGACAGCGCGAGGCGGTCCGACACGGACTCCCGGCAGTCTCCTCCTACCACACGGACTTCTCCCGGTATACCGAGGCCTATGGCGTCCCACGCTTGCGGCCGGCCGTGCAACGATATCTCGGGCGATTCCACCGCCGCAGCGCGCGGGTCTATACGCCCGGGATGGTCGCCCGGGAGGAGCTGACGGCCTTGGGGGTGTCACGGGTGGAGGTCTGGGGGCGCGGCGTCGACCTCACCCAATTCAATGCAGCGCAGCGGGATCCCGCAGCAGTCCGGCTTCCGGGAGTCGACCCCGATGCGTTCCTGTTCCTGCACGTCGGGCGACTCGCCGCGGAAAAGGGAGTCGAGAGGATTCTGGACGCATACCGCCTCGCGAGCAGCAGCCTCGCGGGCCGCCGCCCCGTGCACCTGATCGTGGCCGGCGACGGTCCCGCACTCCCCGCCCTTCGTGCCGCGGCTCCCGCCGGGGTGACCTTCCTCGGCAACCTCGATCGACTGAAGGCCCTGCCGGCCCTGTACGCCAGCGCCGATGCCTTTCTCTTCGCCTCGCACACCGAGACGCTCGGCCTGGTGATCCTGGAGGCGATGGCGAGCGGCCTCCCGGTGATCGCCGCACCGGCGGGTGGGGTCGCCGACCATCTGCGCCATGAGGAGAATGGGCTGGCCTATCCGCCGGGGGATGTCACCGCCATGGCGGAAGCGCTCGAACGGATGGCGACCAACCCGGCGCTGCGGACAAGGCTGGCGCAGGGTGCTCGTCGGACCGCCGAGGCCCTCTCGTGGGAGGCTGAGCTGGACCGTTTGGCCGCGAGCTACGGCGAAGTGATTCGAGGGGGCTGAACGCACAACGGCGTCTCCGAGGAGACGCCGTTGCGGGTGTTGCGAGGTTTTGTGCATCGACAGCAGAGCCACTGGTCAGATTTGAACTGACGACCGCTCGATTACGAATCGAGTGCTCTACCCCTGAGCTACAGTGGCAGGCTCATTCGATGCCCTGGCGCGGATTCGAACCGCGACGCCTTGCGGCACTACCCCCTCAAGATAGCGTGTCTACCAGTTTCACCACCAGGGCGCAGCGGGGAGAACATAGTGGCCGCTGCGCCGGGGGTCAACGCCCGCGGCCGCCCGTCTGGAAGGTCACCTGGACGCCGATGTTCATGACCCGCTCGGTGAGCGTCGGCTCATTCCGCCGGGTGAAGCTGCCCTGATAGAAGTCGACCATCGGCCCGAGCCCCACCGCGCGCGAGAGGGCGATGTCGTAGCCGGCACCCACGTTCCACGCGAAACCGGTCTCGTAGGTGCTGGAGCCGTTGTTGTAATCGATGCCGCTCCGGGCCATGCCACCACCACCCTTCACGTACAGGCCGGCATCACGCATCGGGTAGATCTGGGCACTGATCAGGAAGGCCGCAAAGCTCTCGGTGCCCTCGGGGACCTCACTGCCCCAGGCGAAGATCTCGCCGCCAATCCGGGTGGTGGGGTTGGGCGTGCCACCGAAACGGAGCGAGATCGTGGGCTTGGTGAGGCCATCGCTGTAGTCGAGGCCATCGCTGTACTTGTATGACTCGCGACCGGCGCCGAGGCCGGCACCGAAGTAGAAACCACCACGGGCGGCCTCGGGGGCGAGTTCCACGATGCCGCGGTCGCGCTCGCGACGCTGGGCGGCCAGGGGAGAAATGGTGCCGGCCGCGAGGGCGAGCAGGGCGAGAATCAGCATGGGACGACGCATCGTCGGCTCTCCAGAGCTTGTCGTGTCTGTGCTACGATGCCGCCAGTGGCGGCCGGGACGTTCCAGTCAGGAGCAGGGCCTGTGCCACTGCGATATCTTCCATCGCCACAACGGCTTGGCGAATTTCGGGGCGGGTCCGCTCCGGTCGGACTGTCCTCTCGGAGGGTCACTGGTGTCCCCAACTCGACGCACCCTGCTCGGCATCACGGTCCTGCTCGCGGCCGGCGGCGCGCTACGGCTCGCCTTTTGGCAACTCTCCCGGCTCCGTGAGCGCCAGGCGACCAATGCCCTCTTCCTCGCCGGCCGTGCCTTGCCGCCGCTCGACCTCGGACAGGCCCTCCGCGACGGGACACCGCTGGAAGGGCGGGTGGCGCGGGCCCACGGCCATTTCGACCCCGCCGGCAATCTGTTGCTGCGCGGCCGGGTGAACAACAAGGCGCCGGGGCTGGAGGTGATGACGCCGTTCGTGCTGGATAGCGGCGCCGGACAGCTCTGGGTGCTGCGCGGCTTCGTGGCATCGCCAGACGCCGCCACGCCCCCCGCGGACGTCCCGCTCCCAACGCCCGGCAGCGTCACCATCACAGGGGTGATGCTCGCCATTCCGGAGACGACCGACGGGGGGCAGCCACTCACGCGTTCCGGTTTGACCACCTACCGCCGACTCGACCGCGGTGTCGCCACGACGACACTGGCCGGTGCTCCAACCGCCTACCTGTTGCTGGAGAGCGATTCCACCGGCCCCGGCGGACTGGTCGGCGTGAAGCCCCCCACGCTCGACGAGGGGCCGCACTTCAGTTACGTGGTGCAGTGGATCTGTATCGCGATCGCCATCCTGGCCTTCGGCGTCATCGCGCTGCGGCGGAGCGGTCCCGGACACGTTCCACCTCTCGCAGCACCCTGAGGACGTTCTCGCCGGCCAGCTTCCTGAGGTCGGCGTCCGTCCAGCCGCGACGGATCAGCTCGGCGAAGATCTGCGGGAAACCGCTGACGTCCTCCATCCCGACGGGAAGCTCGCTGGTCCCGTCGTAGTCGCTGCCCAATCCGACATGATCGATGCCGGCGATCGTCCGGGCGTGCTCGATGTGGTTCGCGAGCTCGGCGACGGTCGCCTGCGGCTTGGGATGCCGTCGCAGGAACCCTTCCACGGCGACGCGGCGCGTCTCGCGATCGGCGATGCTGCCGGTCGAGTCGCGCTGCATCTGCTCCCAGGCACGGATCGTCGGCGAGATGAAGGAGCCGACGAAGGTGATCATCACCACGCCACCATTCTTCGGCAGTCGCGCGAGGATCGAGTCCGGCACGTTGCGCGGATGATCGAGAATCGCGCGCGCGGAGGAGTGGGAGAAGATCACCGGCGCCGTCGCCACGTCGAGGGCGTTCGACATCGTGCTCGGCGCGACGTGGCTGAGGTCGACGATCATCCCGATCCGGTTCATCTCACGCACCACGTCGCGGCCGAAGTCGGTGAGGCCGCCGTGGGTCGGCAAACCGGTGGCGGCATCGGCCCAGTCGAGGGTGACATTGTGGGTCAGCGTCATGTACCGGACGCCGAGCGCGTAATACATCCGCAGCGCGCCGAGGGAGTTCTCGATGGCATGCCCTCCCTCCATGCCGAGCAGTGACGCGACCCGCCCGGACTTGCGGATCTTCACCACGTCATCGGCCGAGAGCGCCAGGCCGAGCGCGTCGGGATAGCGGGCAATGACTTGCCGCGCGATGTCGATCTCCTCGAGTTGCACGCGCGCATAGCCGGAATCCTTCACCTCGCCGGGGACATAGACCGACCAGAACTGCGCCCCGACCCCGCCCGCGCGCAGGCGCGGCAGGTCGGTCTGGCCGGGCGCTCGGCCGCGAATGTCGTACTTGCTCACGTCCATCTTGCTCTGCGGATTCACGCGGATCTCCCACGGGAGGTCGTTGTGTCCATCGAAGATGGGGCGATCCGCGAGCAGCGCGCGGGCGTGTCGCAGCGCGGCGTCCTCGGCCGGCAACTGGGCGGCAAGCGGGAGCGCGACGAGCACGAGCGAGAGCAGGGGGAGGCGACGCAGCATGGCTTATCTCCGGTGACGTGGGCCCAGCGCGGCGGGCAGCGGAATTCCTTCGATGGCTTCAGTCGGGCGCACGCCCAGGATGGCGGCGAGCGTGGGGGCGATATCGATCGTCCGTGCGATGGCGGGGATGCGGGCAGGCGTGACACCGGGGACACGGAAGAGGATCGGCACCCACATGTCGTTGGTGCTGGTGCCGCCGTGCGTGGTCGAGGTCTTGCCGCTCCCCCATATCCAGTCGGGGACGAGCGAGACAGCGATGAGCCACTGTGCATCGGCGGGCACTTCGCGCCGCCAGCGCATCGCGATCCCATCGGTGCGCGGCGCGCGCGCCAGCTCGCGCGGGGTGAAGACCCGCAGAACCCCTGGCATCGCGCGGACCGTCGCGGCCAGCGCCGTGCTGATCGAGTCGACGTTGATGCCGCGCGCCCGCAGATCCGCGACGTTCGCCAGCACGAAGCCTGACTCGTTCATCGCGGCGAGCTTGACACCATAGCGCTGGAGCATCGTCCGGTTGAGCGCAGTGATCGCCGTCGTGATGCTGACACGCCCCCCCTTCCCGGCCTCCGGATACTCCGTCACCCCATGGTCGGCGGTCAGGGAGATCACGACCTGATCGAGCGGCACGGTGCGGCCCAGCGAGTCGAGGAACTGGCCGAGCCAGCGATCGAGGTTGAGCATGTGATCGTGCACTTCTCGCGAGCCGGGGCCGTAGCGATGGCCGATGGCATCGAGGGTCGAGAGCGAGATCGACACGAAGTCGGTGCCCTCGCGTCGGCCGATGCCGAGCGCCTGGGTCCCGGCAATGGCCACGTCGAGGGTCAGCGAATCCATCACTGAAATGTTCTCGATCTCGCCCGAGGCCATCGTCCAGTCGGCGGGAATCGCGTGCGGAAAGGTGGTGTTCTTGCCGCCGAACTCGAAGGGGCGATCGTCGGGTTCGGGGTAGGCCGACGCATCACGGCTGAGCTGCCACGAGGTGCCGGCCAACGCCTTGATCGGGTCACGCGCGTTCCACGCCTTGAGCCATGAGGGCAGCGTGTCGGCGTAGTACTTCGAGGTGGTCCACTTCCCCTGGCTGTACCAGTAGATCGGCGCCACCTGCCGACCGACCGGGAGGATCGCAGAGCGGTCCTTGCGCGAGATCGAGAGGATGCGCGTGGCAGAGTCGCGCACCTTCATCCAGTCGGCCAGCGTCGTGCCCCGGAAACGCCAGGGCGACGCGCCGGTCGCCGTCGAGCCGAGGAGCGGTGATGCCGGATCGGGGACGCCGACATCGTTGGCGATGATGCCGGTGCTGGCCGGCGACCGACCGCTCATGATGGTCGAATGACCGGGCGCCGTTTCGGTGACGGCGTGGTCCTGACGGCCGTTCGGGTAGTAGACGCCTTCGCGCAGCAGTCGGGCGAAGCCGCCGGTGAAATCACGACTGAATTTGTCGAGATAGTCACCGCGGAGTTGATCCACCGTGATGGAAAGCACTAGCCGCACGGGCTTGCGCTCCACCGCTTGGGCCGGAAGGAGGACCGGAAGGACCAGAGCGGCAGCTAGCAGGGCGCGACGGACACTCATCAGGTCGTTCTCGCGGGTTGGGGTGGACCGGAGAAAGGCGTATCTTCGTAACGTCCCCGTCACCGCAGGACCACGAGGAAATAGCGGCCATGGAACGTAACACCAGACAGCGCGGTGCGATCCGTCGGGCCTTCCAGCGCGCCGACCGGCCGCTCAGCACCGCCGAGGTGCTGGAGCTGGCCCGCGCCGAAGTCGGTCGACTCGGCATTGCCACGATCTACCGCAACATCCGCGCGATGCTCGACGAAGGATGGCTCGTGACGGTGGAGCTCCCCGGCGAAGTCCCCCGCTACGAGTTGCACGGCAAGGCGCATCACCATCATTTCCATTGCCGCCGATGTGACCGGGTCTTCGAAGTCCCCGGCTGCGTCGGAACACTGCAGGCCATCGTGCCGGATGGCTTCACGCTCGAGTCGCACGAGATCGTGCTGTACGGCAAGTGTCCCGAGTGCACGCCGGCGCACTGAGTTGATGTCCGGCGCGCTCCCCCTGCTCTTCCCTGTGGTCCGGGGACTGATCGCCGCGACGTTGCTCCTCCTCATCGGCATTCCGGTCGCCGCCGCCCTCGTGCGCCGACACGGCCCCCGCCCCGCGCTCCCCGCGCGCGAAACGATGGATGGCTGGTTCGAGCGTCTCCCCGGCTTGCTGGCGTGGTTCCTTCTCATCTGCTCGCTGCTCCGCGGCGCACTCCAGCTGCTTTCCTTCGCCGACCCCGGCGTGCCGATCGACACCGACCTGGTGCGCGCCGTGCTGCTGGAGGGGAGCTGGGGCACGGCGTGGATGGTCCAGAGCGGCGTCGCGTTCCTCCTCCTCGCGATGGCGTGGCTGTGGCGTCGCGAGCCGCGCCGGCTCACCATCGTGATGGTGGTCCTGCTCGTGATCGCCGCCGCGGCTGAGGGAAGCCTCGGTCATGGGGCCGACGAAGTCTGGCCTGGGGTGCTCGGCCGTGCGGTGCATGCCGTGCACCTGATCGGCAGCGGACTGTGGCTTGGGACGCTCGCCATTCTCGCGCTGGTAGTCTTTCCCTCGCTCCGTCGCGAGGAGTCATTGCCGCAGCTCGCCGCCATCGTCCGTGGCTTCTCCTATCCGGCGCGGATCGGTGCGTTCCTGGTCGTCGGCTCCGGCACGACCGCCACCTGGCGCTATAGCGGGGGCGACCTGCTCGGGCTGCCCGGGGCGGTGTGGGGGCAACTCCTGTTGCTGAAGTTGCTCGCCGTCTGCGGCATCATGGCGCTCGGCTGGTGGAACTGGCGGCGGATCACGCCGAGCCTCACCGCAGGCACCCCCGCGGCCGCGACCTCGTTGCGACGCGCGATCGCCGCGGAGTTGCTGCTGGGCGCCGTCGCGCTCGCGCTGACGGCGTGGTTGATCGGGTCGCCCTTACCGCTTCCTGTCGAATAGGATCGGGCGGTCGCTATCTTTCCGGGATGCCGACGTACCTGTATCAGACTCGCCCGACCGACCCCGCCACCTCGCCGCGACGCTTCGAGGTGAAGCAGTCAATCAGCGAACCACCGCTCACGCACGACCCGGCAAGCGGCGAGCCGGTCGAGCGGGTGATCACCGGCGGACGCGGGCCCCTGACGACCATCACCGGCGGCAGCGAGCCGACCGTGGCTGGCGGGTGCGGCCCGGCATGCGGCTGTCACTGACCCTCTGCTCCACCCCTTCTCAAGGACTACCTCCATGTTGCTGACCACCTTCGCCACCTTGGCGACGCTGCTCTCCCCTGCCGACACCGTCATCCTGCGTGGCGTGGCGCTCCCCACCACCACGGCGGTACCGATGGCCACCGTGCTCGCCACCCCCACGAACTACACCAAGGCCCCTGTGCTGGTCGAGGGAGTCATCGTGAAGAGCTGCACCGTCGAAGGGTGCTGGATGCAGCTCGCGCCCAACGCAGACGAGACGGGGGTCCGCGTCACCTTCAAGGATGAGAGCTTCCTGATTCCGTTGAATGCCGCGGGGATGACGGCCAAGGCGTATGGCGTGGTCGTGACCACCAAGCACTCGAAGGCCGATGCGGACCACCTGATCAGCGAGGGCGCCAAGCTGATTCAGAACGCCGATGGCACCGCCCTCGAAGTCGGCTTCGTGGCGACGGGCGTGGAACTGCGGCGCAAGTAGCCGTTCGACACCCATGGTGAACGACCGAGGCCGGCATCCCCCAGGATGCCGGCCTCATTCGCATCTCCCGACCGCACGCTACGGCGTGGCCCCGACCCGAAGCCCGAGTCGCACCGTCCGCTGCAGGGCGATCTGCCAACCCGATGGCCGCGCATCGAAGAGATTGTCGACGCCAGCCTCGAGCGTCAGCCGATGTCCCTGCGCCAACTGCGCCGACGCGTCCCACGTCAACAGCGCGCCCTGGTCCGCGAGGCGAGTCCCCGCCGCGTCGAGGACCGGCGCCTTGGCCACATACCGCCCGGTGACATCGAGACGGAGTGCGCGGAGCCGTCGATCGGCGTGGAGTCGCACCGTGTGGGGAGCCCGCTGACTCAGCGGGAGTCCGGTCGTGCGATCGGTCGCCTGCAGCCGTTCATAACTGGCCGAGAGGTGCAGCGGCGCCCTCTGGTACGAGACAGCGAGCTCGAGCCCCTGCGTCCGCGCCCGCGCGCGATTCTGCGGCGTGTACCGCAACAGCCCGGCATCGGTGCTGCCGACGAGCACCAGGTCGATCATCTCGCGAAGTTCGTTGCGATAGAGGTCGGCATCGACGCGGAGCGCGGGCGACGGTGCCCAGGTCGCCCCGGTGAACACCTGCCAACTCGATTCCGGCACCAGCGCGTCGTTGCCCTCGACGGTATACCCGGCAGCAACATTGAGGAATCGCCATCCCAGCTCCTTGAAGCTCGGCCCCCGAAAGCCGCGCGCGGCGCCCATGCGCAGGCGCAGCGTCCCACTCGGCTCCAGCGCCACGCCGACGCTGGGCGTGAGCGCATTGCCCCAGCGGGAGTTGTGGGTATAGCGCGCGGCCATGGTGACGAGCACGGGGCCCGCCGTGATGCCGTCCTGCGCGTAGCCCTCGAGCATCGCGTCGCTCAACCGCTCACCCAGCAACCGATCGGCGGCGACCACGCGACGACGACTCGCGTCGATGCCGAGGTCGACCTGGTGCCGTGCCCCGAGGCGACGGCTGTGGCTGAGCTGCAGCCGGCGCGTCTGTTCCTCCTGCGTGGGCGCTCCGGTGTCAGCGTACGGCACGTCACCGAGAGCCTGCCGAAAGCGGTGGCGGAACTCCTGATTGCTGAGGCGGAGCCGCCAACTGCCGCCAAGTGCGTCGAGGCCGGCCTCGCTCCACGCGGTGACGCCGGTGTTGTCGTTGAACGCAAAGAACCCACCGCCCACACCCCATCGCTGCCGCTCGCGGAAGGCCGAGGCGTCGACCCGCAGCGCGACCCGTCCGACGGTGGTCCGCAGCGACCCCTGGGCATCGACCAGCCGCTGCAACGTTCCCGCCTGCTCCACCTGCCCGGGAATCCGGTCCTGCTGCCTGCCACCGATCGTGGCACGCCAGGCCACGCGGCCACCCTGTTGCACGGTGAGCGTGGCATCGCGACGGCCCAGCGAGCCGCCGTGGGTGGCGGCATCGGCGTGCAGCGCGCCTTCCGGCACCTGCGACACGATGTTGATCACACCGCCGAGCGCCTGCGATCCGTGGATGACGGAGAGCGGCCCCTTGACCACTTCGATGTGGTCGACGCCCACCGTCGAGAGGCGGGAGAGGTCGCGGTCCTCGAGCATCTGCCCGGGTGCCGGCTCGCCATCACGGAGCACCAGCACCCGGCCATCCCCGATGCCGCGGATGGCAATCCCGCTGCCCGTCGGAGGCGAGGTGGTGGCCTGCAATCCCGGCTGCGTGCGCAGGACCTCGACGACGGAGAGCGCCCCGCTCGCCAGCAGCTCCTGACGATCGACACGCTGCACCGGCATGACGATGCCGGCGGCCGACTGCGTGCGGAGCCCCCCGATCGCGATCAGATCGGCCAGCGTCGTCGCCGCCGACTGCAACACCACGCGAAGCGGCGCCGCGTGCAGACCGACGATCACGCGCATCGGGAGATAGCCGATGGCGCGGATGGCGACGGTGTCACGCAGGCCGCGCCGACGCAGTCGGAACGCCCCGCTGCCGCCGGTGATCGCCACGGGACCGCCAGGGACGAGCCGGAGCTCCGCCCCGACGATCGGCGCGCCGCTCTGCGCATCGGTCACCACGCCAGCGAGGTCCTGGGCCCGCGAACGGCCCGGCACCGCGATTGCGGCGCCACAGGCGAGCGTGAGCACCAGCACCGCGCGGCGCATTACTGGACTCGGGCGTAACGCAGCGTGACGTGGCCGCTCTCGCCACTCGTCGGATCATAGAACGAGAGGAACTGGAGCTTGTAGGTCGACGACCCCGAGCGGACGAGGTAGACGTTGAACGTCGGCGTCAGCCGATTCTGGTTGACCGGGTCGATGCCGTAAAGGAACGGCGGCTTGACGTCGGCGGTGAATCCGTTGGGGATCGGTGACGAGAGCGCCGAGAAGAAGCGGCCGTACATGGGGGCATCCGAGGCACTCGTCATGGTGGTGAACGCCTCGGTGCTCTCGAGCGGATAGGTCCCCGTCGGGCACGACGCGTCCGGGTTGACGGCCAGCGTGATCGCCGACGTGATGGCGAAGTCCCAGGTGCAGCCGCTGGTCGTCACCGTCGAGCCCGTGGTCAGCAGCACCTTGCCCGGCGCATCGGATGCCCCTGCGGGTACCGTCACGCTCTGCACGGCACCGAGCACGCCGCCCGCGGGCTGCAATCGATACTCCAGGCGGAGGCTGGCGAGCGAGAAGCCGTTCAGCGTGAGTTCGGCGACCCGGACGACCGCGTAGCCGCCGTCGGCCCGCCGGACCTTCCATGCGGCCGACGGCGACGCGACGATGGTGGTCGCATTCACGGCGCGGAACCAGGCGGTCAGGGTCTCGGCGAGGTCGGTGGAGGTGAACGCCGAGGCCGCAGGAATCGACGATGCGGTGACACCGTCAAACGAGGCCAGTTGGCTCGCCGGCGTGAAGCCGAGGATTGTTGCGGCCGGGAGGGTGCTGTTGTCGAGCACACGGACGCCGGTGACGCCCTTGGTACCGGCCACCCCGCCATTGAGGCGCACCTCGTAGCGGCGGATGGCGATGTCCCACGCCGTGCTGCTACCCGGATCGGAAACGGTGACTTCGCTGCCCGTCGAAAGGTTGAAGTAGCGGAAGTCGGTGGTGGAGGTGGCGTTGATGCTGACCTGGCCCGTGGGGCCGGGGCCGGTGGTATCGGGCAAGGTCGCTTCGCCGTTGCAGCCCATGATGGCGAAAAGGCCAAGGGCGACAAAGGCGCGCGTCATCGGAGCAGGTGTCATTGGGGACCGGACCGCGGGAAGGACAGGGTATCTCGTGTGTGTCGCCGAGTGCGGCACCACGGCTGCAACGTAGGGCGCGCGAGGCGCGCGCATAATCCGGACGAATGCCGACCGGGGATCTACGGACCGCGCGTGGGACTGCCACGGACCCCCGAACGAGGGCGCTATCTTTCCGGCTTCGCCTCACCACGCCGAACCGGTACTGGAATGACCCTCCCCCCGTTGCTCGAGGCCCTGCACGCCTGCCACCGTGCGCATCGCGCTCGGCTGGCCGCCCTGCTGGCGCCGCACGGACTCCATCCGGGGCAGGACACCTTGTTGGCGGTCGTCTGGGCGGAACCAGGACTGCGCCAGGTGACGCTGGCCGAGCGGCTCGGGGTCGAGCCGGCGACGGTGTCCCGGGTCATTGCGCGCCTGGAACGGGGCGGCCTGCTGGAACGGCGGCGTGACCCTCACGACGGGCGCCTCTGGCGCATTCATCCGACGCCACGATCGCGGTTGCTCGAGGCGATGGTCCGTCGCAACTGGCGTGAACTCGAGGACACCATCGTCGCCTCGCTCGGGTCGACCGACGCGGAGCAGCTCGGTCGCCTGCTGACGGTGACCGCCACCGCCCTCTCGACACCGATCGAGCCCGCATGAGACGGATCGCCCTGCTCGTGGTGTTCGTCGCGGCGCCGCTCGCTGCTCAGCAACCGCCGTATCGCGATGCCGTGCTCCCCACGGCCACCCGCGCCCGCGACCTGCTCGGACGGATGACACTCGAGGAGAAGTTCGGCCAGCTCTACATGCTGCCCGGCGACCTCGCCCCCGACAGCAGCCGCTTTCGCCAGGGCCTCTTCGGCTTGCAGATCGCGGCGCGCGGTGACCGTGGCGATGCCGCCGCCCAGCTGCTGACGCGCGATGCCACCGGTTCCGCGCGCGACGTCGCCACGCGGCTCAACGCCATCCAGCGCTGGTTCCGCGAACAGACCCGACTCGGCATCCCGATCATTCCGTTCGAGGAGGGATTGCACGGCCTGGTGCAATCGGGCGCGACCGTCTTCCCGCAGGCGATCGGACTCGCCGCCACCTGGGATACCGCGCTCGTGGGGCGCGTGGCCGAGGCGATCGCGGCAGAGGCGCGGAGCCGCGGCGTGCGCCAGATTCTGTCGCCCGTGCTGAACGTCGTCACCGACGTCCGCTGGGGCCGGGTCGAGGAGACCTACGGCGAAGATCCGTGGCTGACGTCACGCCTGGGTGTTGCCTTCATCAGGCCGTTCGAGGCCGCCGGCGTGATCACCACGCCGAAACACTTCGCGGCCAACGTCGGCGATGGCGGCCGCGACAGCTACCCGATCCACTACGATCAGCGCTTTCTCGACGACGTGATCTACCCGCCGTTCCGCGCGGTGTTCGCCGCCGGTGCCCGGAGCGCGATGGCCTCGTACAACTCCGTCAGCGGCGCACCGTCGACGGCCAATGCCGCGCTCCTCACCGAGACGCTCCGGCGGCAGTGGGGCTTCACCGGCTTCGTGATCGCCGATGCCGGCGGCACCGGCGGCGCCAACGTCCTGCACTTCACGGCGCGCGACTACCCGGACGCGACGCGCCGCGCGATCACCGCCGGGCTCGACGTGATCTTCCAGACCTCGTGGGATCACGTCCCGCTCTTCTACCCGGCGTTTGCCAACGGCTCGATCCCGACCGCCGCGATCGACAGTGCCGTCGTCCGCGTCCTTCGCGCCAAGTTCGACCTCGGCCTCTTCGACGCGCCGTACGTCGATGTCGCGTCCGCCGAGCGGATCGCGGCGTCGCCGGCGCATCGCGCGCTGGCCACCGAGGCGGCACGCGCCTCGATCACGCTGCTGCGCAACGTGCGCGGGACGCTGCCGCTCGATCGGAAGACGCTGCGCACCCTCGCCGTGATCGGCCCCGACGCCACCGAGGCGCGGTTCGGCGGCTACAGCGGCAGCGGGACGTCGCGCATCTCGATCCTCGACGGCATCCGTGCGGCCGGCGGCGCGCGCGTCCGGGTCAGTCACCTGGCTGGCCCGGGCCGTTCCATCACCACGCACGTCACCGTCCCCGAGACCGCCCTGCCCGGTGGCCTGCGGGGCGAGTACTACGACAACCCCGACCTCACCGGCGCACCGCGCATGATCCGCCGCGATGCGCAGATCGCCTTCGGGTGGACGCTCTTCGCACCCGACACCTCGCTCGCCTGGGACTGGTATGGCGTGCGGTGGAGCGGAACCCTGATCGCTCCGGTCACCGGCACCGTGCAACTCGGCATCGAAGGCAACGACGGCTACCGACTCTGGCTCGATGATCGCCTGCTGATCGACAGGTCGCAGCCAGGGTCGTACGCCACGACGACCACCCGCGTCCGGATGATGCGTGGGCAGCGCTACCGGCTGCGGATTGAATACGCCGAGCGCGCCGGCAATGGTCGCATCCGGCTGGTGTGGAATGCGGGCGTGCACGACGACTCCGCGCAGCAGATCGCCGCGGCCGTGGCGCTCGCCAGGCGCAGTGATGCGGTGGTCGTGGTCGCGGGCATCGAGGAGGGGGAGTTCCGCGACCGCGCCTCGCTGGCACTGCCCGGTGCGCAGGAGGCGCTCATCCGCGCGGTGGCCGCGACGGGACGGCCGGTGACGGTGGTCGTGGTGGGCGGCAGCGCCGTGACGATGCGGTCGTGGATTGATCGTGTCGGGGCCGTGATTAACGCCTGGTATCCCGGCGAGACCGGTGGCACCGCGGTCGGCGAAGTGCTCTTCGGCGACGTGAATCCCGCCGGCCGCCTGCCCTTCACGGTGCCGCTGAGTGAGGGGCAGTTGCCGCTCCCCTACCTGCATCTCCCCACGGGCCGCGGTGATGACTACGCTGATCTTTCCGGTCAACCGCTCTTCCCGTTCGGACACGGGTTGAGCTACACCACCTTCGAGTACAGTGCGCTGCAGATCGTGCCGCTCGGCCCGGCGCGGTTCGACGTCCGCGCGACGATTCGCAACAAGGGTCGTCGTGCCGGTGACGAGGTGGTACAGCTCTACCTGCGCGACGAACTCGCGTCAGTGGCGCAACCGGTGATCGCCTTGAAGGGATTCCAGCGGATCCACTTGGCTGCGGGGGAGTCACGCGCCGTGCATTTCCTGCTTGACTCGACGCACCTGGCCCTGACCGACACGCTGGGGCGCCGGATCGTCGAACCGGGGAGTTTTCGAGTGATGTTGGGGGCGTCGTCGAAGGACCTGCGCCTGCGGGGCGTCTTCCGGGTCGAGTAGCCGGCTACTCGCCCAGCTTGCCGATCGCTTCGTTCCATCCGCCAATCACCGGCCCGCCGAGGGGTGGCCGAGCGCTGTTGGCGTCCCAGCCGAAGAGCAGCTTGCAGGCCTCGCCGCAGACGGCACCCTGGCAACTGCCCATGCCGACCCGCGTCCACAGCTTGGCTTGCCGAGCAGACCACGTGGGATCCACCGTCCCGACCAAGACATCCTCGCAACGGCAGAGGATCGTGTCGGGCGCCGCGAGGTGGCGCAGTTCCTCGCGCGGAGCCACGGCCCGCGCCAGCGTCACGGCGAAGCGCCGGCCGGCATCGCGCTGCTGCACGAGCTTCGGCTCACGCGCGCCGCGCTCGTCGCCCGCCGCCGCCCGACCGGCGATCTCCCCTTCGGTGCGCGCGGCACCATCACCCGCCACGCCGGTACACTCGCCGACCGCCTGCACCCATGGAACCGAGGTGCGCTGCATCTCGTCCACCCGGATGGCATCACCGTCGAGGGCGCAGCCGAGCAGCCGCGCGAGTTCGGTGCTGGGGGCAAGGCCGCACGCGGTCGCCAGCCAATCACAGGGGAGACGTCGCTCCTTCCCACCGACCGAGAGCACCACCTCGCGAACCCGATCGTCGCCCTCCGCGCGGACGACCCAGCTCCCCGTGCGAAAGGCCGCACCGAGCGTCGCCCACCGGTACTGGGCGGCAAGCAGGAGTTTCTCGGGATCGGCCATCACATCGCCAACGAAGCGGAGCAGTTGCCCGCGACCGGCCTGCTCGGCGATGAGCCCCAGCCTCGCGCCGGCCTTGATCGCGGTGGCCGCCACGGGCCAGAGCAGCGGACCACTCCCCGCTACGACGACCCGGGTCCCGGTCAACGACAGACCGCTCTTGATCAATGCTTGCAACCCGCCGACCCCGGTGACGCCGGGGAGGGTCCATCCCGGAAAGGGGACAAAGCGCTCGACGGCCCCAGTGGCCAGGATCAGCTGATCCGCGCGCTGCACATCGACGCGGCCGCGGAAATCGACGACGAGTTCATTCGCGGAGGGGGCATCGATCACCCGCGCCTCGCTGGCCACGGTGACCCGAGCGGCGCGGACGCGATCGAGCAGCTGCTGCGCGATGACCGGCAGTTCCGCCGTCCGCCGATGGCGCCAGATCTGACCGCCGAGCGCGCGTCCCTGGTCGATCAACAAGACCTGCTTGCCCCCTTCGGCCGCGGCAGCCGCTGCTGCGAGTCCGGCGGGGCCGCCACCGACCACGACGACGTCCATCGCCCGGCGGCGCGTCACGAGGCTGTCTCGACGCGCATGCCGTCGCGCACGCCGACCAGGCAACTGCGCACTTCCGTCGCGCCATCGATCCGCACCCGGCACTCGTGGCAGCTCCCCATGCCGCAGATGGGGGCACGCGGCGCGCCGTGCTGATCGCGACGAAACGCGGTGATCCCAAGCCCCAGCAGCGCCGCAGCGACCGTGGCGGAGGCGCTGACTCGGCGCGGCACCCCGTTGACCAGGATGGTGACGTCGTCGGTCATGCCGCCACCTCGAGCGAGGGCATCGCGCGGTCCGGGCGGAAGGGTGCCGGATCGACGGGCGGCGTGGTCCCAAGCAGTCCCGCCACGATCAGGTCGGCAGTGCCCGGCGCCATGGTGATCCCGAGGCCTTCGTGCCCGGCAGCGATCCAGACACCGGGGATGGCGGGCCATGGGCCGATCAGCGGCAGCTTGTCCGCGGTGGCCGGGCGGAAGCCGACCCAGGTGCGAAGTGCGCGCAGCTGCGCGATCGCCGGCAGGTACTCCGTCGCGCGAGCGAGCATCGCATGGACCAGCGGCCGGTTGATGGTCGGGTTGGTGCCGACGAGTTCACGTGAGGAGCCAATGAGCAACTGCCCGTTCCGACGCGGTTGCACGTTGAAGGCCACCGACGCACCGCCGAAAGAATGGGCGGAGTGCAAGTAGCCGAGCTCGACGAGTTGGTGATGCACCGTGCCGGGGCGCCGATCGGTGATCACCAGATGGCCGCGCCGCGGCACGATCGGCAGCCCGGGCACCAGCGATGGACTCTCGACGCCAGCAGCGACCACGATCGCGCCGGCCTGCAGCACTTCACCGCTCGCGAGCGTCACGCGGCCGGCGGCGATGCTCTGCACCCGCGACGGGGCGTGCGCCACGGCGCCGAGCGCCACTGCCAAGCGGAGCAACTCGCGCGCGATGGTGGGTGGATAGCAGACCGCGTCGTCACGGACGAGGAGGGCGCCGGCCAAGCCGTGCCGAAGCGCCGGCTCCTCACGCTGCAACTGGGCGGCGGTCAGCAGCTCGGCATGCACCCCCGCCCTGCCATACCCCGCGATGCGGTCCGCCGCGCCCTGCAACTCGGCATCATCGGCCGCGATCCATAGGGTCCCACAGCGATCCTGCTCGGCATCCGGTGGCAGCGTCTCGGCGAGCGCGTGCCATCGCCGCCGGGAGTGCGCGGTGAGGGCGAGTTGCGCGGGAGAGTCGTCCATCACGACGAGGTGCCCCATCGCCGCGCCGGTGCTGCCACTCCCCGCGAACGCCCCCTCCACGAGGGTTACGCGTGCCCCAGCCTCCGCCAGCGCCAACGCCGTGGCGGTGCCGACGAGTCCGGCGCCGATCACGATCACGTCAGGCGCCGGCGCGGTGCTCATGCGAGGCCGAGGCGGAACGGATCGGCGGGATCGAATCGGAGGGTGCTGCTCGCCGTCACAAAGGCGTTGCCGCGGATAAAGGGAATCAACGCGTCGCCCTCGCGTTCGACCCAGCCGACGAAGCGGGAGCCCACGATGCTCTCCTGCCGCCACGGCATGCCGGGCTCGAGCATGCCATGCGCCACCAGCGCCGCCATCTTCGCGGAGGTACCGGTCCCGCATGGGGAGCGATCATACGCTGCTCCCGGGCAGAGGACGAAGTTGCGCGAGTCGGCATCGGCGCGCTGCGGCGGCCCGAAGAGTTCGACGTGATCGATCAATTCGCCGTCGGCACCGGTGATGCCGGCGGCGATCAGCGCGTCACGAATCGCCGTCGCCGCCTGCAGCAGCGCGGCACGATTGGCGAGCTCGAGGGTCGGCGTCGGGATCGAGGCAAGGAAGAACCAGTTGCCGCCCCAGGCCACGTCGCCGGTGACGCGCCCAAGACCGGGGACGTCCACCGAGGCGTCAACGCGGTGGCAGTAGGACGGGACGTTGCGAATGGTCACCTCGCCATCCTCGGCGAGCACGGCAGAGACCGGTCCGACGGGGGTGTCGAGGTGCACCGTGCCGGGCGTGATCCGCCCGAGGAATTGCAGCGTCCGCACGACGCCGATCAGGCCGTGGCCGCACATGCCGAGATAGTCGACGTCGTTGAAGAAGACGACGCCGGCGACGGCGTCCGGCCGCACTGGCGGCGTCAGCAACGCGCCGACCACGGCCTCGTGGCCACGCGGCTCAAGGACCACCGCGCGGCGCAGATGATCGTGCGTCGCCCGCATGGCGTCGCGACGCGCCGCCATCGTCTCGCCCGCGGGCTGCGGCCAGCCACTCACCACGACGCGCGTCGGCTCTCCCTCGGTGTGGGAGTCCACCACCTCGATGGTGAGCGGCAGCGTCATGACGCGGCCACCGGCCGGCTGCCGAGCGCCTGCCCGATCACGGCCATCGCCATCTCGCGCTCGGCCCCCTCGACCACGCGACGCGGCGCGCGCACCCGCTCGTCGCCGAGACCGACTTCCTGCTGGACCAGCTTGATCAACTGCACGAACTTCGGCACGGTGTCCATCCGGAGGAGCGGGAGGAACCAATCATACAGCTTCCGCGCCTCGGCCACCCGTCCGGCGGCGGCGTGTTCGAAGAGCAGCACCGACTCGTCGGGGAGGGCGTTGACCAGGCCGGCGACCCAGCCGCGCGCCCCCGCGGCGACGCCTTCGAGCAGGGCATCATCGAGTCCGACGAAGAGCGCCAGGCGATCGCCGAGCAACGCGCGGAGGGCCGTAATGCGCCGCACATCCCCACTCGAGTCCTTGATGGCGTGCAGATTGGCGTGTTCGCAGAGCTGGCGGACATGCTCCGGAATGAAGTCCGTGCCGTAGGCGATCGGATTGTTGTAGAGCATGCAGGAGAGCGGGGTCGCCGTGATGATCGCCGAGACATGGGCACGCATCTCGGGCCAGTCGCCCTGATAGACATACGGCGGCAGCACCATCAGGCCATTGCAGCCGGCGCCGGCGGCCGCACGCGCGAGCGCAACGGCCTCCTCGGTGCTCAGCGAGGAGATGCCGGCCACGACGGGGACCCGATCGCCGACCGAGGCCACCAGCGTCCGGAGTACTTCGACCTTCTCGTCGAAGGTCAGCGTCGCCCCTTCGCCGAGCGAACCGAGCGCCACGATTCCGCGGCAGCCGGAAGCGATGAGGCGGCGCGCATGGCCGCTGAGGAAGCCGTGGTCAACCTTGCCGTCCGGTCCGAACGGGGTGGTGATCGCGGGGAAGACTCCGTGCCACTGCTGGGCGGTCATCGACGACATGGTGGTTCCTCTCAGGCGTGAATCTGAATGGTGCGGATTTCGGTGTAGAAGTCCCGCGCGGCGCGGCCCTGCTCCCTGCTCCCCGACGACGACCCCTTGAGGCCACCGAACGGGGCGTGCGGATCGACACCGGTGGTATCGCCGTTGACGCGAACGAGGCCGACTTCAATGCGGCGGAGGTACTGCATCGCGCTGCCGAGGTCGCGCGTGAAGAGCGACGCCGAGAGGCCGTAGGGCGTGGCATTGGCCATCACGAGGGCGTGCTCGAGATCATCGGCGACCAGCAGGCCCAGGACGGGGCCGAAGAGTTCGCGTTGCGCGAGCGGATGCTCGGTCCCCTCAAAGCGCACAATGCGTGGTGCGAACCAATTGCCGTGGGTGTACGCTGCCTCGTCCGGTAGCGTGCCACCGGCCAGCACCTCGGCCGGGTCCGCCGCGAGTGCGGCGAGTACGCGATCGCGCGCCGCGGCGGTGATCATCGGGCCGATCGCGCACGCCACGTCCGTTGCGGGGCCGAGCGGGAGCGCCGCCATCGCCATGCGCAGCTTCTCGAGGAACGGCTCCACGACGCGACGGTCGACGATCACGCGCGAGGTCGCGGTGCACTTCTGACCGGCGTAGCGCATCGCGCCGGCGGCGGTGAGCAGCGCGGCGCGGTCGAGGTCGCCGTCGGCGGCGACGATCACGACGTTCTTGCCACCCATCTCGGTTTGCGTCCGCACATTGCGCTCGGCGCCGATCGCGGCGACGCGCGCCCCGACCGCGGCCGACCCCGTGAACGAGATGCCGCGGACGCCATCCTGCCGCAGCAGCGCCTCGCCGGTGACGCCGTCGCCCGGCAACACATTGAAGACGCCGGCCGGCAGTCCCGCCGCCAGCGCCGTCTCGGCGAGCGCGTGCGCGACGCCGCTGGCGTACTCGGACGGCTTGAGGAGGACGGGGTTGCCGAAGGCGATCGCCGGGGCCGCCTTCCAGAGCGGAATGGCCAGCGGGAAATTCCATGGGGTGATCAACGCCACCGGACCGAGCGGATCGCGCACGGTGAACTGCAGCGCATCCGCGGCCTGCGACGGGATCACCTCGCCGCTCTCGCGGACTGCCTCGCCGGCGTAGTAGCGGCAGATCACCACGGCGCGCCCCACTTCGCCGCGCGCCTCGCCGATCGGCTTGCCGACCTCGCGGGTGATTGCCTGCGCCAGCGCCTCGGCGCGTGCGGCAATCGCCTCGCCCCAGGCGTAGAGCCGATCCGCACGGGCCGGGCCCGTGGTGGCGCGCCATCCGGGAGCAGCGGCCGCCGCCGCGCCCACTGCCTCGGCGACTTCCGCCGTGGAAGTCGGCACGAAGCGGCTCGCCACGTCGCGCGTGTCGGAGGGATTCAACTGCTCACGGACGGCGGTGCCGGCCTGCGCGTGGAACTGGCCGGCGACGAAGCGCGGGGTGAGATCAGACATCAGGAGGACTCCGCATGGCGGTGACGGGCGAGCGCGTCGGTGAGCGCGGCGCCGGCGCCGAGAATGTGATCGCGCACGAGGCGAACGGTGCGCACCGTGTCGCGGGCGCGCGCGGCGGCGAGAATTGCACGATGTTCGCGCACGGCGCGCGCGGTGCCTCGGGTGAGCACCAGCTGCAATCGGAGGTAGCGATCACACTGCGCGTGCAGACGATGGATGATCTCGATCGTCCGGGGGCGACCGGCCGGCGCGTAGAGCGCCAGATGGAAGGCACGGTTGGCCTCGCCCCAGGCCGCGGTGTCGGCACTCGCCACGGCCTGCTCAAAGGCGACGGCGTGATGCCGCAGCAACGCGTCGTCAGCCGAGGTCAGGTGGGGTACGGCGCGCCGAGTCAGATCGGCCTCCAGCAGGGCGCGCACCTCGAAGAGTTCCGCCACTTCACCGGCGGGGAGTGAGGCGACGACGGCACCACGATGCGCCGAGAGCGTCACCAGCCCCTCGGCCTCCAACCGGAGCAGCCCTTCCCGCAGCGGAATCCGGCTCACCCCGAGCTCGGCCGCCAGGGCGGCCTGCCGGAGCGGCGTCCCGGCCGGATAGACCCCGTCGAGGATCCGTTCGCGGAGGGCGTCGGCGGTGGCATCGGTCAGGGTGCGGCGGGGGATGGACATGATTGTATACAATATCCCGTCATCCGGGAGGTGGCAAGGGTGAACGGTGAACGGTGGGAAATGGTGAGGGGTGAGGGGTCCGGGGGCTGTTGCCCCTCACTCCTCACCCCTTACGCCGTTCACCGTTCACCGTTCACCGTTCACGCTTCACGGCTGCCGGCGGTACACCAGCTTCTGCTCCACCTTCTTCCCGAGGTTCAAGGTGATCTTCACCTCGAGATCGCCTGTCTTGGTCGGCTTGAACTCACGTTCGACGGCGCCCGCGCCGGGAATGCTCTTTTCGAGGAGCAGTACCTTCCCCTGCCATTCCCCCTGGAACTCGATCACGCCGCCCTCCATCTGGGCGACCTGGTGCTTCTTCCCGTCGGTCTGCCAGATCGTCTCGAAGCCGGACGGATCGGTGGTCACGACCGTACCGTCGCTGACCTTGATGACCAAGGTCTGCTGCGGACGGACTTCGGTGGCGAAGGCGCGAGCGTTCCGTTGGCCGCGCCAAAAGCCCGCGCTCCCAGCCCTCGACCCCCGCCCCCGCCCCCGCCACCTCCGCCACCACCACCCCCACCGCCACCTCGCCGACCACCACCGCCACCACCACCACCGCCACCACCGCCACCACCGCCCGCGGCAACGGAACCAGCAGCCGTGGTCGAGTCCGGCTGCGGACGAGCCGCCGGACGCGGATTGAGCAACGCGGCCAGCCCCGGCGGGGTGGAATCGCTACGGGTCGAATCGAGCTTCCAGGTGCCGGCGATCGCCTTCATCATGGCCTCGGTCGGCTTCTCCTGGGCGCGAAGCGGGGCCGCGAAAGCGATCAGCGCCACGGCGAACGCGGCAGTACGGGTGCGAGACACGGACATCTCCGGCGAAGCTGGTGTGAGGGGCAGGCAGCCATGGGGCGCCCAACCAAGTGATACGCCGTCTGGGCCCTGCAAGTTGACCGTCCTTGCCGGTGGCCTCGCGACCGCTCGGTGGCTATCGTTGACCGTGCCCCAGACCCCAGCCTCTGTGCCGATCCTGCGCCTGGTTTCCTCGCGCCTCCGTACCGTCCTCGCCCTCACGGCCCTGATCGTCGCGCCGCTTGCGGCCCAGGAACATCCGATCAGCTGGGTGGTGGTGCGCCCGCCGGCGCGCATCACGCAGGGTGCCGTGGTCAAGCTCGCGTTGCGGGCGACGATCCCGCAGGGATGGCACCTCTATTCGATCACCCAGGGCCCCGGCGGACCGGTCCCGACCACGATCACGACCGCGGCAGGCGCCACGATCGCGATCACCGGTTCAATCCGCTCCCCCGAGCCCGACATCGCCGAGGACAAGAACTTCGGCATCCTGACCGAGACCTACACCGACTCCGCCACGTTCACGGTGCCGGTGACGGCGCTCGCGCCCGGGCGCGCCAAGCTCGCGCTGCAGGTCGCCTATCAGACCTGCACCGATCGCTACTGTCTGCCCCCGACGTCCGACATCGTCGAGGCGTCATTCGAAGTGACGGCCGCGGCGCCCGGCGCCGTGATGGCCGCGCCCATCGCGCCGATCGTGCCGCCGGCAGCGCCGACGCCGACGCCGACCGTCACGCCGCCGAGCACGGTAACCGCCGCGCCCGTCGCCGCCCCGAACACCGGCATGCTTCCAGGTGGCAGCACGAGTGGCCAGTCGCTGCCACTCTTCCTCTGGCTCGCTGCGGTCATGGGCGCCCTGTCGCTGCTGACGCCCTGCGTCTTCCCGATGATCCCGATCACGGTGTCGTACTTCACGCGCACCAGCGAGACCTCGGGCCACTCGGCGGCGCGCAACGCCTTCACCTATGCGCTCGGCATCATCGCGACCTTCACGATCCTCGGCATGGCGATCGCCATCCTGGTTGGCGCCGGCGGCATCAACCGCTTCGCCGCGAACCCGTGGGTGAACCTCCTCGTCACCGGCCTCTTCCTGGCCTTTGCGCTGAATCTCTTCGGGGTGTGGCAGGTGACGCTGCCGAGCGCGCTGCTCACCAAGCTCAACGCGGCGTCGGATGGGAAGCGCGGCGGCGAGACCGCCGGCATCCTCGCGATGGGGCTGACGTTCACGCTGACGTCGTTCACCTGCACGGCACCGCTCGTGGGCACGCTGCTGGTGATGGCGGCCCAGGGCAATTGGCGCTGGCCGCTGCTCGGCCTGCTGGTCTTCTCCGCCGTCTTCGCGCTGCCATTCTTCCTGCTGGCGCTGATGCCGCGCGCCGTGGCCAAGCTCCCGCGATCGGGGGCCTGGCTGCAGCGCGTCAAGGTGATGATGGGCTTCCTCGAGGTCGCGACGGCGATGAAGTTCCTCGCCAACGCCGACATGGTGTGGCAGTGGGGCATCTTCACG
This sequence comes from Gemmatimonadota bacterium, assembly GCA_016720805.1. Lineage (NCBI taxonomy): Bacteria > Pseudomonadati > Gemmatimonadota > Gemmatimonadota bacterium. The sequence goes on along the minus strand of JADKJZ010000001.1, from coordinate 97,475 downwards.
CGCGACGTGGTGCTGGTGGTCTGGGTCCTCGTCGCGCTGGCCGCCGCGGCGTGGCTCTTCGGCGTCGTCACGCGGCCCCGCCCGCGCATCGCGATGGTGCAGCAACTGGTGGCGGTGAGCTGCATTGCGGTGGCCGTGTGGCTCGGCCGGGGCGTCGGCGGCACGCGGCTCGGCGAGCTCGAGTCGTTCCTGCCACCGCCCGAAGGCGCCGTCACGAGCGGCACCGCGACCGTCGAGGGTGAACTGCCCTGGATGGTGAATGACCTCCCCGCCGCACTGGCCCAGGCGAAGCGCGAGCAGAAGCGCGTGCTCGTGGACTTCACCGGCTACACCTGCACGAATTGCCGATGGATGGAAGCCAACATGTTCCCACGGCCGGAGATCTCCGCCGAACTGGAACGCTTCGTCCGCGTGCGGCTCTACACCGACGGTCAGGGCGATCTCTACCGCAAGCAGCAGCAACTCGAGCTCGACCTCTTCGGCACCGTGGCGCTACCGTACTACGCCATCATGGACACGCTCGGCACGCCGCAGGCGCAGTTTCTCGGGATGACCCGCAGCAGCGAGGAGTACCTCACCTTCCTGCGCGGCGTCGCCCCGCTCGCCGTTCGCTGATCCACCCCCTGCACCGGCCAGTTGCCGGCCTGGAGACCCGCCTGATGCGCCTGCTCGCCCTCATCACGCTCCTGCCCGCTGCGCTCGGCGCGCAGGCGGTGTCGGCCCCAGAACAACTCGTCCATGTCCCGCTCGACTATCACGCGCCCGTGGACGGGCAGCCGAAGCCGAACTTCTCGCCGAAGGGGATGCAGGTCGCGCTCACCGCAGTGCCGCGCACCGTCAAGCTTCCGGCAGGCGCGGTGCGCCCTGCCAAGCGCGGACTGATGCAGCTCGGCCCGACCAAGGCGGGCTGGGTGCCGGTGCTCGCGACGGCGAGCAAGGAATTCCCGACCGACCTGGTGCAGCTGTGGATCGACCGGAACCGCAACGGCAACTTCGCCGATGACGGCGCGCCGCTCGCCGGGCACCCCGGCGCAGAATGCCAAGACGCGGGCGTGGTGGACCTCGTTCAACAAGGTCGAGCTCCCAGTGCGGTACTCGGCCAAGGTGACCGAGCCGTACTTTGTGAATTTCTGGGTCGTGCGCAACGATTCCGCCGAGACGCCCGAGGTGATCCGCTTCTCGACCGGCTCGTGGCGCGGCGGCACAGTGACGGTGAACGGTGTCCCCGCGCTGGTCGCGGCGATGGACAGCGACAACAATGCCATCTTCGACGCCAAGGACACCTGGAGCGTGCTGGCGGCGTCTCTTCCAAAGGCGGAGCAAGCAGTGCTGAGCATCGCCGAGGCGCGTGGGACGAACCGACTGATGTTCCTGCCGACGAGTGGCAAGGAACTGGTGCTCGAGTTCCGCCGCTTCTCCCCCGACGGGCGGAGCGTCGACTTCGCCGTGATCGACAAGCCGGTCACCAGCGCGCAGGACCGCGCGCCGGACGACCAACTGCGTGAGGAGCGGCCGCGCCCGCGCACCACGGTGGCATTTGCCTGGGCCCATGGGTCGGCCGGCCTCGACGCGGCACTCGCGCAGGCCAAGACGTCGGGGAAGAAGCTCTTCCTCGACTTCGAGGCCACCTGGTGCGGCCCCTGCCATACCATGGATGAGTGGATCTGGACCGACGCCGAGGTCGCCGCCAAGCTGAACGCTGAGTATCTCGGCGTGAAGATCGACGTCGACTTGGAGAAGCCGCTGGTCGCCCGATTCAAGACCAGCGGCTACCCGACGATGATCATCCTCAACCCCGATGGCAGCGAGCTCAAGCGGGTGGTGGAGTATCAGTCGTCGTCGATGATGCTGAAGTTCCTCGCGACGCCGTAGCGCCGCGAGGTTCGCTCAGTGCGACGCGCCGCGGCACGATGCCGCCGCGGGGGGGGGGGGGGAGGGAGAAGGGGGGGGGGGGGCGGGGGGGGGCCCCCGCCCACACCCCCCCGGCCCCCGCCCCCCCCCCCCCGGCGGAGGGCGTCGCGCTCACTCGCAGCGGGTCCGCGACATCCGGAGTCCGTCACCCGCGACGTCGATGGGCGTCGACGCGGCCGTCTCGACCATGCCGCGCAGCGTGTCGCGCGTGGTTGTCAGGAGATGTGCCGTACGCCCCCCCATGCCGACCGGGAGGTTGAGGACCACCATGTCAGCACGGCCGAAGTGCCAACTGCCACGCGCGCTTCCCGTGGCCTGCGGCACACGCAGCGTCCATTCGTTGGCGGCACTCGTCGGCGTCGTCTCGAGCACGACGCGCGACGGAAGCCCGGCGCCTGGTTCTCCACCCCCGAATTGCCACGCCTTCGTGGTGGTGTAACAGCCGGCAACCGCGCTGGCCGATGCCGAGGGGTTGAAGCGTCGGACCACGGGCGGGAACGGCACACCGGCGGCTGCGAGCGCTTCGATGGCCGGCAGCGTGAGTGGTTGGAATGAGGTCCGCGCCCCCTGAAACTGGCCCGGCAGGGCCTCCCAGAGCACATCCCCGTTCGTCAGGACATGAAGTCGGGAGTACTGCGTCGCGGCGTCCCAGCGTGGCGGACTCGTCGGGCGGCCGGTGCTGTCGACGGCCGACATCCAGTACTCGGCCACCTCATAGATGACCAGCGCAGGGTGACCCGGCGCCGGGAGGAAGATGTCGTCAAGCGCCATCACCGTGGCGAGCGGGCTGTAGCTGATGTCGCCCCGCAAGCCGCGCAGTCGCACCTTGTCGTGGTGGACCACGACCGGCGCCTTGAGTTCGCCGCCGCGCACCAGCACGTAGCTGGGAAACGCGCGCATCGCCGGCGGTGCTGGCGCGGTGGATGCCAGGACGAGCCCTGCGGCGAGGAAAGCGGGGAGCATGGCGACCTCAAAGAGGAGCGGGGGGAGGTGCGTCCCATGTGACAGTCTGAAGGTCGTGCGCCGGACGGGATCCGGCAAGATGGGCGCCTATGGCGTTCCGTACTCCCACCCCCACGGCATCTGCGTGGGCCCCAGGATGAACGCCGCCAGCTCCGGGTAGATCCGTTCGGCACGGACGTCGTTGCCGAGGAAGACCACGCACCGACGGTGGGCCTCAAGACAGATCACCATGTTGCCGGTCCAGTCGTTGTGGCCGCCCTTGAACCAGGCCGGCCCTGACGGGTCGCGGAATGTCACGACGCCGAGGCCCGCCGAGAGCGCGACCGTGCTGTCCCACCTGCCGCGCGCCTCGAGCAGTGTCGGGAACTGCTGCCGCGAGGTGATCGGCAGCTGCGGCCGGACAAACTCGGCGCGCGACGTCGGCGTCAGGCCGTCACCGCGTACGACGGCCGCCCAAAAGCGGGCCTGATCGGCGATGTCGGTGTCCATCGAGCCGGCCGCGCTGACGCGGCTCCGTTCGTCGTGCGGTTCGATCGTGCCATCGAGCGCGTGGCCATCGGCAAGGTTGCTGGCGAAGTCCGCGCGCCATTGCAGCGAGGTGCGCGGCATCTCGAAGCGATCGAAGAGGCGGCGCTGTGCCTCGGCACCGAGGTCAAGCTTGAGCCCTTCCTCGAGGACGAGCTGGAGGATGTAGAAGCCCTCGCCGGAGTAGGCGTAGCGACTCCCGGGCGTGAAGTGGAAGCGCAGCTTCTGGTCGGGCTCGAGCCAGCGGAAGTTGGCGAAGCCGGTGGCGTGATTGAGGAGGATCCTCGGCGTGAGCGCACGCCAACGCTCGTCGCCGGCGAGGTCGGTGAACTCCTCGTACTCGGGGAGCGGCTTGGGGAGGAGCGTCGCGATTGAGGCGTCGAGGTCGAGCTTCCCCTCGTCGACGAGCTGCAGCACCAGGTAGCCGACGGTCGCCTTGGTGAGCGAGGCGCCGTACATGATCGTGGCGGTGTCGAGCGGCAGGCGCTTGGCGGCGTTGCGCCAGCCGAGCGCGGCGACGTGGCGGACCTGGCCGTCGTCGATCACGGCGATGGCAAGCCCTTGCACCGAATCGCGCGCCATGAGCGCGGTGGCGGCGGAGTCGATGGCATGGCTGCTCGGCATCTGGAGCGCGGTGTTCGCCGTGGAACATCCGGCCGCCAGCGCAATCGTCACCGCAAGACCGATCACAGAGGTGGCGCGCATCGAGGGGCCTCACGGGGTGGGATGGCACGTCGCCGACGGGCGGGCTACTTTCGCAGTATGAGTCCTCGCAACCGTCTCGCCGTCGCGCTGGCCATCGGGTCCGTCATCCTGCTCTGGCCCGGACTGGTCAAGCCGGCGCTCACCATTCGCGCGACGATGGAGATGTTCGGCCAGACGCGCGAGCTGTCGAACGAGACGCGGAGCGTGGTCGGCGCCGTGCGGAGCCTGCACCAGTCGGGCAACGACTTCGTGGCCGGGCTGATCGTCGTCTTCAGCATCCTGATCCCGCTGATCAAGGCGGCGCTGCTGATCCCGATCTTCACGTTGCGGAGCACGGCGCAGCGCCTCCGCCTCTATCGCTTCGTGCGCACCATCAGCAAGTGGTCGATGGCGGATGTCTTCGCCGTGGGGATGCTGATCGCCCTGCTCGCCGCCAAGGGCACCGCCAACCTCTCGGCGGTGGCCGGACCCGGCTTCTACTGCTTTGCCGCGTACTGCCTCGTTTCCAACCTTGCCTTCCAGCTCCTTGAGCTCGACGAGCCCGACGCTATTTCTTCGGTGTGACCTTGAACTTCGCGACCGGTTGACCGGCGAGGTTCACGAGCCCTTCGAGCGCACCGTCGGCGCCGAGCGTGCCGTCGTGCTCGAGCAGCTTTGGCGTGGCGGAGGTCGCGCCCGCGGCTGCCGCCGTCGCCGCCGCAACGGTCACACGGAATTGCACGTGCGCACCGGTGCGCACCACGTTGGAGATCGTCCCGCTCCCCTGCCCCGGCACCATCGCGGTGCCGCCCACGCCACCCGAGGCGGCGACGAAGGTGTAGCTCACCGGCGCCACGATCGAGCTGTCGCCGAACGGCACGGTGACGCTGCCTGCCCACGTGCCGACGAGGGACGTGGCGGATGGCGCTGCTGCCGGCGCGGACTTCTGCTGGGCAACGGCCGGCGCGGCGAGGGTCAGGAGGAGCGCGGCGACGAGCCGAGGGATGGCGGAGGCGGGACGACGGGACATGGGGCAACTCACGCGGGCTGAGGGGGGACGGGGGCCGACGAGTTGGAATCGGATGAAATATGGGACGGATTCGGCGATGGGAGAACCACAGGCGGTGGCAACTGCAACTAATTCGAGCGGCTAGGGTCTCGCCTGGTACTTCTCCAGATGCCAGAAATCATCGTCCGGCGACTGCCGCGCGACGTAGATCACGCCGCGGCCGAAACCGATCACCTTCGAGTGCGGCTTCAGGACGGCCCGACCGGTGAGAGTCCCCGTCTTGTCGAAGATGTCGTACTTCGGCAGCGAGTCATTCCAGTCACGAAGGCGCGGCACCCAGAGTTCTCCGTCAGTTGAGGCAAGGACCTGGGACATGAGCCCATCGACCGGTGGGAGCACGGCTGGAAACATGTCATCCTGCGCGGGGAACTGAGTTGTTGACCACCACGCCCGGTACGCGCTGGTGACCTTGATCGGCTGGTACTTCACCGCCGGCCCGCGAATCCGCTTCCCCGCTGGCGTGACGACGTCCACCCGATACGGGGACTGATAGACGATCGCGACGCTGCCATCGGAGAGCGGCATCCACTCAGACCGCGTAGGAAAGATGGCGGGAGGGCCGACAATGTCCGCGCTCATTCTCCCGTCGGGACCCTTCCGCATCGGTGCTGCATGCGCCCGCTCCACCTGCTGCCATGCGAGAATCGTGACGGTCTTGGTCGTTGGATCCCACCGCTCGATCGGGAGCGAATCGCGTCCCGCTGCCCCGGCGCGGCCAGTGCGGTATACGCGACCCAGCGCGTCGAACCCGCGAATGTCGATCGGCGCCATGCCAGCCTCTTCACGAGTCAATCCTGTTCCAGTCACCTCGCCCGTGCCCGAGATGAAAACTGCCCTCGCGAGCATTTGGTCTGCGACGACCGCACCGCCCTTTCCATCGGCCATCGCGTCTGACGGCAACCGATACTCCCCAGGGCCAGCGCCGGTACGCGACAGCACGCGCAGCGCATCGGCCGAGAAGTCCGCCAGTCGAATGGCGACCTCGCGCCCGTCAACAAACACGAACTTGCCGCTCGCCAACTCCGCGCCTTCGCTGAATCCGCTGACCGGCTCGGAGATCGTCGCCGCAGGCCGTCCGGTGAGGTCGATCGTGCGGGTCTGGGCGGTGGCGGGAGCGGCCCCGATGAGGGTCAATCCCAGTGTGATCGCTTGGCAGGTGGTTCGCATCATACCCCCTAGATGGACTAGCGCTGCTACCGCATGCGCACTGGTTCCCGACCGCGGGGACCATTGCGGTAGACCGTATCGGACTTGGTGACGTCCCACGACTCGCCCCGGCGCTGCATCGTCCAGATCATCCCAACGCCGCATCGCGTGCCGCAGCGGTAGTCGACCAGCAGGACCGCCTCGTCCCCGGACGGGGCGAAGCCGATGCCCGAGAGGGCAATCACTGCCGTGTCCGTCACCTCGCCGCGCAATTGCCAGCGACTCACACGGTCGTGTGCCACCTCACCGAGGAGCGAGGGGACCCGGCCAGGCGTTCTCGCCTCGCGCACGAAATCCGCCCACGCCGGCTCGGCCATCGCGGGCCCCGCGGAGTCTCCCATCCAGATGACGCGATCCTGTTCGACGAGCACCTTGGCGGGCCGATTGCGCGCGATGAGCGCCACCACGGCGGCGTTGCTGACCGTCTGCGTGGCGGCCTGTCGGGCGGTCGAGTCCTGACTGAAGTCTGGGGTGGCGCGGTCGGGTGATCCGCAAGCTTGCAGGCCGAGCAGCAGCGTGAGATAGCGTGTCATGCGCCCTCATCTAGTAGGGCCCCATTGCAATGCGGTTGGCGAGTATCCTCAAGCCTACCTCCACCACGGCGCGAACGGAACGGGTGGCGCCGCCATCCCCCCCAATCACCAAGCGGAAGGGGTGTCCCCAGCTGCCCTTGCGCCTGTATTCGATCGGGCACGAGGGTAGCGGCGAACCGTCGTGGGCTTCTGCGGCAGGCCACGACCGCAGCAAACGCCTGTTAGATACCAGCCTATATCAAGGGCTCAATGGATCGGTCATGACTGACCGCGCGACGACCTCCCCGAGAGCGGGCACCGACGTAAAGCAACAATGCCGTGGTGACGAGGAAGTAGAAGACGGTGCCGGCAGTGTGCCTGACTACCTCTTTAGCCTCATTCGGTAGAGAGCAATCTGGGGGACGCCCTCGACACTCTCACGCCGAGCATACACGATGGTGTCGTTTGCGAACCCGACCCAAAGGTCCGGCGTCTGGATGGTGATGAGGTGAGCTCCCGTCTTGGCATCAAGTGCCTCAAGCACCCCGTCATAGTGCTCCAGCCTACTGCCGCTTCTTGAAGTCACCTCTCCCGTTCGGCTCCGCCTGACGACTGGCTTGATCGAGTCGGGAGACCAGTCGATTGCGGCAACAGCCGCGGCCACCCACAGCGTTCCGTCGGCCGCTTCGTGGATCCCCCGCAGGTATGGCAAGGGTCGCATGACTGCGGCGCTCGCGTCCCAGAACCGTGACAGCGCGGTGGCGTCGTAGGGCGCAAACCACTTGGGCGTCCTCTCGACGAAGGACGCGGCCCTCCCCCCGACCATCCAGTGCGCGAGCCGATACCGATAGAAGGTTGAACCAGCCCAGAAACCGTCCTGAGCGCCCGCCTGGCCGAGGACGACCAAATTCGCGAACCTGTCAGCCCGAGGGTCGGCACGTGGTGGCAGCCCGAAGGTCTGATGATGCGAACCGTCCGCGTTGATCGCCGTGAACTGTGCTCGCGCAGGGAGCTCGTTGTTCACAATCAGTAGAGGCGCCCCAGGAAGCACCACGATGTTCTCTCCCCGCGTGTCCGGGTCGACCGGGACCGTTCGCCCTGCGCCGGTGCGTGCCGAGAGGATGGTCATGTTTCCATAGCCGAAGGCAGCCACGGAATCCCCAGGCCAGGAAGCGATCGCTCTGATCGAGCTCAGTTCGCCGGGACCGTCACCAGCCCGGCCAAGTTGCTGTGGTGCACCACTGCAGTTCTTGAATACGAGCAGTTCGCGGTCCCTATCAGTCGGGCCAACTACGCAACCGGTAGGGGTCACTACTAAGGACGGGGCGTCCCCCATCGAGAGCGAGTCGTCTTCACTGCCGAGCACCGCGATTGGTTCAAGAGTGACGGTACATGTCCCGCACTTCTCGCTGCGCTCCAGGACGACGCCCACCGATGGAGTCGCAGTCTGCTGGGTAATGGAAGGAGTCCCTTCCTCCCGTCCCGAGCACGCGGTCAGCAGCACACCGAGCATACCGCCGGTCAACAATCGAGTCGCGGCTCTCCCCCTGACACCTGTCCGATGGTGGGAATCGCTACGGCAGTTCGCCGGAGTCAGTGCAATCGATCGCGCAGTATCCATGAGGCGCATTCCTTCCATGCTGCGGGGGCGGATGATTGACGGCATGCGAGCGCGAGGCTCGGGCGCCTCGAGGCGCCCTGGTTCTGTCATCGAGGAGGAGTGACCTGCGGAAAGGCGTCCGGCGCTGGACCCGCCTGACATCCCAAAGGTACGGTGTCGGGCCGATGCCGGGAGGGGTGGCGGTGCCCAAACACCAAACCGCCCGCCACTCTGCTGAGTGACGGGCGGCTGGACATGCCCCGAGTAGGACTCGAACCTACAACCTAGTGATTAAGAGTCACGTGCTCTACCAATTGAGCTATCGAGGCGCTTCCTGCAGTAGCCCCAACGGGAATCGAACCCGTCTCTCGACCTTGAAAGGGTCGCGTCCTAACCGATAGACGATGGGGCCGACTTCCCCTGGGTTCCCCTGCATAGCGCTAACGGGATTCGAACCCGTGTTCCAGCCTTGAGAGGGCTGTGTCCTAGGCCCCTAGACGATAGCGCCGTGGCCAAACCAAGTCGGCGAATATACCCAGCCCAGAAGGCATATCAACCCCCAACAGGCCCGGCAGGAATCGAACCTGCAACCCCCGGTTTTGGAGACCGGTGCTCTACCAATTGAGCTACGGACCTAGATAAACCCTCTAACAACCAACAACTAACGCCTAACGACTCACAGGGTGCCTGACGGGGATTGAACCCGCAACCTCCGGAACCACAATCCGGCGCTCTAACCAATTGAGCTACAAGCACCACGACAACGGACGCCCAAAATGGCCCCCGAAGCCCTCCGGGTCAAGCGTCCCGACGCTCCCAGAACCGTTTCCCGACCGCCAGGGTCCGCATATTGGCCACCACCGCGTCCTGGTCGAGCGCGGCAATCTGGACCACCCCGCGCGCCGCGTTGCAGGCCAGCAGCGCCGTCCCCGTGACCTCCTCCCGCCGGAGCCGCCCGGTGGCGATCCCTCCGCGCACCGTCTCCGCCAGCCGCGCCCGCGCCACCGACGGCAGCCCCCCCAGCGCCAGCGGCGGAAAGACCAGCGTCTCCCGGTCCCACCACCCTATTGCCCAGATCGACGACTCCACCAGGTACCCCTCGGCGTCGAAAAAGAGCACGTCGTCGGTGCTCTGCGACTTGGTCGGCAGCCGCGCCGCCTCGAGCCAGGCCCGCGCCGCGATCTTGTGGGGATAGCCCTGATGGGGCACGTGCGCGGTCACCAACGCCAGCGGCGCCGTGCTCCCGACCTCGCGCTCGGTGCTGCGCACCAGCCCGTCGCTGACCTCGAAGCGCACGATGCGGTCCTCGCCACCCTCCGGCCGCGCGATCTCGCCGACCGCAATCCCCAACGCCTCGGCACTGCGGTGCAGCCGCTCGAGGTGCAGCGGCCAGAGCGGCGCCACGCCGTTCCGCACGCGCACCGTCTCCAGGAGCGTCGTCGCCGCCTGCGGGGCGCTCACATGACCGCCACGGGTTCCGCCACGCGCGTCCCGCGCAACGCCTGCCACGCCGTCGCGACGATGATCACCGCCCCACCCGCCAACGCCATCATCGACGGCACCTCGCGCAGCAGCAACCACGACCAGACCGGATTCAGCGCCGTCTCCACCAGCAGCAGCAGCGACGCATCAAGCGCCGGCACATGCTTGAGGCCGCTCGTCACCAGCAGGTACGCGCCGCCGATCTGGAAGACGCCGAGATAGAGGATCACCCCCCACGAGGCCATCGGAGTCGGCCCGACCGGCAATGCCCACGGCAGCACGGCCACGCACGCAATCAGGTTGCCGAGGATCACCGCCGAGACGCCATGCCCCTGCGTGGCGTGGTCGCGCCCGAGCCAGCGCAACCCAATCAGCATGACCGCGTAGGCCACCCCACTCACCACCGCGAGCAGGTTGCCGCGCACCGGATCCGGTGCCGTCACGCTCGGCACATCGACGCCCAGGAAGACCAGCGCGAGCCCGGTCGCGACCGCAGCCAGGATCGGCAGGTCACGGCGCGAGATCGGCTCGCGCAACAGCCAGGGCCCAAGCAGCAGCAGATAGACCGGAGCGGTCGACTGGAGATAAATCGCGTTGGCGGAGGTGGTCAGCCGATTGGCGAGCACGAAGGTGACCAGCGTGACGGCGTAGGTGACGCCGACGAGCGCGGTCTTCCAGCCGAACCCCTTGCGAGCGGCCGGCACGGCGATGAACAACGCCAACGCCGCCACGCCACTCCGGAACGATGCGATCTGCCAACCCGTCAGCTGGGCCGCCTTGATCGCGGCACCACCGGTCGAGAAGAGCAAGGCGGCGATCGCGATCTGGAGACGTGGGGACAGGTCAGGGCTCCGGGAGTTGGGCGGGGTATCCGAGGGCGGTGGCGAGCTTGGCCACCGAGGCGATGTGCTTCACCTCAGCATCGGCCAGTTTGGTTGTTTCGTCGAGCAACCCGCGCTCGCGCTGATTCACCAGGAAGAGCGATGATTCGCCGGCATCAAAGCGCCGCTGTTCGGCCGCCAGGAGCTGGCGGGCCAGCGCGACCGCCTCAATCTGCCACCCTGCCGCACGAAAGGCACCCTCGAGGCCAGCCGCCGCGGCCCGAGCCTCCGCCACCACGTCACGGCGAATGTCAGCGAGGATGAGGGCCGCGATCCGGTCCTTCGCCGAAGCCTCGCCCGCCTTGCCACGCTCCTTGAGCAGGAGGAGGCCGGTGCTGGCCCGGAGCCCAAACTTGTAGTTGCCGGAGCCGGACGGGAAGTCCGAGAGGCCAGACACCCCGTCCCGGTCCGCGAGGCGCGCCGCCTCGGCCTCGACGTCCGGGAAGAGTTCGGCGAGCGCCTGCCGACGCGCCGCCGTGGCCGCATCGCCGTCGGCGCGCGCCTTCCGGACCTTCGGGTGCATGGTGAGCGCCCGGGTCAGTTCGCCAGCAATCCACGCCGAATCGGGGCGTGGCCGTGTCGGTGCCGCCACGGGGCGAGTGGCCTCGTTCCAGTCGAGCGGGTCGCCGTCGGCGTCCCAGAGGTAGGTCGCGACTCGTGCGCGAGCCGCCGCGGCGTCGGCCTCTGCCAGGGCAAGGGTCGCCTCGCGACGCGCCACCTCCAGGCGGACCTCGATGGTGTCCACGGCCGCAAGATCGCCGCGCGTCACGCGTGCCGCGATGCCGCGGCTGCGCACCTCGATCAGGCTGCGCCCCTCGCGTGCAATCTCGAGCATCCGCTCGGCCCGATACCAATCCGCCCACGCCGTCGTGGCCTCAAGCAGCAGCGCGTTGAGGAGTGCTTCGCGCGCAGCCGCCGCACCGTCGCGCTTGGCGCGCGCCGCACCCAACTCGGCCCGCCGACGATCGGTGATGATTCCCTGGCCGATCGGCATCGAGAGGCCGAGCGAGAGCAGTCCCTGCGCGGGTGTGCGTCGGTCCGGCGCAATGTACTGACCGGTCGTCTTCTCGAGGCCGATCTTGAGGTCAACGCCCAACGGCGTCGGGACTTTGATCGCCGCCTCGAGGTAGTTGTAGTACTCGCGGCCGCCGAACGCCTTCCGTTCCCACGACGCCGAAAGCTGTGGGTCGAACATCGCGCCGGTGGCCGCGAGCACGGCACCGTCGGCTTGCCGCACCATCTGCTGTGCCTGCCGCGCCACCGGATGGTGGGCAGCCACCACGGCGCGCAGCGAATCGAGCGAGAGCCCCGGCGACTGGGCCAGCACGGGCTGTGGCACGTGCACCAGCAGTGCCACTCCAACGAGCCACCTCACTTGCCGCCGCCCTTCGGCGTCGCGCCAGGCGCGGGCTGCTGCACCGTCGGCGGGAAGCCGTTGAGGGTGCGCCAGAACTCATACCAGATCGGCACTTCGTCGAGCATCGCCCAGCCCACGACGCCGGACCCCACACGCAGCGACGGTGAGCTTGGCCACGGCTCGTCGGTGCCGTCGGGGCGGACGAGAATGCGGTAGGTGCCATCCGGCGCGTTGATCTGGTCGATCACCGCGATGATGCCGCCGAACGTCCCGACCGCAACACTCGGCCAGCCCGCGAACTGCAGCGCCGGCCAGCCATCGAAGGTCAGGCGCACCTTGCGGCCGGGGCGCAGGAGCGGCACATCAATCGCCTTGACGTACAGTTCCACCGCCAGATCGGCGGCATTCGGCATCACGGTCGCGACCGCCTCGCCCTCCTTGACCGTCTCGCCGACGCCGGCGCGAAGCACGCGCACCACGTAGCCATCCTGCGGCGCCGTCACCGTCGCGAGTCCGTTGCGCAGCCGGACGTTGGCCTCGCTGTTGCGCAGCTTGGCGATGTCGGCGCGCGTCTCGTGCATCTCGGCCGAGGTCGCACTCCGATCGCCGCGTGCCTTGGCCAGCTTGTCGGCGTACTCCGCCGCCACGGTGCGCACTTCGAGGGTGGCGTTCTCCAGCTCGGCGCGACTCTTCGCCAAGGTGCCACGCGCCGAGGCGACGCGAGCGGCCACCGATTGCGCCCGGGTGCGTGCGCCCTCGAGTTCCACCAGGCTCTTCAGGCCATCGCGATAGAGCGCCTCCTGCGCGCCGAGCTGGCGGACCGCGACCACGCTGTCGAGGAGTGCCGCCTCCACCGCGGCCGAGTCGGCGACGACGGTGAAGCGCACTTGCTCGATCTTGGTGCGCAGTTGCTGCGCCTTGAGCCCCTGCCCTTCGGTGAGCGCGGCGATCTGCAGGTCGAGCGCGGAGACCTTCGCCGCCTTGGCCGTTGCCGCCATCCCTTTCGCGGCCACCTGCTCGCCGTAGCGATCGGCGGTGGACGGGTCGAGGTAGTCGTCCTTGATCTCGGCGAGCGAGAGGATCGGATCGCCGCGGCGCACGAACTGCCCCTCGGCGACGTGCCATGTCGTGATGCGGCCGGCGATCGCGCTGTTGACCAACTGCGGCCGATCCTCGGGACGGTACGCGATCACCGCCCCCTTCCCGGAGACATACTGCTGCCACGGGAGAAAGAGGATCACCAGGACGACGAGGCCGATGCCGAGCAGCCAGCGGCGCAGCACGCCGTGATGACGTGGTGTACGCAGGAGGCTCGGGGCGTGCAGCGCGAGTCCCTCCGTGTCGCGACTCAGATCGGGTGCGGTGTTCATGAGGTCACTCCGACCGCGCCGAGAATCGCGCTCGCCGCCGGTGTCCGGGACACTTCGTCGAGCGGACCATCGGCGACCACCCGACCGGCCTGCATCACCAGGACGCGGTCGGCCGCCGCGAGGAAGGCCGGGTCATGTGACACCGCGATCACGGTCCACGGGCGGCGACGATCCATCAGGAGCTCGACGAAGAGGTCGCGCGTCTGCGCCTCGAGGTTCTGGAAGAAGTCGTCCATGACCACCAGTCGTGGCGACCCGACGATGGCCTGCGCCAGGAGCAGCCGCGCCACGAGGTGGGACGGCAGCGAGCGCCCACCGGAGCGGATTGGTGCCTCGAGGCCGTTGGGCAGCGTGGCGAGCCAATCGCCGGCGCCGACGGCGTCGAGCGCGGCGGCCAGGTCGGCGTTGCTCAGATGCGCACGTCCGACGCGCAGGTTCTCCGCGAGCGTGCCGTCGAAGAGGTCGGTCGCGGAGAGGAGCTGGCCCACCTGACTGCGCATCGCAGCGAGCTCAAGGGAGCGTGCCGGTTGTCCGTCATACGCGAGCCCGCCCTCGAAGTCGTGGTAGAGTCCGGCCAGCACGCGCAGGAAGGTGGTCTGCCCGGCGCCGTCGAAGCCGGTGATCACCACGCGAGACCCCGCGGTGACGTCGAGCGTGATGCCATCGACCGCGGCCGATGGCGCGCCGGGATAGCGATAGCGCAGGTCGTGGGTGCGCAGTGTCATGCCGGCCGGCGATGTCGGGGCGAGCGCCGCGCCGCCATCGCGCTCGACCGGGAGTTCCGAGACGTGCCCGACCTTGTCGACCGAGGTGAGGATGTCGTAGAGCGTGCTGAGCGAGAGGATCAACTTCTCGATCCCGGCCATCACCATCACGATGACGATCTCGGAGGCGACGAATTGCCCCAGCGTGATCTGGCGATTGATCACCAGCAGCGAGCCGAGGATCAGCACGGTGCCGATCACCACCGTCTTGAAGACCACCATCCCCATCGCCTGCTGCACCAGCACGCGGAAGTGGGCCTTGCGGTGGTGCAGATAGTCGGTGACGTGACGATCCATCCGCTCGACCGCGAAGGCGCTGCTCCCCGCGAACTTGAAGGCGGTGATCGAGCGGCCGATCTCCTGCAGCCAGCGCACCGCGGCGTACTTGTCGGCGCTCTCGGCGATCGACGTCGCCAGGCCGCGCGGCCCGGACACCCGGAAGATCAGCGCCAGCACGGCGAGCAGCAGCAGCGAGAAGGCGGCGAAGTACGGGTGATAGAAGGTCAGCAGCACCAGCCCGAAGAGCACCTGCAACGCCGCCGTGGTCGACTCGGTGAGCAGCTTGGCGAGCGACTTCTGGATGATCACCGACTCGAAGAAGCGGTTCATCACCTCGGGGAGGTATTCATCGCGCACGCTCTCGAGCCGCACACGCGGCAACCGGAAGGCGAACTCGAAGGCGAGCTGCGCGAAGATGCGCTGCTGCAGCAGTTCGACGACGCTGAGCTGCAGGAGCTGCAGCACGCCGGAGGCGAGCGACCCGAAGATGACAAAGAGGATCAGCAGCACGACCGGCTGCAGGATCAGGCCACCGGAGACGAGGCCGGTGATCGACTGCACCCCAAGCGGCAACGTCAGGTAGATCAGGCCGTTGAGGGTGGCGTAGAGGTAGACCAGGCCGATGTCGCTGCGCTCGCGGCGAAGCAGCTGCCAGAGCCGCTGGACCGGCGTCAGGTGCGAGTCGCCGTGTTCGTCGGCCGAGCCGGCCCCGAGCACCGGCTCGACTTCGATCGGGGTGAGCAGCAGGGCCGGGCCAGCCCCCACTGCGCCGAGCGCCGTGAGGCGATCGACCACCGCGGTCAGGGCACAGCGCTCTTCGCGGGTCGCACCCGATGGATCGGCGATCGTCAGCAGCAGCCCGTCGCCTTCGGTCGCCGCGACGACCACCGCGAATCCATCGTCCCGCCAGAGGACGGCCGGGAGGACGCGCCCCTTGAGGGATTCCGTCACTGCCGACAGCGAGCCCTCGCGCTGGAGGAGGGCAATCTGCTCCGTCGCCGCGACCTCGAGGAGGCCAGCGAGGGTCGTGCTATGCCGCTCGGCCCGCGCGCCGGCTTGCACGACCGTCCGCCCCATTCCGGCCAGCACGGCCGCCACAATCTGGTCGACTCTGGTCCCCACCACGGTACCTCCTCGGCCTCCAGATACATCGCACCCCGCGCGGGCAAGGCTCGGCGGGGGGCGCCCGGGAACCGTCCCGGGGATCGGGGAGGGATACCCCGCCGGGCCCTCGCGGTTCCCGGTCCGCTCCGGAGGACCCCGGGTCCCGCTGAGGATGGGAGGGTGCTATTGGTTCTGCCATGACGACGCTCCCCGACGCCCAGCCTCGACTCGCCCGCCTCGCCTGGTGGACCCTCGCCGTGAACCTCCTGGTGATCATCTGGGGGGCGTTCGTGCGGGCCAGCGGTTCGGGCGCCGGCTGCGGCAATCACTGGCCGCTCTGCAACGGCCAGGTGATCCCGCAGTCCCCGACGCTGCACACCATCGTCGAGTTGACGCATCGCGTCACCAGTGGAGTGGCGCTCCTCTTCGTGATCGCCCTGCTCGTGGGGACGCGTCGCCAGTTGGCCCCCGGCCATCGGGCCCGCGGGGCCGCCGTCGCTGCCATGGTGCTGATGCTGATGGAGGCCGCGATCGGTGCCGGGCTGGTGAAGTTTGAACTGGTGGCCGACAACGCCTCGATGGCGCGCGCGTGGTCGCTCGCAGCGCACCTGGTGAATACGCAGCTCTTGTTGGGAGCGATCGCGCTGACCGGATGGTGGAGCGCCGGCCATCCGATGGTGCGCCTGCAGGGCCGAGCGTGGTGGCCAGTGGTCGGACTGCTCGGGTTGATCGTCGTCGGCACCACCGGCGCAATCGTCTCGCTCGGCGACACGCTGTTCCCGGCCAGCTCGCTCCAAGCCGGACTCGTGCAGGATCAGGACCCCGCCGCCCATCCCTTGATCAAGCTGCGGATGTGGCACCCGATCCTGGCGGTCACCGTGGGGACGGGCCTCCTGCTGCTCTCACTCGCGGCGCCGAAGTGGCGGCATGACCCCATGACCGCGCGCGCCAGTCGGACGCTGACCGGACTCGTGCTGACGCAATGGGGATTGGGTGTGGCCACGTTGGTGTTGCTGGTACCGGTGCCGCTGCAGTTGCTGCACCTGCTCACTGCCGACCTGCTCTGGCTTGCCGTGCTGTGGGTCGGTGCGGCGCTTGCCGCAGGTCAGGCGGCGACGAGCCCCGCAAGGAGTTGAGCCACGCCGGCATCGAAGACGGTGCCGGCGCCGGACTCGAGGTAGTGCATCGCGCGCGTCGCTCCCCACGCGTCGCGGAAGGGGCGCGGCGCACGGACGGCGGTGTATGCGGCGGCCGCACCAACCAGCGCGGACGCCCAGTGCTGGTGGTGGCCGAATCGGCGCATGGGGTAGCCGGTGCCGTCGGGGCGCAGGTGATGCTCGAAGGCCACCAGCGCCGACAGCTCGAGCCCTCGCCCACCCGCCTGCAGCAGGAGCTCGGCGCCAAGCACGGGGTGCCGCTCCACCAGCCGACGCTCATCGGGTGAGAGCGAGGTCTTTGCACCATACTCCGCCGGCAACCGCATCATCCCCACGTCATGCCAGAGCGCGGCGACGCCGAGTCGGACCCGATCGGGCCCGTCGAGTCCCGCCCGCTGCCCGGCGGCCATGGTCAGCAGCGCCGTGTTGACCGCGTGTGCTGCGGGTTCGCCGCCATCGGTCACGGTGGCCTGCGGCAGGAGATACTGCTCGACCAGCCCCGCCAGGATCCGTGCAATCGCCTCCGCCTCGGCGCGCGCCACGCGTCCGGCACGCGCTTCGGTCAGCACGAAGCGCATCGCCTCGAGTTCTTCGCGCAGGTCCACGGAGACGAGCGGCTCGCCCTCTTCCGGGGCTTCGGGGGAGAGCACCGCTTCCTCGGACGCCATCGCCTCGACGGCCACCGGGCCGAACGAGATGCCTGGCAGGTGGACCTCGCCGAGGATGGCGACGTCGCTCCCCACGAGACGCGCCTGCAACTGCTCCAGCAGCGCCGCGAATGACTCCGGCGTGACCCCGCCATCGAACTGCAGTCGCTGCACGGAGATGTCGGTGAAGCGTGGTCCCCACGGCCAGTCGCCGAGTTCATGCAACGCGCGCCCGGCGTAGATCGGCGGCCCGCCGAGAAAGAGGAAGATCGGATCGGGGTCGGCAGCGAGCAGCGCACGCAACGCCTCGAGCGCCAGTTCCTGCGCGCGACGGCCCGCGGGGTGGCCGGGCGAGTAGAGCGCCATCGTCGCGAGCGCATGCGCGAGCGCGTGCAGGAAACGGACGGCGTGACTCACGCGCTACCTCCAACCGCCGCGCGCACCTGCGCGTCAGAGGAGCGGCTGGCGAGTTGGAGCACGGCGATCACCGGTCGGTGATTGGCCCAGCGCTTCGCCAGCACTTCGAGCGCCTCGAGCATCACCGGCGTCGCCGGGAGCAGTCGCTGCCGGCGGAGGAGCCCACCTCGCGTCCGCACGAGCGTGAGCAGTTGCGGGACGACCAGCGGGCTCGGTGAATCGGCAAGCAGACGCACGGCCTGCAGGCGCAACTCCGGATTGGGATGCCCGATCACGGCCAGCACCGGCGCAACCAGCGACGGCGGACACTGCCCACCGAGCGACGTGAGCGCGATGCGCGTCTGCGCCTCGTCGCCCCCCTCGAGGACGTCGCTGATCGCACGCTCGCGGGTGGCCGGATGCCGGAGCAATACCTTGAGCGCCTCCTGCCGCACGCGGATCTCCTGATGGTGGAGCGCGTGCAGGATCGGCTGCGGGTCCGCCACCGGCGGCAGCTGTGCCAGCACGACGAGGATGTTGCGCGCGAGGTACCACGGCGCGCCATCGAGGCGCCGCACCAACTCCGGCGCGATCCCGGGTCCGACGTGCGTGAGCAAGTCGAGCATCTTGCGACGTGCAGTGCGGCTGTCGGCGCGTTCGATCCCTTCGAGCAGTGCAGGGACCGCGGCTTCCTTGCTGCGTTGCACCACGCGTTCGATCAACGGGAAATCGGGTGTCGGCGCCGTGAGGAGACGGGTGAGCAGACCGGGGTCCAGCACCGCCGCGAGAATGGCCTCGGCCGTGGTTTGGTCGACACCAGGTGCATCAGCGAGCTGGAGCACTTCGACAAACTGGCCGCGGTCGCGCATCAGCCGTGCGGCCACGAGCACGGAGCGCCCAGCGGTAGCGAGCTCCAGGCCGAGCGAGACGGTGCGCACCGGCTCGAGGAGGAGGCGCGGGTCATCGGCGATCCCGGGCTCGGGATCGTCCGCTCCTTCCCACTGGTCCACGATGCCCAACACCTGCGCCGTGAACGAGGCCGTTGCGGTGATGCTCCCATCCGGACCCATGGCGAGCTTGCCGAGCAGCCACCGCAAATGGGCCGAGATCGGCTCGCCGTCGGATTCGGCCACCGATTCGAGCAGCTGCAGCAGCAGCGTCGGGGGGACCACGCGCAGGGTGTCGGCAAGGAACCGTCGGCGGGCGGAGGGCGACGGCGCGGCCTGCATCAGGTGGAGCTGCGTCGGGCGGGCCAGTGCCCCGAGCACTTCCGTGAAGCGCTTGCGGGCGCCGACCGTGCCGCGGTCGCCGCGCATTGCGATCGCCGACGAAAAGGACGCCAAGGCCTCGAAGACGCGCCGCGCCTCGTCGGGACTCCGCTCAACCCGCTCGGTGATCGCCTCGGCGACCTGCGCCGTGGTCGGGGTGCCCTCGACATCGGTGAGCCGGCGGCCGAAGGCGGCCTCCACCAATTCGCCCCAGAACGCCTCGTCGAGTTCATGATCGAACGGGGTGTCGGTGAAGCCGACGACGTCATACAGGAGCGGGTCGATCCGAATGCACTCGGATCGCCACCCGTCGCGTCCGACATGCTCGGCGGCATCGTGATCGGCCAGGGCCGCCAGCATCGCCGTCACTTCCGTGGCCGTCACGCCTTCGGCCACGCGAATGGTGCCGACATTCTTGCGATGCAGCCGCGCGGCAAATTCGCGCAGGATGGGCGGGAGCGGGTCGACGGCAACGCCGTCGAGGAGGAAGCCCTTCGGCGTCACGCCAAGAGTCAGCGCACCGCGTTCCAGCACCAGCGGTGTGAGGCGATCGACCAGCTGGGTGGCAGATTCAGTGACGAAGCGGTGGTTGGCCGGGTACATCGTGGCCTTGCCCACGGCGTTGATCAGGTCGCGCAGCACGAGTGCCACGGCCTTGGGGAGGGCAGCACCCTTCCCGGGGCTGCTCACGCGGTGCCATCCGTGAGCAGCCGAGCCATCCTCAGGTCGGCGCCACCATGTTGTCCACCATCGCCTGGCCGAACGCCGAGGTCGAGAGCTTGGTGGCGCCCTCCATCAACCGTTCGAAATCGTAGGTGACGCGCTTCTGCCCGATCGTCGCGGCCAGGGAGTTCAGCACCAGCTCCGCCGCTTCGTGCCAGCCGAGGTGGCGCAGCATCATCTCGCCCGAGAGGATGACGGAGCCCGGGTTCACCATGTCCTTGCCGGCATACTTCGGCGCAGTACCATGGGTCGCCTCGAAGATCGCGTGGCCGGTGACGTAGTTGATATTCGCGCCCGGCGCGATGCCGATGCCGCCGACCTGTGCGGCCAGCGCGTCGGAGATGTAGTCGCCATTCAGGTTCAGCGTCGCGAGCACGCCGTAGTCGCGCGGCCGCGTGAGCACCTGCTGCAGCATCGCGTCGGCGATCACGTCCTTGATGATGATGCCGTTCGGCAGCACCTGCCACGGCCCGCCCTCGTGATCGACCGCGCCGAACTCCTCGCGCGCCAGCTGGTAGCCCCAGTCACGGAAGCCGCCCTCGGTGTACTTCATGATGTTGCCCTTGTGCACCAGCGTCACGCTCGGGCGACCTTCCTTGATCGCATACAGGATTGCCGCACGGATCAACCGCTTCGATCCCTCTTCCGACACCGGCTTGATGCCGATCGCCGACGAGTCGGGGAAGCGGATGTTCTTGACGCCCATTTCCTGCTGCAGGAAGGTGATCAGCTTCTTCACGTCGGCCGAGTGTGCCTCGTACTCGATGCCGGCATAGATGTCTTCCGTGTTCTCGCGGAAGATCACCATGTCGACCGCACCCGGGTCCTTCACCGGCGACGGCACGCCCGTGAACCAGCGGACCGGGCGGACACAGGCGTAGAGATCGAGCTGCTGCCGGAGCGCCACGTTGAGCGAGCGGATCCCGCCACCGACCGGCGTGGTCAGCGGCCCCTTGATCGCCACCAGATAGTGGTTGATCGCGGTGATCGTGTCCTCGGGAAGCCAGGAGTCGTACCGGTCCTTGGCCTTCTCGCCCGCAAACACCTCAAACCACGCCAGCCGCCGCTTCCCGCCGTAGGCAATCCGCACCGCGCCGTCGAGGACGTGCTGGGAGGCGCGCCAGATATCGGGGCCGGTGCCATCGCCCTCGATGAAGGGGATGATCGGGGCGTCGGGAACCTGCAGGACACCATCGACAAGGGTGATCTGTTCGCCGTCGGTAGGCGGCGCGAGGGTCGTGAAGACCGGGGCATGGGATGGAGTGGGCATCCGGCAAATATAGCGTCCCAGTATGTTCCGGGATGGCCGACGACCCGACCCCCTCGCCCGCCCTCGCACCCGGCCACCCCCTCCTGCGCGCCGATCGGCGGATCATGACGACCCGCGCGGCCCTCCGGGCCCTCGGCCGGATCGCCCCCGGGGCCACGGCACGGATCGCCGAGGCGCTGTTCGTGAAGACCGCCCGCCCCGCCCCCCGACCCGACGAAACGGCCTGGCTCGCCACCGCCGAGCGGTTCTCGGTGCGCGCCGCCGGCCAGACGATCGCCGGCTATGCCTGGGGCGAGTCGGGGCCGATCGTGGTCGTCGCCCACGGCTGGTGGAGCCACGCCGGGCGCTTTGCCCCCTTGGCCAAAGGGCTGCTCGACGCGGGCATGCGCGTGGTGGCGTATGACGCCCCGGGGCATGGCCGCTCGACCGGCTGGCGCGCGACGATGCCCGAGTTCGCCGCCACGATCCGCGCCGTCGGCGACCATCACGGGCCCCTCCACGCCGTCGTCGGCCACTCCCTCGGCGGCTCGGCCACCATCTTTGCGCTGGCCCGCGGCCTGAATGCCTCGCGGGCAGTCCTGATCGCCGCTCCCGCCGACATCACCTCGTGGCTGGTCCGCTTCCGCGACACCTTCGAGTTGCCGGAGAGGATCTACGCCCGGATGCAGCGGAACATGCAGCATCGCCTGCGCCTGACCTGGGACGACCTCGACCTCCCGGTGCTGGCTCGGCAGCTGACGCAGCCGGCGCTGATCGTCCACGACATGCAGGACTCCGACGTGCCGTACGCCGAGGGGAAGCAGCTCGCAGCGGCGTGGCGCGGCAGCATCCTGCACACCACGGAGAAGCTCGGCCACCGCGCGATTCTGCGGGACCGAGCGGTGATCGACACCGTCGTCGACTTCCTGCGGGTTGGTAGGGCTCCGTAGGGGCGACGCATGCGTCGCCCGACCCGCCATCAGTGCGGTGCCGGCCAGGGCGACGCATGCGTCGCCCTTACACATACCGGCATCATCCCGCGTGGGTTAGATCGGCTTGTTGACCGCGATCCACGCCGCCGCCATGCCGAGGAGCGGGAGGAGGATCAGCATCCAGCGCGCGACCTTCGGGGCGCGATACATCACCGTGCCCATCGCGCCCATGACCACCCAGATGGCCAGCTTCAGATAGATCCAGCCGGGGAGGCCGCCGCCCTGCACCAGCTTCAGGCGTGCCAGCATGCCGAAGCCACCGAGCAGGATCACGAAGAGTGCGGTGCCGTGCACGGAGGCGAGCAACTTCCGTGCGGTGTTCGACGCCTTGGTGCCACCGTTGGCGACGTGGAGGGCGATGCCGCCCAGTCCCATGAACATTGCAAACATGCCGCCCAGATGCAGCAGACGGTAAATGGCGTAGCGTTCCAAGCGATCACTCCATCAAGCGGTCAGGGGGATTTCTCAGGACCCGAGCAGGTCCTCGAGCACTTTGTCGACAACCTCGACGACGCGGCCCGAGACGATTCGCGCCAGGACGTCGACGGTCTCCAGCGGCAGCGAGTCAGGATGCTTGCGGTCACGCTGGAAGCGAACGATCTGGCCGAGCAGCACGGCCGCCATCGGGCGGCCATCGGCGTGTGCGCCATGCAGCGCCGCCAGGACATCATCCGCTGCGTCGTCGTCCTCGTCGGCCTCGTCGTCGTCGTCGAGATCGTCGTCGTCGAGGTCGTCGTCGTCGAGCTCCTCATCGTCGAGCTCGTCCTCCTCGTCCTCCTGCGCGCGGGCGAGGGCCTCCTCGTACGACGGCACCGAGGAGAGCCACGGCTCCTCCGGTTCCTCCTCCGACACGGGCATCTCGCGCTCCGGCATCGGCACGAGCGCGTAGAGCTCGCAACGCAGCCCCGGCTCCTCCTCACGTGCGGCGAGCACCAGCTGGCGCGGCTCGTCGAAGAGGTGCTGCTCGGCGAAGAACTCGACCGCCTCGGGCGGCACGGCGCAACGAGCCACCAGCATCCCGTCGAGGAAGGTGCCAAGGCAGGTCATCCCCTCGGGGACCCGATCATCTTCGACCTCGCGCACCACGAGCGGCACCGGTTGGTCGGTGGCGGCGAGGACGGTGGCCGGGCGGCCATCCGGGGCACCTGCAGCGTCGGGCTTCTCATGGTCGTCGTGCATCGTCGCCTCCCGGCTAACCAGTCTCCTGCAATCTAGCCCCACCCCCGAAGGGCCGTCGGCGATATCTTACCCCCCGCCGACATGACCGATCCGCTGCTCGCCCTCGCCCCAGACCTTGACCGCGACGCCGTGGTCCGCTGGCAGGAGCGCCTGGCCGCCCACTTGTTGGGCGGAGGCCTCCTCCTCGCGGTGCTGGCCGCGTTGCCGTCGGCGCCGACCGACCTCGATCGCCACCAGCTGCCGAAAGAGACGGTGGTCCACCTGGCGACCTGGCTGGCGGTGGCGCTGCTCCGGCCGGGGATGGCATCGCTCTCCCGTGCCGCCCGACTCGGCCTCGGCCTGCTCCTTGGCGCGACACTGGCCTCCGCCGCCTTCGCCGACAACCCGTGGCTCGCCTTCCGCGCCGGCTCCCTGACGCTCACCGGGGCCGCCGCCCTGCTCGCCGCCCACCAGCTCGCGACCCGCGGATTGGGCGGCGTGCTGCTCGGTTGGCTCGGCGGCGCGGCCTTCATCGGCACCCTCACCGGCCTGGCGCAGGCGTATGGGCTGCAGCTCCCGAACTTCGCGACCACGCGGTTGCCTGGCGGCAGCTTCGGCAATCGCAACTTCCTGGCCCACCTCGCCGCGATCGCCTTGCCGATCATCGCGCTGCTCGCGGTCACCTCGCGACGCTGGATCGGCGCGCTGATCGCCGCGGTGGCGGGGGGTGCCCTCGTCGGCGCGATCGTGCTCACCCGGTCGCGCGCGGCGTGGCTCGCGGCGGCGGCCGCGATCGGCGTGGTGATGCTCTCGCTCCTGGTCGCACGACGGAAGGGCGCACTTCCCGTGTCGATGTCGCGCGTCGTGCTGCTGGCCGCGGCGATGGTGATTGGCCCGCTGCTCGCACTCACCCTCCCCAACGATCTCAATTGGCGATCGGACTCACCCTATGCCGAGACGCTGAGCGGCATTGCGAACACGCAGGAAGGATCGGGGCGCGGCCGGGTCATTCAATACCGGAACACGCTCGAGCTGGCGGCGGCGCACCCGATCGTCGGGGTCGGCCCGGGCAACTGGCCGCTTCGATACAACGAGGTGGCGCCGCCGAACGACCCGACCTGGGTGTGGGGCGATGTCATCCCCATCAACCCCTGGCCGAGCAGCGATTGGATGGCACTGATTTCGGAGCGCGGCATCATCGCGCTCGCGGGATCGTTGCTGCTCGGCCTCGCGCTGGCGTGGCGGGCCTTCGGGCGCCTGCAACGCGCGGGCGATGAAGCGCTGCGTGGCGCGGCGGCACTCGGAGTGCTGGCGGCGACGGCGGTGGTGGGGGCGTTCGACGCCGTGCTGTTATTGCCGGTCCCGCTGCTCTTCGTCGCCCTGGCGATCGGGGCGTTGGCCTCGACCACAGCATTGCCGATGGAGACGGCGGCGCCATCGCGCTGGCGTGGCGCCCTCCCGCTGGTGTTGATGGTGGTGGCGCTCCGCAGCGTCGAACAGACGGCGGCATACGTCGTCGCCGGATCGGGGCGCGACACGGGCCGGATGGTGTGGGCGGCGCGGCTCGATCCGACGTCCTATCCGTTGCGCATCGCGCTCGCCACGCGGTTGCCGTGCGCGAGGGCACGCAGCCACGCGCGCGCCGCCCTGGCCCTCGCACCCAACTGGCCCGCGAGCCGCAACGCCGCCGCACGGTGCGGGGTGCGCTAGCGCGCGGTCTGCCCCCACTCCGACCAACTGCCATCGTAGATCGCGACCGGCGGCCCCACCGGGCCGATCGACGCCGCGCGCACCACCTCCACCGCCAGCGCGAGCGTGCACGCCGTCACACCGCTGCCACACGACGCGACAATTGGCCGGGTGATGTCGAGGCCACTCTCTCGAATCATCGCCGCTAACTCCGCCGGCTTCCGGAAGCAGCCCGTTTCCGGATCGGTCAAGGTGTTGAACGGGACATTGGCGCTACCGGGGATGTGCCCACGGGCCAGCCCGGCACGCGGCTCGTCGACTTCGCCGCG
Source organism: Gemmatimonadota bacterium (assembly GCA_016720805.1). Lineage (NCBI taxonomy): Bacteria > Pseudomonadati > Gemmatimonadota > Gemmatimonadota bacterium. Next base: position 72,160 of record JADKJZ010000001.1, on the reverse strand, counting down.
AAAGCGCTCACCGCTCCGGCAATCGACCAGTTGCGCCGCCTCGTCACCGGCCACGATCCGCTCGATGCCGGCGAGATCGCGAATCAGCGCCGGGTTCGGCGTGGGGATGTGATAGCCGGTCGGGTAGCGACGCACGACGCCGATCTGCACCGGCCGCGTCTCGCGCGCCCACGCGCCGAAGCCGCCGTCGAGCACTGCCACGCGCTCGTGCCCGAAGTAGCGGAAGAGCCACCAGGCGCGCGCCGCCGAGAGGTTCACGCCGCTGCCGTCATAGCAGACGATGCGATCGTCGCGGCGAATGCCGAGGCGCTCGCACAGGCCTGCAAAGCGCTCGGCGGTCGGCACCATATGCGGCAGCGGATTGATCGTGTCGCTGGCGGCGTCGAGGTCGAAGCGCACCGCGCCCTTTATGTGCGCCCGTCGGTACTCCTCGTCCGGATCACGGCCGGCGGCGGGGAGGTACCACGAGGTGTCGAGCACCACCAGATCCGGCTCGTCGAGGTGAATCGAGAGCCACATCGCGGTGACCAACGGACCCGGCAACGACGCCTTGGTAGATTCCACGCCCACTCCTTCGCCGATAGGCCTGCCATGTACGCCCTGGTGATCCTGCACTATACCGCCCCACTCGAGGAGATCATCGCCTCGACGGACGACCATCGAAGTTACCTCCGGAGCCTCCGGGAGCGCGGCTGGCTGCTCGCCTCGGGCCCCTTCGACCCCCGGACGGGTGGCGCCCTGCTCCTCCGTCTCCCCGACGACGGTCCCTCCCTCGAATCGATTCGCGACGCCGATCCGTTCCACCAGCGCGGCCTCGCCGAGTACGAACTGCGGCACTGGAAGCCGGTGATCGGAACGGAAGGGCTCGATCAGCTGTAACACGGTGATGTCCCCTCTCCGGCGTCGTGCCCTGCTACTGCTCGCCCTGGTCGGCTGCCCCGTACTGCTTGCCGCGCAGACCGGGACGCTCACCGGGCGCGTCATCGACCGACTCACGCGCGAGGGGATCAGCGACGCCCAGCTCGAGATCGAAGGCACCACGATGCGGGCGCGGAGCGGTGCCGCAGGGCGCTTCACGCTGAGCGGCGTCACCCCGGGGCAAGTGGCCCTTCGGGTGATCGCCATCGGCTTCACCCCGATGACGCTGCGCGACATCGCCGTCGGCAGCGGCCGCCCCGTCCCGCTGCTGGTCGAGCTCGAACCGCGTCCGCTCGACCTCGGCACCCTGACCACCGCCGTTGCCCCCCGCGACAACCTCGGCCAAGGTGGTGCCGCCGCGACACTCGGCCGCGACGAGACCCGCCGCGCACCTGGTGTGCAAGAGGACATCGTGCGCGCGGTGGCGCTGCTCCCCGGCGTCGGCGTCACCTCCCCCGGGCGCAACGACCTGGTGGTGCGCGGTGGCTCCGCGGCCGAGAATCTCTTCCTGCTCGACGGACTCGAAGTCCCCAACATCAATCACTTCGGCTCGCAGGGCGCCACCGGTGGGCCCGTCTCGCTGCTGCCGATCGACCTGGTGCGCGGCGCCGCCTTCACCAGCGCGCCGCCGTCGGCGGCCTATGGCGATCGCACCAGCTCGGCGACGGCGATCACCCTGCGCGAGGGGAACGAGGAACGGTGGGCGGCACAAGCGAACCTCTCGGCGACCGGCATCGGGGCGATCGCCGAAGGACCGATCGGCAATGGTTCGGCGCTGATCGGCGTGCGGCGGTCGTATCTGGACCTGTTGTTCCGTGCGCTCGACTTCTCCTTCCTGCCGACCTACTACGATGCCACGCTCAAGGCGACACAGCGCCTGGGCGGCCGCGACCAGCTGACGCTGCTGGCGCTCGGGGCTCGCGATGACATCGCGTTCCTGACGGACAGCGCCGATCAGCGACTCGACAACGCCCGCATCCTCGGCAGCGCCCAGCGCAGCGCGATCGTGGGCCTGACCTGGCAGCGGACGCTGCCCTCCGGTGCGCTGACCGTCACGCTTGGTCACACGCGCACGACGTTCGACAGTCGGCAGGTGGACACGACCGGCACCACGATCTTTGCGGCGCAGTCGCGCGAGGCGGAATACTCGCTGCGCACCGATCTGTTGCTGGCCCCTCGACGCGACCTGGAGCTGCGCTTCGGCGCCGTTGGTCGCCTCGCGCCGGCGCTGCACTACGACGTCACGCTGCCGGGCACCCTCCGACGCGACGGCAACGGTGTGCCGCGACCGCTCCGCGTCGACTCGACCTTCAGTGCCCGGCGCGTCGCCGCCTACGCGGAGGCGACCTGGCGTCCGCGCGACCAGTGGCGACTGACCGGCGGGCTGCGCGCCGATCGCTACGCCTGGCTCGGCAACGCCGTCCATCTCTCGCCGCGGCTGAGCCTGGCGCGCGATGTCGCGCGCGCGACCAAGGTGACCGCGAGCGTCGGCCGCACCGTGCAGCCACCACCATTCATCTGGCAGGTCGGCGACCCGACCAATGGCGCCCTCCGCCCGTGGCGCGCCGACCAGGCGACCCTCGGCGTGCGGAGCCGGATCGGCAGTACCACTGTGCAGGTCGAGGGCTACCTCAAGCGGTACCGCGACTACCCGATCCGCCTCTTCCGTCGCCAGGAAGTGCTGACGCCCTCGGGGTTCGAGGATGCGTTGGATGACATCCCCTTCGGACTTGAACCACTGCGGAGCAGCGGACGCGGGCGCGCGTGGGGGCTTGAGGTGCTGGCACAGCGCCGACTCGACGACCTCCCGATCTACGGCCTCGCGTCGTTGACGCTGGCCCGCGCGCGCTTCACGGCGCTCGACGGCATCGAGCGGCCAGGGGCCTTCGACGTCCCGGTGATCGTCACGGCGCTGGCGGGGTGGCGGCCGACCGACCGACTGGAGGTGAGTGGCAAGGTGCGGGTCAGCAGCGGCGCCCGAACGACCCCGTTCGTGACGACCGGTGAGCTCGCGGGGACGCCGAACTTCAAGGCGTACCTGGCGGGCCCCCGGCTGCCGACGTTCTACGCCATCGACCTCCGGGTGGATCGGCGCTGGAGCTTCCGGGCCACCCAGCTGACGCTCTACCTCGACATCCAGAATGTGACCGATCGCGAGAATCCGGCGCGCTACCAGTGGAATCTCCGGGAGCGGGTCGTCGAAACGGATACCTCGGTCGGCCGCCTCCCCAGCATCGGCCTCACCTTCGATTTCTGAGCGGCCCGGACGATGTGGCGTCGGCGCCGCACCGCAGAGCGCCCACCCGTCGACTTCCCCAGCGAGCTGACAGTACGTGCCGGCCGCCCCCGTCCCGCGGCTCCGTGGGTCCGCAACTCGTTGCGGGGCCGTGACCTCCACGTCATCAATCCGAGGGGACGTGTGCCGATACTGCTCGCTGAAGCGTCTGGCACGAAGTATGAGTGAGTAAACGCTGCGCTTGGTGATTCCGCCCCGGAATCCCCGTTCCAGGCTCAACCCGTGTCACCCCGACGCGTGGCGGAACGACGCGCAGCCACAGGAGGTGCCGAATGTTCGGCGACAGCATGTGGGATGAAGAGGAGCGGTTGCGCCGCGCCGAGGAAGGCCGCGAGGAGATGGACGCCGCGGAATCCGAGGCCGGCACGGAACTCGACGACGTGACGGCGATGGGCGTGCTCGACGAGCGCCTCCGTCGTCGGATGGCGATCGCCGAACTGCTTCGCGAGGTCGGCGGCTGCTGACCTCGGTCCCGGTCAGGGGCGCTGGCGCGACGCGCCCGCGAGCTCCTCACCGGGATTGACGTACCGATCGAGGGCCTGCCGGAACTGCCGCTCGTACAGCGCGTGGTACCGGCCCCCCAGATCGACCAGGGCATCGTGCGAGCCGCGCTCGACGATCTCTCCCCCTTCCAGAACCAGGATCTGATCGGCCGACGTGATGGTCGACAACCGGTGCGCGATCACGAAGGTGGTCCGCCCTGCCCGCAGGCGTGTCAGCCCTTCCTGAATCAGTCCCTCGCTTTCCGAATCCAGCGACGACGTCGCTTCGTCGAGAATGAGGATGGCCGGGTTCGCGAGGATCGCGCGGGCGATCGCGACGCGTTGCCGTTGCCCACCGCTCAACTTGACGCCGCGCTCACCGACGATCGTCTCGTACCCCAGGTCGAAACGCAGCGCGAACTCGTCGCAGTGCGCGACGCGCGCCGCCTCGCGCACTTCCTCGGCGGTCGCATCCGGCTTGGCGAAGCGGATGTTGTCGAGGATGGTGCCATCGAAGAGGAAATTGTCCTGCAGCACGATGCCGAGCGTGCGGCGATACTCGCGCAGGCGGAACGTCGCGAGGTCGCGACCGTCGATCAGGATGCGGCCGCTGTCGGGGCGATTGAACGCCATCACCAGCGACACCAAGGTGCTCTTCCCCGAGCCACTGGTGCCGACGAGCGCCGTCGTTGTGCCGGCTGGCGCGTCGAAGGTGATCCCCTTCAGGACCGGCGTCCCCTCGTCGTAACTGAAGGTGACATTCTCGAAGGCGACGTGCCCGGTTACCTGGCCGAGCGGCGCCAGGTCGGCATCACCTTCGTCCTCGGTGGCCAGCGCACGCAGCTCGCGGATGCGGTCGAGGCCGGCGAAGGCCTCGGTGACTTGCGTGCCGATCGAGGCGATCTGGATCAGGGGCGCGGCGAGCAGGCCGGTGAGGAAGACGTACTGGAAGAGATCGCCCGACGACATCCGCCCGGCGAGAATGTCCTGGCCGCCCACCACGATCAGCAGCGTGCCGATGATGCCGACGATCACGGTGGAGAGCGCGGTGGTGGCGGAGACGCCGGTCATGGTGGCGGCGACGTTCCGGAAGAGCTTGTTGGCGCCCTTCGCGAAGGCGTGCTGCTCGCGGCGTTCGGCGGTGTACGCCTTCACCACGCGAATCCCTGAGATGCTCTCGACCAGCCGACCGGTCACTTCGGCGTTGAGCTTGCCGCGCTCGCGGAAGATCGGCCGCAGTCGGGTGAAGGCGTACGCCATGCCGCCGCCGAAGACGACGAGCAGCACGGCAGTCACCGAGGTGAGCCGCCAGTTGAGGAGCATCAACCAGGTGAAGGCGACGGCGGCGGTCACAGCGCCACCGACGAGCTGCACGAGGCCGGTGCCGACCAGGTTGCGGATCCCTTCGGCGTCGCTCATCACGCGCGAGACGAGTTGTCCGGTCTGCGTCGCGTCGAAGGTGCGGATCGGGAGGCGCACCAGGTGCGACTGCACGGCGCGGCGCATCTCGGTGATGGCACGCTGCGCGGCGACGCCGAGGATCTGCGACACGCCGAACGACGAGGCGGCCTGCACCACGGTGGCGGCACCGACGGCGGCGGCGAGCGGCCAGAGCAAGGAACGGTTGCCACTGGGGAGGACGACGTCGATGAGTTCCTTCGACGACCAGGGGAGGACGAAGCCGGCCGCGCGATTGATCAGCATCAGCACGAAGCCGATGGCCAGCCGTCGGCGGTGGAACCAGAGCAGTTCCCGCGCTTCCCGCCAGACGACCTCGCCTGACACCTTCTTCTTCTTGGGCCGCTCACCGACATTCGCCGACGTGCCGCGGCCCTTGCCGCCTCGTTCGCCCGTGCCCAACCCGCTCGTGCCGCCCCGGAATGCCAGAAAGCCCCCTCGGTTGCCACCCTGTGTCGGCCGGAGGTGTCCGGCCGACACGAATGGTAACCGGAAAGCGGGGGGTCAGGTTCCCAAAGAGCGGTTGATGATGCGTGCGGCAAGCGACGGGAATGGCGCCGAGCATTCTGACGCCGTCGTTGCAGCCGTGGAACACCGCGGTCGCCCTCCTGCCATATTCCAGTCATCCCGGGGCGCGCACCGCCCGTCGCCCCGGTTCACGATCGGCGGTCCCAGAGTGAGGTGTCCCATGGGTGTGTTCGACGAATTGGACGAGAAGGCGAAGGAGCTGGCGGCGAAGGCGAAGGCCGCGCTCGAGAACAAGGACGATTTCCTGGCAAAGGCCCGTGAGCGGATGGACAGCGCCATTGCCGACGCCAAGGAAGAGTTGGAGGAATTCAAGGGCGAGGCGAAGGAGGAGCTGCAGGAGCTCCGCGCCAAGGTGGCCGATTTCCTTGATCGCGACGGTACCCCGGCGGCTCCGGCCACGACCGACGCCCCCGCAGCCCCCGCCGCCGAACCGCCCGCCCCGCCCCCGGCAGACGCTCCGCCCGCCGCCTAGCCCCACCCCGCCCCGAGACCAGCGCCCGCCGCTGGTTTCGGGGTTGCTGTCCCCCGCCCGTCTCGCTCCGCAACCTTACCCCCGGTGCCAGCGTACCAAGGCCGTGGTGCGACAGGGCGCTCCCGCCCTGGCCGTGCCGACGGACCCGATAACGGAACGCGACATGTCGCTTCGCTCATTCGCACGATTCGCGAGTTCCCTCGCCAGCCTGCTGTTGCTGGTGGGACTCGCCGCCCGACCCCTCGCCGCCCAGAGCACCGTCGACTGGATCACCGGCGCGGTCACCGATGGCACCGGGAAGCCGGTCGTCGGCGCCACGATCGAGGCCTACAGCATCGAGCTCGACGTCACCAAGAAGGCGACGGCGAACGACAAGGGGCGCTTCTCCATTCCGTTCAACGATGGTGGCGGTCGCTACCGCGTGACGGTGCGCGCGATCGGCAAGACGCCGTTCATCACCAACGTGTCGCGCCAGGAAGACGACGACCGCATCGTGCTGAACGTCAAGCTCGGTGACCGGCCGCAGGTCCTCACCGACATCCGCACCCAGACGGTGCGCGCCCAGGGCGACCAGAATGAGCGGCCGACGCCGGGCGCCACGGAGCGCAACGTCGACGCCGGCCAGATGGCCCGCCTCCCGATCGACGCCTCCGACCTCGCCGCGCTGGCGCAGCTGGTGCCGGGCGTGATCGTGACGGCCGGCAGCGACTCGAGCGCGACGACCTTCCAGGTGGCCGGCCAGAGCGGCGCGTCGAACAACATCGTCGTCGACGGCACGTCGAACGGCGGCGCCCTGCCGGCCGACGGCATCCGCGGCACCCGTGTCATCACCAACACTTTCGACGTCTCGCGCGGCCAGTTCTCCGGCGGCCAGGTCTCGGCGACGACGCGCGGCGGCAGCAACCGGCAGCAGGGCTCGATCAGCGGCAACTTCCGCGATCGCAACCTCGCCTTCGGCAGCGCGACGGACAACGTCTTCACCGCGGGCCAGACCTCGCAGCAGGTCGGCGCCGGCTTCGGTGGCGCGCTCCGGAAGGACAAGCTCTTCCTCTTCGGCTCGTTCAACGTCAATCGCGCCGTCAACCCGATGGCCTCGCTCGATCGCGCGGACGCGACGACGCTGCTCCGTCTCGGCGCCTCGCCGGATTCGGTGGCGCGCTTCATTGCGCTGGTTGGCGCGACGGGCTTGACGAATCGTGTCGGCACCGTCGACCCGAACCGGACCCAGGACCGCTTCAGTGGCTCGCTCCGCTTCGACTGGAACGTCGCCGACCGGCAGATCCTCACGGTCCGCGGCGACCTGAACACCACGACGTCCGACCCGACTCGCGTCGGGCAGACGCAGCTCCCGCAGGTCGGCGGCAACCAGAGCAACAACGGCGGCGGCGTGCAGGTCTCGCTCGTCTCGCGCCCGACCGTGGATCTCTCGAACGAGTTCCGCGCCTACGGCTCGCTCAGCAACGCCGAGTCGACGCCGTTCCTGTACGTCCCGGTCGGCCGGGTGCAAAACCAGTCGACGCTCGATGACGGCAACATCGCGACGACCTCGTTCGGCTTTGGCGGCAACTCCGGCCTCCCGACGACGAACAAGACCAAGTCGCTCGAACTCACGAACACGATTTCGTACTTCGCCAAGGGCGGCGCGCACCGCTTCCAGCTCGGCGCACTCCTGAACATGCAGAGCTTCACGGCGAACAACACCAACAACCAGTACGGCAGCTACAGCTACAACTCGCTGGCCGACTTCGCGGCGAACGTCCCGGCGACCTTCAGTCGCACGCTGCAGCCGGTCGTGCGCGACGGCTCGTCGCTGAACTCGGCGCTCTTCCTGAGCGACGTGTGGCGCAAGGGGCCGAACCTGCAGTTCACGATCGGCGGCCGCCTGGAGTACTCGAAGTTCGGCGGCGCCCCGGCGCGGAACACCGATGCGGAAGCGAAGTTCGGCGTCCGGACCGACCTGCTCCCGACCGAGACCTACTTCACGCCGCGCTTCGGTTTCTCGTGGACGATCCCGGCGGCCGAGCAGCAGGGCTTCGGGCAGCGCGGCTTCGCGCCGCCGGCCGTCGTGCTCCGTGGCGGCGTCGGTGTCTTCCGCGGCACGATGTCGAGCACCCTGCCGAGCACCGCGCAGGCCCAGGCCGGCTTCAGCACCACCGAAGCGCAACTGGTCTGCGTGGGTGCAGCCGTGCCGATCCCGGACTGGAACAACTTCGCGACCAACCCGTCGTCGATTCCGACGCAGTGCCTGAACAACCAGAACACGCCGGTCATCGCGGGCAGCCCGTCGGTCACCACGTATGACGAGGGCTACGGCGCTGCGAAGACCATCCGCGCCAACCTCGGCGCGACGCGCCGCCTCACCCCGTTCTTCACGATGACGCTCGACGCCTCGTACGTGAAGGGCATCGGCCAGTCGGCGTCTCGTGACCTGAACCTGAACCTCGGCACCCCGTTCCTGCTGGCGAACGAGGGCGACCGGCCGGTCTACATCAATCCGTCGCTGATCGTGCCGACGACGGGCGCGATTCCCTTCACGTCGACCCGGAAGGACGCCGGCTACGGCTCGGTCAACCAGGTCTTCAGCGGCCTCGAGAACGAGACGAAGCAGGTCACCGCCTCGATGAACTGGTTCAACACCCGCGGCTCGACGCTGTCGGCCAACTACACCATGCAGTTCGCCCGCGACCAGGGCGGTGGTGGCGGCGGGTTCGGCGGCGGCGGCGGCAACCTGACCCGGGGCGATCCGAACGCCTTCCTGTGGGCGCGGTCGTCGAACGAGCGGCGTCACAACATCCAGCTGAACTTCACCAAGGTCTTCTCGCCGACGTTCGAGCTGACCGCGATCGGCAGCATGGCGTCGGGTTCCCGCTACTCGCCGGTGGTCGGCAGCGACATCAACGGCGACGGGTCGCGCAACGACCTGGCGTACGTCTTCAATCCGGCCAACGCCAACGATCCGGTCCTGGCCGCGGCGATGGATGACCTGCTCAAGAACGGCTCGAAGGGCGCCAAGGCCTGTCTGGCGTCGCAGGTCGGCAAGGTCGCCGAGCGCAACAGCTGCATCGGGCCGTGGCAGCCGTCGCTCAACCTGCAGGTGAACCTGAAGCCGGGAATGTTCCAGAACCGGTTGACGATCTCCTTCGCGACGATCAACCTGCTGGGCGGACTGGACGAGCTGTTCAACGGCGCAGACAACCTGAAGGGCTGGGGTGGCTTCTCGCGCCCGGACGGCACGCTGCTCGCCGTCACCGGCTTCGACCCGTCGACCAACCGGTACAAGTACACCGTCAACAGCCGCTTCGGCGCGACGGGTGGCGGGGCGACGGCGGTTCGCTCGCCGTTCCAGGTCGGCGTGAACATGCGCTACATCATCGGCTTCGATCAGCGCCGCGAGATGCAGCGGATGGCGTTCGGTCAGGGCAACGCCGCGGCCGGCGCGGCAAGCGGCACGACGTTCGTGCAGCAGATGCTGGCCAACCTCCCGTTCAACGCGGCGCAGGTTGCGATCGAGCGGAAGGATTCCCTGGCGCTGGCGCCGAAGCAGGTCGCCGAGTTGCAGGCCTTCATCGACTCGACGAACAACGCGCTGCAGCCGCTGGTCGCCAAGCTGGAAGAGGCCGCCAAGACCGCGAATGGCAACACGCAGGCGCTCTTCCCGCAGCTGACGCCGATCTTCGAGGCCTTCCAGGGCAGCCAGATCAAGGCGATCGAACTCACCAAGAAGGTGCTGACCGACGTGCAGTGGTCGCTGATGCCGGAAAGCGCCAAGCAGCCGGTCGGGATCAACCGGCTGATGCAGCCGGGGGGAGCGGCGCCGGCAGGCGGCGCAGCCCCGGGGCGGCCGGGTGGCCGGACGGGTGGCGGCGCCGAGTAACTCTCGGCCCGCCTGACACGCTGAAGGGGCCCCCACGCGGGGGCCCCTTTAGTTTTACCTCATGCTGAGTCCTTTCCTCCGCGCCCTCCGTCTCCGCTGCCCCAAGTGCGGCAGTGGTGGCATCCTCCGCCACTGGTTCGCCATGGTTCCTGCCTGCCCCACCTGCGGGCTGGTCTTTGACCGCGGCGAGTCGGGCTACCAGGTGGGGTCGTATCTGGTGGCAATGATCGCGATCGAGCTGCTGTTCGTCGGGTTGCTGGCCGCCATCCTCATCGCCACCTGGCCCGACCCGCCCTGGCGGCTGCTCCAGTGGGGCGGCCCGGCGCTGATGGCGCTGGGGCCGTTGGTGCTCTTCCCGTTCACCAAGACGCTCTACCTCGCCTTCGACCTCACCTTCCGGCGCGAATTGTAACGCTGGACGCAAAAGGGGCGACCGACTGGTCGCCCCCTTGGGTCTGGCGCATCCACACAACCGGGCGACCCATGGGTCGCCCCTACAGGTCGCCCCTACGTCATTTCACGCGCTCGATGTAGGCGCGCTCGCGCGGGTTGACCCGCACCCGTTCACCCTGCTCCACGAATTCGGGGACGTTGATGGTCACGCCGTTGCTCAGCGTCGCCGGCTTGCTGCTCGACGACTTGGTCGCGGTCTTCATGGCCGGCGCCGTCTCGACGATCTCGAGTTCCATCGACGACGGCAGCTTGAACGAGATCGGCTTCCCCTCGAGCCACACCGCCTCGAAGCGCATCTCGGCCTGCATCCACGCCGCGTCATCGCCCACCATCTCGGGGTCGAGCGTGAACTGCTCGTAGGTGTCGGCATCCATCACGTGCACACCATTGCCATCGGCGTAAAGCACCTGCATCTCCTTCGTGTCGAGCCGCGCTTCCTCGACCGTCTCGGTGGCGCTGTAGCGATGGTCCAGCGACATGCCGTTGTTGAGATTGCGCAGGCGCACCTGGACGAAGGCGCGGAGGTTGCCCGGCGTGCGGTGCGTGAAGTCCATCACGAGGTGCGGCTTCCCCTCGTAGTAGATCACGGTGCCCTTGCGGATGTCGTTCGCTTTCATGGCCACTCTCGGAAGTGATCGATTGCCGGCAGGACTCGTCCCCGCCGGCCAGCGCGAGAAGATAATCGCCCGAAACACTCCGGGGGGAGCCACGACGGCCTCCCCCCAGGCGTCCGAGTGCCCCATGCCGCGGCGCTAGACCGGGTGGGGACGCTGCACCGCGGAGAGGAGTTCGCCCGCCGTGAACGGCTTCCGGAGGACCGCCTGGAGGCCGTCCGCGCCATCGGCGTCGCCGGTCATCAGGACGACGTGGAGCCCCGGATGCTCGCGCCGCACGACTTCCGCCAGCCGGTGCCCGTCGAGCCGCGGCATGTGAATGTCGGTGAGCACCGTGCCGACGCACTGTCCGGCCACATCGCGGAGCAGTTCCAACGCCGACTCGCCGTGTTCGGCCTCGAGGACGCCGTACCCGGCGCGCCGCAGGATCCGCGCGGTGACGTTGCGCACCCACTCATCATCATCCACGACGAGGACCGCGGTCTGGGCGTCGTCATCACGCGCCTGCCCGACGGCCACCGCCTGGGCTGGAAAGCACACGCTGACGGTGGTGCCGACCCCCGGTTCGCTCGCGACGATGACCTGTCCGCCGCGTTGGCCCATCATGCCATACATCGCCGAGAGCGAGAGGCCGCTGCCGACACCGAGCGCCTTGGTGGTGAAGAAGGGCTCGAAGAGCTGCGCCTGCGTCGCCGCGTCCATGCCGATGCCGGTGTCGCTCACCTCGACGACCACCCACTCGCCCGCCGGCAGGATGCCGTGACGATGTGGCTGGGGCGCGTCGAGCGTCCAGCGTCGGGTGGAGATGGTCATTCGGCCGCCAAGCGGCATGGCATCGCGGGCGTTGACCACCAGCGTGAGGAGCACCTGCTCGACCTGCCCGTGTTCGGCGACGATGCGTTCGCGGCGGGTGCCGCTCTCCTCGGTGATCGTGATGTGCGGACCGGCGAGTCGCGGGAAGAGTGGACGCAACCGCGCGATCACTTCGTCGAGATCGACCTCGGAGGCCGGGCGCGGCACCGCGCGGCCCACCGCTTCCAGCTGGCGGACGATCATCGCGCCGCGTTGGAGCGATTCGCGCACCTCCTCGAGCCGCGCCTGCACCGAGACGTCGACCAATGGGTTGCCCACCAACGTCTGGACCGTGGTCCCGGCGTCGCGCAGCAAGGGGGTGAGTTCGCACGAGAGGCCGGAGGCGAGTCGGGTGATGGCCTCCATCTTCTCCACGTGGCGACGGCGGGCGCAGTCGGCCTGGTCGAGATCGCTTGGCATGGCGGCGTCAGTCAGCGTCACAGGTCCATCCGTGCTCGTGTCGATCGGTCGCGGCCAGGTGCAGCGACTCACGCCCCCCACATTCGCAAGCGACGGGCCGCGAGAATCGATCCGCGGGCCTCCACGCAAGTGCTTTGTTGCCAACAGGTTGTCGGAAGGTTGGTGGGCGCGGCGCTGGAGGGTGCTGCTGTGGCGAGATCATTCCGACGCGTCCGCGCCACACCTCGCTCCTTCGACGTGGTTGCGATGCCTCCCGTCCGATCCCACGTTTCGGGCATGCCTTCCCTCTCCCCTCGTCGGCGTCGAATCCTCCTCATCGCCGTGGCGGCGGTCGCCGTCGTGGCGCTCGGCGTGCTGGCGTACAGCCAGCGCTGGGCGATCAGTGGTCGCGCGGTGGCGATCGTCGACCCGAAGGTCCGTCGCTGGGCCGAGCGCGAGGTCTCCCGGCTCTCCGACGGTGTCTATCAGTTGCACGCCTCGACCATTGTCGTCGACGAAGCCCGGCATCGGGTGGCGATCGACACGATCACGCTGGTGACCAACGTCGCGGCCAACGCACGCCGCCCGACGCCGCTCCCGACCGTCTCGCTCCGCTTCCTGGGGTGTGATCTCGAGGGGATCGACCTCGATCGGTTGGCGGCGCGGCGCGGCCTCCACCTGCGCAGTGCGGGCTGTGACAGCGTGCATCTGGAGGGCGAGGTGCCGGCACCGAAGCCGGGCGCGGCTCCGGTCCCGATCCGCCCCGGCGTCTTCCTCTCGCTGCGTGACAACCTCGACCTGCCGCGCGAGGTGCCCTCCATCAGCGTGGATACCATCGCCTTCCCGCAGGTGTCGATCGCCCTCGGACTCGCGGGGCGCAACCGGCGCCGCACGGTGCTCTCGCTCGACCGCTTTGCGGTGCGCCTCGACTCGCTGCACTATGACCCCAAGCAACCGATCGAGGAGCGCGGCCCCCTGCTCTCGCGCGACGTCTCGCTGCGGTTGGTCGGCTTCGAGGGCAATCGCGAAGCGGCGACTCGCCTCTCACTCGACTCGATGTCGGCGTCACTCGGTCGCGGGACCTTTCAGCTCGATGGGCTGGTCTACGAGCCGATCGTCGGGTCGCTCGGCGACTCCCTCGGCTTTCAGGCGCTCGAGGTCGGCCACCTGCAATTGCGCGGCGTGGACTGGCGCAGCTTCCTCACCACGGGGGACGTGGGCGTGAGCCGGCTCGCCGTCGAGCGCGCCCTGCTGCGCTTCCCACCGCCGGGCGCAGCACCGAAGCGCAGCGGCGCAGCCCCCTCCAAGCCGATTGCCGCGCCGATCTCGACGCCCCTGACGCAGCGCACCGTCGGCTCGCTGCTGCGCGCACTGGGGCGCGACATGCGACTCGACACCCTCAGCGTGCTGGGCTTCACGCTCATCGAGGGCGCCACGAATCGACAGGACAGCACGGTCACCGTCCTCGAGCGCCTCGCGGTGCAAGGCGCGCACTTCGACGACTCCACCAGCTGGAGCACCGCCTTTCCGGTCGGCCGCATCACGGTGGAAGCCGACCATCTCACGCGTCGGCAGGGCGAGAATCAGCTGCAGGTCGGGGCGCTGCGACTCAGCGTCGTGGCCGGCACGGCCCGGGTCGATTCACTCCGCGTCGGACCCGACGGCAACGACGCCGCGTTTCGCCGACGCCATCGTTTCCGTACCGACCGGATGGTGCTCTCGGCGGCACGCGTGGCGATCGCCGGCGTGGACTTCCCCGCGTACCTGCAGGATGGTGCGTTCCGGATCCGTCGTGGTGATGCCACGGGCGTCGAGCTCGACATCCTCACCGACAAGCGGATGCCGGTGGAACGTGGCAAGCGGACCAGTCACCGGTATCCGCAGCAAGCCCTCCGCGACCTGGGACTCCCGTTCGGCGCCGACACGCTCACCCTCACGGGCGAGGCGCGCTATCGCGAGCATGCGGTGGCGGCCCCGGCGCCGGGGGTGATCGCCTTCCGATCGTTGCGCGCCACGCTGCTCAACTTTTCCAACGACCCGGCGAGGATGCAGGACAGCACGCCCTTCCGGCTCACGGCGGACGCGCGCCTCATGGGAGTGGCCCCCTTTCACTTCGAACTCGAGATGCCGCTGCTCGCCGATCAATTCACCATGCGGTATCGCGGTCGCCTCGGCGCCATGGACGCGTCGGCCTTGAATCCGTTCGCCTCCGATGGCGCCGGGGTGAAATTCACCCGCGGACGGATCGAAGGGATCAGCTTCGACGCCACCGTGGCCGGCGGTCGGGCCCGGGGGCGGATCACGCCGCGGTGGACCAACCTCGGGATCGAACTCCCCGGACTGGACCGAAAGAACACCGGCATCTTCGGGGGCCTCAAGCGGGCCGTGGGGAAGTTCGTGGCCAACGCCTTCATGGTCCGGGACGACAATGTCACGGGGAAGAAGGAGCCACCCCGGGACGGCACCATCGATCACCGCTGGACCCCGCGGGAGACCCTCCCGCAGTTCCTTTGGAACTCCATCCGAGATCCCCTCGTCCCACTCCTCAGGAAGTAGCGTCCTGTGGCTTTGCCGGGCCCGGCCACCCATCTTTCGGTGGAGCGCGCCAGTCTGCCGGCCGCGCCATCAACCCGATCACCGGACGACGATGTCGTTGCCCCGCCGCCCGACCGAGTTGGTGCGCACCCTCGCCCCACTCGACATCCTGACGATCCTCTACACGGCGAGTTCTTTCCTCGTGGTCTCGGTGCAGTCCATTGGGGCGGACACGATGCGGGTCTCGTCGGCCGAACTCGCCTGGCTCCTCTGCGCCCACGCGCTGCTGGTGGTCCTGGTCTTCCTCGCCGCGCAGGCGCGCAACGAGGCGTGCGCCAAGCATTGTTTCCTGGCGGAGTGGTATCCACTGGTCGTCCTGGTGGCGGTGTACGCCTCGGTCGATCTGGTGAACGGGCCGCGGCAAGCGGCGGGCCTCTCCCACGATGCCGTGATTCAGCGCCTCGAGTTCGCCACCTTCGGACGGCAGCTCGCGCATGACTGGAGCCGGAGCCAGACCCAGGCCGCATTCTCCTGGCCGCTTTCGCTCGCCTATCTCGGCTTCTTCCCGCTGGTGATCGCCGCGCCGGCCGTCCTCTGGTGGCGCGGACACATCGTCCGCGCGCGCCAGACGATCTTCGGTATCTCGCTCGCCTTCTTCACCTGCTACCTCGTCTTCCTGCTCTTCCCGGTCGCCGGGCCGACCTACCTCTGGGGCTGGCCGACCGACGGTGCGCACACCGCCCTGCCGTCGCGCCTGGTGCGCGACCTGATCGATGGGGGCGACTCGTGGGGCTCGGCCTTCCCATCGAGCCACGTCGCCGCCTCGATGGCCGCCGTGCTCCTGGCCTTCCGCAACTGGCGCCCGCTCGGCATCGTGCTGCTGCCGTTCGCCCTCGGCATTCTGGTGGGCGTGGTCTACTTCCAGGTGCATTACGCGGTGGACGCCGTCGCCGGGTTGATCATCGCCGTCTTCGCGACCACGATGGCCGCGCGCCTCATCCCGGCACACACCGCGCGCGCATGAGCCGCACGCTCCGCCTCGTCGCCTTTCTGGTGGGCGCGGTGGTCCTCGCGCTGCTGATTCGTGAAGTCGGTGTCGACACGCTCGCGGATGGCGCTCGCACTGTTGGTTGGTTCGCCGTCCCGATCGTGGCCCTGCACGCCATCGTCTACGGGCTCAACGCCTTCGCCTGGTACATCACCCTGGCCCACGAACCGGGTGCCCCACCGTTCCGCAGCATCTTCCGGATTTCCGTCGTTGGCTTCGCGATCAACTTCCTCACCCCCGTCGTCAACGCCGGTGGCGAGCCCTACCGCATGGCCGCGCTTGCGCCCTGGCTCGGGGCGCGCCGTGCGGCGGGGAGCGTGCTGCAGTACGCGATGCTGCACGCGCTGTCGTCACTCTTCATGTGGCTGACCGCGATCGTCGCAGCGCTCACGTTGCCGGGCGTGCACGGACGCATCTGGTGGGCGCTGCTCGCGATGGGGGGCGTGATCGTCGCCGCGCTCGGCGTGGTGCGCTCCGGGCACCGGCACGGCTTCGTCGCGCGGCTCGCGGGGTGGATCGCGAGGCGACGATTGGGTCGCCTCTCCGCGTGGCTCACGAAGCAGGAGGAGGCCCTCGTCGCCGTGGATGCGCAGATCACTTCGCTGCACGCCGAGCAGCCAGGGCGGCTCGGGGCGGCGATTGCGGTAGACTACCTCTCGCGCTGGGTGGCGATGGGTGAGCTGCTGCTGGTGGCCTACGCGGTCGGCACCCCGCTCGGCGTCACGCCGGCGGTGATGATCTCCGGTCTCTCGGCACTCGCGGTCAATCTCTTTTTCCTGCTGCCGTGGGAGATGGGATCGCGCGAGGGGTCGCTCTATCTCCTCTTCGGGCTCGCCGGCGTCCCGGCCTCGCTTGGATTGATCGCGGCGGTGATGACGCGGCTGCGCGAGATCGTCTGGTGTGCGCTCGGGTTGGCGCTGGCCGGCCCCGGGGGCCGCGCCGCCGCCGCCGAGGCGCGTGCCGGACACGCGACACCCCCGGCCGCGTAGGCGACCGGGGGCGTTGCGTACCGCGGCCGCGAATTACTTCGCCGGTGCGATCGTCACATAGCGCCAGAGGCGCGCGACTTCCTTCGCCGGCACGTACTTGCCGATCTCCTTCTGGAACTGCGCGGCACTCGTCCAAGGGCGGTACTCCTTGAACTCCCGCACCATCCGCCGACCGGCGCCCGGAATCGAAAGAATGTCCTCGTCGGTCGCGGCGTTCAGCTCGACCGGCACGAAGACGTACTGCTCGAAGCGCGCGACCTCGGCGGCGTCGACGTACTTGCCGATCTCCTTGCGCCACACGGCGAGCGACGCGTACGGCCGGTACTCGTTGAATTCCTTCAGCATCTTCGGCCCCATGCCGGGGATCAGGTTGAACTCGGCATCGGTCGCGGTGTTGAGATTCACTTCGAGGAAGAGCTTCGGATAGAGCGCCTTCCGCTGGGCCGCCGTGAAGCTCTTGGCAAGCGCCGCATCGAGCGCGGTCATCGTGAGATATGGGCGGCCGGCAACGACGGCCTCGATGATCGCCGGGGTCATGCCGGGAAGCGTGGCAAGCTGTTCGGCGGTGGCGAGGTTCGGATTCAGGGCGCCGAGGTTCTTGCCGACCTGCGCCGAGAGCGGCGTCGTGGCCAGCAGCAGCAACGCGAGCGGGGCGAATCGGCGAAGCGTGAACGACATGATCAAGACTCCGTGGGTAGGGTGCGACCGCCCGCCGTGATGGCGAGCGCAGGGTGACGATGGGACCAGAGCAGGCCGAGGAGCCCGAGCTGGAGCATGGCGCCGGGAGCCAGCAGCGGCAACGAGCCGGTGACGGCTTCGCGGAACAGCTCCATGCCATGCATGGTCGGCGTGGTTTCGAGCTCCCACTCGACGTTCGCGCGGTAGTGGAGGAAGATCCCCACCGCCGCACTCACGCACGCCAACCCGGAGACGACGCGCACCGCGAGGACCGCACGGCGGGCGCGCGTCGCGCCGTACCAGGCAAAGGCGAGCAGATACGCCGCGCCGATGCCGAGGGGGATGAACTGCAGGGTATCGTCGTCGTGGCCGAGGAGGAGCAGCTCGGCCAGGATCCCGAGCGCGCCGACGACGAGCACGTACAACAGCACGGTGCGCCAACGTTCCATGCCCGCTGCAGTCATCGTGGCGCGATGCTCCGCAGGTAGGCGGCGTTGCGCTTGGCGCTCGCCATCGGATCGGGGCCGCCTTCCTGTTCGACCATCACCGGCTTCTGGTCGAGTTGCGGGATGGCGGCGAGGAACGTCTTCAGGTCGACCGTGCCCTTGCCGAGCTCCGTATCGCTCGATCGATCGGCGACCACATCCTTGACATGGAAGCTCCAGTAGCGCGCGGTGTGCTGCTTCAGGTAGCGCATCGGATCGCCGCCGCCCATCGTCATGTTGCCGGTGTCGAGCTGCAGGCGGACCAGCGACGGATCGGTGCGGTCGAGGAAGACGTCATACGGAATGATGCCGTCGATCGGCGTCTGGTGATCGGGCTCGTTGTGGAAGGCGAGCCAGAGGCCGGCGCGGCGCGCGGCGGCGCCGGCGGTGTTGAAGTGGTCGGCCCATTGGCGCCACGAATCGAGTGGCTTGGTCTTGTCGATGGGGAGCGACGGGACGATCAGGTATTGGTGGCCGAGGAAGTGGGCGTCGTCGAGGCTCTTGTCCCAATCCTTCAGCAGGATCTCGGGGGCGATGTGCGCCGAAGGGGCCTTGAGCCCGGCCTCGGCGAGCGACGCCTTCACCTGTTCGCGCGTGCGGTCGAAGTTCTTGAATGACCAGAGCAGCTCGACGTCGTCGTAGCCCATCGCGCCGACGGCCTTGAGGGTGCCCTCGGGGTCCTTCCGCATCGCGGTGCGGACGGAATAGAGCTCGAGGCCGACCCGCCGGAGCGGGAGGGAGGCAGAGGCGGGGCGGGCCAGGGCGGCGCCAGCGAAAGCGGCGGAGGCCGTGGCGAGGAAGTCGCGTCGTTGCATGGATCGAAGGTAGGGCGCCGGAGGCGGGGCGGGAAGAGCGGCCCAGTCCCCCGGGTCGGCGCGACCCCTCTTACTCGATGCCAACACTTGCCTGGCCGGTGTCACTGCACCAAGGCATTACCGTCCCCAGCACTGCATACGCTGCCGGGCGAGTCGGGCACCTGTTCGGCCACCGCGAGCACTACTCAGGAGCGCTTCCGATGACACCACAAGACACCGAAGCAATGTCGCATGGCCAGGCTCGGTCAGGATCGCGCCGGGCGCTCCAGGCCACAACCTGCCTCGCCGCGGCGTGGCTCGCCGCACTCGGGTGCGGCGACGGCATGCCGACCATGCCCAACCCACCCACCGGCGCGGAGTTCACGCTGTCGCAGGCGCAGGTGTCGGCAATGAACACGCGCGCGGGGCACCTTGCCGACGCGAATCCGGGCAACGGCAGTTTGCAGTCGCTGGTCGACTCGACGCTGCTGGCGCTGCAGGCCGGCGTCGTGATGAAGCGGGTAGATGTGCAGACCGACCTCACCACGGCTCCGTTGTACTTCGTTGGCCTCCACCGCGTGATTCACCAGGCGGGGGGCGGCTCCTTCTCGACCTGGACGCTCGTCGGGTTCGAGGATCCGGCAGCGTTCGCCAACGTGATCCAGGTCACCGGCTTTGCGCAGAGTGCGTCCGCGACCGCACCCTCCTCGGTCAACGGCACGATCGGCGACGGCATGGGGATCGTGAACGGCCAGCTCCTGCAAGTCGGGGCTGCCAACAGCCTCACGACCTGGAATGTTTCGACGGGTACCGCGAGTTTCTCCTCCGATGCACCGTCCGGCCCGTGCCCCAACGGCAATCCCGAGCCGAAGACGGTCTGCACGCTCGAGACCATGCACGTCACGTTCAGCATCACCGCGGCACAATTGGGGGCCGCGAGTCCGACGCGCCACGCGACGGTGACCACCGAGGTCGCGGTGCCGACCATTCGGCTGACGTATACACCGTAGGGCACCCCCGGAACGTCAAACCACCCCCGAAATCGGAGTCTCGGGGGTGGTCTGGCGGCCTCGGGTATCCGTGGCGCCTGCTCGACCGCGCGGGTAGCTTGCCCGGTCTCCCCACCGCGCCAGAGAGCCTCCCGATGCCCTCGCTCAAGTTCGACATGATCCAGACCGTGGCACTCGCGGCCGTCCTGCTCTTCGTCGGCTACGGCATTCGCCGCCGGATCGGCTTCCTGGATCGGTTCAACATTCCGGCGCCGGTGATTGGCGGATTCCTTTTTGCCGCGCTGGCGTTGGCGCTGCGCCAATCGGGCGTCTTCGCGTTCGAGTTCGACACCACGCTCCAGACCCCGTTCATGGTGGCCTTCTTCACCTCTATCGGACTCGGCGCCTCCCTCGGCCTGCTCAAGAAGGGGGGGCCGCAGGTGGCGGTATTCTGGGTGCTCGCGTCGCTGCTCGCCGTCGTCCAGTCCGGCGTCGGCGTTGGCCTCGCCTCGCTGCTTGGCATCGATCCGCTCTTCGGCCTGCTCGCCGGGTCGACCACCATGACCGGGGGCCACGGCACCGGGGCGGCCTTTGGCAAGCTGATGGAGGACCAATACCAGCTGGCGGGGGCCGTGCCGCTGGCCATGGCCGCCGCCACCTTCGGGCTGGTGAGCGGCGGACTCATCGGGGGACCGGTCGGGACGCGGCTGATGACCACCTTTGGCCTGCGGGGCGGAACCACCCCGAGCGACCCGGCCGTCGTGAGCGCGGCCGAAGCCGCGCCGCTCGACGCCGAGATCAACACCGAGCCGGCGGGTGAGGCGCCCACCGCCATCGGCATCCTCCGGATGCTCACCGTGGTGCTGGTGTGCATGGCGCTCGGCGGCCTGCTCTCGGGGTGGCTGGGCCAGTTCGTCACCCTGCCCGGCTACATCGGGGCAATGCTCGTCGCCGCGCTGCTCCGGAATGTTGGCGAGAGCACGCGGCTGCTCCGCCTCGACATGCGCACGGTCGACGACCTCGGCACCATCGCCCTGTCGCTCTTCCTGACCATGGCGTTGATGTCGCTCAAGCTGTGGGAACTGCTCGAGCTGGCCGTGCCGCTGATGGTCATCCTCTCGGTGCAGGTCGTGATGATGGCGGCGTTCGCCTACTTCGTGACGTTTCGGATGATGGGCCGGGACTACGACGCGGCCGTGATGGCCGGCGGGCACTGCGGCTTCGGCCTGGGCGCGACGCCCAACGCCGTGGCCAACATGCGCGCGCTGGTGGAGCGGTACGGGGCGGCGCCGAGGGCGTTCCTGGTGGTGCCGATGGTGGGGGCGTTCTTCATCGATTTCAGCAACGCGATGATCATCACGTTTTATATCAATTTGGTGAGGTGAGGGGTGAGGAGTGAGGGGTGAGGGGTCATCCCGAGCGAAGCGAGGGACCTGCGTGATCGCGATTACGCAGATCCCTCACGATGTTCGGGATGACAGCACCGTTCACCGTTCACTCCTCACCCCTCACCCCTCACCCCTCACCCCTCACCCCTCACCGCTCACCCCTCACCCCTCACCCCCAAAAACAAACCACCCCCGACACCGAAGCGCCGAGGGTGGCAATATCTATGGGCCTGGGAGGAGTTGAACCTCCGACCTCACGCTTATCAGGCGTGCGCTCTAACCACCTGAGCTACAAGCCCCAGTAGAGCCGCCAAGATTAGCCGTCCCGGCCCCGTGGGTCAACCGCTCGGGACCCTCTCCTGCACCCTGCCCTACCCGCCCTGGACGATGTCCCGGACCAGTTCCGTGGTCCGGCGGAAGTCGATCTTCCCACTCCCCATGGTCGGGAGCTCCTCGATCACCACGAAGTCCCGCGGCAGGGCGATGTTGGGCAGCTCGGTGGCCAGCTGCTTCAGGAGCGCCCCTTGGTCGACCGGCTGGGAGACCGCCGCGACGATCCGTGCCCCACGGACCCCATCCGGCACCTCGACCACGCAGCAGGCCACTCCCTCGGGGAGGAAGCGCTCCAGGACGTTCTCGACCCGGATCAGGGAGACCATCTCCCCCCCGATCTTCACGAAGCGCTTCAGCCGCCCCACGTGCCACAAGTAGCCATCCGCGTCCTGGTACCCCATGTCACCGGTGTCGTACCAGCCATTCCGCATGCTGAGCGTGGTCGCTTCGAAGTCATCGAAGTACCCCAGCATGACGCTCTCGCCCTGCACCAGGATCTTGCCGATCTCCCCGACCTCGCACGGCTGGCCGGTCTCGTAGTGCTCGAGCCGCACGCGGACGTTCGGCAACGGCCGCCCGACGCTGCCGGGCCGGTTGGCGCCGTGGAAGTTGAAGGAGATCACCGGACTCGTTTCCGTGCAGCCGTAGCCCTCGCGCAGTTCAAGGTCGTGCTTCTGCTTGAACTCCTGCCGCAACGTGTCGGGCGTCTTGTCCGCCCCCGTCAACATGATCCGGCACGAGGCGAAGTCGCCCGGCTCCGACTTCCGCAGGTAGCCCCACATGAAAATCGGCGTCCCCACCACGAACGTCACCTGCTCCGAGCGGATGATCTCGCAGATCGTCTTGAACTCGAGCGGGTTGGCGTAGGTCACCACGGTCATGCCGTGGAAGAACGGCAGCCAGAGATTGGTGGTGAGACCGAAGACGTGGAAGAGGGGAAGATTGGCGAGGAAGATGTCGTCTGAGCTGATGGCGAGGAGGGAGGAGATCGCCTCGAGATTGGCGTTGATATTCCGGTGCGTGAGGGGAACCGCCTTCGGGTCGCGCTCACTGCCACTGGTAAAGAGCATCACTGCCCCGTCATCGACACTGCCGCCATGCACCGTCCTGAGCAGCAGCGCCAGCGGCAGTTTGGCGCGGAACGCGGCGAGTGCCTTGTCCACTCCCGAGATCCCGGCCATCAGGTCCTCGATGAAGACCATCCCCGGCAGTGTCGGGCAGTTGATCTTCTCGAGCAGGGCCCGCGACGTGATCACCGTCTTGAAGGCGCACTTCTTCTGCGCATACACGCAGTTGGCGGCCGCCCCGGTCGAGTAGTTGATCATCACCGGCGTCCGGCCCGCCATCAGGCACCCAAGGATCGAGAGCACGCACCCCGCCGACGTCGGCAGCATGATGCCGAGAAAGCCCTCCGCTTCGTCCGAAAACTTCTCGGAGAGGATGAGCGAGGCGATCAGCGCCCGCTCATACGTGAGACGGGTGCCGGTGGCACGGTCGATGATGGCCGTCTTGCCGGCATACACCTTGGCGGTGCGCAGGAAGCGGTGGTGAAGGAGCATGGCCCGTCCGGAGGGGTCGCTGGAGGTCAGGGGAACCGCTCCGAGTCTAACAGAAGCGGGCCCAGCCGCCAGAGGCGGACCGGTAATGCTGGCGCCCAGCCCGACCGATAACAGACGAGTCACCATCATCGGGAGTGCGACGGGCGTGTTTGCAATTCTGGGCATCATCGTGGTTCTCGGCTCGGTCCTCGGCGGCTTCGCGATGGCCCATGGCCCGTTCGCCGTCCTCCTGGCCTGGTCCGAGTGGGTGGTGATCGTCGGCACCGCGGTCGGCACCGTCCTGATCTCCACCCCGAAGCCCGTCCTCGGCCACCTCACCAAGAAGATTCCCAAGGTCTTTACTGGCGCCGCCCCCTCCAAGGAGCGATACCTCGACGTCCTCCGCCTCCTCTTCGAGCTCTTCCAGCTCGCCCGGCGGGACGGCCTGATCGCGATCGAGTCGCACATCGAGCGTCCCGAGGAGAGCAGCGTCTTCAAGAAGTATCCGTCGATCTCCAGCGACCACCACGCCGTCGAGTTCCTCTGCGACGCGCTGCGCACCGTCCTCGCCGGCTCGGTGCCGGCCTACGACCTCGAGGCGATGCTCGAAGCCGAGATCGAGGTGCACCACGACGAGGATGCCAAGACCGTCGCGGCACTGACGCGCGTCGCCGACTCGCTCCCCGGCATCGGCATCGTCGCCGCCGTGCTCGGCATCGTGGTGACGATGCAGGCGATCGCCGGCCCGATCGAGGAGATCGGCCACCACGTCGCCTCCGCGCTGGTCGGCACCTTCCTCGGCATTCTCCTCTCGTACGGCTTCGTGGCGCCGATCGCCACGGCGGTGGAGACGCAGAACGGCGATTCGCACCGGATCTTCCTCGTGCTGAAGGCCGGGATCGTCGCCTTCGCGAAGAACCTGCCGCCGATCATCGCCTCGGAGTTCGCCCGCAAGGCGATCACCGCCGACACCCGACCGTCGTTCGCCGAGATGGAAGCGGCCTGCAAGGCCACGCGGCAGGAGAAGGCGGCGTGAAGAGTGACCGCGAAACGGTCATCCGCATCGTCCGCAAGGTCAACAAACATGGCGGGCACCATGGTGGTGCCTGGAAGGTCGCCTTCGCCGACTTCATGACGGCGATGATGGCGCTGTTCCTGGTGTTGTGGCTGATCACGCAGAGCTCGGAAGTCCGCAGCGCAATCGCGGGCTACTTCCAGGACCCGCTCGGCCGCGGCGACCAGTTCGGCACCTCGATGATCCCCGGCGCCGGTCAGCCGCTCATCCCGTCGACCAATCCGATCCAGGTGCAATCGAGCATCGGGCGGAAGGCCGACCTGCTGGCGTTGAGCAAGGCGCTGCAGGAGAGCATCGGCGACTCGATGATGACCGGTGCGATGAAGAAGAACCTGGTGATCGAGATGACGGCGGATGGGCTGCGGATTTCGCTGTTGGAAGACTCGACCGGCGTCTTCTTCGCCACCGGCTCGCCGACGCCGCGCGGCCTGGCCGAACCGATCTTCAAGGCCCTCGGCGGCATGCTGGCCCGGGCGAAGTTCCCGATCGTGATCGAGGGCCACACCGACTCCCGCCCGTACGGCGACGGAAGCGGCTATAGTAATTGGGAGCTCAGCGCCGATCGTGCCAATGCGGTGCGTCGACTGCTGGTCGGGGGCGGACTGAGCGACGGCCAGATTCTGGCCGTGCGCGGGCTGGCCGATCGGTCCCTCCGCGTCGCCGCCGACCCGCTCGCCCCCCAGAACCGCCGCGTCACCATCGAGGTCAAACTGGCCGTGCCCGCTGCCGATTCGCTTCCGCCGAAGCAGGATCCGACCCGCTTTCCGCCGTCGCCACCTCGGGCACCGCGTTGAGCCGCGCCCCGGCGCGGACCGTCCTGCTCGTGGAGGCGCGCCCGGCGGGGACGGATGTGCTCGCGGCGGACCTGAATCGACTTGGCGGCGTGAAGGTGGTGCGGGTCCGGACCCTCGATGCGGCCCTCGACACACTCGCCACCATGCCGGTCGACGCGGTGGTCGGGGTGCATCAGCCGCCCGACCTCGAGGGGATCGTCTTGCTGCGGACGCTGCACTCCGAGGATCAGCGTCAGGACCCTGCGACGGTGCTGCTCGCCGAGCAGGACGCCGCCACGATCCGCATCGCCGCCTGGCGGGAAGGCGTGGACGCCATCCTGACCTGGCCTGCCGATCCGGTGGACGTGGCCGGCGCCCTCATGGTGCTGATGGAGCGGCGGGCCGCCGCGCGAAGCCACAGCAGCCGGATCTCCGGCCCCGACGACAGCATCCGGCGCCTGGTGGGGTTGCTGGCGACCACTCTGGATGCCGCCATCCCGGGGGCGCGGTCGCGCGGCGAGGCGGTCGCGCAGGCGGCGGTCACGGTCGCCAACGCGATCGATGTCCCTTCGGACCTCCTCCTCCCAATGGAATACGCCGCCCGGCTCCACGAGATCGGGCGGATCGGCACGACGGCCGACCCGTCACCCGGCTCGGGGTACGGGCTGTCGTCGGAGGTGACCCTCGCGGGTTCGGCGATGCTGGGCGAGATTCCAGCATTGGCGGATGCCGCCATGCTGCTCGAAGGGATGGGGGCGAACTGGGACGGCTCCGGGGCACCCACCGACCTGCAGCAGGGGCAGATCCCGATGCGGTCCCGAATCCTCCGGGCCAGCCACGACCTGCTCGCGGCGGCTGACCGCACCCCCGGGATCGGCTCCGGGAGGCTCCGGGCGGCCCTGGCGTCGCTGGGCCAGCATGCGGGCACCTGGTACGACCCGGCTGTGCTTGCCGCGATGGAGGTGCTCGTCTCCACGGAGATGGATCCCGGCTGGCTCCGTCGTCAGGAGCTGGTTCCACCGGCCCGGCTCCGCGAGGGGATGATCCTCGCCGCGGACCTGCACACCGCCTCGGGGGTCAAGCTGTTGTCGGCCGGGTCGGTCCTGAACCAGGCCACCCTCGACCTGATCCGCAGGCGGCACCTCTCCGACCCGATCGTGCACGGCGTTCCGATCCGACCCACCACCGGCTGACATCGGGGTGGGGATGCCCCACTTCCCGAGGACCGCTCTCTGGCTCCGTTCTCCAGCAGCACATCCGCGACCGACCTTGAGCTCCTCCGCAGCGTGCATCGCGAGCGGCTGGGCGAGGCGATCGCGCGAAGCGTTGCGCACGCGCTGCGCGACCTCGCGCAGGTCGTGGACGTGGTCGAGCTGACGGCCTCGCGGGGTCCCGATGGGATGAGGGCGCACGACCTGGCCTGCGCGCGCTTGCGGGATTCACTGCTCGCCGAGATCTCGCTGCTCGAGGCGTTCGCGCTCACCGAACGGCAACGGATCACGCCGTTGTCGGTCGCGGACGTCACCGACGTGGCCGTCCGGCTGGCGCGCCGTGCGATCGGCCCGACGCCGATCACGCTGCGCACCGAGGTGCCGCGCACCTTGCCTCCCGCGATCGGCATTGCCGGCGACGTGGCCGAGGCGCTGTACGCCGTACTGGAGAATGCGATCGAGGCGGTGCGGACACAGGGGGGCGGGGATATTTCCGTGTCGGGCGCTGTGGAGGGCGATGCCGTGGTGGTGCGCGTCGCGGACACGGGTCCCGGTATTCCCGAAGTGCTGCGTGAGGGCGATCGCGTCTTCGAGCTCTTCGTGAGTGGCGCGAATGCGGCCAATGCGCACGGCATCGGACTGCCGGTCGCGCGTGATCTCATCCGTCGTCATGGGGGGGACCTGCAACTGGAGACTGAGGCGACCGCGGGCGCGGTGCTCGCCTTCCGTTTACCGCTCTGGCGGCGTGCCGCTGCCACCCTCAACACCCGGCGCGCGTAGCGGCAGTTGGGCGGCCCAGGCCGCCGTGTGATCGCCGGCGCTGGCCGCGCGCAGATTTTCCGACGCCACCTGCTTGACCAACTCCTCGCGCAGAATGCCGGTCGTGGCCGGTGCCTCGATGCCAAGACGGGCCCCCCGCTTGTCGCAGGAGAGCACCACGACCCGGATCCCCCCGTCGAGGATGATCGCCTCACCCGGCCGCCGGTTGAGGACCAGCATCGCTCAGACCATCCGCAGCAGGTCGTCCATCATCGCATTCGCCGTGGTGACCAGACGGGTCGCTGCGGCGTAGGCCTGCTGCTGCACGATCAACTTCACCATCTCTTCGTCGGTGGACACGCCGGTTTCCGACGAGCGGCGTGACGACGCGGAGTCGGCCAGCGTGCTGGCGACCTCGGCGTCGCGCTCGGCATCCCTCACCAGCGTGCCGACCGTGGTCACCAGCGCGGTATAGAACTCGCCCGGCGTGCTGCTGTTGAGCGAGGGAATGCCGGCGTTGCGCAAGCCGGCCAATGCGAGCGCGACGCGATTGTCGCCCGCTGCGGAAGTCGTCCCGGCGACGACATTGGACACCGAGGCGGCGACATCGGTCGACAACCGCATCGTGCCCGCGGTGACCCCGGCCGGATCGAAGAAGTTGATGCCGGTGAGCCCACCCAGCGTCGTGCCGCCGGCATGGACCGTGTTGACCGCCCCCACCACGCCGGCCACCAGGCGGTCGAGTTCGGCACGAATGCTCGGCACCGCCTGCTGCCCCAACGTGGTGAGCGCCGCCAACGTCCCGCCGACCGGATCGATCAACCGCGCGCTGCCGATGACGCCGACGCCGACGCCGCCACCAACCAGCGGACGGACTTCGAGCTGCTGCGCGAACTTCCCGTCGACCAGCAAGGTGTCGCCGGTGATGACGCCCACCGAACCGTCGGCATGATCGATCACCCGCACCTGGATCAGGTTCGACAACTGGTCGATCAGCTGGCCCCGGCGGTCCTCGAGATCGGGCGCGGTCTTGTTCGGCCCGCCCTGCACCACGATGTCACGATTCAGTTCGCCGATCGCCGTGGCGAGCGCATTGACCTGGCTGACGGCATCTTCCGTCCGCGTCGTCGTGTCGGTCGCGAGATCGGTGAGCCGACCCGAGATCAGTCCGACCTGCTGAATCAGTGAACTGCCGGCCTGCCGGACCACGCTGCGCGCGGCGAGCGAGGAGGGATCGTTGGCGAGGTCACTGAAGGCGCTGAAGAAGGCATCGAGGGTCGCACCGAGCCCGGTGTCCGACGGCTCGCCGAAGACCGCTTCGACCTGACCGAGCATGTCGCGGAGGGTGTCCGACCGGCCAAGATTGCCCTGCTCCCGGCGCACGGTCGCGTCGAGAAAGACGTTGCGATTGGCAAAGACGCCGGCGTCGGAGACGCCGCGCCCGACCGTCCCCTTCGGGGTGCGGAACGGCGTCTCGGCGACGAGCTCCAAGCGCTGGCGCGTGTACCCCGGCGTCGTGGCGTTGGCGATGTTGTGGCCGGTGACGTCAATCGCGCGTTGCTGCGTGATCAACGCGGACCGGGCAATCGACAGAATCGAGGCAAGCGACATGGCTCAGGCCTGCGCGTCGAGCACGACGCCGCTGGGGGTGGGCGAGTCGACCAGCCCCTCCTGGGGCAGGTAGTGCGAGGCGGGCCCGCTCACCGACGAAAATAGCGACTGCAGGTACGCATCGCCTGTCCGCATGGCACTCCGGAGGATGGCCTGGTTCATCGCCAGCTCGCTCACGGCCGCCTCGGCGGCACGGCGGACGGCCCGGCGCGCCTCGCGGAGGCCGGGGACCTCGCCGATGAAGCGATCGATCCCGTCGAGGCCGACCGACTCGCCCCCGCTGACCAGTTGGACCAGCTGCTCCCGACGGCGACGCGCCTCGTCGAGCGTCAACACGGAACGCGACACGGCATGGGTCGCCGCATCGATAGCGGCGGTGTCGTCCTCGGCGATGCCGGCACGCTGGCGCTCCAGCGCGCCACGCAGCTCCGAGAGGAGCCGCTCCTCGGCCTGGATCGCCGCGATGATCTGCGCAGCGCGCAGCGGCGCCGCTTCACCCACGTCGGACATTCCCGCTCCCTGCGGCCGGAGCCGCGGTCACCGCCGCGTCCTCCGGTGGGAGGTTGCGACCCAACTGCCTCGTCATCGCAGCGGCGAGTCCGCTGTCACTGCGCTCGGCGGCGAACCGCGCCACCTGTTCGTCCAGCATGCCGGTGAACATCTGTTCGCCGGTCGACTGCTCGAGCAACCCGCCTTCGCTGGGCACCGTCTGGCGCATCGCCTGGAAGAGCTGCGCATAGAACACCGACTCCAGCGCCTGCGCCTGCTGCTGCAACCGGTCGCGCGCGCTCGGCGGCGTCGGACCCTGTCCCGGTACCGCGCCAACGCTGCTCATCGGACCACCACCATCGCCGTGATCGCGCCGGCGGCGCGGAGGCCATCGAAGACCGCGGCCACGTCGGCCGGTGCGGCGCCGATCGACTGCAACCCCACCGCGATGTCCCGCACCGTCGCCTGGGGGCCCACCGCCACCACACCCTGTGTCGGGGTGGCTGGGGGCGCATCGCCGACCCGCACCGTGATCCCCTTGAGCGAGACGACCGCCGGACCGACGCGGACATCGCCCCCCGCCACCACGACCCCGCTCCGGGCGTCGATGATGATCCGAGCCACCATCGGCACCGTCACCGGGACGGTGTCGACCGAGGCGAGGAATGCCGGAAGGTTATCGGTCGCTCCGGCCGGAGCCCTGAGCCGGATCGAGCCCGGATCTTCGACCCGGGCGGTGCTGTCGCCGAAGACGGCGTTCACCGCCGCCGCGACCTTGGCCGCGAGCGGGTAGTCGGGGGTCCGGAGCAGGAGGCGCGGTTCCGTGACCACGGCGACGGCCGGGAGGGCCAACTCGAGCAGGCCGCCGTCGACAATGCGGCCACTCGAGGCTCCACGATTCCCCCACCGGCCCCGGTCGTCGGCCTGCACCGGCATCGCGCCCTGGGCCGTGGCCACCGGGGCCTGATCGGGGTCCGACACGAGCGGCGTCATCCAGAGGACGCCCCCGCGGAGCGAGGTCGCGTCACCGATCGAGGCGACCTGCACCTCGAAGCGGCCGCCCGGACGGAGGAACGGCGAGACCTCAGCCGTGACCAGCACCGCGGCCACGTTGCGCAGTCGGAGCCGCTCGGGCGGCACTTCGATATTGAAGCGGCGGAGGAGGTTCACCACGGAGCGGACCGTCTGCACCGAGCCGGACGAGGTCCCGAAGGAGCGATCGCCGCTGCCGTCGAGACCGACGACCAGCCCATACCCCACAAGGCGCACCGGCACTTCGCCGGTGCGGGTGGTGAGATCGCCGACGCGGACCTGCGCGCCGAGCGCCAGCGGGAGCAGCAACCACGCGGCTGCGAGGGCACATCTCACGGCCAGAGCAACCCGAGGATCTTGCCGAAGAGTCCGGTCTTCGGGTCGATGTTCTTCCCCTTGTAACTGATCGACGCGTCGGCGATGCGGGACGACAGCACGGCATTGCCAGCGGTGACATCCTCGGGCCGCACCAGGCCACCGAGCCGCACCTCCTGCTTGCGCCCGTCGACGGTCACCAACTTGCCGCCGTCCACCCGGAGCACCCCGCTCGGCTCGATGCTGGTGACCCGCACCGTGAGCATCGCGGCCAGGTCACCGGTGCGGTCACGCTGCCCGGTCTGGTCCGACTCCGACTTGTAGCCGATGCCGACCGATTGGAGATCGACCGGCGCGGCGTTGGCGTCGATGGTGCCCTTCTGGCTGCGATCGGTCTTGGCCCGGGTGATCACCCGCTCGCTGGCGGAGGTCTGCTCATCGACAATGACCGTCAGCAGATCGCCAACGCGGAGTGGGCGCCGGTCGGAGGTCCAACCAAGCCGACGCCCGCCAGGCGGCGGCGCCGACGGCCTCAGGCTGTCGGTGTTCGCAGGAGTGACGGGCGCCTGGGCCGCCAGTGGGCCGGCGGTCATGAGCATCGCAACCGCCAGCGCGCGATGAGTGTTCATCGTTCTCCTCCCTCAATCCGGGCGATCCCGGGCGCGGTCATCCGCGCCATCACGCGTCCGGTGGTCGTGCGAGCCTGCACCTTTTCGCCAACACGCGCGGCCGTCAATGCCACCGCGTCCATCTCGATCTCGACGCCATTCCGCGCCCACACAATGCGCAACGGTGCGCCGCTGGCGACCCCGGCGGGGGCGGCCACGGCCACGCCGCGGAGCGCGTCGCCCGCGCGCAACGGCCGGCGCACTTCCCAGCCGACATCAACCAGCGACGAGGCCGCCTCCGGCTCGCCCCACTGCACCGGCGACTCCCAGCGAATGTCCGCGGCGGTGAGAGTGACGCCCGCCGCGAGCGCACGCGCCGCCACCGGCAACGGAGCGGCAGCGCCCGCGCGCACCCGCACCGCGTGCGGCGGGGCGCCCGTCGGTTCCAGCGTGACCACCAGCCAGCCGTCACGACCGATCGCGCCGAGGCGAAGCGGCGCCTCGAGGTCGCTCGCACGCCACGCCGGAAGCGCGCCCCAGGCGAGCTGCACCGCCGTCGGCGGCACCTGCCACTGCTCCGCCACCGCCGCCTGAACACGCGTCGCCAGCACCGCGGGAACCGCAGGTGCTGGCGAGGTCGCGGCGAGCTGCGCGAGCAGCGCCAGACTAGCGAATGAGGTCATCGATCGAGCGCATCATGTCTTCGGCCGCGCGAATCGCGCGGGCGTTGATTTCGTACGCGCGCTGGGCCGCGATCATGTCGGTCATCTCCTGCACCACCTCGACATTGCTTGACTCGAGCGATCCCTGCAGGATCCGGCCGAAGCCATTCTCATCGGCCATTCCGGTCATCGGGGCGCCGGAAGCGGACGACTCGGTGTAGAGGTTGCCGCCGGCGCTCAGGAGGCCGGTGGTGTTGGCGAAGCGGGCCAGCTCGATGCGCCCGAGTTCGACCGTCTGGGCATCGCGGCCGACCGACACCGACACCATGCCGTTGCCACTGATCGTCACCACCGTCGCGTCGGGCGGAATCACGATCCCCGGGACCAGCGCGTAACCGCCCTGCGTCAGCAGTTGCCCGCTCTCGGAGAGCGTGAAGGAGCCGTCGCGCGTGTAGGCGATGCCGCCGTCGGCGGTCTCGACCTGGAAGAAGCCTTCGCCTTCGATCGTGAGGTCGAGCGGACGGCCCGTCATCTCGGGACCACCCTGCCCGTCGATCCGCGTGACGGCCGCGAGCCTGACGCCGTGGCCGATCTGCATCGCGCCGATCACCGATTCGCCATTCGGCGAACGCGGCCCCTGCACCGTTTCGTAGAGGACGTCCTCGAAGGCCGCGCGACTCCGCTTGAAGCCGGTCGTGTTCACGTTGGCGAGGTTGTTGGCGATCACGTCCACCATCTTCTGCTGGGCGATCATGCCGCTCGCCGAGGTGCGCATGCCGGGATTCATGTGAAGTCTCCGTGTGCCGTGAGTCGCCGCATCAGACGCGGCCGATGTCGCCGGTGACCGTGCCGAGGACGCCATCCATCGTGCGCAGCGCCTCGGTGTTGGCCGCATAGGCGCGCTGGATCATGATCAGGTCGACCGTGCCGAGC
Organism: Gemmatimonadota bacterium; assembly: GCA_016720805.1. Taxonomy (NCBI): domain Bacteria; kingdom Pseudomonadati; phylum Gemmatimonadota; species Gemmatimonadota bacterium. The sequence continues at coordinate 39,569 of JADKJZ010000001.1, read as the reverse complement.
AGGGGTGAGACATTCGCCTCCTCGAGCGCGCGCTGCCGCACGTGCAGCTCGGCCGCGCCGATGGTCGCGGCGGTCGCGCGGAAGCGGCCTTCGCCCTCCTTCAGCAGTGCCGTCGGATTGGCGACCGTCTCGAAGCGCAGGCGCCCGGCGCGAGCCCCATCCACCAGCACGGTGCCATCGGCCTCGAGGACGAGCTCCTTGCCGGCGACGTGCAGCGGACCATCCTCGCCGAGGAGGAGGTCGCCGTGGCGATCCACCAGAAAGCCGTCACGCGAGATTTCCAGCGACCCGCCACGGGTGAGCCGCTCGCCCTGAGCGGTTCGCACGACGAGGAAGCCATCACCCTCGAGGCCGACGTCGAGCCCGCGCCCGGTCTCCCGGAGCGTTCCCTGACGGAGGTCGAGGGTATGCACCGCCGTCGGCGAGTTGTCACCGGCGAGCGATTGCGCGGTGATGCGGTCGCCCTTGTAGGCGTCACTCGACACGTTGGCCAGATTGTTGGCGGTGACTTCCTGGAGCCGGGTGTAGTAGCCGAGGGTGCGCGCCGAGGTAACGATCGCAGGCAAGGTCATGGAGCCTCCAAGAGATGCAGGCCCTGAAGGTGCAAGCGATGTGCCGCGCCAGAACCCTCCGTAACTCGTTTGGCTGCAACCGTTTGCACGAACGCTGCCAACCCGCGCGGGCGGTGCGGCAGATCCGTCCGGCAAGTCGTGCCGATCCGGCGCCGCCTCACAGGGCAAATCCATCGGCGGTGAGCAGTTCCCGCAGCCGCTTGAGCGCTGCCGTGCGCACCTGCGAGATCCGCGATTCGGTCACGTGCAGGACCTCCGCGATCTGCCGGAGCGTGAGCTCCTCGAAGTAGCAGAGCGCCAGGACGGTGCGCTGCTGTTCGGGCAGCCCGGCGATCGCCTCGCGGAGGACCCGCTTCGACTCCTCTTCCTCCAACGGCGCATCGGGCGCCGGACCATCGGCGTCGGGGATCATCTCCGCGAGCGTGACGTTGCCGCGCTCACTCGACGGGACCGGTGCGTCGATGGGGATCATCGTGGTGGTCTCGCCATCGGCATGCCAGCGCCAGTAGGTCGGCACGTCGATCTGCAGGGCCGTCGCGACTTCCTCCGGCGTGGCCGTCCGCCCGAGGGTACGGGCGAGCAGGTCGGCGGCGGCATGCAGCTCGCGGACCCGGGTCCGCACCGAGCGTGGGCGCCAGTCGGCGGCCCGCAACTCGTCGAGCACGGCGCCGCGAATGCGCGTGGTGGCGTAGGTGCTGAAGGCGGCACCCTTGGTGACATCGAATCCTTCGAACGCCTGCACCAACCCGAGCGTCCCCGCCCCGACCAGGTCGTCGTACGCGACGGCATCGCCGACCCGGGCCGCGATCTGCCTCACCACGTGATGCACGAGCCCGAGATGCTGCGACAGCAGCTCCGCGCGCGCCGACGCATCGTGCTCGTCACGCCAGCGTTGCCAGAGATACTCGCTGGGCGTGGTCATGGTGCTCAGGACGCCGGGGTGGCGGGGCGTGACATCAGCTGCGTCGCCAGGCCGGCGAAGGCGCGCTGGGCAGCCGTGCCCTGACTCGGGCGCAGGAGCCGCACCGGGTCGGCGGCCAGTGCGCGCATCTCCCGGTCTTCCGGGACGCCACCGAGGTAGTCGATCGGACGGCCGAGGAAGCGGGCGGCGGCGGCGCGCAACTTGTCGAACGCCACTTCCCCTTCGCGCGGCTCGTGCAGTCGGTTCACCACGATGTCGACCGGCAACCGCGGCAACTGCCCGTGCACGACCTTGATCAACGCATATGCGTCGGTCAGGGCGGTCGCTTCCGGCATCGTCATCACGACCAGGCGAGTTGCATGGAGTGCCACGCAGCGCAGCGCACTGTCGAGGCCGGCCGCGGCGTCGACGATCACGGCATCGTAGTCGGCGTAGATCCCGCTCACCCGCCGCTGGAGTCGCGCGCGGTCGGTCGGACCGAGACGCTGCACGGCGTCGGTGCCGGAGTCAGCCGGCATCAGGAAGAGGCGCTCGGCAACCGGAAGGACAATATCGGACGGGGCGAGCGACTCATGCAGCAGCGCCTCCGGCGTGAGCGTTGGGCGCACGCCGAGCAGGACGTGGAGGTTGCCGAGGTTCTGGTCGCCATCCACCAGCAGCACGCGGTGGCCCGCCTCGGCGAGCGACGCCGCGAAGGAGGCCGCCGCAATCGACTTGCCGACGCCGCCCTTGCCGCTTCCCACCACCACGGCTGGCGTGTCGCCCCCGCCGGCGGGCAGGGGAAAACGGATCGGATCGCGGCGCGCCTCGCGGAGGGCAGCGGCCTGATCGTTCATGCGACCTCCTGCGTGCGCAGCTGTCGTTCGGCAAACCGTGCCGCGGCCGGCGCCAACCACGGCTCGGCGGCGTGCAGGTCGTTCGGGACTTCCTGCCCGTCGGTGCACCAGCGCATCGCCCGCCGGTCGGCGACGGCGATGTCGAACACCCGGGAGTCGGTCGGGCATTCGTCAAGCTTGGTGGCAAGCAGATGCGTCAAGCCGAAGCTGGCGTACTGCGCCACGATCCGCCGCACCAGTTGCGGCATCAACCCGGCCGGGATGACCACATGCACTTCGTCGGGGGCGAGGTGGAGCAACCACCGACGCAGCGTGGCGAGATCCTCCCCCTGCTTGGGGGAGCGTCCCGGGGTGTCGATCAGGATCACGTCGCAATCGGCCAGGCGAGCCATCGCCGGGGCGAGCTCGGCCTCGCTCGAGGCGGTCGCGAGCGGCAATCCCGCGATGTCGGCATAGGCGGCGAGTTGTTCGACGGCGCCGATGCGATAGCTGTCGAGTCCGAGCAGGCCGACCCGCTGCTGCCCGAAGGCCACCGCCGACGTCGCCAGCTTCGCGATGGTGGTGGTCTTCCCCGCCCCGGTCGGGCCGACGAGCGCGATCACTCGCGGGCGCGCCTTGGCGCGACGACTCGCGGTGGCGGGGGCGGGACGAGCCGGCACATCGCTCACCTGATCGGTCAGGATCCGGCGGAAATCGCGCGGTTCCTGCACGACGGTACGTGCGGCGTGCGCGGGGCGCATCACCGGAGGTGGCTCATCGGTCGCGACGACGGTGAAGCGTCCGCCTTCGCGATGCACCGCGATGATCGTCGCATCTGCGCCGAGGGATTCACGGGCCTGCTGCAGCAGCGACGGGACATGCGTCCCGGTAAACGTCTCAAGTGCCACGGGTCAGCTCCCACATCGCGAGACTCTGCACCGGCATCTGCGGCGGCAATTCGCCGAGCGAGACCACCGGGAGATCGGGCAGGATCGGTTCAACCAGACGACGGATGCCCACGCGCAGCGCAGGCGGGGTGATCAGCGGCCGGGCGCGGCCATCGCGGCGCGCCGTCGTGGCGAGCTCATTCAGCGCCCGCAGCAGGCCGGTCAGCTGGTCGGGCTCGAGCGAGTGGCCGTCGCGTGCGGCGCGCGGGGCGAACAGCGTCATCAACGCCGACTCGAGCCGCGGCCCGATCGTGATGCCGCGCACGGTGCCGTCCGGATCGGCGAAGAGCTGCGCGACGACATTCGACAGCGCGCGCCGCACGTGCTCGGTGAGCACTTCCGGCTCCTTGCTCTGGTCCGCGGCGTCGGACAGCGTCTCGAGAATGGTGACGAGGTCGCGAACCGGCAGCCCCTCGCGCAGCAGCCGTTGCAGCACGCGATGCAGAGCTCCGAGCGGCAGCTTCGCGGGGATGAGGTCGTCCACCAGCGCGGGATGCGTCTCGCGCAGCCCGTCGACGAGTTCGCGCACATCCTGCCGCGAGAGGATGTCGCCGGCATGCCGCCGGATCGTCTCCATCAGGTGCGTGGCCAGGACGGTCGGCGCCTCGACCACACTGTAGCCACTCGCCTCCGCCTCGATGCGCCGATCGGGCGTGATCCAGAGTGCCGGAATCCCGAAGGTCGGATCGGTGGTACGAATGCCGTCGAGCGGCAGCCCGCGACCGCCGGCATCGAGCGCGAGAAGATAGCGCGGCATGATCTCCCCTCCGGCGACCCGCACGCCGCGCAACCGGATGGCATACTCGGTCGGCGAGAGCTGGATGTTGTCGCGAATGCGCGCCGGCGGGACGATGATGCCGAGTTCGGTGGCAAGCTGCCGACGGAGCAGGCCGATCCGCGGCAGGAGGTCGCCCTGTTGTGCCTCGTCCACGAGCGGAATCAGGGCGTAGCCGAGTTCGACCTCGATCGGCTCGACCTGGAGCAACTCGCGCATCTGCGCCGTCCCCGGCACCGCCGCGGCCACGCTGGAGCTTGGCGTGGTGCTCACCGGCGTCGACACGCTCGCCGGACGACGGCCGACCCAGGCCATCGCACCCGCCGCCCCGGCCAGGGCCAGGAACGGCAGCGCCGGAAGGCCGGGCAGCACGGCCAGCAGCGCCAGCACACCTGCAGACATGCCCAGCGCGCGCGGGTTGCGCGTCAACTGGCCGCCGAGCGCCTGGCCGACACCGGGCGAGGAGGCGCCGTAGGTCGTGATGATGCCCGCCGAGGTGCTGACGATCAGCGCCGGGATCTGCGAGACGAGGCCGTCGCCGATCGAGAGCCCGCTGTAGCGGGTGATCGCGTCGCCCGCGCTGAGCCCCTGCTGCATCATCCCGATCGCGAAGCCACCCACGAGGTTGATCGCCGTGATGATCAAGCCCGCCACGGCGTCGCCGCGGACGAACTTCGCCGCGCCGTCCATCGCGCCGTAGAAGTCGGCGTAGCGCGCCACGTCGGTGCGGCGCCGCCGCGCCTCGGCCTCGTCGATCAGGCCGGCACCCAGGTCGGCGTCGATGGCCATCTGCTTGCCGGGCATCGCGTCGAGGGTGAAGCGCGCCGCGACTTCCGCGATGCGCCCGGCACCCTTGGTGATCACCATGAAGTTGATCACCACGAGAATCAGGAAGATCACCAGCCCGACGACGACGTTGCCGCCGATCAGGAAGTTGCCGAAGGCGTTGATGACTTCGCCGGCATAGCCGTTCGCCAGAATGAGGCGCGTGGTGCTGACGTTCAGCCCGAGGCGGAAGAGGGTCAGCAGCAACAGGAGCGACGGGAAGCCGCTGAAGTCGATCGGATCGCGGGTGCCGAGCGTCACGAGCAGCACCAGCACCGACAGCGCGATGCTCAACGCGAGCAGGCCGTCCAGGAGGATCGTCGGCAACGGCACCACCAACAACGCCACGATGAGCATCACACCGACCGCGAGCCACCCTTCGGTCCCCAGGGCGCGCTGGAAGGCGTTCGGCGCCGTCGACCCACCGGCCCCGCTCCTCGCTGCGGGGAGGGCACCCACGGCGCGTCCGGACGTTTCCGCCGCGGTGGTGCTGATCGGGGCGAGTCCGCCGACGGCGCTCACCGGTTGCGCACCTCAGCGAGGTGTTGCGGCAGGCGCCCGCGCACACGATAGACGAACGCCAACACTTCGGCGACGGCGGCGTAGAGCGCCGGCGGGATCGGCTGGCCGACGCGCGCGCCGGCCAGGAGGGCGCGGGCGACCGGGACGTTGCGCACGATCGGCACGCCGGCCTCGCGGGCGATCGCGCGGATCCGTTCGGCGAGCTTGCGCTGCCCCATCGCCACCACCACCGGCGCGATCGACTTGCGCCCGTCGTAGCGGATCGCGATGGCAATCTCGGTCGGGTTGACGATCACCACGTCGGCCTGCTTGACCTGCTGGAGCATCCGGCGGCGCGCAAAGCTCTGCGCCAAGGACCGGCGGCGGCTCCGCAGCATCGGGTCGCCCTCGCTCTCGCGCATTTCGTCGAAGATCTCGCGGCGCGTCATCCGCAGGCCCTTCTGATGGCGCCAGACCTCGAACAGGTAGTCGACGACGGCCACGGCGGCGAAGGCGCCGACGGCAAAGAGCACCAGCCGGATGGTGACCGACCGCGTCGTGGCCAGGACCGCCGGTGCGGTCGCGCCCACCAGCGCGGTCAGCTCGGGCCATGCGCGGGAGAGCGCCACCCACGTCACCCAGCCGATGACCCCGAGCTTCACCATCGCCTTGCCGAGGGCGAAGAGCGATTGCACCGAGAGGAGTCGCCCGAGGCCGGCGATCGGCGAGATGCGCGAGAGTTGTGGCGTGATCGGCGTGAACGAGAGGACACCGCGCGCCTGGATCACGTTGACCACCAGCACCGGGACGAGCACGGCGGCGAGGAACGGCAACAGTGCGGTGAGCGTCGTCTCGATCAGGCCCCGCAGCAATGCTGCCGCTCCGGCTTCCGTCATCTCCGGCCCCGAGAGCGCGGCCACGGTCCGGCGGAGCACGCTGAACGATCCCTCCCCCAGCGCGCTCCCGCCGAACGCGGCGAGCGCGGTGGCACCAGACAGCAGCACGATCGCCGCGGAAAGCTCCTGGCTCTTCGGGACGCGCCCTTCATCCATCGCCTGATCAAGCCGGCGCTGGGTGGGGAGTTCACTCTTTTCCTGGGCCTGATCTTCGGCCATGGCTAGGGCCCCGCCGGCACGAAGGACTGCACCACGGCGTCGGTCCCACGGCCGAGGTCATTGGCCCATCCCGTGACAAAACCGGTGGCCAAGGGCAGCGTCGCGCCCAGCGCGATCAAGCCGACCGCCACCGTGACCGGAACGGCGACCATCATCGTGTTCAGCTGCGGCACCGCGCGATTGACGACCGCGAGGGCGAGGTTGGTCACCAGCAGCGCGACCATCATCGGTGCCGCCACCTGCACCGCGGTGGAAAAAATCCCGCCGGCCAGCGCGACCATGTACCGGCCACCCTCGGCCACATCGATCGCCGAGCCCGGCGGAATCACGAGCAGCGACCGCGCGAGCCCGGTGAGCAGCGTGAGATGTCCACCGACCGCGACATAGACGGCCAGCACGAACTGCCCTTCGAGCTGGCCGATGCCCGGGGAGCCGATGTTCGTCATGCCACCGATCGCGGCGCCGAGCGACAGCCCCATCTGCAGCGAGACGACTTCCGCCGCGACCGCCACCCCGTAGAGGAAGCACGCGGCGGCGAGTCCGATCGCCAGCCCCAGCAGCAACTCCGCCGCCAGCGGCACGACGAGCGAGGGCCCGTCGATCGGCCACTCGACCGGTGGCACCAGCGGCAGGAGCGCGAGCGACAGCACCACCGCGATGGCGCCGCGCAACCGCGCCGGCACCACCGTCATTGCCCAGAGCGGGGCGACCGTCATCAGGCCCGCGACACGCGCACTCACGAACGCGAAGTTGGGCCAGTTGATCGGCTGCAGCGCGTCGATCAGCGTCAGCGGATTCATCGAGCGGCCTGGGGCAACGACTGCAGCATGCCGACGGTGAACTCGACCATCGCCCGGAGCATCCAGGGCAGCGCCGCGACGAACACCACGGCGACGACCACCAGCTTCGGAATGAAAGTGAGGCTCTGCTCCTGCACCTGCGTCACGGCCTGCATCAGCGAGATGACGACGCCGACGACCAGTGCGGCCAGCAACAGCGGACCGCCCACGGTCAGCACCACCGTGAGCGAGCGTTGCAGCAAGTCGGCGGCAATCAGCGGGGTCATCTCAGCCCGGCCGGAAGGAGGCGACGAGATTCTGCATCACGAGCGTCCAGCCATCGGCGAGCACGAACAGCAGCAACTTGAACGGCAGCGAGACGAGGACCGGGGGCAGCATGAACATCCCCATGCTCATCAGCACCGACGCGACGATCAGGTCGATCACCAGAAAGGGGAGGAAGATGATGAAGCCCATCTGGAAGGCGGTGCGCAGTTCGCTGGTCACGAAGGCCGACATCACCGTGGCGGTCGGCAAGTCTTCCACCGCGACCGAATCGGGCACCGCGCTCAACTCGGCGAAGACGCCGAGATCCTTGTCGCGCGTGTTGGCCAGCATGAAGCGACGCATCGGGACGATCGCCGCCTCGTACGCCTGGACCTGCCCGATTTCGCCGCGCAGATAGGGTTGCAGGGCATCGCGATTCGCCTCGGTCAGCGTCGGCTGCATCACGACGCCGGTGAGGATGATGGCGATCGCCACCAGCAGCTGCGTGGGTGGCGCCCCCTGGGTGCCGAGCGCGGAACGCAGGAACGAGAGCACGATCAGGATGCGAGTGAAGCCGGTCATCAACATGAAGACCGCCGGCAGCAGCGTCAGCGCGCCCATCAGCACCACCACGCCGACGGCACCGGTGAGCCGCAACTGCTCGCCGCCGTCGCCCACCCGAACATCCATCGTCGGTGGCGTCGGTGCCTTCACGGTGGGCACCTTGGTTGCGGTCGCCGCCGCACGCCCCGTGGCGGCCGGCTGCGGGACCGTGATGGTTTGCGCCGAGACCATCGCGGGGAGCAGGACCAGCGCCGCGACCAGCCCGACGCGCGAGAGCGCGGCCCGCCACGGTGCGCCATCGGTGCGGGACGTGGCGGCCCGATCGCGTCGGGCCAGCAGCGCCGCAGACGCCTCGGGGTCCAGCTCGCCCAGCAGGGTATGACCGTCACCCACGCCGACGATCAGCACACGATCCGCGGCCCGGAGCAGCACGACGCCCTGACGCGGCCCCGTCGCGATGCGGTCCAGCACCTGCAGTGCCCCGCTCTGTTCACCACGAGGCGCGACCCCTTGCAGTCGGCCGAGCAGCTTGAGAGCCAGCACCATGACTCCCGCGGTGATGAGGAGGGCAGCGAGGGCGCTGAGCACGCTTTAGCGTCCCCCGGTGCGCGGCGCCGCGTCGCGCGGCAACGAGAGCACCCGCGTGATCCGGACGCCGAAGTGCTCGCCCACCACGACGACCTCGCCCTCGGCGAGCCGACGATCGCTGACGAAGATGTCGACCGGCTCGCCCACCATCCGGTCCAGCTGGATGACGGAGCCGGGCCCGAGGTCGAGCACTTCCTGGATGGCCATGCTGGTGCGGCCGAATTCGATCGCCACCGGCAGCATCATGTCGAGCAACGACTCGAGCTTGGCGCCGCCAGCAGCGGCGGTGCCGAGGCCGAGTTCGTCGAGTGCGGCGGGTGCGGGGGACGGCGTGGACGGTCCGGTCATCCGGGACGCTTCCTGCGAGAGGGTCGAGTGGCGGGGAGTGGTTCGGTGGTCGGCGTCCACCCGGTGATGCGCAGGCCGACAAAGCCCTGCTGGCGGCCGAGGTGGCCCAGCGCGAGGCGACGGCCATTCACGTGCAATTCGACTTCGCCCGAGGCGGACTGACCCGTCTCGAGCAGCTGGCCCTCGCGGAGCAGCGCGACGTCGAGCGCCGAGATTCGGAACTCGGGAAGGCGCACGGCGATCGGCACGCCGGCCGATCGGACGTGGCCATCGATCAGTTGGCGCGCCTGGGCAATGTCCTCGGGGCGGCCACGCGGAGCCTGTAGTTGCGGTCCGGCCTTCTCCTGCAGGAAGCGCTCGAACGCCGTGAGCAGCAGGCAGAGGGTGAGGTAGCCGGTGCTCGGCCCGCCCTTCACCTCGAGGATCACGATCAGGACGTTGTCTTCCCGGCCGGCGACATGCAGCGAATCCGCCACCGCCTCGAAGCCGCCGCGGCGCGGCGCGATCGGCACCGTGTCGGCGTAGGCGGTCTGCAGCTGGGCGAGGAGCCGGTCGGTCAGGTCGCCAAGCACGCCCTGTTCCAGGGCGGTCAGCGCGCGCCGCGGCCCGGGCGTTTCGCCGGTGCCGCCGAAGAGTCGGTCGACCAGAAACGCCGCGAGCTCGGGATCGAAGTCCACGACCCCGCTCGAGCTCCGCTCGTCGCCCAGCTCGACGATGTAGGCCGCGCACGGCGTGCTCAGGGCGAGGAGGAATTCGCCGAAGGTCGCCTGGACCACGCTGACCACGCCGATGTCGACATTGCGGCGGAGGCGTGAGGAAAAGACGCCCTGCAGGCCGCTGGCGAGCCGCTCGTGCATGGCGTCGAGCGCGGCCTGCCGCTCACGCGAGATCCGCGGCGGGCGACGGAAGTTGTAGGGCACCACCTCGGTCGGCGCGGCGGGACGAGTCGCACCTTTGAGCAGCGAATCGACGTCCTGCTGCGAGAGCGGGTCCGGGGTGGCCACCTACTGCACCAGGAACTGTGGAATGAAGACCTGGACCTTTTCGCCCTTGAGATACGGCTTGACGACCTCCGCAAAGGCGCTGCGGAGCGAGTCCCGGGCTCCGACCGCGAGCAGCTCATCCACCGTCTTCTTCTCGAGGACGCCGGTGACCGCATCACGGATCTGAGTCTCGGACTCGTGCAGGACGTTGCGGATCTGCTCGGAGGCGACTTCGAAGGCGACGGTGGCCACAATGAAGCGCTGCCCCTGCGAGCCCGCCGGATTGACGATCACATTCTCGAGCTGAAAGAGCACCTTCTTCGGGACCTCGCCCTCCTTCCCTTCCGCCGCGCCCGCCTCGGCCGCGGCCGGGGCGGCCCCCGGGAGGCGCGGCGCGATCACGAACATCCCGGCCGCCACGCCGACCAGCAGCGCGCCAGCGGCCGCGATGATCGGGAGCTTGCCACCAGAGGCGGCGGGAACATCTTCGGTGATCGGATCGGCCATCGGGGACTCCTCACGGGGACACGTGCTGTCGCGCGCGATCTATGGCAACGGCAGTGCCATGCGTTTCGACACGGCGTATCTCACGTCAGGACAACGAGTTGACCGGGCCCTCGCGGGCCGGCCCCCAGCCGTGCCGGTCGGCGACGGGAAGAGACTGCCGCCGGGGCGGCGAGAGTTGCCGGACACGCCACGAGGGCGACCCCGGCCTGCCTGCTGCCGGAGTCGCCCTCAGAAGTTCTGCTGCCGGCGATTACCGCTTGAGGTTCACCAGCTCCTGCAGCATCTCGTCCGATGTGGTGATCACCCGGGCGTTGGCCTGGAAGCCGCGCTGGGTAATGATCATCGAGGTGAATTCCTGCGACAGGTCCACGTTCGAGTTCTCGAGCGCGCCCGGGGTGATGCTGGACGTGTCGCTCGTCCCGGCGAAGCCGAGGACCGGCAGGCCGGAGTTGGCCGACTCGGTGAACATGTTGTCGCCCTGTCGCAGCAGGCCCGAGGGGTTGTTGAAGCGGGCGAGGGCGATCTGCGCCAGCGCCTGGGTCACCCCGTTCGTGAAGAAGCCGGTGACCACGCCGTTCTTGTCGATCGCGATCGACTCGAGGTCGCCCGACTGATAGCCGTCCTGTGAGCGGATGACGGCGTTCGAGGCGTTCGAGAAGCCTGCCAGCCCATCGACATCGCCGATGGTGCCCGCGTCGAAGGTGATGTCGAATGGCGCACCGGCGCCCGTCGGCGTGACCGTCAACACGGCCCCGCCACCCGGATAGGTGAAGGTCAGCAACTCACCGGCCGTGCCGAAGGTCGCCGTGCCGGAGGTCAGCGGCAGCGTCGCCGTGCCGCTGGTCACCGACCAATCCCACGCGCCCGGGGCCGTGTTGGTGAAGGTGATGTCGAGCTGGTGCGGGGTGCCGACGCCGTCGTACACCGTGACACCCATCGCGTGCGTGTCGCCGATCGCCGCCGAGGCGTTGAGATTGCCGCGCATCTGCGCCACGGTGGTGATGTTCGCCGGCGTGATCTGCCCGAGCGGCAGGATGATGTCGGTGATTGACGACGAGGAGGAGAAGACGCCGGCCGAGTTGGCGTTGATCCCCTGGACCACGAAGCCGTTGGTGGGCGCGATCATCCGGCCATCGGCGTCGAGCTGGAAGGCGCCCGCGCGGGTGTAGAAGCGGCGGTTGCCGTTGCCCACCACGAAGAAGGAGTCGCCCTGGATGGCGAGGTCGGTGTTCTGCCCCGTCGACTCCAGCGTGCCCTGCGTGAAGAGCTGGTCGATCGAGCCGATGTTCATGCCCGAACCGATCTGGATCGGGTTCACGCCGCCGAGGTCACCGGGCGGGCGGGACGCGCCCTGCAACAGCTGGGCAAAGGCTTCCTTGAACGTGACGCGCGAGGCCTTGAAGGCCACGGTGTTGACGTTGGCAATGTTGTTGCCGATGACGTCAAGTCGCGTCTGGTGGTTCCGCAAGCCGGACACGCCGGCAAAGAGGGATCGCATCATGGGGTGGTAGGCTCCTGAGGTGTGGGAACGCTCGCAGCCGCGTTCGGGGCGGCCAGCACTTCGATGACATCGAGCATCGGGACGAGCGTCCCGTTCACGCGCAGGGAGATCGTCCCCCCGCTGAAGGCCATGCCGTCGACCCGACCACGGGTGAACGGCGTAGCCGTGACCGCCTTCGCGGCGGCATCCTTGGCGACCACGTCGTAGCTGTAGGTGCCGTCGGCAAGCTTGTCGGTGTCGAGCGTCACCGTGCGGCGGCCGGACGCCAGCGAGCCGACATCCTGCGTGAGCACGGCCTTCCCCTTCGCGTCAAGGATCCGCACCGTCACGTCCGCGGCATTCGCGCCAAGGTCGAAGGTGACCCGACTCGGATTGTCGCCATCCACGGTGACCTTCGAGCCCTCGAGCAGCACGTCGCGCCCGACCATCGTGGCGCCGAGCGTCGTCTGCGCCGTCAGCTTGAGCTCGGTGGTGGCGGCTGTGGAGGCGGTCATCGCCTCACCCATCTGGATCAGCTGTTCGACCGAGGAGAATTGCGCCAACTGCGTGGCGAACTCGGTCCCCTCCATCGGATTCAACGGATCCTGATTGCGCAGCTGGGTCACCAGGATGCGCAGAAAATCATCTTTGCCGAGCACGGCCTTGCCGGCCAGACTGCCGGTGTCCGTCGACTTGGGGGCCGCAGTCCCGGTGTTGGTGACAGGTGTCGTCACAGGATCTCCTCCTCAAAATCTGGTTGACCGCCGGCTGGCGGGTGCTGATCCTGGCCGCGCTGCCGACCACGGGGCTGCTGCTCGCTGCTCGAGCCATCGGGCGCCCGCGACGGGGCGTCGTTGCGGAGCCGCAGCTCCGCCGTGGCGCCACCCACCGCCGCCGGCGTGCCGTCGCCCGCCATCCGCACCTGGACATGCGCCTCGCGGAATCCCTGACCCTCCAAGGCATGCCGGAGGTCGTCGAGTTGCGGCCGCATCGCCTCGACCCCGCCCCGATCGGTCACCAGCGTCGCGTGCACCACGTCGCCGCGCACCGCCACCCGCACGCGCTGCACACCGGTGCGTTCGGCATCCAGTTCCACCGTCACCTGCGAAGTCGGCGTCGGTGGTGTGGCCGGGGGCTCCATCGTCCGATGCACCTCGGCCGTCGGTCGCGCGGTATCGATGACCTTTGTCGGCGTCGACGTTTCGCCCCCGGGCCACGGTGCCCGCGCCATCGTCATCGGTGCCTCGACCCCCTCGAGCGGAGGTGCCGCCACCGCGTGACGCTCCTCGCCGGGAGCATCGTGTCGACCGTCGCTCGTCGCGTCGTGCTCGCCCTGCGTGGTGGCAGGACGCGCGGTCACCAACACGCGTTGTGGTGTCGGCAACGGTGCGGAGTCTCCGGCGTCGACCATGGCCTTCGCTGCGCCAGCCGGCATGTCGGCACCGGCCTGCTCCACCCCGGGGGAGACGCCGCCCTGCAGCGTCAGTGTCGCAACCACCTGCTCCGCGAACTCCACCATGGGCGCACTGGCGCGTGCGTCGTCCGCCTGCGCCACGTGTGCGGCGTGCATCGCCGCCAGCACCCCGGCGGCCACGCTGGTGGCGTTGGCCGGCGGGCGGCCTGCTTCACCGCTTCCAGTGGCGGGCGTGCGGAACGGTGCCGCAGGTGGTGCATCGAGCGCCGGAGCGTGGTCAGAGTCCGCTGCGCGAGCCGGTGCGGCCTGGGCCTGCACCGCAGCCTGCCACATCGTGAGCGATGGTGTCGCCGCAGGCGACTCAGCAGCCACGGGGAGCACAAGCGCATGCTCCGCGCGATCGCCGTGGCCGAGCGCCTTGTCGTGCGACGATGACGCATCACCCTCCGCCGCCTTGTCGGTCGACGCGTCCCCGCCCGAGACGGCCGAAGGCGGCACGCTACGGACCGCGGACGCATCCGGCGCCGCCCGCTCGGCGACCAGTACCCGGAGGAGCGTGCCCTTCGTCTGCGAGGCATCCGCCTCCGAGGCAGGCGGCCGAGTCGGCGCCGCATCGTCGACGCGCGCATCGTCGCCGCTCTCCCCCGACGCCTCGCCGTCCACGACACCTTCCGCGTCGGCCTGTTCCGTGGCGACCACCGCCACGAGGAGCGGCTTCGGCGGGGCGATCGGCGCGGCCACCGCGGCCGCGAGGGCCGCAAGAAACGGCTGCGCCGCCGCCGGGTCGACAACGTCGCCTTCACCCTGGGCCGGAGCGCTCTGGAGCGGCAGCGCACTGCCAATCGCGGCGGTCATCACGGTTTTGCCGGCGGCGCGAGCAGCCGTTTGCTGAGCGCCGCACCACGCGGCTTGGGAAGCGCGGCGATCAGGTCGCCTGCCTTGGCCACGTCCATCGTTCGCAGCACCCCTTCCAGCTCCGCGTCGCTCATCTGTGCCACCAGCGCGGCCGCGTCGGCGGCGGGGAGCCGATCGAAGATCTTCGCCATCCGCTGCACATCCGCCGCAGGCGTCGCCTTGGTGCCGGCCGGGACGACGGGGGTCGTCGTCACGGGGGCCGGCGTGGCGTCGAGCGGCACCGGCGTCATGGCAGCGTGGCCGCTGTCGGCGGCCGGTGCCTCGGCCGGCTTTTCTCCTTCGTGGGGAGCGGTTTCCGGTTTCAGCGAGTCCTTCGCCTCCGCTCCGGAGGAATCGTGCTCGGCAGCCGGGGCCTCGGGCGGGTGCAGCATGCGCCCCGCCGCGGTGCCGAGGCCGAGGCCAAGGACGAGTGCCACTGGGACGACGACGGCGATCTTCATGCGGTGCGCTCCATGTCCGGATCCTTCGGCGAACGGCGAGTGAGCTCGTCGAGGTCGCGCTGTTCCTCGCGCCCCGTTTCGAGCGCGTGGTCGGCCTCGCGACGCTCGCGCAACTTCTCCAACGTGCGCCGCGCCATCCGGGCTTCCGCGAAGAGCTGGTCTTCCTCCGCCCGCCGGCCCTCTGCTTCGCGCAGCGCCTCCTCGACGGCCTCGAGCCGCGCCTCGGCGGCGTCGACCGTCAGCCGATAGGCGTGATGCAATCCCGCCGCGGCCGGATGCGTCCCGGTCTGCTGCTCCACCTGCTCATGCACCTGCTCGAGTTGTTCGGCCCGCGCCTCGGAGGTGCGGCGCTGCGTCGCCTCGTGTTGCAGGGCATCACCCAGGGCCGACGCCTGCTGCCGTTCGGCGGCGGCGCGCAGGTCCAGGATGCGCTGGAGCGAAAACTTGAATGGCTTCACGGTGTGCCTCCCTGCTCGATCAGCGTGGCGCGATGCGCCAGCGCGACCACCGCATCGCGCGCCAGCGCGAAGCGACTCGGTTCATCGGGGCGCTGTTGGAGCAGCGCCAGCATCTCGGGGCGGATCGCCAGCGCGGTGTCGACGGCGCGGTTCGCGCCCGGCTTGTAGGCACCCACCGAGATCAGGTCCTCGTGCGCATGAAACGCCGCTTCGAGGCGGATCAACGTGTTCGCCGCGGCGCGGTGTTCGGGATCGACCACGGCATCGCGCACCCGGCTCACGCTTTCGAGCACGTCGATCGCCGGAAACTGCTTCGCCGCCGCGAGGCGCCGCGCCAGCACCACGTGACCATCGAGAATCGATCGGGCCGCGTCGGCCACCGGCTCGTTGAAGTCGTCGCCCTCGACCAGCACCGTGTAGAGCGCCGTGATACTGCCAATGCGCCCGTTGCCCGCCCGCTCGAGCAGGCGCGGCAGCGCCGCAAAGACCGAGGGTGGATAGCCCTTCGTCGTCGGGGGCTCGCCGACGGAAAGGCCAACCTCGCGCAGCGCCATCGCCACGCGGGTGACCGAGTCCATCATCAGCAGTACCGCCTTCCCTTCGTCGCGGAAGTGCTCGGCGATCGTCGTGGCCACGAGCGCGCCGGTGGCACGAACCACGGCCGCCTGGTCAGAGGTGGCGACAATCACGACGGAGCGCGCCAGCCCTTCCGGGCCGAGGTCGCGCTCGATGAATTCGCGGACTTCTCGCCCGCGTTCGCCGAGCAAGGCGATCACGTTGACATCGGACGACGCGCCGCGCGCAATCATCCCGAGGAGAACGCTCTTGCCGACACCCGAGCCGGCCATGATGCCGACGCGCTGCCCTCGGCCGAACGATTCGAGCCCGTCGAGGGCACGGACGCCGGTGGAGAATGGCGTGTCGACCGGGGGTCGTTCGAGCGGATTCGGCGGATCGCTGTAGAGGGAGCGCGAGACGGTCGGCCCGACGGGTCCGAGCCCGTCGATGGGTCGGCCCAGGCCATCGAGCACCCGTCCGATCAGCCCGCGACCTGCGGCGACATAGAGCGACCGACCGAGCGGTGCCACCATCGCACCAGGGTGGATGCCCTCGAGCTCCCCGATCGGCAACAGCAGGATGCCCCGGTCATGAAAGCCCGCGACCACCGCCAGCACACTGCGCTGCGCCGTCGAGAGTCGACACACTTCACCGACGGCCACCGGCACCTGGGACGCCTCGACAACCTGTCCGATCACGCGCGTGACCCGTCCGAGCTGCACCAGGCGCGGCAACGTCTTGAGGCGACCGAGCGCCGACTCGAGCAGTGCGACGTCACTCATGGCTGAGGCGCTCGTAGAGGTCAAGCAGCGCGCGGTCCACTCGGCCATCAATCACCGAGACGGCGGTCTCCACGAGGCAGGACCCGCGCGACACCGTCGCATCGGCGGTCCAGCGCAGTTCGAGTGCCGTCGTGGCCAGCGCCGCCGTGCCACCGATCTCCTGCAGCGCGGCGAGGTCGCCGGGATTCAGACGAACGACGACTGGCCCGGAAGTCGGGGCAAGGGCCAGCGCCTTCTCGACGAGTCGCTGCACGTCGATCGGCGACTGCGTCAGTTCGCGCTCCACCAGATGCCGAGCGATGGCCAGCGCCAGGGCGTGCACGGTGGTGGCCAGCTGACTGCGGAGCGTGTCGGCGGCGGTCTCGAGTGCGTGCACCGCCGCCTTGGCCCCACCGACCACCTGACCCAGTTCATGTTCGCGCGCTTCGGCGTAGTCGGCCTGCCCCTGCGCATACCCGCGCTGGAAGGCGGCTTCCTCGACGGTCGGCCCCGTGGACACCACGCCGCCGACCGACGGCGCCGGGACGGTCCGGAGGTCGGGCGGCTGCCAGGCGAGCACGCCCGCGGCGCTGGTCTCAGGCGATGACTTCGTCATCCCCCCGCTCCACCTGGATCTCGCCGGCTTCCTGCAGGTCGCGCACGACGGTCACGATCGTCACGTGCGCCGCCTCGACGTCGCGCACCTTGACCGGGCCGAGCAGTTCCATCTCCTCGCGCAACGCCCCTGCCGCACGCTCCGACATGTTCGCGAAGATGTGCTTGGTGAGGTCGTCGCTTGCCGCCTTGAGCGCCAGCGCCAGCGACTTGCTGTCGACATCGCGCAGCACCCGCTGCATCGAGCGGCTCTCCAGGAGCAACAGATCCTCGAAGACGAACATCAGGTTGCGGATGGCGCTGGCAACGGTGCTGTCGCGGCTGCCCACGGCATCGAGCAGCACAGTCTCGCGGCCGCCCGCCAGCTGGTTGAGCATCCGCGCGGCCGCACCCGGTCCACCGGCCGCCGTCATCGCCTGCGAGAGCGTCAAGTCGGCACGAGCACCGATGGAGTCCTCGACCATCTGCAGCACCTCAGGCGACACGCGCTCCATCTGGGCAATCCGGAAGAGCACCTCGCCGGCCTGCTCGGGGCCCATCGCCTCGAGCACGCCCGAGGCGAGCTTCGGTGCGATGTGGGCCAGCACCAGCGCCACGGTCTGCGGATGCTCGCCGCGCAACACGCTGTGAAGCACGTCCGGCGAGGCGCGGCGGAACCGCGACAAGCCGATCTCTTCGGGCTCCTTGGTGATCCGGTCGAAGACCGACCGCGCCCGGGCCCCGCCCAGTGCCGTCTCCAGCATCTGCCGCGCATACTCGGCGCCGCCTTCGGCGTTCTGTTCCACGGTCCGCAACACGTCGCGATACTCCAGCAGGACGGCATCCACCGTTTCGCCCGGCACCATGCCGGTCCGCGCGATCTCGCGCGAGAGTTGTTCGACGTCCTCCGGCCCGAGTTGCTGGAGGATGCGTGCCGAGGCCTCCGCGCCGAGCGCGAGGCAGAGGATCGCCGCCTTCTGTGTCCCGGTGAGGGCACCCGCGCGCGGCGGCCGAGTCGCCACGGCACTCATGCCGTCGGCTCCGCGAGCCAGCTGCGGACCACCCGCGCCGACGCTTCAGGCGCAGAGAGCGATTCGCTCTGGGCCCGGGTGCGCAGCTGGGCCGCCTCGGGAGTGGCGGCGATCGGCAACACGGCGGAGGACGCATCCTGCCCGGCCAGCAGCGGTGCTCCCGCAGCGCCGACCCGCCCACCACCGCCACGCAGCGCCTTGAGGCCGAGGAAGAGCGCGACGATGATCGCCAGCACCGACGCGACCGGATAGGTCAACCGGCCGGCGGTCTCGATGATCGACGTCGTCGGCGCTTCCTCCTTCGTCACCGGGATCACCTTCTCCGGCGTCGGTCCGCCAAACGGTACCGCCGCCACGGTGACCTGGTCGCCGCGCAGCGAGTCGTACCCGACGGCCGTGCGAACCAGGTTCTCCAACTGCACGCGCTGATCCTCGGGCAACCCCTTCCCCCCGTCGAGCGCACGCGAGTTGACCATCGCGGACACCGAGAGCCGCGTCACGTTGCCGACCCCGGCGATCAACTTCTCGACCGTGCGCGAGGTCTTGTATTCGAGGTTCACCACCCGGGGGCCGCCGACCGGCGCACTCGCCGAGTCGCCGCCGTCGCTCCGGCTCTCGGAGCTCAACACGCGGCCCTGCGGATCGAAGGCCTCGACCGTCCGGTCGAGCTGGTCGAAATTGAGCCGTGCTGACACCTGCACGCGGACGTCGCCCACACCGACGGCCGTCGTCAACAACTGCTCCACCTTGGCGCCGAGGTGCTTCTCCACGGTCTGCTGCATTTCGAGCTGCCGCGACGAGAGCGCCATGCCGGTGTTCGTCTCACTCCCGCCGAGGCCGGAGAGCGGGCGACCACTGTCATCCAGCACCGCGACATCCTCGACGGCGAGACGCTCGACGCTGTTGCTCACCAGCTGCGCGATGCCCCGCACCTGCTCGGGGCTCAACGGCTCGGTACCGCGCAGGGAGAGGACGACGGCGGCCTGGGCCGGGCGCTCCAGCCGACGCAGCGCCGACGATTCGGGCAAGCCGATGTGCACCTGTGCCCGCTCGACCCCCTTCAACGTGCCGATGGTGCGGGCCAGTTCGCCCTCGAGCGCGCGACGATAGGTGACGTGCTGGGTGAAGTCGGTCATCCCCCACGACGGCTTGTCGAACAGCTCCAGCCCCGGTCGCCCTTCGCTGGGCAACCCGTCCTGCGCGAGCAACACCCTGGCGCGCGCGGCGTCCGCGCTCGCCACCAGCAACTGCGTCCCCTCGCCATCGAGCTTGTAGGGGATCGACGCCTTGGTGAGTGCGTCGGTCATCTTGCCAACCTCGGCCAGCGGCAGCCCCTGAAAGAGCGAGACATAGGTGGGCGCGCTCGCCTGACGGCCGAGGAAGACCGCCGCGACGAGCAGCACGGCGGCGAGCGCCAGCACCATGAAACGACGATTCGCATCGAGCCCGCGGAAGGCGCTGAACATCGGGTCAGACCTGCATGTTCATGATGGACCGATACGCATCGGTGAGCTTGTTCCTGGTTTCGACCAGCAACTCCAGCGACAGCGAGGCTTCTTCGGCCGCCGCCATCACCTGATGCAGTTCGACGGGCTCGCCCCGCAGGAAGGCACCGATCATGTCCTCCTTCCGGTCCTGCATGCCCGTCACATCACCCAAGGCCCGCTTCAGGAGGTCGCCGAACGGAGCGTCGCTGTCGCCCATCCCGATGGGCGTCCCCGTTTGGCGCATCAGCGGGGCGATGCCCGTGCTGATCGGCAGGATCGGACTGCTCATCGGTCAGGCCCTCACGTCAAGACGCTGGCCGATCGGTGCGTCGACCTCGCGGGTCACGGCGCCACTGGGGCCATACCCGAGCGAGCCGAGCGCCGCCGTGCTGAGGAAGAACGCCCGCTCCTCGGCGGTCAACACGTTCCAGAGCGGCGAAGGCTTGGTGGCCGGTGCCAGCGCCGACGCCGACGATGCCGCGACCGGCGCGCTGCCGCGTGCGCCCGGTGCGGATGGGGGTGTCGGGTAGATCGGCGTTGCTGGGACCCGGGAAATCGTCACGCGTCAGACTCCAAAACTTCGGTCAAATGTCGAGAGCGCGGCGCAACATCGCCTTCGCCGACTGGAAGACGGTCGCGTTCGCCTCGTGCATGCGGCGCGCGATCATCAGGTCGACGGTCTCAGTGGCCAGGTCGACATTGGGATAGCGGACATAGCCGGTGGCGTCGGCATCGGGGTGGCCCGGGTCGTAGACCAGCCGACCGGCGGCCTTGTCCGTCACCACCTGCGTCGTCATCGAGCCGTTGGCCGGGTCACCACCCGCCACCGCCACCTGCCGCTGGTATGGTCCGCCCTGCGCGGTCCGTGTCGTCTCGGCGTTGGCGATGTTGGTGGCGATCACCTCGATGAACTTCTGCTGGCGCGACATCCCGCCGGCGCTGATGCCGAGCGGTCCGAGCAGCTGCCGGAAGGGCCGCGACGTGATCGGGAAGCCTCCGCCCGGCTCAGCCACGGTCGCGCATCGCTGTCCGGAGGTCGCCATAGGACTTCTGAAGCAGCTTGGTCGTCGCCTCGTAGCGGAGCTGCGTGTCGGCCAGCGACGCCATGTCCTGTTGGAGGTCGGCGTCGCGGGCTGCGAGCGAGGCGTCGAGCTGGCCAGCGAAGCCGGAGGTCGCGCTTTGCTGTGCTGCGTTGGCCACACGGGCAGCGATCGCCTTGTGGGTCGCGCTCTGCTCCTCGAGCCCGCCGCGCAGCTGGTGGGTCACGGTGCCTTGGCCAAACAAGCCGCTGATCATCGTCGCTCCCGGTGATGGTCCACGGCCCACTGATGCAAGCGTCATTCCCGGATGCGACTATCAGTGCAAGTCTTTTTACTGCAACTGGTTAGCAATTGACGCGGCAGGGAATTTCGGGGTCGTGCGGAAGAAAGTTCCCCTTGGCACTCGGTCAACCTTGCCGAGGGGGGTCAGGCGGCGGTGGGGGAATTCAGCTTGTTGCGGAGGGTGCGTTCGGAGATGCCGAGGAGTCGGGCCGCGCGAGTGCGGTTGCCACCGGTGGCGGCGAGGGCGCGCTCGATGGTGATCCGTTCGAGGTCGGCGAGATTGAGCGGCATCTCGCCGTCGGTCGCGGTCGCCGCGGAGACCGACTGATTCGAGGTGCTGAGGGAGATCGAGAGGGGGGCCTCGAGCACGTGGAGGTGGTCGGAGAAGAGTCCGGTGGACATCGGCCGCCCGCGCGCGAGGATCACGGCGCGTTCCATGGCGTTGGAAAGCTCGCGGACGTTACCGGGCCACGAATAGGCCTGGAGGTAGTCCATCGTCGCCTCGGGGACCTCGGGGACCGGGACCCCCAGATGATCGGCGGCGGTCCGCAGGAAATGTTGCACCAGGAGCGGGATGTCCTCGGGCCGTTCCCTCAGCGGCGGGGTCCGGATAGGCACCACCTGCAGACGGTAGTAGAGGTCGGCACGGAATCGGCCAGCGGCGACCTCGGTCCGCAGGTCACGATTGGTGGTGGCGATCAGGCGAACGTCGACCTTGATCGGTTCGCGGCCGCCCACCCGTTCGAACTCCTGCTCCTGGATGGCACGGAGCAACTTCGACTGCAGGTCCAGCCGCATCTCGGAAATTTCGTCGAGGAGCAGGCTGCTGCCGTGGGCTCGCTCAAATGCGCCGGCCGCGCGGGCCGTCGCGCCGGTGAAGGCACCCTTCTCGTGGCCGAACAGCGCGCTCTCGACCAGCCCTTCCGGCATCGCGGCGCAGTTGATCGTGATCATGGGCCGATGGCTGCGCGGGCTCTGTTCGTGGAGCGAGCGGGCGATCAACTCCTTGCCGGTCCCCGATTCCCCTTCCAGGAGGACGGAGGCGCGGGTTGGGGCGACGGTCGCGACCATCTCCTGCAGGTCGCGCAACGCCGCGCTCCGCCCCACGATTTTCCGGCCGGAGTGGATCCGGGAGATCTCCTGCCGATACGCCTCGTTCTCCTGCCGGAGCCGGGCATACTCCAACGCGTGCTGAATGGTGATCTGGAGCTTCTCGGCCCGGACCGGCTTCACCACGTAATCCGTGGCGCCCGACCGCATCGCCATCACGGCCTGTTCGATCGAGGAGTCGCCGGAAACGACGATGAAGGGGACCAGCGGGTCGCGGGTGCGGAGGTGCTCGAGGAAGGCCTGCCCGTCGTGGTCGGCGAGCATCAAGTCGGCGAGGACGAGGTCGATACCCCCCCGATCCAGGCGTTGGACCGCCTCGGCGGCGGAGTCGGCAAGCACCGCCCCGTACCCGAGGTCGAGGAGGATCTGCTCGAAGAGCGCGGCAACGGCCGGCTCCTGATCAACGCAGAGGATCGTGGTCACAGCATCGGGGGCGTGAGCCGCAGGATGGACGTCCTCGATGGTGGTCGCGTGGGAGGGCCCTGGGGGGGCGGACTCATACTCTCACCAAAATAGTCGATAAACGTGGGAGAGTCATCCTTTCGAAGGGGAATTCCGGGGCCATGCGGATAACCAACAGCGTGATGCAAGAGCGGCTCCTCCGCAATCTCCAGGAACAGGGGGCGCAGTACCTGCGCGCCTCGGATCAAGTCACCACCGGATTGCGAAATTCGAAGATCTCCGACGATCCGATCGCCGGGTCCCAGGTGCTCGCCAGCGACACGGCCCTGCGCGCGGTAGAGCAATACCGCCGCAGCGTCACCTCGGTCCAATCGCGACAGGCGGCCGAGGAGACCACGCTGGACCAGCTGGGCGACCTCCTCTCCCGCGCCAAGGAACTCGCCACGGCGCAGGGCAGCAGCACCGGGAACGCCACGACCCGCGCCGCCACGGCGGTGGAGGTCCAGAGCCTGATCGATCAGGCGATCTCCCTCGGCAACCTCCGATTCGGCAACGACTACCTCTTTGGCGGACTCGCGACCGATGCGCCGCCGTTCCAGCCCAACGGCACCTACGTCGGCACGCCGACCGGGCGCCAGGCCGAGGTGGGCGACGGCATTCTCGTGGACACCGTGCATAGCGGCGAGGAGTTGCTGGTGACCAGCGGGGTGCTCAGCTCGCTGACCGCCTTGCGGGATGCCCTCACGGCCAACAACCCGGCGGGGGTGCTGGCCTCGGGCGGGCCGCTCGACACCGCCTTCAACGCCACGCAGATCACCCTGACGGAAGTCGGCGCGCGGACCCGGAATCTCGAGCTCACCACCGGCTCGCTGACCGCGCTGCAGACGGCACTCGACGCCAAGCGGAGCGCGGCGGCCGAAATTCCGCTGGAGGAAGCGATGCTCAACTTCTCGGCAATCCAGACTGCCATGCGCGCCGCCTACGAGGCGACCTCCCGCATCCTGCAGACTTCCCTGACGGAGTACCTCTGATGTCCGCCGCCACGATTCCCCTGCCACGTGACCTGACCTTCGAGTCGCATCTGTTCGGCACCCTCACCGTGCCACGCCAGGAGATCGTCACCTTCCCGGACGGGATCCCCGGCTTCGAGGAGTACCAGCGCTACACGCTGTTGCCCACCTCGGCCGCCGGGCTGTACTGGCTGCAGTCCGTGCAGGAGGCCGCGCTCGCCTTCCTGGTGGTCGAGTGCCGACGGATCGCCCCGAGCGCGTGGCCGGCGCATCCAACCGCGCTGGCGATCGTGACCCTTCCCGCCGGCCGCGGCCCCGCCTCGGCCAACCTGCAGGCGCCGATCCTGATCGACCCCGTCCTGACGACCGGGCGCCAGCTGATCGCGCCGGAGTCGGCCTGGGGCACCACCCACGCCTTCGACCTGGCTGCGCTGGTCCCCGCCGCCTAGCACCGCCCGCTTGCCCGGGGCGCCCACCATGGGGTGCGGCGCCCCCGTCCGACCCCTCCCCGCTCAGACTCCAGCCATCTCTCCCGATAACAGAACAGCGGCCGACATCCCGGCCGGCTCTAACCTAGTTCCGGAGCACGGACGCTCCGTCGACAACTGTTAAGGGAGTAACAGCACCATGGCCAGTATCCAGAACAACATCGCAGCGAATACCGCATTCCGTAACGTGGCAACCTCGAGCGCGGGCCTCGACAAGCAGATCGCCAAGCTGTCGTCCGGCTTCCGCATCAACCGCTCGGGTGACGATGCCGCCGGCCTCGCGATCGCCAACAAGCTCCGCGCCGAGAGCCGCTCGCTGCAGCAGGCCTCGCGCAACGCGTCGCAGGCGAACTCGATGCTCCAGATCGCCGACGGCGCGGTCAACACGATCGCCGGCATCCTGGACCGCATGAAGGAACTCGCGACGGCGTCGAACTCGTCGTCGATCGGCACCCAGCGCACCAAGCTGGACGCGGAGTTCCAGTCGCTCGCCGCCGAAATCAACCGTATCGCCGCCACGACCCAGTACCAGGGCTCGGCGCTGGTGAACGGCACGCTCGGCAACGCGGTCACCGGCGGCACCTATGCCGGCCAGGCCGTGCTGAACGGCGCCCAGTCGGGCACCTACACCTTCGCCTCGGCCGCTGGTGTGGCCACCCTGAGCTTCGGCGCGGGCGCGACGCTGGTCACGCAGGCGATCGCGATGCCGGCGGGTGCAGGCACGTACAACTTCGACAAGCTCGGCGTCTCGGTCACGAACGCCGCCGGCTACCTCGTCGACGGCGTCAACACCCAGACGATCACCGTCGCCGGTACCGCCGTGAACTTCCAGGTTTCGTCGTCGGGTGCCTATGCCGGCAACGACCTGGTCTCGCTGGCCCAGGTGAACCTCACCACGGGCGCGACGGGCTTGAACGTCGCCGGCCTCGACGTGCTCAGCGCCGGCAACGCGCAGACCGCGCTGGCGCGTCTCGACACGGCGATCGACCTCTCCAACACCGCGATCGGCACCATCGGCGCGGCGCAGTCCCGCATTGAGTTCGCCACGGCGAACGTCGCCACCGTCACGCAGAACGTGATCGCGGCCGAGAGCACCATCCGTGACGCCGACATGGCGATGGAGACCACGGCGTTCACCAAGTTCCAGATCCTGCAGCAGGCCGGCATCGCGATGCTGGCACAGGCCAACGCGACCTCGCAGAACGTGCTGTCGCTGCTGCGGTAAGTTCGGCTTCACCGGGCGGGGGGTCGCTTCGGCGGCCCTCCAACCACCCTCACACCAGGACTGATTGATGGCGACCTCGCTCTCCTCCATTTCCGGCTTGATCTCGGGATTCAACTACCGGGACCTCGTCGATGCCATCATCGCGCAGGCCCGCGTGCCCGCCGATCGCTGGGAGGCCCAGAGCAGCGCCAACACCGCGCAGACCAACGCGCTGAACACCTATCGCGGCCTCCTCGACAAGGTCCGCACGGCGTCCAAGACGCTCCGCACCGGTACCGCCTTCGACGCGATGAGCACCACGACCTCGGTGCTGTCCGGCACGCGCGCTATTGCCTCGGCCACGGCCGACGCGACCGCCACGGCCGGCAGCTACCAGATCAAGGTCGACCAGCTCGCCAAGGCGGAAAAGTTGGCCGGCACGATTGGTCGCGATGCCGCGACGGCGCTGGGCGCCGGCGGCACGCTCACGGTAAACGGCCAGACCGTCACGGTGGCCGCGACCGATACCCTGACCACGCTTCGCGACTCGATCAATGCGCTCAACAGCGGCTCCACCCCGTCCGGTGTCACGGCGACCATCCTCACGGTGGCGCCCGGCGACTCGCGGCTGATCCTGACCAGCGCCAAGAGCGGCGCGGCCGGCATCGCCCTCGCCGACACCCTTGGGACCACGCTGCAGACGCTCGGTTTCCAGGACATCAACGGTGCCGAACTCGCCGGGTCGGTGCTGGTGAACGGTGCCGATGCCCTCTTTCGCATCGACGACATCCCGCTCACCCGCACCAGCAACGTGGTGACCGACGCCATCACCGGTGTCACCCTGACGCTGACGGCCGACGATGTCGGCGCCGTCACCTCCATCCAGGTGGACCGCTTCGTCGACGCCGCCCGCACCTCGATGCAGGGGTTCGTCGACGCCTACAACGGCCTGGTCGCTTTCCTCAAAGCCCAGGGCACGGCGAGCACCGGCTCGACGCCGCCGCTCTATGGGCAGTCGGTGATCCGGACCGCGCGCTCGCAGTTGCCGTCGTTGCTGCTCGAGGCCGTTGGCGGAGCCGCTGCCGATCTCGCCACCGTGGGCCAGGCCGGCCTCTCGCTCACCCGCGACGGCACCCTGACGCTCGACAGCGCCAAGTTCGACGACGCCTTCAAGAACCGGCAGTCCGACCTCCGCACGCTCTTCACCGAGCAGCGGACCGCCACCGGCACCGGCCTCTCCTTCGTCTCCTCGGCGCAGACGGCGACCGGCGGGGCGCGGGCGATCGACATCACCGCGATCGCCACGAAGGCCACGTTGGTGACCAGCGGCTTCGCGGGTACCTACGACGCGGGGGGCACGGCCGATGGCGTCACCGTGACCGACACGAATTCGGGTCGGACCACCACGGTGGCACTGACCACCGGAATGACCACCGCCGATATCGTGCAGGCGCTGCAGACGGCATTCGACACCGACGGCCTCAACCTCACCGCCACCCAGGTCGGGAACGAGATCCAGCTCGACCAGCTCAACTTTGGCAGCGGCGCCGGTATCGGCCTGGTCTTCACCGGGCTGGGTGATGGCGCGGGCGAGGCATGGTCCACCGACACCTCCGCTGCCGGCACCGACGTCGCGGGGACGATCGGCGGCTTCGCGGCCACCGGCACGGGGCAGTTGCTGGTCGGCACCAGCGGTACCGACGCGGCAGGGCTCACGGTCCAGTACACCGGCCTGACGATCGGCGCGGCCGGCAGCGTCAATCTCTCGCTCGGCGCCGGGGCTCGGATCGAGCGCTTGCTCGACCAGTTCCTCAATACCGGCAACGGGCTGATCGACAGCAAGGTTTCCGCGCTGGACACCAGCAGCGCCCGGCTGGCGACTCGCGTGTCCGCGCTGGATGCCCGGCTCGAACGGCGCCGCGCCGTCCTGCTGGCGAATTTCCTCCAGATGGAAACCGCCATCGCTCGGCTCAAGCAACAGTCGACCTCGCTGCTTGGCTCGACCGGCAGCTCCAACAGCAGCTCCTGAGGCAGTGACGATGAGTTACGGATCGAGCGATCGGTACCGCGAGATGGAAGTGCAGGCGATGTCGCCCGCCCAGCGGTTGGTGGCGCTCTACACCCACCTCCTGGTGGCACTGCGGCAGGCGCGCGGTCACATCGAGCGCGGCGAGATCGAGGCGCGCGGCGAGCGGCTCATCAAGGCCGAAGAGATCGTGCACGAACTGCTCTGCTCGCTGGATCGCGACGCCGGCGGCGAGTTCGCCGATCGCCTCGCCGCCCTCTACGGCTGGATGCTGGGCCAGTTCGCGACGATTCAGGCCAAGCCGAACCTGGCCCAGCTCGACGCGGTGGTGGCGATCGTCACCGAACTGCACGGTGCCTGGCAGGCAGCCGCCGCGCAACTCGCCGGCGGAAACGCGGCGGCCTGATGCTGAACACCCCCGCCGAGAGCGAACGCGCCGCCACGTTGCTGGCGGCCCAGCTGGATGACCTGGCGCGCTACCGCCATGTCGTGCAGGCGCAGCGCGCGGTGCTGAGGATGGGCGATGCGGGGTTGCTGGAGATCTTCGCCAACGAGGCCGACGGCATCGTCGCCGACATCTCGGCCCGCGAAGTCCAGTTGCTGGCCGTGCGGGCCGCGGTCCAGGCGGCCCCGGCCCATATGGCAGCGGGCCATCCGGTGGCCGAGCTGCATGCCCGGGTCGAGCGAGAACGGGCCCTGGCCTCGGCGGCGGCCCGGGATCTGGCCGCCCAGATGGGGCGGGAGGCGGTCTCGATCGCCCATGAAATCGCCGACGTGACCGGCCAACTCGACCGCACCAACGGCGCCTATCGGGGCGCCGGCGACTCCGCCGCCCCCGTCATGATTGACCGTACGGGGTAGCTGCTCAGACTCTCAGGGACTTGGCCGATAGTGTATTCAATGGCTACTCCCGCACCGACCAGTTACTCTGGTGGTCGGAACCGGGACTGGGCCAGGGCGCTTCACCAGGAAAAGGAGGACGCAATGACGATCGACAGTCTTGGCCGCTCCGGGACACCCCAGCCTGACCCACGCCGCGCGGACGCCGCCGCGAAGGGCGCCGCAGTGGCGGCCACCGCCGCCGGCATCGAGCGAGTGCGCGCCGATGCGGCCGCAGCCGACACAGTGCAGTTGTCCCCCGAAGCGATCGCGCTGGCCGGCGCCGAGATCCCCAAGGCAGAGATCGAGCCCATCCGTCTCCGGGAGATCACCAAGAAGATCGCCGAGGGTCAGTACGAGGCACCGCCAACCTTGGCGATGCTGACGGACCGCATCATGAAGGAACTCCTCGGCGGCGCATGACCGCGAGGGAACTGAATGCAGGTCCACCGCACGGCGGGGCAGATGCCCCGCCGTGCTGCGTTACAGTCGGATGGTCAGCCCATCCTGCAGCGTGTTGCGGTAGGCGCGCCACGCCGGCACCAGCCCGACGAGAATCCCTGCCACCACCACGCCGGCCAAGTAGAACCACTCCAGCGCCTGCGGTGCCGTGATCGGGATGTAGACTCCGAAGTGCTCCTCGGCGAGTCCCTGCCCCACGAACAGCAACGCATACACCAGCGCGACACCGACGACCGCGCCAACGAACGCCAGCAGCCCCGACTCCAGCACCAGCAGCGCTGCGATCCGCCCCGGTCCCGCGCCGAGCGAGCGGAGGATGGCCATCTCGCGCCGCCGCTCCTGCAGCGTGCTATACAGCGCCACCAACATCCCGAGCAGCCCAACGAGCAGGACCGCGCCCGTGATGATCCGCGCGCCATCCTCGGCGTACCCGATCGCGTGCCACAATTCGGTGAGCGCCACCGCCGGCAGGATCGCGGTGAGCGGCTCGACCTTGTCGGTGTTCATCTGTCGCTGCAGCATCAGCGACGCCGCGCGCGCCTTCGTGCCGAGGAGGAAGGCGGTGAGCTTGTGATCGTGGTCGGCGTGTTCGTCGCCGCCGACGACCGGTGGCTCCGCGCCCGGCATCGCCTGCGCCCCAGGTGAGGGGGGCGGCGGTTCCGCGCCGGACATGGCGGTCACGGCCGGCGTCGCCGCGGGTGAGGCGGCCGCAGCTGGTGCCGAGGAACCAGGCCGCTGTAGCGGCGCGAACTTCGGCTGCGCCCAGCCATTCGGCGAATCCTGCGGCATCCCCTCGTGCATCCCCTCGATCCCTTCGAGGGTGATGAAGAGCGAGCGATCGACCGGCGTCGACGTGCGCACGAGAATCCCGACCACGGTGAACGGATGCTCCTCGTGATCGGAGATCCCCGTCCCGCGGAGCCCGTGCGTGAGCACCACCTTGCTGCCGATGGAGAGCTTGTGCGTCTTCGCCACCTCGATGCCGATCACCACTTCGCGATCGCCCTCGAGCAGGTGGCCTTCGGCGGCCGTCACGCGGCCGTCGTTGCGGTACTTGTAGTGCTCGAAGAAGGCTGAGGTCGTGCCGACGACACGGTAGCCGAAGTAGGAGTCGCCCAGCGAGATCGGAATCGTCCACGCCACCGCCGGATGGTGCGACCAACGCTGGTAGGTGCTCCACTCCACCGATCCCGCGGGCGCCCCCAGGCCGAAGATCGACGACAGCAGCAACTGCTGGGAGCCACCACGCGCGCCGACGATCAGGTCGGTGCCGCGGATGGTGCCGGCGAAGCTTTCGCGGATGCCGCGGCGCACCGTCTCGACGCCAACGAGCAGCGACACCGAGAGGGCGATCGACAACACCGTCAGGATGGTGGTGAGCCGCCGATTGCGCAGCGAGCGGAGGGCGAGTTGCAGGGTCAGCATCTCAGCGCCCTCCGGCCGTGTTGAGGGTCGGCAGCGAGAGCACGCGGTCGAAGCGGGCGCCGAGCGAGAGATCATGCGACACAAAGAGCAGCGTCGCCTTCGCCTCGGCGCAGCACTCGAAGAGCAGCTCGAGGAAGCGGTCGCGCAGGTCGGTGTCGAGCGCCGAGGTGGGCTCGTCGGCAATCACCAGCTCGGGCGCCCCGATGAGTGCGCGCGCGGCGGCCACGCGCTGCTGCTGCCCGACGCTCAACTCGGTCACCGCGGTGTCGATGAACCCGCCCAATTCGAGCCGCTCGGCAAGCCGGCGTGCTTCGCGTTCGATCAGCGCACCGCCAAGTCGCTCGCGTCGCAGCGCGTGCAGCCGGCATGGCAGCGCGATGTTCTCCAGCACGGAGAGGTAGGGGATCAGATTGAAGAGCTGGAAGAGGTAGCCGATGTGACTGCCGCGATAGGCATCGCGATGCGACGAGTGCAGCCCGGCGAGATCCTGGCCGAGAATCGACACCCGGCCCGACGTGGGGTTCAGGACGCCGGCCGTGAGGCCGAGTAGCGTCGTCTTGCCGGATCCACTGGGGCCATGAAGGAAGACGCGTTCGCCGGGGGCGATCGAGAGGTCGGCAATGCGAAGGACCTCGCGCCCTGGGCGATACCCGAACACGAGGTCCTTGATGGCGACCGCCGTGGGGCGATCGCTCACTTCTTGGCGGGCGGCGCGTACGGCTTGCTGTCGATCCCTTCCATTTCGTAGTAGCTGGCACCGTAGGCCGATTCGGTCTGCTTGAGGTGCAGCACGCCCTCGAACATCACCGGATCCCACCAGCCGATCTTGACGGTCTTGCCGCCCTTCATCTTGACGTAGACCATCTGGTTCGGCGGCGGCGGCGGCGTATGGACGCAGGCACCGAAGTACGGCACCAGGAGGAACTCGTCGGATTCCTGCATGTTGTCTTCGAGCGGGACGATGAACGCCGCGATCTTCACCAGCTTGCCGTCGAGCGCCTCAAGGGATGCCGGGGCCTTGCCGGTGTTGAGGTCGAGGCCCCCCAGAATCCGCCAGTCGACCAGGACCGGGTCGGTCGCGAACGTCTCGGCGGCCACGGCGGCCGGCGAGCCGGTGAAGACGATCGGGGCGAGACGCGCCGGAGCAAAGGCCGTCACCGAGGCAAGCAAGAGCGAGGACAGGAGCATGGCAGAACCTCTCTGAGAACCATTTCGCAACAACAGCAATTGACTATGATACGTATGATCGCCGGAATAAGTTGCCCCGTTCCCCTCCCAATTCCAACTGCTCGGAGAAGTCCCCATGGCCCGTTTGACAGTCGGCCTCGGCCTGGTTCTCGGGATCGCCGCATGCGGCGGCTCCAAGACCCCAGCCACCACCCCCGCTCCTGCCGCGCGTCCCGCCGCGGCCCCTGCTGCGCAGGCCCCGACGCCCACTGCCGCCCCGGCCGGAGCGCCGGGTGGGCGTGGCGCGGGCGCGCCGGGTGCCGCGGGCGGTCGTGCCGGCGGTGGCCGCGGTGGCGCGTCGGTCGACAGCACCAAGTACGTGCGCACCACGCCGCCGGACGATCCGATCATCCAGAAGATGTTTGACGAAGGGATGACCAACGGCCAGGCCGGCAAGCTGGCGCAGGTACTGATGGACTCGATCGGGCCGCGCCTCACCGGCTCGCCGGGCTACATGAACGCCGCCAACTGGGCCGTCAAGACGTACGCCTCGTGGGGGATCCCGGCCGAGAAGCAGCAGTACGGTACCTGGAACTCGTGGCGCCGCGGGCACACCCACGTCGACATGATTGCACCGCGCGTCCGTTCCCTCGAGGCGACGATGCTGGGTTGGAGCCCGGGCACCGGTGGCAAGGACGTCATCGGCGATGTGATCCTCTTCCCGGAGACGAAGTCGCCGGACGAGTTCGCCGCGTGGGCCAAGGCCAACGCCAAGGGGAAGTTCGTGCTGATCTCGGCGCCACTCGCCTCCTGCCGCATGGCGTCGCAGTGGACCGAGTTCGGCCAGCCGGGCGCCTCGCAGCAGCTCGCCGCGATCAACAGCCAGGCGCGGGCTGCGTGGGCCGACCGCACCAAGCAGGGCGGCAACATCAACGTCTGGACCAAGGAGTATGGCGTCGCCGGCGTGATCGGCATGAACTGGTCGCAGTACCCCGGCATCAACAAGATCTTCGGCTCGCCGAAGCAGACGGTGCTGACGCTCGATGCCAGTTGCGAAGACTACAACCTGCTGTTCCGCCTGGCGCAGAACAATCAGGGCCCGAAGGTCCGCGTGAATGCCGACGCCGAGTTCCTCGGTGAGCTCCCGATGTACAACGTCGTCGGGATGATCAAGGGCTCCGAGAAGCCGAACGAGTACATCCTCCTCTCGGCCCACTTCGACTCGTGGGACGGCGGCTCGGGCGCGACGGACAACGGCACCGGCACCATCACGATGATGGAGGCGATCCGCATCCTCAAGAAGGTGTACCCGAACCCGAAGCGCACCATCCTGATCGGGAACTGGGGCAGCGAGGAGCAGGGGCTCAACGGCTCGCAGGCGTTCGCCGAGGATCACCCGGAGATCGTGAAGGGGATCCGCGCCGGCTGGAACCAGGACAACGGCACGGGGCGCGTCACCTCGCTCGGCGCCGGCCCGGTCACCAACGCGACCGACAACCTGATCTCGTGGCTGCACGCGGTGCCGTCGTCGATCAGCGGCTGGGTCCGTCTGGGCGCCACCGCCTCGCCGGTCGGTGGGAGCGGCAGCACGGACGGCTGGACCTTCCAGTGCCGCGGCGCGCCGGTGCACGGGATGGGCGCCCTCAACTGGGACTACTTCAACACCACCTGGCACACCAACCGCGACACCTACGACAAGGTCGTGATCGACGACCTCAAGAACAACGCGACGCTTGTCGCCATGCTGACCTACATGGCCGACAAGGACCCGACGCTGCAGGCGCCGCAGCTGATCAGCGTGAACCCGGCCACCCAGGCCGCGCTCACCTATCCGATGTGCGGGACCAACAACTCGTCGAAGGCGACGCGGAAGAGCACGGATTCGGCACGGTAGGAGGTCGTAAGTCGTAGGTCGTAGACACAGAGAAGGGACCCCGGCGCTCGGCGTTGGGGTCCCTTTTCGTGTGCAGCGTCCGGTGTCCGGCCCTTCACTGTTGACGGGGAGGCGCTCCACCGATCGGCTCCCACTGACAGGAGCGAGGGTCAGCTCGGAACGCGACCAGCCTTGAATTGACTGTCCCCTGGGCGACGTTCACCGAGCGAGTAAAGACGAAGGTCGTATCCCCGCGCGTTACCGGAAATGGGGGAATGTCAGTCTCGATTGGAATTCGAATGTCGATGCAGGCGGAATCAAGAGCCGGTTTGATCAAAGTCGCGAAGAGACGGAGGTTTGTCATCCCGGGACCACCCCCAGACTCTGACCCCTTTGACTTTGGATCATGATCGAATTCCCAATGGTATGCAACGAGCAATCCATCGCCCCGGCGCGCAAGTCCAGTATTGAAGGAGGCGAGGGGGAAATTCGTCGTGCGAGAGCGACTGGTGTTCGCCTTGAGCTGCACCAGCTCAGGCGGAATCCCTCGACGATGGCGTGCCGGAATTCCGATGAGAGGCCCGACTTCTCCGCCCAGGGAAAGCCGACGGACTCCGTCCTCGGTCGGAAGATGCACGGCGAACCCTTCGGAAGTGGGGGCGATTCCGATGCGGCCGTACCGACGTACCAGCCCCCTCGGTCGGCCGGAACGATACTCGGCCGGCAATTCACCTCGAAGCCGAGCAGTGTCATTCACCATCGGCCAGACCCCGAGGACGCCACCCGCATCGAGGGTGGCGAAGTAGGCGGTATCGCCAGCGTAGGACCAATCTCCGGCGAGGTTTCTGAATCCTGCCAATTTCACCGTCCTCATGTACTGCCCGTTTCGAACATCGAACAACATCAACGAGTTCGCGTTCACGTCTGCGACGGCAAGCAGTGTATCACCAATCACCTCCGGTGTCGCTGCCAACGAGAACTCGCCCGGGCCGCCCCCGAGCGACCCAAACGACCGCGTTACCGAGCCTGCTGGGTCAAAAGCGACAATTCTCCCACGGTCGATATCCGTGATGAAGAAGGAGCCGTTGGAGGCTACCGCGATAAACGACGTGTAAGCCCCGAGGGGGGGATCGGGTTCCTGGGCCCTGACTTCTCGAACCAGCGTCGCAGTGGTCGAGACCAGTGATCGCCCCGCGACCTCCTTGTCACCTCGCGAGCAGCTAGTCGTGGATGATGCAAGCAATGCGAGAATGAGCAACCGGATCGCGTTCATCGAGGCGAGGTCCTTCTTCAAGGGGAGGATTCCACTGATGACGCGGGGGCCCGGTCGGAGCCGTTCCCCCGCCCCCAATCACCTCAGCGGAAACAAGTGCAAATGCAGTCGGGATCCGTCTGACATTCCGGCGTATTCGGGTCGCACTCGAACTTGCAACTTGGGAAGCCGGTACAGAAGGGATAGACCTCCAGCCACTTGCGAGTCTCCTCCGCCGACGCGTTGGGGATGCGCGGGGCGAGGATGAAGGCGCAGGCGGCCACGACGATCAGGTTGCGCAATTTCGGAAACATGGAAGCTCCTTGGTCGAGGTTCACCCTGCCGGAGTGGGCCGGAGGGCATAATGTGACTTGCCGGCCAGCAGGTCACTTCGTGGTGGCACCGCCCGACTTGTGCGGAGCCAACGGTGAGGCGACAAGTGCACCGCTATTCACCGAAACGGAGAGGGGAGGGGTCAGTCGTCCTCCCCAATCGGTTCCAGGTGCCGCAACACCAATCGCCTTCACGCCCGCAAGGACGAGGTACCGTGCTTCTGTAGGAGTTGGCTGTCGGGAAAGGACGATGGGCGGGCCAGACATGCCGGCCGCATGGCTGCGTCGGACGCTGTCGAGGACGGGAAAGCAGGAGAAGCAGTCGCGAGGATCGACGAGTAGAGCATACTTCGCGGGGACACTCGCGATTGCCTCGCGAAGGTCAGCTTCACGCACAACCCGGTATTCAGGTGTGCCAGTCTCCTGCCTAGCGGTTCGTTCGCAACCCACGAGAATGGGGATTCCGACAAAAAAAATCGCCCGTAGCAAGCGGCTCATCTTCGGGGGTCCATGAATTGGGGGTAGACTCACGGTAACTCCGACAGAGGTCTTTGGCAAGTCCTGTCGGCTTCCTGAATCGAACAACTCGTCCAAGGCGACGCGGAAGAGCACGGATTCGGCGCGGTCGTGGGTCGTAAGTCAGGAGGGACCCCAACGCTGCGATGCATTGGGGTCCCTCCTTGTTTTGGACCTACGACTTACGACTCAGGACTCACAACTACTCCTCTTCATCATCATCGAACGCGAAGTCCTCGTCGAAGTCCTCGTCGAGATCATCCTCGTCCTCATCATCGTCATCGTCACCTTCTTCGCCGTCGAGTTCGTCGTCCTCGTCCTCGAGGTCGAGATCGTCCACGTCGAAAATTTCCTCACCATCTTCGTCAAACCGGCGGCGCATCACCGCAGTATCCAGCGACGCCTCCCAGGACGTCTCCCACGACGACATGATGTGCTCCTCCACGTGACCAGTTCCGGGTGATGACCAGTTGGGCCGGGTGACTACCATTTACGAGGCGTCGACGCCCCGGTTCGCCGCACGCTGCACCTTCTTCCGTTCGGTGGCCTGCAGGCTCCGCTTGCGGAGCCGGATGTTCTCCGGCGTGACCTCGATCAGCTCGTCCTCTTCGATGTACTCGAGGGCGTACTCCAGCGTGATCGGGCGCGGCGGCTCGAGCTGGATGTTCTCGTCGGTCGACGTCGTCCGCATGTTGGAGAGCTTCTTCTCCTTGCCGACGTTCACGTCCATGTCGCCCGGACGCGAATTCTCGCCGACGATCATCCCCTCGTACACCAATTCACCCGGGGCGACGAACATCTGTGCCCGCTCCTGCAGGTTGGCCAGCGCGAAACCGACCACCGGCGCCTCGCGGTCGGCCACCAGCACGCCGCGCTTGCGACCCGCCAGCGGACCCGCCCACAGCCCGTACTCCAGGAAACGGTGGTGCATCATCCCGGTGCCGCGGGTGTCCGTGAGGAACTCCGAGCGGTAGCCGAAGAGACCACGCGACGGGATCCGGAAGGTCAGCCGGACCATCCCCTGTCCCGGGTTCCGCATCTCGGTCATCTCGGTCTTCCGGGGGCCGAGCTTCTCCATCACGACGCCCATGTACTCCTCGGGGACGTCGATCGTCAACTCCTCGTACGGCTCGAGGCGCTCGCCATTGGGACCGTCCTTCAGGATGACGCGCGGCCGCGAAACCTGGAACTCGTACCCTTCGCGGCGCATCGTCTCCATCAAGATGCCCAGGTGGAGCTCACCGCGTCCGGCCACCGAGTGGGTGTCCGGCGAATCGGTCGGCTCGACCCGGAGGGCGACGTTCCGCTCCAGCTCCTTGAAGAGTCGGTCGCGCAGCTGCCGGGACGTAACGTACTTGCCTTCGCGCCCGGCGAACGGCGAGTTGCTGACGATGAAGTCGACCGAGATCGTCGGCTCCTCGACGGCGATGCCGGCCATCCGCTCCGGGTACTCGACCGAGGTGAACGTCTTGCCGATTTCGAGCGTCTCGAAGCCCGACAGCGCCACGATCTCACCGGCCTGTGCCACCGGCGTTTCGATCCGGTTCAGCCCGTCGAAGGTATAGAGCTTGGTGATCCGCCCCTTCTCGACGCCCGGCTCATCGGCCACCATCCCCGGCTCGCCCAGCGGGAGCAGGGAGACCTGGTCGCCGACATTGATGCGGCCCCGCTCGATCCGGCCGATCGCGATCCGGCCGATGAACGACGAGAAGTCGAGCGTCGAGACCAGCATCTGGAACGGCTTCTCCGGGTCGCCCGACGGCGGCGGCACGGTCTTGAGGATCGTCTCGAACAGCGGCTCCAGCGTGGTGCCGGGCTGGTCGAGCTCGAGCGTGGCGGTTCCGGCGCGGCTCGACGTGTACAGGAAGGGGCAGTCGAGCTGCGCCTCCGTGGCGTCGAGGTCCATGAACAGCGACAGCACTTCGTCGTGCACGCGCATCGGCTCGGCGTCCTGCCGGTCGATCTTGTTGATCGCGACGATCGGCTGCAAGCCCAGCGCCAGCGCCTTCCGGGTCACGAAGCGCGTCTGCGGCATCGGCCCTTCGGCCGCGTCCACCAGGATCAGCACGCCGTTGACCATGCGCAAGATACGTTCGACCTCGCCCCCGAAATCCGCGTGCCCCGGCGTGTCGACGATGTTCATCTTCACGTTGTGCCAGGTGATGGCGGTGTTCTTGGCGAGAATGGTGATCCCCCGCTCCTTCTCGAGCGGGTTGGAATCCATCACGCGCTCTTCGACATGCTGGTTGGCCCGGAAGGCGCCAGCTTGGCGAAGCATCTGGTCCACGAGGGTGGTCTTCCCGTGGTCCACGTGCGCGATGATGGCAAGGTTACGAATATCCACGACAAATCCTGTCCACGAGCCCGTCAGGTTACCTCAGGGCGCCATAATACCCGACGAGGGTGGGGGCCGCAAGGCAATCAGTGACGATGCGCCATACCCCCCCGGAGGGGAGATGCGGCGTGGTGCTCGTGACCGCACGCCTCGGCGCCACAGGCCTCCCCCGTCTCGAGCTGGATCGTGACGTGCCCGATACCCAGATCGGCCATCGCCCCCTCCATCTGCTTGAGCACCGCCGGGTGGCCCTCGAGGTCGATCGCCACCGCATGGGCGCTCATCGCCACCAACCCCGTGGTGACGGTCCAGACGTGGACGTCGTGCACCTGGAGACACCGCCACCGCCAGCAGCCGCTCCTCGACCTGGGAGACCTGCATGTGCTCGGGGACCCGATCCAGCAGGATCGTCCCGCTCTCGCTGACCAGCCGCCACGCGCTCCGGAAGATCAGCACCGAGACCAGCACCGAGATGATCGCGTCGGCCGGAAGCCAGCCGAAGAAGTGGATCACCAGTGCCGCCACGATGGCCCCGACCGAGCCGAGCACATCGCCCATGATATGGAGATAGGCGCCGCGGACGTTCAAGTCATGGTGATGGTGCCCGTGCAACACCCGGAGCGCCAGCGAATTGCTGATGACGCCGCCGATGATCTCGACCAGCAGGAAGCCCGCCGTGAGCGCGAGCACCGTGGCCAGCTTGCGACTGGTCATCCGGCCACCCCGCCGCCGTACCGCCTCGGCATGTCCGTAGAGCCCCTCGGCCTCTGCCAGCGCCATCACGTGCGGCGCATCGGCCAGCAACTGCGCCCGCGAGTAGCGAATGAGCGACGTGCGCTTCACGAAGTCGTAGACGCCGAGCGGCGAGGCGTAACGCGCGGTGCCGCCGGTCGGCAGGACGTGGCTCGGCCCGGCGATGTAGTCGCCCACCGGCTCCGGCGTGGAGTCGCCAATGAAGATCGCGCCGGCGTGGCGCACCAGTGCCGCCAGCTCGTCCGCGTCACGCGTGACAATCTCGAGATGCTCCGCCGCGCGCATGTTGGCGACCTCGGCGAGCGCGGCGCGGTCAGCCACCAGCACCACCAATCCGTTGCGCATCAGTGAGGGGCACGCGCGACGTCGGCCCGGGGGGCTGTAAGCGCGCCGCCTCGAGTGCTGCGGGGAATCGCATCGGCCAACTCGCGCGATGTCGTCGCCAGCCACGAGGCGGCGTCTTCGTCGTGCTCCGCCCGGGCAATCAGGTCTGCCGCAATCAGGTCGGCTTGGGCCGTCTCGTCGGCGAGGATCAGCACCTCGGTCGGGCCCGCGACCATGTCGATCCCCACCTGCCCGAACACCTGCCGCTTCGCCTCGGCGACCCACTTGTTGCCGGGGCCGACGATCTTGTCGACCCGGGGGACAGTTGCGGTGCCAAGGCCAGTGCCGCCACGGCGTGCGCGCCGCCGATCTTGAACACCGGGTGACGCCACTGATGGCGAGGGCGGCGAGGACTTGATCGCGTTGATCCCGTTCGGGCGGGGTGGCGGGCCACCAGTTCCTTGACCCCCGCCGACTTGCGGCTGGAAATGGCGTTCATCAGGACGGAGGAGGGGTAGGCCGCCTTCCCGCCAGGGCACGCCAGCCCGGCGGCGTCCACGGGGTCACCCGCATCCCGAGCAGGGGTGCCGTCGGGACGTTCCTCGCGGGAAGCCGGTATCGCGCTGCTGCGGGTATTGCGCCGGACCTGCTCGGCTCGCCACCTTAGGGCGGCACGCACCCCGTCCGGAATCCGCGCCAGCGCCTCGCGCAGGCGGTCAGGGGCAACTCCCATTCGGTCGGGCCAGGTGAGGAGCCGTCGAACCGCTGGGTGTACCCAGGACCGCCGTGTCGCCCCGGGTGCCCACAGCATCGGCGACGATCGCCGCGACGGCCTCCTGGGTGATCCGATCGGTCGTGGCGGCAGGAAAAGCCGACAGCCCCGCCAACCCGAGTGGGCCGTGGTGGCGTCATCTCGGCGGATCACCGCCCCAACTCGCTCCCGGGATGCCCGGACGCGCTAACCTTCGGCAGAATGGAACCCTCCACAAGCTGGACCTCGATCGCCGTCGGGCCGCTGTCGGTGATCGCCCTCGTGGGCCTCA